>NZ_JBHZPD010000030.1:0-1276 GCF_042787955.1 Peribacillus sp. YIM B13477
CTTAAAAATTCCTAGTCTTTTTAATCTGTCCTTTAAAAGGCCTACACTTTATAAAAGAAATGCTATTTTTAAATCATCAGCAAGAAATTCCCCGTACTATTGTAACTTATATTATGAAGGAAAACTTCTTGTATATCGTTAAGTATTCCGAATCCTACAAATTATCAAAAGTATTTTCAATGGCTGATTCCAATTCTTCTTTTCCTTCTCCTATATAACGTTTGGTCATGTTCAAATCTTTATGCCCCATCAATTTTGAAACGGTTTGAAGGTCTATCCCCTTATCGATTAATGTTTGGCAAAACGTATTTCGCAGCTTATGGGGAGTCGCATTATATTTAGTCAGCATATATTGCACGGACCTTGGCGTTATGCGTTGATTCACACTGGATATGAAGATGGCTTCCGTTTCCATATTTAAAAATTCCTTGTATGCCTTGATCTTTTCACTAGCAGTCAAGGAGAGTGGAATCTTCCTGTCTATATCACCTTTTGAATCCCGGATGAGGATATATTGCCTTTCTCCCTCTTTTTGAATGTCACTATGGTTCAAATCACAAAGTTCGGATACCCGGATACCCGTATGAATCATTGTGTAGACAATAGCAATATTCCTGAAATGCCCAGAGGCCTCGATTTCTTTTAAGAGCGCAGCTTGCTCAAGCATGTTCAGGGCTTTTGGCGGATCTTCTTTCTTTTCCTTTGCTTTACGATCGATGTTGAGGACGATTTCGGGTTTATCAAGGAACCTGGAAAACATGGTAATGGCTGAATAATGTTTTTCAATCGTTCCTCCACTCTTGTTTGACTGTTCCATATCGTCTAAATAGGTTTGGACGTGGGATTTTTCAATCTCTTTCGCCTCATCTTTAAACCATTGAAGAAGCTGGGAGATGACTCCCACATAGGTTTTAATCGTACCATCGGATTTATTTTGACCCATTAACCATTTCGCAAAAGAATGAAGAATTTGTTTATTGTCCAGGATTTCTTCTTTACTGGTCATTCGAGAAGCCCCCTACCAAAATTATGCTATTAATAAGCCTTTCCAACGAATTGTGGAATTTATACAAAAAAACCTTAGGATAATCCTAAGGTTTAGAATACGTAGATAGGATTTGAACCTGTTTATACGGGTTTATGAATCCTAATTGATGTGATAAACATTGCTTGGCGGCGTCCTACTCTCACAGGGGGAGACCCCCAACTACCATCGGCGCTGAAGAGCTTAACTGCCGTGTTCGGAATGGGAACGGGTGTGACCTCTTCGCTATCG
>NZ_JBHZPD010000006.1:0-299925 GCF_042787955.1 Peribacillus sp. YIM B13477
CAGGCATTTGAAAATGAAGAAATGCGCCTGACTGAAATTCAAGGAAATGATAAAAAAAATACGTACTACATGAAGGATGAGCAAAAAGGGTAATTCATTCATGGAAACATGATGACGTTTTTGTTAAAATATTCGATATTGAGAACAATGTTCGACAATGGGTATCGAAGGAATGATTACAGCAAACAATTAAAGAAATCCGTTCCTTGTCGATAATAAAGATAGGGAGAATAACACAGTCCAGAGCCATTTTCATGTGTTAAGGATTCGAAACATAATGGGATTTATAAAATCGACCGAAGGAGAGGATCTGGAATATGAAAATCAATAACGTTGGTATGGCAGGTGTTAACCCTTATAATCTTCAAGCCAATAAAACGGGGAATATCAAAGAATCCAATGTCAAATCCTCGGATAAAGTTGAAATTTCTTCAGCGGCAAAAGAAATGCAGCAATCATCTCCGATTCTTGCTGCAAGACAAGCAAAAGTGGATGAACTGAAAATCCAGGTTGAAAAAGGAAATTATAAATTGAATGCACAAGCAACGGCTAAGGGTCTCATCGATTTTTACCGGAAATGAATTTTCCATGAAAAAGAAGCTTGAATGAAGTGGACTGAGCCAGTTTCCGTCCTTCATTTATGAGCGGAGGAGGCAACGAAATGACTGCACGGAACATCATCGGATCGCTTGAAAAATTGTTCAAGCTTCATAAAAGCTTCAATCAATTGGCGATAAGAAAAACGGCCATTTTGAAAGCGAATGATACCGAGGCGAATACTGCCCTGCTGATTTCGGAACAAAAGCATATTAAAGCGATCAGTCAGACGGATAAGGAAAGAGAAAGGGCAGTCGAGGAATTTCTTGCAGCCAATGGAACGGCGGGACAGCCTGCCTCCATCGATACCGTGACGGAACTGACAGGACCAGAAGAAACGGAAGTCCTTGAAATGCTAAAAGCGGCATTGATCGGTGAAGTGGCAAAGCTGAAGGAGCGGAACGGTTTAAATCAGCAATTGATCTATCAGTCCCTTCAATTCATCTGGATATCCAGGAAATAAATAAGAAGAAAAAATCTTCCAATAAATACACGAATCCGTATGAAAGTCTATCAGTGGATGGTGTGTTCTATGATAAAAGAAATTGATTTCCTTACCTTTTGGAGTCCAAACGGTTTTTATGTTAAATGTTTTTAAATTTTCTGTAAATAAAATAGGCTTAATTTTTTCTTTCTAGCATAGCATTTGATATAATGAAGCTAGGGCAGACATCAACCCTTTCCAAACCTCCCGATAATTGTTTCATTATTTCGACATATTTCATGATGTGTTTCTAAAAGGAACCGGAGGGGTATTGTAGAATCTAACTGTATAGTCTTAATTTAAGGAGGACTCACTTTATGAATTACAACGTACGCGGTGAAAACATTGAGGTAACTCCAGCAATTCGAGAATACGTCGAAAAGAAAATTGGCAAGTTAGAACGATATTTTAACAATACACCAGATGCAAATGTGTTAGTCAATTTAAAAGTGAACAATAATACATCAAAGGTCGAAGTGACGATTCCCATGCAGAATTTGGTTCTTCGCGCTGAAGAGGAAAATGCGGATATGTATGCTGCCATTGACTTGATCAATGATAAGCTTGAACGCCAAATTCGTAAACATAAAACGAAGGTCAATCGCAAGTTCCGAAACAATCTATCGACTACACCCGATGCATTCGCCTTCAATACGGAAGCTGACGAAGTGGTGGATGAATTCGAAGACGATAATGATATTGAAGTAGTCCGCAATAAACGCTTTGATTTAAAGCCAATGGACAGTGAAGAAGCGATTTTACAAATGAATATGCTTGGTCACAGTTTCTTCGTTTACACGAATGCGGATACTAATACAACAAACGTAGTGTACCGCCGAAAGGATGGACGCTATGGATTGATTGAACCTAGTTAATTATTATTCTAATATCAAAAGCACAGCCCAGCCTCTGGGTTGTGCTTTTTTGCATGAGTTAATTTCACCTATTCAAATACCTATATCTTTTGCACTACACTCGAATTGTCAGTTCTTTAAAAAGAACAATGAATTATTTGTAGAAAACAATTTGATCAAGGTGCAGAGGGGGTTGGATTATTTGTATCGAAAGAATTGCCATACATGCCAAAGGGCTTCTTTTAGCAGTGCGGAATATGGAAAGTGGCTATGTCCTACCTGCGGTGAGGACTTAACTTCGCAAAAAGCCCACGATGCACTTACAATCGAGAGAATCAATACACCCCAAAGAAATTTTAAGAAGAGTAAAACGAAATTGAATTAGTCTATGAAAAATCACCTGAACTTCAAATTTTCTTAATATTGTAATATTTTGTCGGATGAAAGTTTTTGCATTTATGTGGATTACCGACATAAAATAGCAATATATGGAGTGCGTATCCGTTATAATATGATTATAGGTAATGTATTTGGTAATAAATACCACGACAAAGGCAAACTCCTTGAAAAATGAGGGCGCAAAGGCACAGGTCTAAGGTCCTTGTGACTATGATGGCTGGTCTGCCTGAAATACAAGAGTATTTTAGGAGGTAGAAGAGGTGGCTAATGTGGAAATGGATCAAGAATGGGTGAAATTGATTTCTGAAGCAAGAAGCTTGGGTTTCAAAAAAGAGGAAATCATTGCTTTTTTTAAACGGGAAAGCCCTGAGGCAATATTTGAGGAGAGCGATGGAAAATAGGTTCCGAACAAATTCGAGAACATCCCTATAAACAGTGGTTCGATTCATTGGCTGTTTATAGGGTTTATTCTTCCTTGGGACTCTTGTGAGTCTAGCTTAGGATTATGTAGGTAAACTAGTGCACTACCACTCTACTCTTCTTTATCTTTTCTCCATTTATTAAACTCGATGAATTCCCTGAATTGTTGTTTTGAGACACCCGAATTCATGGCTTCCTCAACGATTCTCATCCAGTCATTGTCCAAGGTTTCCTTATTTGGTGCATCGTAAAGCAGGGCATCAACAGGGATGTTAAGTACGGAGGAGATTTTTTCAAGAAATTGAATAGAAGGATTCGTTTGTAAGTTCCGCTCGAGCGAACTTAAATAAGACTTTGCAACGCCTGCTTTATCGGCAAGTTCAGTCATCGACATTTTCTTTTCTTCTCGCAGTTTTTTTACACGTTCACCAATCATCAATACCACCTCGAAACATGTTCTATTTATCTTCCGCTAATAAGTTTCGGCAGCCCACCTTATCATTCAAAACATGACGCCTGTAAGGTTGGATTACCTTGACATGCTATCTCTAGAGAGGACACAGCATCTAGTGATGGAAGGTTGTGGATAATTCACATTTGCATATGGAATAGTGGGGAGTTTGCAACATATTTTTTATACTTCCTCCTATTTTAACAGTTTTCCTCCTCATTTATCCATTGTTTTTCGCAAGAATTGCATTCAGGTCTATACCAGCGAAGTGACATGAAGTTGTACCTCTATGATAGAAGTGGTAAAATTAAGCGTGCATTAGTAATAATAGAAGGTGTGTTTCTTCTTACTTATATGAATTTTGTCATTGAACGATCATTACCATAATAGAGGAGCGTTATTGAATGCTTAATATATTAAATAAAGTTTTTGATCCGAATAAGCGAGAAATCAAACGTTTAGAAAAAATCGCCGATCAGGTCGAAGCGCTGGCTGATGAGACTGCTGCGTTATCGGATGAACAGTTGCGTGCCAAAACGGAAGAGTTTAAAGAGCGTTATCAAAATGGGGAAACCGTTGATGATTTGCTTGTCGAGGCTTTTGCGGTTGCGCGTGAAGGGGCAAAGCGTGCTCTGGGCTTATATCCTTACCGTGTTCAAATCATGGGTGGGGCATCCCTTCATGATGGAAATATCTCCGAGATGAAAACAGGGGAAGGTAAAACCTTAACATCCACGATGCCGGTTTATTTAAACGCGCTTACCGGTAAAGGTGTACATGTCGTTACCGTCAATGAATACTTGGCACACCGTGATGCCACCGAAATGGGTGTTTTGTATGATTTCCTCGGTTTGACCGTCGGGTTGAATTTGAACAGTCATTCTAAAGAAGAAAAGCAGGCAGCGTATAATGCTGATATTACGTACAGTACGAATAATGAGTTAGGTTTTGATTATCTTCGTGACAATATGGTGTTATATAAAGAACAAATGGTACAGCGTCCGCTGCACTTCGCTGTCATCGATGAGGTCGATTCGATTTTGATTGATGAGGCGAGAACGCCATTGATCATTTCCGGTTCGGCACAGAAATCGGCTCAGCTCTATATCCAGGCCAATGCGTTTGTAAGAACCTTAAAGAAAGATACGGACTACACATATGATGAAAAGACAAAAGGTGTTCAGCTGACGGAAGATGGGATGAATCGAGCTGAAAAAGCGTTTAATATCGATAATTTATTCGATATTAGTCACGTTACTTTGAATCATCATATCAATCAGGCGTTAAAGGCTCATGTTTCCATGCATTTGGATGTGGATTATGTCGTCCAGGAAGGCGAGATAGTCATCGTTGACCAATTCACTGGCCGTTTGATGAAAGGCCGCCGTTACAGTGAAGGTCTCCACCAGGCGATCGAAGCGAAAGAAGGACTCGAAATTCAAAATGAAAGCATGACTCTTGCGACGATTACATTCCAGAACTATTTCAGGATGTATGAAAAACTTTCAGGTATGACCGGTACAGCCAAAACGGAAGAAGAGGAATTCCGTAATATTTATAATATGAATGTCATTGCGATCCCGACAAACAGGAATATCATCAGGGATGACAGGGCAGATCTTATATATGCGACAACTGATGGGAAATTCAAGGCTGTTGTGGAAGATATCGCCGAACGTTATACAAAGGGTCAGCCTGTGCTTGTCGGTACGGTTGCCATCGAAACATCTGAGGTCATATCTGCCTATTTATCCAAAAAAGGCATCCCTCACGATGTTTTGAATGCAAAGAACCATGAGCGTGAAGCGGAAATCATTGCGAATGCGGGTAATCAAGGCTCAGTTACGATCGCTACTAACATGGCAGGTCGCGGTACGGATATCAAGCTTGGTGAAGGTGTCAAGGAGCTTGGGGGCCTTGCTGTCATCGGCACGGAACGTCATGAAAGCAGGCGTATAGATAACCAGCTGCGTGGCCGGTCCGGCCGTCAGGGAGATCCAGGGGTCACTCAATTCTATTTATCAATGGAAGATGAATTGATGCGACGCTTCGGTTCGGATAACATGAAAAACATGATGGCACGCCTAGGTATGGATGATTCCCAGCCAATTCAAAGTAAAATGGTGACAAGGGCCGTTGAATCCGCACAGAAACGGGTCGAAGGCAATAACTTCGATTCACGTAAGCAATTACTGCAGTATGATGATGTTCTCCGTCAACAACGGGAAATTATCTATAAACAGCGTTTCGATGTCATGGAAAGTGAAAACTTACGTGAAATCGTCGAAACGATGATCACGGCATCCATCCAGCGAAATGTTGTCGCGTTTGCACCAATGGGCGATGAGGAAGGCTGGAATTTACAAGGCCTTGTCGACTATCTGAATGGTAACCTATTCAATGAAGGTTCAATCACTGTGGCTGATTTGGAAGGAAAAAACGAATCGGAATTGGTTGAGTTCATTTTAGCAAAAGTGAAAGAAGGCTATGACCAAAAAGAAGAAGAGCTATCTGAAGAACAAATGCGTGAATTCGAAAAAGTAATCGTTCTTCGTGCAGTCGATAGTAAGTGGATGGACCATATTGATGCAATGGAGCAGCTGCGACAAGGGATCCACCTTCGTGCTTATGGCCAAATCGATCCGCTTCGTGAATATCAATCTGAAGGTTTTGCAATGTTTGAAGCGATGATTGCTTCAATGGAAGATGAAGTCGCGAAATACATCATGAAGGCTGAAATCCGCAACAATTTGGAACGCAAGGAAGTCATAAAAGGACAAGCGGTCAATCCGAAGGAAGAAGACGGGGGAAAAGTGAAAAAAGCCCCAGCCCGTAAAAAGGAAGACGTTGGAAGAAACGCGTTATGCCCATGCGGCAGCGGTAAAAAATATAAGAATTGCCATGGCAATTTAGGCTAAAGTTAGGTGTATAATGAAGATGAGACGGTTAAGTCCAAGGCTAGCCGCCTCTTTTCATGTTTAGTTTGCATATAGTTTAAAGAGGTTTATTGTAATGAAGGGAATCCCTCTTCAGGGATTTTTTTTAACATACTTAATGAGGTGAAGAGAAATGGAATTAGCAGAAATAAGAAATGAACTTGAACGGACAGCGCAGCGATTAACGGACTTTAGGGGGTCTCTTTGACTTAGATGAAAAAGAGGCACGAATCGCACAGCTAGAAAATGAGATGACACATCCCGATTTTTGGAATGATCAGCAAAAAGCACAAACTGTCATCAATGAAACGAATGCTTTGAAAGAACAAGTCAATCAATTGTCCGACCTGAATGAATCATATGAAAATCTGGATTTGACATATGAATTAGTGAAAGAGGAGAATGATCAAGAACTTTTAGCTGAGCTGGAAGAAGAAATCACGGTTCTTGCACAAAAGATGAATGACTTTGAACTTCAACTTTTATTAAGTGAAGAATATGACTCGAAAAATGCCATTCTTGAACTGCATCCTGGTGCAGGCGGTACCGAGTCCCAGGATTGGGGTTCCATGCTGTTGCGCATGTATACAAGATGGGGTGAAAAAAGAGGCTTTAAAGTGGAAACCCTTGATTACCTACCAGGTGATGAAGCTGGGATCAAGAGTGTCACTTTAATTTTCAAAGGCCATAACGCCTATGGTTATTTGAAAGCGGAAAAAGGGGTACACCGTCTTGTCCGTATTTCTCCTTTCGATTCCTCAGGACGACGCCACACTTCATTCGTTTCATGTGAAGTCATGCCGGAATTCGATGAGACGATCAATATAGAAGTACGAACGGAAGATTTGAAAATCGATACGTACCGGGCAAGTGGTGCAGGTGGTCAGCATATCAATACAACGGACTCTGCGGTCCGGATCACCCATTTACCTACGAACACCGTGGTGACGTGCCAAAACGAGAGATCTCAAATCAAAAACAAGGCCCAGGCCATGAATATGCTGAAAGCCAAATTGTATCAACGTGAAATTGAACAGCAACAAGCTGAATTGGATGAAATCCGCGGGGAGCAAAAGGAAATTGGCTGGGGAAGCCAAATTCGTTCTTATGTTTTCCATCCGTATTCCATGGTTAAAGATCACCGTACTAGTGCGGAGACCGGAAACTTGGGAGCTGTCATGGATGGGGATATCGATATGTTCATTGATGCGTACTTGCGTTCAAAATTATAAGATCAGCCAGTCGGACCGGTTTCCCCGGTCCGGCCTTTTTTTATGGTTTCCCTTTTTAATGAATCTTCTGGCTGACATTTACAGGATTGAAAAGGGATGCTCTACCTCGTTCGGCCAATACTAGATAATAATGATGGTTCGAGGAGACTTATGCAAAATGAAGAGAAGATACAGGGAGCGGAGGCACCCTTTCGTTCAAAAGTTAACGGAGTATGGATTGGTGATTGTCGGTTCGTCCATAATTGCCATTGGTTTTAATGTGTTTTTACTGCCTAACCAGGTCGCATCCGGAGGGGTCAGCGGGATTAGCACGATTCTCGATTCAACTCTCGGTTGGGAGCCGGCTTATGTTCTTTGGGGTTTTAATATCCCTTTGTTCATTGCGGGGCTTATTATCCTCGGAAGGCATTTCGGAGCCAAAAGCCTGATTGGAACCTTGTTTCTGCCTTTAGTGGTATTTCTGACAAATGATTGGGAAGCATGGACGAATGATGCATTGCTTGGTTCGATTTGCGGGGGGATGATGGTCGGGCTTGGGCTGGGGATCGTCTTTCGCGGCAAGGGTTCCACTGGGGGGACCGATTTGGCGGCACAGATTTTCCATAAATATACCCATCTGTCATTGGGGACCTGTGTGGCTGTCATTGATGGAATCATCGTTTTAAGTGCTGCCATCGTTTTTGATATTGAAAAAGGCCTTTATGCATTGATTGGACTATATGTGACAAGCAAGACGATCGACCTTGTCCAGATTGGATTGAACCGTTCGAAGATGTCACTGATCATCACGAATAAAGAAATGGAAGTAAGGGATGCTATCATACATGAGCTGGACCGGGGTGTAACAGGCATATCCGGGTATGGCGGCTATACGGATGATACTCGTCCAATTTTGATGTGTGTAATAGACCAGTCGGAATTCACCAAATTGAAACAATTGGTGAAACTCGTTGACCCTAAAGCGTTTGTAATTGTAATGGACGCATCGGAGGTACTTGGGGAGGGTTTTAAACTGGATTGAAATTGGTATAATGTTCTTGTGCTGGTATAAATCAGAGGGGGTAAGTTCAATGAAAATGAAGTGGTTAGCCTTAATTCTGGGTACTTCTTTGGCCTTGGCTGCATGCGGTGGGAACGATGATGCTGCAGATAAAGAGCCTGCAAGTGAAAATAGCGAAACGTCTACGGCAGGTGCCGGTGATGCCGCAAAAATTTATGAAAACAAATGTTCAAGCTGCCATGCAGTGAATCTTGAAGGCGGCGTGGGACCGAACTTGACGAAGGTAGGTTCCAAGCTATCAAAAGAAGACATTGAAAAAGTCATTGCGAATGGTCAAGGCGGAATGCCAAAAGGTATAATCAAGGGCAAGGAAGCGAGCATGGTCGCTGAATGGCTTGCTGGACATAAATAATGATTAATGAAACGTTCTGCTTAGCGGGACGTTTCATTTAGCCTCCATTAAACCCTCAAAATAACTCGCGAATCAACCACTTATCAAGCAATCAAATCCTGGAATTATTACATAGATGTTGATATATGTCTAACTGAAATGAAACTGTAATATTTTTTATGCTTAATTTGACAAAATATGATGTTATAATGTTTCTGTGCTCAAGTAAGGAAGATTCCTGTCAGATTTCAGTGAAAATTGTCGAAAAGCTGTAGATACATAGTGATAATCCAAGCAAATTAGGTGGTTTTAGAATGATAGAAATGATAGATGTGAAAAAGACATACCCAAATGGCGTAATTGCCATTAATGGAATCAATGTGAAAATAAAGCCAGGCGAATTCGTTTATGTAGTGGGTCCGAGCGGTGCCGGAAAATCGACCTTCATCAAAATGATGTATAGGGAAGAAAAGCCTACAAGCGGTAATATTTTGGTCAATGGCGTAAGCCTGCCAAGTATCCGCAATTCGAAAGTTCCTCTATTCCGCCGTAATATCGGTATGGTATTCCAAGATTTTAAACTCCTTCAAACATTCACTGCATATGAAAATGTTGCTTTTGCCATGGAAGTTATTGAAAAGGAACCAGAAGAAATCAAAAAGAGAGTCATGGAAGTTCTTGATCTGGTTGGCATTAAACATAAAGCGAGAATGCTTCCTTCCGAGTTATCTGGCGGGGAACAGCAAAGGGTTGCAATAGCCCGTTCGATCGTCAATGATCCCAAGGTAGTCATAGCCGACGAGCCTACAGGTAATCTTGATCCCGAAACATCATGGGAAATCATGAACATATTCGAAGAAATTAATAAACGCGGAACTACACTGGTCATGGCTACACATAATAGGGACATCGTCAACAATATTAAACGACGTGTCATTGCCATTGAAAGTGGAAAAATAGTTCGCGATGAACATCGAGGTGATTACGGATATGAAATTTAGAACATTGCTCCGTCACTTCCGTGAAAGTTTTAAAAATATTGGCCGTAATGGATGGATGACGTTTGCTTCAGTCAGTGCAGTAACGGTCACTCTAACTTTGGTTGGCGTCTTTTTAGTGCTCATGATGAATTTAAATCATATCGCGGGAAATGTGGAGAAAGATGTCGAAGTTCGTGCACATATTGATAATGCGGCGAATGATGACGATATAAAAGCTATCGGTAAGCAAATTACGGAGATAAACGGTATCGAATCAGTGATTTTCTCTCCAAAAGATGAAGAGCTTACTAATTTAATAGATGATTTAGGAGATAATGGTGAGGCTTTTAAACCATTTGAACAGGATAACCCATTAAGGGACGTTTATGTTATCAAAACGAAATCTCCGCAAGATGTCATCAAGGTGGCAAAGAAAATCGAAGGTATGGAATATATCCAAAGTGTTAAATATGGACAAGGCTACGTCGAGAAACTATTCAGCTTTGTTAATATTGCTAGAAACATAGGGATCGTTCTTATTGTAGGCTTACTATTTACTGCAATGTTCCTGATTTCGAATACGATTAAAATTACCATTGTAGCCAGAAGAAAAGAAATTGAGATCATGAGATTGGTAGGAGCGACGAATACATTCATCCGTTGGCCATTCTTCTTGGAAGGACTTTGGTTGGGAGTCCTCGGTTCCATCATTCCGATAGGACTGATTGCAGTACTCTACTATAATCTTTATAAATATGCAGCACCGCAGATTACGTTCAAATTCATAGATTTCCTGCCTGCAAATCCGTTTATTTATCAAGTATCGGCCATCCTCATCGTAATTGGTGCGGTTATCGGAATATGGGGCAGCTTGATGTCCGTCAGGAAGTTCTTGAAAGTTTAAATTGTATCTTTACTCGAAAGCCAAAAGTAGCCAGACATAAATAGAGAGACGTTACAAGGCAAGGATGTAACGGGTTGAAAGGGGAAATGAAACGTGAAAAAAAATATCATTGCCATGAATGCCTCCATCATGATCGGGTTGGGAAGCATTCTAGCGGCACCTTCGGTTTATGCTGAGTCTATATCGGATTTAGAGAAACAGAAAGAATCCATCCAGGAAAAACGTTCAGGTGTTGAATCGAATATTTCCGAGACGGAAAAGAAAATCGATAGCCTGCAGGATAAGCAAATGACAGCAGAAGACCAAATCGCTGCCATTGAAGCGAAAATCGAAGAGTCCGCAAAAAAAATCGATGCTAAAAATGCTGAAATTACACAAACGAAAAAAGAAATCGAGGCATTGAAAGAAGAGATTAAAGTATTAAAAGAGCGGATCGCGAAACGTAATGAAGTATTGAAGGAAAGGGCACTTTCTTTCCAGGAGACTGGCGGGGACGTGAACTACCTTGAAGTATTATTCGGATCATCAAGTTTTGGGGATTTAGTTGACCGTGTCGGAGCTGTAGCGACAATCGCTGAAGCCGACCGCGATATTTTAAAGCAGCATGAGCTGGATAAAAAAGATCTCGAAGAAAAGCAAAAAGCCGTTGAAACGAAGCTTGCCAGTTTAGAAGTGGCAAAAGCTGAACTATTGGAAATTCAAAAGCAACAAAAAAAGCAGAAGCAAGAAAAGGATGCATTGGTTAAAAAATTAAAGCAACAAACTGAAAAGCATGAACATGAGAAGATGGGTCTAGAGGAAGAAAAAGCGAATCTTGCTGCTCAAGAAAGAGCCATCAAATCAGCCATCAGCTTGGAACATCAACGTCTTGCCGAATTGGAAGCAGCTCGTAAAAAAGCGGCAGCCGAAGCGAAAAAACGTGCAGAGCAAGAAGCTGCACAAGCGGCTGCACAAGCAGCATCACAAGCATCACAGGCAACCGAAACAAAAAAACAATCCACTTCTTCAGGATATAGTGCAAAAAGCAACAGTTCATCATCATCTTCACCCGCTTCGTCTAATGTAAGTCAAGCGCCAGCCGTATCATCGGGTACTTTCACTAGACCTAGTGCAGGATATGTATCTTCAACAATGGGTGAACGCTGGAATAAACAGCATGCCGGCATCGATATAGCTGCTAGTGGAACGGTTCCGGTTGTAGCGGCAGCCGACGGGGTCGTAAGCCGTTCTTACTTCTCAAGTACATACGGTAACGTCGTCTTCGTTACCCACTCGATCAGCGGTCAGCAATGGACTACTGTGTATGCACACTTAAGTTCTAGACAAGTAGGCGAAGGTGCTGTAGTTGCCAAAGGTCAACAAGTGGGCATCATGGGTAACACAGGACATTCATATGGTCAGCATTTACACTTTGAGCTACATAAAGGCTCATGGAATTATAGCAAGTCAAATGCTGTTAATCCATTAAACTATATACCTAATTAATACCCAATATATCAAATGAAAAACAGACCAGGATAAATTCCTTGTCTGTTTTTTTATGTGGTGTCATCATTTTCTATAAGCATATTCTTTTCATTCCCCTCATATAGTGAAATACATATCAGGTCAGAAATGGGGATAAATATGGTCAAAAAATGGGTACTTCCTCTAGCAATCATCATGTCACTAGCCATTGGAGCAGTGGGGGGCATATATTGGACAAGCCTTCCGGCCAAGAATGAAGCAAAGGATGAAAGCCAAGAAATATCGAAGGATAAGGAATGGGCAAAAGTGGAACAAGCTTACGGCTTAATCGTAAGTCAGTATGTAGAGCAGGTGGACGGCTCCAACCTGGTGGAGGGTGCCATCCAAGGCATGCTGTCAGCACTGAAAGATCCTTATTCCGTATATATGGACAAGGAGACCGCTAAGCAATTCAATGAAACCCTGGACTCCTCTTTTGAAGGGATCGGGACTGAAATCGGAATGGAAGATGGTAAGGTCATAATTGTTTCTCCTTACAAAGACTCACCTGCAGAAAAAGCTGGATTAAAGCCGAAAGATCAAATCCTCAAGGTGAATGGTGAAAGTGTAGAAGGGCTGGATCTGTATGAAACACGCCTGAAAATCCGCGGCGAAAAAGGGTCACCCGTCAAAATGGAAATAAAGCGGGCAGGGATTGATAATCCACTTGAATTCAATATGGTGCGCGCCGAAATTCCATTGGATACCGTATTTTCATCAATTAAGGAAGTCGGCGGAGAACAAATCGGTTATATCGAGTTGACCACATTCTCGGAAAATACTGCAAGTGATTTCAAAAAGCAGATTAAGAAGCTGGAAAAGACGGGAATCAAGGGCTTGGTCATAGATGTACGCGGCAATCCAGGCGGCCTTCTTTCCAGTGTGGAAACGATTCTTGGCGAGTTCATCACAAAAGACAAGCCCTATTTGCAAATTGCAGAAAGAACGGGGGAAACACAATCGTTTTTCACAAGCCTTAAGAAAGCGAAAAGTTATCCCATTGCCGTCTTGACGGATAAAGGGAGCGCATCTGCCTCGGAAATCCTGGCTGGCGCCATGCAAGAGGCGGGAGGCTATCCATTGGTTGGCGAGAAGACTTTCGGTAAAGGCACAGTACAGCAAGCTGTACCAATGGGTGATGGCAGTAAGATTAAACTTACGTTATATAAGTGGCTGACTCCTTCAGGGAACTGGATCCATAAAAAAGGGATCGAACCGACGATCAAAGTCAAGCAACCGGAGTATTTTGATGCCCATCAGCTGGCGATTGAGAAGGTGTTGGAGCGGGATATGAATGATGAACAAATCCAGTATGCCCAAAGCATTCTGAAAGGACTCGGATTTGAACCGGGGCGTGAGGATGGATATTATGATTGGAGTACAGAAATCGCAGTAAAGGCATTCCAAAAACAATTCGGCCTGGAAGTGACCGGTAAGCTGGATGCTAAAACCGCAGCGCATCTGGAATCCGCCATTCTGGAAAAGATCCAGGATGAAGATAATGATATCCAGTTACGCACGGCTTTGAATTATTTAGTGAAGTAACTTGATGGCATCGTTCCCCTTGGAGCGGTGCCTCTTTTGCATTTAATCGTTCCTTGCCTGCTAACTTGAGATAAACCTAATTTTTCTGCATCTTAATAGGCATGGAGGCTACATTTTTGATAGAATAGGAGGTAACTGACCAGAACGAAGTTTGACAAAATTTTGATTACTTTTGAGGATGGTGGAAAGAAATTGACAACGGATTGGCTGATTGCATGCTTAATGGGATTAGGAAAACTTTTCCTTCACCCTTTGCTTTATGTTTCGATTGCCTATTGCTTATTCATCGGCTATCTTCGCGTTAAACGGGAACGCCATGATTTTAATACGAAGATCTACAGTTTTTCCATGGAGCTGCGTTCCATGCTGCCTCAAGGATTGATAGGGGGATTGATCCTTTCCTTCCTCACGCTGGCCACCGGACTTGCCATTCCTTTGGCGGCAATGTCCATCATGGCAGTGGTTACGGTTTTGGCGATGCTATCCATGAAAAAGAGGTTTGTTTCCCCCGTTTATACAATGGGGCTCACTTTCTTTATCCTGTTCTTTCTTTATGATAGAGATATCGAGCTGACGTTATTTCAGGATGCCCTTAATCAGCTAGATCGGTCCGTATATCCGACACTTGTTATTTTAATGGGGTTATTACTGATTGCTGAAGGGTTTTTGATCGTTGCTAATGGAAGTAAAAAGGTCTCTCCTCACTTGGAGGTATCCAAAAGGGGGCAGCCGATAGGTGTGTATGTTTCACAGCGGGTATGGCTAATTCCCATGTTCGTTATGATTCCTGGAGGAGAACTTCCAGCGCCTTTCGAATGGTATCCGGTTTTTACAATCGGGGACATGTCCCTGTCGCCGATCGTACTGCCCATTTTAATCGGCTTTAAGCAACAAGTTCATGGGACGCTCCCGGAACTGGCAATTAAGGCGCAAGGCAAAAAGGTAGGGGCATTGGGAATTGTGATTACGGTATTGGCTGCAGTTGGTTACTGGTACCCTCCATTGGCAATCATAACGGTTGTTTTGGCAATCCTTTGCCGTGAATTCCTGCATCATTCCCAAAAGGCAATGGATCAAAAGCTTCCTTTTTATTTTTCGAAAAGTAAGCTGGGTGTCCAGATCTTAGGCGTTATCCCTCAATCTCCGGCAGATAAAATGGGGTTGCAAAAAGGCGAGGTCATTTCGAAAATAAATGGGGTCGTCGTCAGGGAAGAAGAAGAGCTATACAGGGCGCTACAAATAAACCGGGCACATTGCAAGCTCGAGGTCATCGATAATAATGAACAGATTCGTTTTGTGCAAAGAGCTCTATTTGACGGGGAGCATTACGAACTGGGCCTCTTGTTCGTTGACGATCAATTGAAGGAAAGCGGACAAGTGGGTTAATGATATAAAATAAAAGGCCTTTCTCGAATTATATCGAGAAAGGCCTTTTTCAATGGAAACGTGTTATTACTTTTCAAGCATGATTTTTTCTATATCTTCCAGCATTTTATTAGCTGCAATTACTCCGCCAGCTGTATTCCATGTTGCGTCGCTGACCTCATGGGCATTTCCGTTTTTGACTGCATCAAGGTTTTTCCAAAGTGGATCATTCGTCCACTCTTTTGCTGTGCTTAGGGCTTGTTTGTCGCCTTCAGGAGCGTAGGTGAAGTAGAAGAGAATATCTCCATCCATTTTAGGGATGACTTCTTTTCCAACCTCAATGGCAAGGTTGCCTAATTTATTATCTGCAGTGAAAAGTTCCTTCTGTTGTTCTGCACGTTTAAATCCTAATTGATCGAAAATCACTCCAGAGAATGAATCTGTGTAATAAATACGAGTAGTTCCAGCCATGAAACGAACAATGGAAACTTCTTGATTTACTTTATCACCCAATTTAGCTTTAAGATCTTCAGTATTTTTATCGAATTCCGCAATTACATCGTTACCTTTTTCTTCAAGGTTCAAGGCTTTTGCATAAAGTTTGAAGTTCTCTTTCCAATCTCCTCTTAGCGTTTCCGAGAAAACGGTAGGGGCGATTGCATTTAATTTATCATAAACAGCTTCTTGGCGTATCTTGCTTCCGATAATCAAGTCAGGCTTCAGTGATGCGATTTTCTCTAAGTTAACTTCATGTTCAACACCAACAACTTCGACCCCATCCATATCATCTTTAATATGGTCATACCAAGGGTCACCAAGCCATGATTGAACGGCACCAACAGGTTTAATTCCTAAAGCGATCAATGCTTCAGTACCTTCATTTGTTAAAACGACGACTCTTTTAGGCGTTTCTTTCAACTCGGCAGTGCCCATGGCATGCTCAATTGTGTAGCTTTTCTCCTCTTTCTTGTCTTCAGCTTTATTTCCATCGGCCTTTTCATCCGAGTTCCCGCAAGCTGCTAGAAGGAAGACTGCAAATATTGTGAAAAGCGTTAATAAAGACTTAAATCTAAACATCTATGTATCCCTCCCAATTTGTCAGCAAATGATAATCATTCGCACTTAACAGCATCATCATAAAATGAATATACTTTTCTGTCAATATATAATTGAAAATGATTCTCAAATTCGTTGACATAATCCTGTTAACGCCAGTACAATTGAATTAAATACTGATATACAAACGTGACTGGAAAGGTAACTGGATATGTTATTAAAAAATTCATGGCAGAAATGGATGGGGCTGTTCATTACCATTCTTTTGCTGCTGTTTTTACTGTGCTCAAGCATTGTATACGGTTATACGGATACAACATGGAAAATGGCCATCGATGCTTTTACCGATTTCAATGGGACGAACGAACACATTGTCATTCAATCAGTCAGACTTCCGCGTGCCCTGATCGCTTCGGCCATCGGTGCAAGTTTAGCCATCTCCGGGGTTTTGATGCAAACGCTAACTAAAAACCCCCTCGCCTCCCCGGATATATTCGGGGTCAACGCCGGGGCGGGATTGGCGGTGGTCACCGGTGTCACCGTTTTTGGGATAAGCAATCTTCAAGTATTCACATGGCTTTCATTCCTTGGGGCCGCCATAGCCGCGATAAGCATATTTATGATAGGAAGCATGGGACGCGGCGGCTTGACACCGATGAAGCTGACATTGGCAGGTGCAGCCATGACGGCAATGGTAGCCTCACTTACACAAGGCCTTCTTGTTTCTAATGAGGCTCTTTTAGAGCAAGTCCTATTCTGGCTTGCCGGATCCGTTTCCGGTAGAAGCCTGGACAATTTAGTTGCCGTCCTGCCTTATCTTGCCGCAGGCTGGGCCCTTGCCTTGATCATGTCCGGTAAAATGAATGTGTTATCCATGGGTGAAGATGTTGCAAAGGGTCTTGGACTGAATATAGCATTCCTTAAACTGGTCCTGGGGCTGGCAATCATCCTGCTCTCTGGCGGATCAGTAGCGGTTGCGGGTCCGATTGGCTTTATAGGAATCGTCGTTCCGCATCTTACCCGTTCTATAGTTGGCATCGATCATCGCTGGTTGATTCCCTTCTCTGGACTTTTCGGGGCGGTGCTTTTGATTGCAGCCGATGTCATTTCCAGGTATATCCTGATGCCTCGAGAAGTTCCGGTTGGAGTCATGACAGCCATAATCGGGACCCCATTCTTTATTTATATAGCTAGAAAGGGGTTCAGCGGTCGATGAAGTCATATAAGAGCTTTCGTTTGTTTAATGAAAAAATATCATTCTTGATGGATAAAAAAGCCATGATCGTGATTTTCATATTATTTTTAGTCACTTCACTAGTGTTTGTGATCAGTACTGGAGTGGGTGAAATGAATATAAATCCGCTAAGCGTTCTCCAGGTCTTTATCGGAGGGGGGACGGAGAGCGACCGGCTTATTATCCACTCTTTCCGCCTGCCTAGAATAATTGTTGCCCTGTTGGTAGGGATGGGCCTTGCTGTAGCTGGGGGAATCCTTCAAGGGATGATTCGAAATCCACTTGCTTCGCCTGATATCTTGGGGATTACGGGAGGAGCGACTGTAGCGGTCGTTGGATTCTTGGCCATTTTTAGCGATAAGAACCATTCATTAACGGTGAGCATCAATTGGCTGCCGTTAGCTGCATTCATTGGGGCGACAGTCGTGGCCTTACTCGTTTATTCATTAGCCTGGAAAAATGGGGTTCCCCCGATCAGGCTTGTGTTGATCGGGATTGGGGTGATGGCTTTAATGAAGGCGCTCACTACGATGATGATGATTCTTGGCCCCGTCTTTCAAGCGAGCCAGGCAAACCTTTGGATCACCGGGTCAGTGTCCACCTCCACTTGGAATAATATCGCTGTACTGGCACCATGGACTATTCTATTCCTGTTAATTGCCTTCCTGTATGCCAGGAATATTAATTTACAGGAGCTAGGCGATGACCTGGCAACGGGGCTTGGGGGGCATGTCCAAAAACAGCGGTTTACATTATTGATGATCAGTACGGCCTTGATTGGCGGTTCCACAGCTTTTGCTGGGGGAATAGGGTTTGTGGGATTAATGGCACCGCACATGGCCAGAAGGCTGGTTGGTTCTAGTTTTGGAGTGTTACTGCCGACTTCGGCTTTGCTTGGCGGCATCCTGGTTATGGTGGCGGATTTGATTGGACGGACTTTATTCTCACCTTTGGAAATACCGGCTGGTGTCTTCACAGCGAGCATCGGGGCACCATACTTCATTTATTTACTATATAAAACGAGAAATTCGTAATTTCGGTAAATGCAAAAAGAAGCAGTCATCCTAGGGATGGCTGCTTCTTTATTTCTTTAAGCTTCTTTAGCTGCTTCGATTTCGATGGTAAGCGTGATTTGATCGCCGATCAGTACGCCACCTGTTTCTAATGCCGCGTTATAGGTTAGACCATAATCACTGCGTTTGACTTTCCCTTTTCCGCTGAAGCCTGCTTTTTCATTTCCCCATGGATCTTTCCCTTGGCCTTCGAAGGTGATGCTGAAAGTTTCTTCTTGTGTAACTCCATTAAGAGTCACATTTCCAGTTACATCGTATTCATCTTCATCCGTTTTCACGATTTTCGTTGATTTGAATGTTAATGTAGGGCTTTTTTCTACATCAAAGAAGTCAGCGGAACGTAAGTGATTGTCCCTGTCTGCATTGCGTGTGTCGATACTGGCCACATCAACGGTAAAATCAATCTCTGCAGTCGTTAGATCCGATGGGTTTGCTAGAATGCTTGCCTCGAACTTATTAAAACTTCCTTTTACTTTGGCGATCATCATATGTTTTACGGAAAATTCAATAGTGCTGTGAGTCGGGTCGACTATCCATTTTGTATTTGTCATATTTATTCCTCCTGTTTATTAATCTTGAATTTATATATCTTTAATTTGAGATATCTTAACTTAATGTAATTATAAGAGCTGAAAGCAATAGTGTCAACTGAAAGTTTTCCTTAATTTTGAAAACATGAAAAACCCTGTGCATTTATGGGGCACAGCTTTTTCAGACTGTAGACAAACTCGAATGATGATTTCAACTCCAGGCACTCGCTTTCCGCGGGCGGTCCGGAAGCCTCCTCGGCGCCTTGCGCCTGCGGGGTCTCCCCTCGACGCGCTTTTCCCGCAGGAGTCTCGCACCTTCCGTTACAATCGACTTTGTTTTGAAATTTTAGGTAAAAACCCTTTTGTCTACAAACTCAAACCCTGTGCATTTATGGGGCACAGGTTTTTCAGACTGTAGACAAACTCGAATGATGATTTCAACTCCAGGCACTCGCTTTCCGCGGGCGGTCCGGAAGCCTCCTCGGCGCGNNNTGGGGCACAGGTTTTTCAGACTGTAGACAAACTCGAATGATGATTTCAACTCCAGGCACTCGCTTTCCGCGGGCGGTCCGGAAGCCTCCTCGGCGCGCTTTTCCCGCAGGAGTCTCGCACCCTCCGTTACAATCGACTTTGTTTTGAAATTTCAGGTAAAACCCCTTTTGTCTACAAACTCAAACCCTGTACATTTATGGGGCACAGGGTTTTTAATGAAGAAGGGTAAAGCGGACATCTTTATTAATTGGCCTGTTCTTTCTCTTCTTGATTGGTCACTTTACCCGGCCAAAAAGCACGGCGGCCAAGGAGGGAGGTGATTGCAGGAACAAGGAACGGGCGCACAATGAATGTGTCCATTAAAACACCAAGGGCGGTAATGAGCCCGAATTGGACCAATACTTGAATCGGAAGTGTGGCTAGAACGGAAAAAGTGGCTGCCAAGATTATTCCGGCGGAGGTGATGACACCGCTAGTTTCGGCAACGCCCTTTCTGATGGCCTGCTTGATTGGCATCGTTTCTTTCTTACGCCAAATGCTTGAAACCATGAAAATATTATAATCTTCTCCAAGTGCGACCAGGAATACGAAAGAATAAAGTGGAATTGTCCCCTCTATCGCATCGACACCCATGAAATGGTGCAGGATAATCCAACCTAACCCCATAGCTGCAAAGAATGAGAGAATGACTGTCCCCATTAAATACACCATGGCTGTCACAGATCGCAAGTAGGCTAAAAGGAGCAGGGAAATCAGGACGATGATGATCGGGATGATCAAGAATTCATCGGATTTGACGGTATCCCTTTTATCGAATTGAGTCGCAGTCTGCCCTCCAACCCAAACCTTTTCATCTACGGAAGATATATTGGCGGCTTTCAATTCTTTCTCCGCCATTGTGCGGATATCCGGAATGGAATCTATGGCCTCGATATCATATGGGTTGATGTTGAATGTGACCTCATAGGATTGTAGATCTTCATTCGATTTACTTGAGACTGGATCGGCAACAGTTTCCACAATATCCATCCCTTTTAATGCCGGTGCTAAATCAATATCTTCACCATCCGTATCGACAACCACTGTCGCCGGTGCCAGTTCGCCTGGTGAATACGAGTCGGAAATGACAGAATAGCCTTCACGGGAGTTCATATCTTCAGGGAAGGAAGAGAGAATATCATATGAATATTTTATTTGTGAAGAATATCCAGCTAAAACACTGAAGATGATCAGGCATGTAAGAATGACGGTCCATGGCTTGGTTGTGACGATATGGCCAATCCAGTTACCGATGCGGCCTTCTTTATGCTTTTTGACGGCTTTTCCCTTTTTCTTGGCCCGTGCTTCTGCCATTTCAGGTGTACGCGGGACGATTGGGAAGAAGGAAGCCCTTCCGAATACAGAAAGCAATGCAGGTACAAGTGTTAAAGCTGCCAGCATCATGATTAAAATCGACAAGCTGAATGGTACAGCGAAACGGTGGTAGGCTCCGTATTTGGCTACAAGCAATGTTAGCAGGGAGATGACGATCGTTAGGCCGCTCATCGCAATGGCGCCTGATGAATCTTTAAATGCGGCGATCATGGCTTCCCGTTTGTTTTCATGATTCCTTAATTCACTTCTGTAGTGAGAAATTAAAAATAGGCAATAGTCCGTTCCGGCACCGAATAATAATACGGTCATGATTGAAATGGCCTGTGAATCGACTGTAATCCAACCATGATCTGCCATGAAGCCAAGGATCGGGCTTGTGACAATATAGGCGAAGCCTACTCCGATTAAAGGAATTATGGCTAAAAGCGGAGAGCGGTAAATGAGTAATAATACGACAAGTACAAGTATTACTGTCGCTAAAAGCAATTTGAAATCAGCACCTGAAAATAAACCCGTTGCATCGACTGATATTCCTACAGGGCCTGTCACTCGAAGGGATAATTCATCTGAATCGGTCGGGACCTTGAATGGGTCCGTTCCAATGCGCTCCGTTACTGCTTCATTAAGGCTTTCAAGATTTTTTTCGAGAATTTCAGTCTCGGTCTTTTCTTTAAAGAAAAGCGGCTGTACGAAAGTCGTTCCATCTTCTGAAACCGATCCTTTAAGAGCAGGCAACGGAATTTCATGAAGCGGCGGTAAGAAAGATTGCTGTGTCAATGGATTATCTGTCAGTTCCTTGGAAAGATACTGGATTTCAGCCAAGTCGGCCTCTGTCAGTCCACCTTTCCGATGCCATGTAAGCAGGGCAGGTATTCCGGAGGAATTTGGAAACTCTTCTTTAATAAGTTCATCAGCCACGACAGAAGGTGAGTCTTCAGGCAAGTCTGAGGCATTATTTGCTGTTCGATCATTAACGGCAGGCAATGTGAAGGTTAATGCGATTGCTGCAATTATCCATGCGGCAATGACAACCCAACGACTGGTTTTTCCAGTCATCATCCTGCCAAGTCTTCCTATTATTGATTCGTCCAATGTAGGCACCCCGCTTTTTAAATTTTTTATCCTCATTTCATTATAGTGGTGTGATGTTGACTTATACAAAAATGGGTATGCTCACTCCAACTACTAAACTCTTCAAGTCGTTAATGACATGAAAATAGGCTCATCGATATATAGGGGAAAAGTACTTATTTACCTAATTTCAATTAAATTTTGAAGATCGGGGAGTTAAATATAGGAAATGGGGGAAAGTATAGTAGTATTGTGGCCTTTATTAACAAAGGAGGGATTTTTTTGTCTGATAAATCCAAAAAAACAAATGATGAAACGAATGAAACATTAACGAACAGGCAAGGGCACCCGGTAACGAATAACCAGAGTCTAAGAACTGTAGGGAACAGAGGTCCTAGTACACTTGAGAACTATGATTTCCTGGAAAAGATCAGCCACTTCGATAGGGAGCGCATCCCTGAACGAGTTGTGCATGCCCGCGGTGCAGGTGCGCATGGTTATTTCGTTCCGACAGGTAAAGCGGGGGACGAGCCGATTTCAAAATATACGAGAGCGAAGGTTTTTCAGGAAGAAGGTAAAAAAACCCCGGTATTCGTGAGGTTTTCATCTGTTATTCATGGAGGGACGTCCCCGGAAACGTTACGTGACCCAAGGGGATTTGCCGTTAAATTTTATACGGAAGATGGAAACTGGGATCTTGTAGGCAATAACCTGAAAATTTTCTTTATCCGTGATGCCATGAAATTCCCGGATTTGATTCATGCATTCAAACCGGATCCGGTCACGAATATTCAGGACGGCAGGAGGATTTTCGATTTTTGCTCGAGTTCACCTGAAACATTCCATATGGTTACCTTTGTGTTTTCCCCATGGGGCATCCCAGCTAACTACCGCATGATGCAAGGATCAGGGGTCAATACTTATAAATGGGTGAATGAGGAAGGGAAAGCGGTGCTCGTCAAGTATCATTGGGAACCGAAACAAGGGATCAAGAACCTGACGCAGCAAGAGGCCAATGAAATTCAAGCTACGAACTTCAATCATGCCACACAGGATCTATATGAAGCGATCGAACGCGGGGACTATCCGGAATGGGATCTCAACGTACAGATCATGAGTGATGATGATCATCCTGAGTTGGATTTCGATCCGCTGGATGATACGAAGATCTGGCCGAAAGATGAGTTCCCATGGCTGCATGTCGGTACGATGGTATTGAATAAAAACCCTGAAGACTATTTCACTGAAGTCGAACAGGCTGCATTCGGTACCGGTGTCCTAGTGGATGGACTGGATTTTTCTGATGACAAGATGTTACAGGGACGTACATTCTCTTATTCCGATACACAGCGTCACCGTGTTGGCGCGAATTATTTGCAACTGCCGATCAATGCTCCAAAGAAACGAACTGCCACGAATCAGACTGGCGGACAGATGCAATATGAAGTTGGCAGAGGCAGCCAAAGCCCCCACATCAACTACGAACCATCCACTGTCGGCGGCTTGAAGGAAGCCAATCAAACGGGCAAAGAGTATACACCTATGGTGGAAGGGAAACTTGTCCGTGAGACAATCGATCGCCAAAACAATACGAAACAGGCTGGGGAAACGTTCCGGGAATTCGAGGATTGGGAAAAAGACGATTTAATTTCCAATTTAGTGGCGGCATTGGCTCCTGCCGACAAGCGCATTCAGGAAAAAATGATAGCACTTGCAGAAGAGGCCGATGAAGAGTATGGCCGCAGGTTGAAAGAGGGACTGGCCGCGGCCTCTGAACATACGGAATCTTCAAAACCACTGGGTGGGACGGATAACCCTGAGGATGCCGTTAGAAAAGGACATGAAGCGGATCCATATTGATTGAACTGAAAAGAAGCAAACTTCCTTATAAAGGGGTTTGCCTCTTTTTTTTATGGGCATAATTAATGGATGTGTGGATGCTCTTCCAAGGATGCCTTTTAAAATCAAGCAGGAAATTGATTGGCAAAAAACTTCATAATCATTTAAACTGAAACTACTCTATTTTTCTCTTATAAAGGAGATGAAAAAATGATTAAAATTCTTTCTGCCCTTTTCCTTCCTTGTCTACTTGTCATGCTATTTTCAAGAGTCACCTATAACAATGTCGTAGGCCTTGTTTTAACTGTTGCCTTGATTACAGCGTCCGCATATAAAGGTTATACGCATACAAACTTATTGATCATCGTCGATGCCTTATCCCTGACAGTGGGATTCTGGTTATCAAAAAGAATGATGAAACGTACATCCAAGAGCGCCTGACATCAAAGGTGCTTTTTTTGTACTCAAACCTGTCATTCCCCTCAACACATCATGAAGTTCATTAAAACAAAAATCGAATGGATGTTCGCTTATTGCTGGTTTGTTTTAAGGCTATTGTGGTAGAATGTGTATATATGCTTTATTAAACCGGAATAAATAGAAGGGATATAGGCATGTCCCGTTTTCATATAAAAATATTTCAATAGGAGGCCATGCTTGGTGAAGGATAAGTTTGAGTTAGTCTCAAAATACTCTCCTCAAGGAGATCAGCCGGCAGCAATTGAAATGCTGGTCGAAGGGATTAAGGAAGGCAAGGAAATGCAGACGTTATTGGGGGCAACGGGTACAGGGAAAACGTTCACCGTTTCCAATGTGATCCAAAAGATCAATAAACCGACTCTTGTCATTGCCCACAATAAAACGTTGGCAGGGCAGCTTTACAGTGAGTTCAAAGAGTTCTTCCCTAATAATGCCGTCGAATACTTCGTTAGCTATTATGATTACTACCAGCCAGAGGCTTATGTTCCATCCACGGATACATTCATCGAAAAAGATGCAAGCATCAATGATGAAATCGATAAACTGCGTCACTCGGCCACATCATCTTTGTTCGAAAGGAAAGATGTCATCATCATTGCCAGTGTTTCGTGCATATATGGACTCGGTTCTCCTGAAGAGTACCGGGAGATGGTCGTTTCCCTCCGAACTGGTATGGAAATAGACCGGAATGCCTTGCTGCACAGACTCGTGGATATTCAATATGAGAGGAATGATATTGCTTTCCAACGGGGGACCTTCCGCGTTCGCGGCGACGTCGTCGAAATTTTCCCGGCCTCCCGTGATGAACATTGTGTACGGGTCGAGTTTTTCGGGGATGAGATTGACCGTATCCGTGAAGTCGATGCCCTGACCGGTGAAATTACCGGTGAACGGGAACATATCGCCATTTTTCCGGCTTCCCACTTCGTAACCCGCGAAGAGAAAATGCGGATAGCCATTCAAAATATCGAAACGGAACTGGAAGAGAGACTGAAGGAATTAAGGGAAGATGAAAAGCTCCTTGAAGCACAGCGCTTGGAGCAGCGTACCCGCTATGATTTGGAAATGATGCGGGAAATGGGCTTTTGTTCTGGGATCGAGAACTATTCCCGTCATTTGACGCTTCGTCCCTCAGGTGCGACACCATACACTTTAATAGATTACTTTCCAGAGGATTTCCTATTGGTCGTGGATGAATCACATGTAACCCTTTCGCAAATCCGCGGAATGTTCAATGGAGATCAGGCGCGGAAGCAAGTGCTCGTCGACCATGGCTTCCGTCTGCCGTCCGCGAAAGATAACCGCCCGCTAAGATTTGAAGAATTTGAAAAAAAGGTCCATCAATCCATATTCGTTTCGGCAACTCCGGGACCATATGAACTCGAACATACACCAGAAATGGTTCAGCAAATCATCCGTCCTACCGGATTGCTGGATCCGACGGTAGAAGTGCGGCCGATTGAAGGGCAGATAGATGACCTGATCGGTGAAATACAGGAGCGCGTCAAAAAGAACGAGCGTGTGCTCATAACGACCTTGACGAAAAAGATGTCTGAAGATTTAACTGATTATTTAAAGGAAATCGGCATCAAGGTCCAATATCTTCATTCGGAAGTGAAGACCTTGGAAAGGATAGAAATCATCCGGGAACTCCGAATGGGCAAATATGATGTACTCGTTGGAATCAACCTTTTAAGGGAAGGCCTGGATATTCCGGAAGTGTCGTTAGTGACCATTCTGGATGCCGATAAGGAAGGGTTCCTTCGCTCGGAACGTTCGCTTATTCAAACGATGGGCCGTGCAGCCCGTAATGCCAACGGCCATGTCATCATGTATGCAGACCGCATCACGAATTCGATGGAACTTGCCATCAATGAAACGAGGCGGCGCCGTGAAATCCAGGAGAAGTATAATGAAGAGCATGGAATAATGCCTCAAACCATTCAAAAGGATATCCGTGACTCCATAAGGGCGACGCATGTAGCCGAAGAAGGAGAAGAGTATAAGGAAGATCTTGCACCAAGCCTTGCGAAGCTCCCTAAAAAAGAGCGTTTAAAAGTGATGGCAAGCATGGAAAAAGAAATGAAGGAAGCGGCAAAGGCACTGGACTTCGAGCGAGCTGCCGAGTTGCGTGATTTATTACTAGAGTTAAAAGCGGAAGGGTGACGAAACATGGCAATGGATAAAATTGTGATAAAAGGCGCCAGGGCCAACAATTTAAAGAATATTGATATCACGATACCGAGAGACAAACTTGTTGTGCTGACCGGATTATCCGGATCTGGAAAGTCTTCCTTGGCTTTTGATACGATTTATGCAGAAGGGCAAAGACGTTATGTGGAATCACTGTCCGCTTATGCTCGTCAATTCTTAGGCCAAGTGGATAAACCGGATGTCGATGCGATCGAAGGTTTGTCACCAGCCATTTCCATAGACCAGAAAACGACCAGTCGGAATCCTCGTTCAACTGTAGGGACTGTTACGGAGATCTATGATTATTTAAGGCTGTTATTTGCACGGGTCGGCAGGCCGACCTGTCCGATCCATAATATAGAAATCACCTCACAAACGATCGAACAGATGGTGGACCGCATTCTTGATTACCCTGAGAGAACCAAGCTTCAAGTATTGGCACCGGTCGTCTCAGGCAGAAAAGGGACACATGCGAAGGTTTTGGAGGATGTTAAGAAACAAGGTTATGTCCGCATTCGTGTGAACGGGGAAATGCATGATCTCAGTGAGGAAATCACTCTCGAAAAAAATAAGAAACATTCGATTGAAGTCATCATTGACCGGATCGTCATTAAAGAGGGGATCATGGCAAGGCTTGCAGATTCATTGGAAAGTGCTTTACAGCTTGGCGAAGGCAAAGTCATCATTGACGTAATGGGTGAGGAAGAGCTGCTTTTCAGTGAAAATCATGCTTGTCCATACTGCGGATTTTCGATTGAAGAGTTAGAGCCGAGGATGTTTTCCTTCAATAGCCCGTTCGGGGCCTGTCCGGATTGTGATGGCTTGGGGGCGAGGCTTGAGGTGGACCGTGATCTCGTCATCCCGAATAACGAATTAAGCCTCCGTCAACATGCGATTGCGCCATGGGAGCCGACGAGTTCTCAATATTATCCTCAGCTCCTTGAAGCGGTAGCCAACCATTATGGAATAGATATGGATGTGCCCGTTAAAGATTTACCGGAAGAGAAGATGGATAAGGTCTTGCTTGGTTCAGGTAAAGATAAGATATATTTCCGTTATAAAAATGATTTTGGAAGAGTGCAAGAAGGATATATTCCATTTGAAGGAGTTTTAAGAAACATCGAAAGGCGCTTCAAGGAGACGAGTTCAGACTATATTCGTGAGCAAATGCAGAAATACATGTCAGAACATCACTGTCCAACCTGTAAGGGTCACCGTTTGAAGAAAGAGAGTCTTTCCGTGCTCATTCAAGGGGTCCATATAAGTGAAACGACAGCTTTATCAGTGGAAGATGCGTTAGTATTTTTCGATGAGCTTGATTTGACTGAAAAGGAAGCGGCAATTGCGAGATTGATTTTACGTGAAATTCGTGAGCGGCTCGGTTTCCTGGCTAATGTAGGTTTGGAATATTTGACGTTGAGCAGGGCAGCGGGAACATTATCCGGCGGTGAAGCGCAGCGTATAAGATTGGCGACGCAGATCGGTTCCCGTTTAACGGGAGTCCTCTATATTTTGGATGAACCTTCAATAGGGCTGCATCAGAGGGATAACGACCGTTTGATCGAAACATTGAAGAATATGCGCGAAATCGGGAACACCCTGATTGTTGTCGAGCATGATGAAGATACGATGATTGCTGCGGATTATTTGATTGATGTTGGTCCAGGAGCCGGAGCGCATGGAGGGGAAATAGTGGCCGCCGGTACTCCGGAAGAGGTCATGAATGATCCTAAATCCTTAACGGGTCAATATTTGGCAGGGAAGAAATTCATTCCATTGCCATTGGAACGCCGGAAAAATGATGGCCGTGTCATTGAGATAAAAGGTGCCAAGGAAAATAATCTGAAAAACGTTAATGTGAAATTCCCACTTGGGGTCTTTACAGCGGTTACAGGAGTATCTGGATCAGGGAAAAGTACATTAGTGAATGAAATCCTCCATAAATCTTTGGCTCAAAAGCTGAATCGGGCAAAAGCCAGACCAGGTGATTTCCGCGAGATTAAGGGAGTTGAGCATTTAGATAAAGTCATTGATATTGACCAATCACCAATTGGCAGGACCCCACGATCGAATCCAGCTACCTATACGGGTGTATTCGATGATGTTCGTGACGTATTTGCCTCGACTAATGAAGCGAAGATACGCGGTTATAAAAAAGGCAGGTTCAGTTTCAATGTGAAGGGCGGCCGCTGTGAAGCATGCCGAGGTGATGGCATTATCAAGATTGAAATGCATTTTCTCCCAGATGTATATGTCCCATGTGAAATCTGTCATGGTAAGCGTTATAACCGGGAAACACTTGAAGTGAAATATAAAGGGAAAAATATATCCGACATCCTCGATATGACAGTCGAGGAAGGCGTTAGTTTCTTTGAAAATATCCCAAAAATCAAACGGAAGCTGCAAACGATTTATGACGTTGGTTTGGGTTACATCAAGCTTGGACAGCCTGCCACCACTTTATCAGGCGGTGAAGCGCAAAGGGTGAAACTCGCTTCCGAATTGCATCGCCGTTCCACTGGGCGCTCATTTTATATCTTGGATGAACCGACTACCGGACTTCATGTCCACGATATAGCAAGGCTGCTCCAGGTGCTTCAGCGGCTGGTTGACAATGGGGATACAGTTTTGGTGATCGAACATAATCTGGATGTCATCAAGACGGCGGACTATATTATTGACCTGGGACCGGAAGGCGGAGATAAGGGCGGTACGATCGTCACTTATGGAACACCTGAAAAAATATGTGAAGTTTCCGAATCGTATACGGGAAAATACTTAAAACCTGTACTTACCCGTGATCAAATTCGTATGGAAAATTGGATTGAAGAAAAAGAAACAGAGCATGAACATGCTTAAAAGAACAAGCCATCAGGCTTGTTAAGGTTTTAGACAAAAAGGGTTCGGAACGGTCTAATGCCGAACCATGATTTTAAAACAAGACTAGATTAACCTTAATGGTTTTTTACAGTAATCCTTATTGGATTGAAGAAATTTGCGACACTCCTGCCGAATAACTGGCTAGCCAAGACCCCACAGCCGCTTGCGGTGAGGAGGCTTGGCGAACAGCCGGCGGAAAGGGAGCGGATTTCTGAAATCAATTGGCACGTTTTTAAATAAAAACTGCAGGCAAACTGGCTTTTCTTCGAAGTTTATCTACAGTCTGGAACAAGCCATCGGGCTTGTTTTTTTGTAGAAAAATGACAGTGTGTATTTAATCAATCATTTGATTAAAGAATGGGAAAACAAGATATTTCCGGGGAAATCAAACATCTTCCTTTTCGGAAATTGTCATTTTCGTTTGTCGAATGATGGGAAAAACGGTATTTATGAAACTTTTTAGATATCTAGGCGTATGTATGAATAAAATGATAGAAGAAAGCGAGGAATGTTCATGCAGGAGGAAAGAAAGAAAATTTTGGAAATGATTCAGGATGGAAAGTTATCAGCGGAAGAAGCCATGGGCCTATTGGAAGAATTAGATAAAGCCAGTCAGGAAAGTGAAGCTAAAGAGCAGAAATTGCAAAATGAATTATCGACGGTAGTCGTGGATAAGAAAAGCGAAGGAAGCAATCAGGATACGTTTAAGAAGAATATCCAGTCATCAAAAGAAAAGATTATGGATTTCGTTGAAAGTGCTTTTAAGAAAATCAAAGAAACGGATCTTGATTTCAATTTTGGGAAATCTGTGGAGGTCAGTCATATTTTCCAGCATGATCAAGATTTCCTGAATGTAGTTGATGTAGATATAGCAAATGGGAAAATGAAAATCGCCGCATGGGACCATGATGATGTCCGGGTGGAATGCCAAGCTAAGGTATACCGTGTGGAAGATATAGAAGAAGCCAGGAAAAACTTTTTGGAAGAAGTCGATTTCACGATTGAAAATGGAAAATTGAAGTTCAAGGTTCGTGAAAAATCAATAAAGGTTGATACGACCATGTACATTCCAAGAAAGGAATATGAGGACATTCATGTAAGGATGTTCAATGGAGCAATCATGGCTGAATCATTGAAATCAGAGAACTTTAAAGCGAAAACGGCGAATGGTGCCATTCATATCATGCAGGGTACGGGTGATTTCTGTGAGCTTGAAACTGGTAACGGGATGATCACCATTTCAGATACCAATTTTAATGACCTGGAAGCCGAGACCTTGAATGGAGCAATTAATGCCGATGGGTACTTCAAGAAATTGGATGTTCAAACGTTCAATGGTGAAGTCATCTGTACGAATTCAGGAATGGATTGCGATTCGATCCATGCTAAGTCAGTCACTGGAAAAGTCCAGCTGACCCTGCCTCCAGGCAAGGCGATCGAAGGAGAGTTGAAATCCAATTTAGGAAGCTTTAATGTAACTTTGGAAGGGATGACCATCATCGAAGAGAAAAGTGATGTGGTTCAGAAGGTCCTTAAGTTCAAGACGGTTAAAGAAGAAGTTCCTGTGCTTCATGTTTTTGCAGAAACGAAGACTGCAGCAATAACGGTTTCCTGAAGAAAGGGAAAGACTGTTGATATCACTGACGGAGCAAACTGCAGGGAAACTCTCTGAAAACGAGTTTGCCTGCAGTTTTTTTATGAATTGTTCTAATTTAAAAATAAGGTTGATTGGAGCGGGTGTACGAGACTCCTGCGGGAAAAGCGCGTCTAGGGGAGACCCCGCAGGCGCAAGCCGAGGAGGCTCCACGACCGCCTCTGGATAAGCGAGTGACTGGAGCGGAAATCAACATGCAATTTTTAGCGAAACCACACCTAAGGGGGTGCTTGGGAGTTGGTTCGGGAACATCATTTGATGAAAGATGCGTTTTCCTATCCCTTTTGTCTCCAAAGTGAGCCGGCCAATATAAAATGGCGGGCTTTCTTTTATTTATGTTCATCCTCATCTCTTTCCTGTTCACGTGGCAAATCCGTGCGGAGTGAATAAAAAAACGATAAATCGATAATGCATTGTTTGGTTATTAACAGAAAAATGCTAAAATAGAAAAAGTATCTCAAAAAATAGCATCGCTCCAAAAGGAGGAAAGATATATGGCAAAAGTCCGTACAAAGGATATAGTAGAAGCGTTCGGTCTAGAACTTATCAGTGGGGAAGAAGGAATTAACCGACCGATCGTCACGAGTGATTTATCTCGTCCCGGACTTGAAATAGCCGGTTTTTTTGATTATTATCCAGCAGATCGAGTACAGCTGTTAGGTATGACGGAGATGTCCTTTTTTAATCGGTTGAATGAACCGGATCGAATACAGAGGATGGAAGAGTTGTGCCGGGACTTCACTCCAGGCATCATCATTACGCGTGGTCAGGAAGTGCCGATAGAATTGATCGAAGCTTCTGAGCGGGAATCCGTTCCTGTGATGAGATCCAATATGAAGACGACAAGGTTATACAGCCGTCTGACCAATTTCCTTGAAAGCAGGTTGGCACCAACCACTGCCGTTCATGGTGTATTGGTGGATATCTATGGTTTAGGTGTGTTGATCACCGGTAAAAGCGGAGTCGGTAAAAGTGAGACAGCCCTGGAATTAGTGAAACGGGGTCATCGTCTCGTAGCCGATGACTGCGTCGAAATCAGGCAGGAAGATCAAGATACGCTAGTCGGGAATGCCCCGGATTTAATCGAACATCTTCTTGAAATAAGGGGATTGGGAATCATAAATGTAATGACACTTTTTGGAGCTGGTGCAGTCCGCAGCAATAAAAAGATCTCAATCGTCATCAATCTGGAACTATGGGAAAAAAATAAGCAGTATGACCGGGTTGGCCTTGATGAAGAAAAAATGAAAATCATCGATACGGAAGTGACAAAAATTACCGTACCTGTCCGTCCAGGGCGAAATTTAGCCGTTATCATTGAAGTGGCAGCCATGAATTACCGCCTGAAACGAATGGGAGTAAATGCTGCAGAACAGTTTTCAGATCGCTTGAACCATGCCATTGCAGATCCGGAACATGATGAATTTTAAAAGGTTATAGGAAAAGAGGGGACAAAATGGAACAAGGAATACAGCCGCTGAATCCGATAGCGATTGATCTAGGGCCCATCCAGGTACATTGGTATGGGCTAATCATCGGTTTCGGTGTGTTATTGGGACTAATTATCGCATTAAGGGAGTCTGAGCGAAGAGGTCTTGATAAGGAAATATTTACTGATTTGATTTTGTTTGCTGTCCCGATCGCGATCATTAGTGCCCGTATTTATTATGTGATCTTCCAATGGGAGTACTATTCACAAAACCCGGGGGATATCATAAAAATATGGAATGGCGGAATTGCCATACATGGTGCGTTGATCGGATCGGTGCTGACTGCAATCGTTTTTGCAAAGGTCAAGAAGGTCTCATTTTGGAAGCTGGTGGATATTGCTGCACCGAGCTTATTGCTGGGGCAGGCGATTGGCCGTTGGGGTAATTTCATGAATCAGGAAGCGCATGGGGGAGAAGTAACAAGGTCATTCCTTGAAAATATGCATTTGCCTGAATTCATCATAAATCAAATGTACATAAACGGTACTTACTATCACCCGACCTTCTTGTATGAATCGATTTGGAATATCCTCGGAGTCATAATTCTCTTAAGTTTACGGAAAGTGAACTTGCGCAGGGGGGAACTGTTTTTAACCTATGTAATATGGTATTCCATCGGACGTTATTTCATCGAAGGATTGCGGACGGACAGTTTGATGCTGACGGAGTCACTGCGGATCGCACAAGTGATTTCGATAGTGTTGATAGCTGTAGCCATTGCTTTAGTGGTCTATAGAAGGGTCCGCGGGCATGCAGACAAAAGATATTTAGATGCATAGGTAATATGTGAAAAGGGAGAGGGCATAGTGATAGTAGATTCGGTTAAAAAGGGACTTCTTTCAGGCTTGGATACAACCTGGTCTTTGGGGAAAGTGATATTTCCGGTTACTCTGATCGTCACTGTGCTTCAATATACGCCTGTGTTGCCGTTCATCATCAACTTGATAGCGCCTTTGATGAATCTCATCGGTCTTCCAGGGGATGCTGCAATTCCTCTTGTATTAGGGAATTTCCTGAATTTATACGCAGCGATTGCTGGCATATTAACGCTTGATTTGACTGTGAAAGAAGTTTTTATCATCGCTATGATGCTATCTTTTTCACATAATTTATTGATTGAGTCAGGTGTGGCGATGAAAACCGGTGTCAAGCTGTGGGTCATTCTAACAGTACGGATCGGGCTTGCGCTTTTGTCCGCGGTCGTCATCAATCTTGTTTGGCAGGGCGGATCTGAAATGGCCCAAGGAACGGCTATCGGGGAGGCTGCAGAGATTAACGGAACGGGAGCAATCCTTTTGCATGGGGTCATCCAGGCCCTTTCAGGAATTGGCCAGCTTGCGGTCATCGTTATTCCGCTCATGGTGGCGGTTCAAATCATGAAGGATTTAAAGTGGCTGGAAGCCTTCTCGAAGAGCCTTGCTCCTTTCATGAAGGTCCTGGGGATGAAGCCGAATGCTTCCATGCCTTTCGTTACAGGCCTGACTCTTGGTTTGGCATATGGCGCGGGCGTAATGATTCAAGCGGCTAAAGAGGATAATGTTTCGAAGAAGGATATGACGATTGCATTCATCTTTTTAGTTGCCTGCCATGCTGTTGTAGAAGACACACTGATTTTTATTCCGCTGGGGATTCCGGTCTTGCCGCTGTTACTTATTCGGCTGCTCACTGCCATTGTTTTAACGATGGTCGTTGCGTATATATGGAATCGGACTGATAGGGTACAGAGAAAGGAAGCTGTATATGAACAGTAACATAACTACATTATTATTTGATCTTGATGGTACGTTGATTAATACAAATGAATTGATCATCGCCTCTTTTACAGAAACTTTAAACCACTTTTGTCCTGGAAAGTACAAGCGGGAAGATATCATTCCATTTATCGGACCGACTTTGGTCGATACGTTTTCTTCCATTGATCCAAAACGTGTGGATGAAATGATCGCATACTATCGGGAGCATAATTGGAGGAACCATGATTTGCTTGTCACACAATTTGACGGGGTGTTCGAAACCGTTCAAACGCTGAAGCAGAGCGGTTATAAATTGGCAGTCGTTACGACAAAGAAGCGTGATGTCGTCGAAAAGGGCCTGCGTTTAAGCAAACTGGATCAGTTCTTTGAAGTGGTGGTCACACTGGATGAGGTGGAAAAGGCAAAGCCGGACCCAGAGCCTTTGGTAAAAGCTTTACATCAACTCGGTTCGGTCCCTGAGGAAGCGATCATGATTGGCGACAATTATCATGATATCATGGGCGGGAAAAATACAGGTACAAAAACGGCAGGGGTCTCCTGGTCCATTAAAGGCCGTGAATTCCTGGAAAGCTATCACCCTGATTATATACTTGAGCAGATGGCGGATTTATTGAATATCGTTGAGGTTGAAAAACTCACGGAGGCTAGAAAAAAATGAGGCGCACGTCCCGCTATCCAGTTGAAGGGGCCAATTCACTATGGCATGTATTTAAGACCGTTCCATTCTGGAAAGTCGTCAAGAATTTTGTGGTGATACAGATAGCGCGTTACACGCCTTTTCTGGGCATGAAGAATTGGCTATACAGGACTTTTTTACATATGAAGGTCGGGAAGCATACTTCGTTTGCCTTGATGGTCATGCCTGATGTGATGTTTCCGGAAAAAATATCGGTCGGAATAAATACTGTCATTGGCTATAATACGACGATCCTTGCTCATGAATATTTGATTCATGAATATCGTTTAGGAGAAGTGGTCATTGGCGATGAAGTATTGATTGGCGCGAATTCGACCATTCTTCCAGGACTTTCAATTGGTAATGGGGCGATTGTCTCTGCGGGGACGCTTGTCCATAAGGATGTTCCGGAGGGAGCTTTCGTTGGGGGGAATCCAATGAAAATCATATATACCAAAGAGGAAATGCTTGAGAGAGAGCAGCAAACTTCCTTATGATAAAAGAAAGGACTTGCCCCTATATGCGGCAGGTCCTTTTTTAATGGCAATTTGGGTATAACGGAGTCAGTTCATTCTTTAGATGATCTATCACTTCGTTGATTGATATATTTTCCTGGTTCACCGTCGCTTCATACGTTTCTTTTAAAATTTGAAAAAACCTTTCCTGTGCCTGTTTTTCCATATTGAGCTTGTCCTCCCATCATCTAGTAAAGATTTATGTAGAGGGAGCTGAACGACTTCAGCCCCGCATCTCATTTATCTATTCCGATTTCAATAAATCGGCAACCAATACGTACCGTTCCGGTGCACTACCAATATATGAAAAAGGGTAGCAGGTTGTTACTGTAAGTGTGGCTTTAGGCTTGGGAACGATCACGGTACGGTCATCCGCATCGACGATACGGACCTTCCTCACTTTATATGTAAACGAACCTGCTTCTGTCTTGGCAATCAGCAAGTCACCCTCGCCGACTTCACCTAGATCTCTGAAAATTGTATCTCGATGACCGGATAAAACGGAATTATCCTTTTCACCGGGAAGGACGGACCCCGCATAGTGACCGACGCCCTTTTCGAGTTCATCTTCGTCCGTTCCGTGATAAATTGGGAGTGTTGCCTCGATTTTTGGGATATAAAGCTCACCCATCAAATCACCTGTCTCCGGTCGTTCTTCATATAGTTCAAGCTCATCGGGACTATTTGCTTTCGTCTTCGGTTCGGGGAGCTTAGCCGTCGCTTCCGTCGTGTCAGATTCATTCCATTTATATAGGGCATAGCCTTTTAACAGCGTATAAGCGTTTGTCGTTGTAAAATAAAAACCTAAGGTTAAAAAGAAAACAGCAGTGATAAGCAACGATTTTTTCTTATGCCTGGATTGCCTATTTTTGCTCATCTTAATTAGTGAGTCTCGCTTTTCTAATTAATCCGAAAGCGATACCCATCAACACTAAACCGCATAAAGCACCGAATAAATAATTACCTGCCGTTTTAGGAAGCACTCCGCCTTTTTCCGTTTTATGCTCAGGTTTCGAAGGTTTCCTCTTTTCTTTTTTTACCTCAGCCACTTTAGAAATGACCTCGGTGGACTGTTTCATGTCATTGCCGGTTTCTTTCACTAAATCGGAACCGATCATTTCACCAGTCAATGTAAAATCTAGAAGGAAATGTCCGTTTAAATCATAAATGGAAACTAGTAAACTAGCATTCGTCAATTCCTTAAGCTGGAATAATGCCTCAAGGGATAGGTTTGTCGTGACACCATCCTGAATTAAAGAAAATTTGAATTGAATTTGCAGCAAGCTTTGAAGATCATTATATATCGAAAGCAATTCTGCCACTTGTTCTGCAGATAATTCATCAATTGTTTCAAAATACTCTAGTTGATTCATCCTATCGGAGATCGCCATTAAACGAGATTCAAAAGAAGGGCCTTCGACGATAGGCAAAAGGTGGTTCATGAATCTGTCGAGCTCTTCGTCCGTAAGGCCGATCTCAGTAAAGAGACCATCCATTAAATCGCTGATCTCTTCCTCGTCATATTCCATCTCTTCCTCATCATAATCCATTTCTAAATCGATGATATCCTCAATGTCGTAAATGAAATGGAAGGTATCGATGATGGAATCACCCTCTTCCAGTTCGCCGTATTCCATTAATAATTCAGTAAGTTCAGCTTCTGTCATTTCATATTGTTTAAGTAGATTCTGTAAGGTCTCGGGAGTGACGGCAGGTCCTAATGTTTCACGCAACTCTTCTGCCGATTTCAGTTCATTCAATGTTAAGTCGTAATAGGATAAATACTCTTCCAATTCTTCTTGCGTCATTCTAACTTCAGAAAGGTATGCATTAAGCTCATCCTGGTTGATCTTAGTTGCCGCAAAACCCTTCGTTCCGCTTGATCCCAGTGAAAAAAGAACGATAAGTGCCATAAAAAACGAAAAAAATTTCTTCATTCCCATATCCCCCTAAATTTCTCTAATATTGCCAAACCCCTATGTATTATAAAACAGCTAAACCAAAAGGTACACATTAATAACAATGAATGGCTAAAGACAGGAAGAAGTATTCGGGGAAAAGGGCTTAAACCAATCATGGAGAATATCCAAGACCGACGTGGTAGGAAGGAATGGGATTAGGCATATTTTCCTTGACGTGAGGTGGGGGCGGGGGTAAACTATTAATAACTTCAACCTGCTACCATATTAGCGAACTAAAGTGATTTAATAGATTATTGCGATTATTTATAGGATTATGTCATTTAATTTGATACTATTTTTATATGTTATCCGAAAATTGGATTTAAGCGTGAAAACCTTGGAAAGATAAAGGATAAACAAAATAGGGAATGGGTGCATCGGTTTTTGCCTATAGGCGGACCGATTGGATATAGATAGTAATCAATATTGCAAAAGGATGTGCAGTCGTGACAAAGCCATTTATGTTTGAAAAACCATTAGGCATGAGAGATACATTGCCGGTGCTGTATGAAACGAAAGTGTCGGCTAGAAATAAAATGAGTGATGAAATCAAGAAGTGGGGCTATCAATTTATTGAAACGCCAGCTTTGGAATATTATGAAACAATTGGCGAGGCTTCAGCAATATTGGATCAACAGTTGTTTAAACTTCTTGATTCCCAGGGGCATACGCTCGTACTCCGTCCCGAGATGACAGCGCCCATTGCACGGGTCGCAGCATCCAAGCTGCTAAAACAGCAAATTCCGCTTCGCCTGGCCTATTCCGCGAATGTATACCGGGCACAGCAGCGTGAAGGAGGCAAGCCGGCAGAATTCGAACAGATTGGCATTGAATGTATCGGGAATAAGTCAATAAGTGCCGATGCTGAAATGATTGCCCTGCTTGCGGATGCTCTAAAGGCTGCAGGGCTTCAGGAATTTAAAATTTCCATTGGACATATCGGATTTCTGCAAGAGTTTTTCTTGAGCATTCTAGGTACGGAGGAAAGGGCCTCTATATTAAGGAAGTTTTTGTATGAAAAAAATTATGTTGGTTATCGGGAGCATGTTAAATCACTGCCGCTTTCATCCATTGATAAACAACGGCTTATCGAATTTACCTCCTTACGTGGCAGTGAAGGAACCATGGAAAAGGCGCTAGGGTTGGTTGAAAATAATAAAGGGCAAGATTCTTTGGCTGAACTGAAGGAATTGTCTGCGCAGCTAAAAGAATTTGACGTTGAACAATATGTGAGCTTCGACCTAACATTGGTCAGTCATATGAGTTATTACACGGGAACTTTATTTGAAGTGTATGCCGGACAAGTCGGTTCTCCAATCGGCAATGGCGGCCGGTATGATAACCTGCTTGAGAAGTTCGGCTGGAATGCTTCGGCCACAGGTTTTGCAATCCGGGTGGATCGTCTTGCAGAAGCTCTTGGGGAGCCGATTCAGCCTGTCCCGCCAGAATGTATTTTATTCAGTCCCGAACGAAGATTGGAAGCGATCGGTTTTGCAAGGGAAAAACGCTCCGAAGGGAAATCGGTAACGATTCAAGATATTACAGTCGTCCAAAATGTCGATGCTTTTACACGGACATTTTCTGAAGTTCATTTATTCGTGGGGAACGGGGGGAATGGAAAAGATGAATAATAGCTTTTTAACGATTGCCATGCCGAAAGGGAGAATATTTGAAGAAGCGGCAGAGCTATTAAGAAGGGCCGGTTTTCGTCTCCCTCCCGAGTTTGATGATTCCCGGAAATTGATCCTTGAGGTGGAAGAAGAGAATCTGCGGTTCATTTTAGCTAAACCGATGGATGTCGTAACCTATGTGGAACACGGTGTCGCTGACATTGGAATTGCAGGGAAGGATGTCATGCTTGAGGAAGAACGTGATGTCTATGAGTTACTTGATTTGAAAATCAGTGCCTGCTACTTGGCTGTAGCTGGACTGCCTGGTACGAAAATAAGTGACATCGCCCCCAAAATAGCCAGTAAATACCCGAATGTTGCTTCCAGTTATTTTCGCGAGCAGGGGGAGCAAGTCGAGATTATAAAGTTGAATGGGTCTATTGAGTTAGCACCGTTAATTGGTTTAGCTGAACGAATCGTCGATATCGTTTCAACCGGGCGGACATTGAAGGAAAACGGTCTTGTGGAATATGCGAAAATCGCCAATGTGACTTCGAGGCTGGTAGCAAACCCTGTCAGCTATCGAATTAAAGAAGCAAGGATTACCGAAATCGTGGAACGGCTAGCAGAAATTATTGAATAGTAAAGAATCGCTAATGAGGTGAAGGTATGAAAATAGAACGGTTTGCTGAAGGGATTTCCCTGAAACGCTCGGTTGAAGCAGGTACTGCCGATCAAAGAAAAGCGGTTCAGGATATTATTTATGATGTCAGGAAACGCGGAAACGCGGCTTTACATACCTATACTGAACGTTTCGATGGTGTCAGTCCAGGGGAATTGCTTGTATCGGAGCAGGAAATGGAAGAAGCGACAGCGGCATTGACTGCTGAGCAGCTTGATATTATTCAAGAAGCTGCGAATAATATCCGAATGTTTCACGAGAAACAAATTCGAAATTCATGGTTTACGACTGATGATACAGGAACGATGCTAGGACAAAAATTGACACCTCTTGATGCTGTAGGTGTTTATGTACCTGGAGGCACAGCGGCCTATCCTTCGTCAGTATTGATGAATGCACTGCCTGCGAAGGCCGCGGGGGTGGAACGGATCGTTATGGTATCTCCTCCAGGGAAAGATGGGAAATTATCGCCAGCGGTTTTGGCAGCCGCCAAAATTGCCGGAGTTAAGGAAATCTATAAAGTTGGCGGGGCTCAGGCCATAGCTGCCCTCGCTTACGGGACGGAAACAATTAAGAAAGTGGATAAAATAGTGGGTCCGGGAAATATATATGTGGCGTTAGCGAAGCGCGAAGTATTCGGGGATGTCGCCATTGATATGATCGCAGGTCCAAGTGAAATAGCGGTATTGGCGGACGAAACGGCCATCGCTGCAGAAGTAGCGGCAGACTTGTTATCACAGGCGGAGCATGATGCCCAGGCTTGCAGTGTTTTGGTCACGACTTCTACGTCTCTTGCAGAAGAAGTGGCATCAGAAGTGACCAAGCAGGTGGCGTTGCTTCCGCGTCATGATATTGCTGCAGCATCGATAAGGGATTATGGAAGAATCGTTGTATGCGGGAATATGGCAGAAGCTGTTGAAGCGATTAATGAACTTGCACCGGAACATTTGGAAATTGTGACCAAAGATGCACTTGAAATCATGGCTAAAATCCGTCATGCCGGTGCAATCTTCATTGGCCGTTTTAGCTCGGAGCCCGTCGGGGATTACTTTGCAGGCCCCAATCATGTGTTGCCTACCAATGGAACCGCCCGTTTTTCCAGCCCGCTGAATGTGGATGATTTTCAAAAGAAATCGAGCATCATCATGTATAGTGAAACGGCCTTCCGCAAAAATGCAGAAAAAATCGCAGCATTTGCCCGAATGGAAGGACTTGAGGCCCATGCCCGTGCCATCGAATCACGTGGTGTGAATGAATCGGGAAAAGGTCCTGAATGATTAAATAAGTGAAATCAGTGATATAAAGACTTTAGACATGCTTTTACATCTTGGGAAAAGGGGTCGTACCCCGTTGAGGAGGAGCTGTAATGGAACGTTTTGCTAGTGTGGAGCGAAAGACGAATGAAACGGAAATAAGTTTGAAGTTTGATGTGGATGGGGAAGGTAATTCCTCCATTAAGACCGGCGTTCCGTTTATGACGCATATGCTGGATTTGTTCACGAAACACGGGAAGTTTGATTTGACAGTAGATGCAAATGGGGATACAGACGTGGATGATCACCATACAACTGAAGACATTGGCATCTGCTTGGGTCAGACGTTATTGGAGGCCCTTGGAGACAAGCGCGGGATAAAGCGTTACGGAAATGCTTTCGTACCTATGGATGAAGCACTCGCCCAGGTTGTCATCGATTTAAGCAACCGTCCGCATCTGGAGTTCCGGGCTGAATTTCCGTCGCAAAAGGTCGGTACTTTCGATACTGAACTGGTGCACGAGTTTCTTTGGAAATTCGCTCTTGAAGCCAGGATGAACCTTCATGTAGTCGTTCATTACGGTCACAACACACATCATATGATCGAAGCAATATTCAAAGCGCTTGGCCGTGCATTGGATGAAGCTACGACAATCGATCCACGTGTCAAAGGCATCCCTTCGACGAAAGGAATGTTGTAAATGATCGGGATCGTCGATTATGGCATGGGGAATTTATTTTCTGTAAGTAAAGGTCTTGAGCGCCTTGGTGCCGATTCATTCATTTCCGATGACCCAAAAGAACTTTCAAAGTCGAAAGGGATCATACTTCCCGGCGTTGGCTCTTTCAGGGATGCCATGAGTCTTTTGGAAAAACAAAAGCTTGATGAATTCCTGCGGGGATATGTAGCGGATGGGGGATACCTATTAGGCATCTGCCTTGGTATGCAGCTTCTCTTTGATGAAAGTGAGGAAAATGGACCGGCAAAAGGATTATCCCTCATCCCGGGGAAAGTCGTTCGTTTTAAGGGAGTGGATGCGAATGACCAGGTTTATAAAGTGCCGCACATGGGCTGGAATCGACTTGAATTCAAACACGCATCACCAGTGAATGAGGGGCTGGAAGAGGAACATGTTTATTTCGTCCATTCATACTACGTCGATACAGATGAATCATTCGTTACCGCTTCGGCGACGTATGATGTGGAAGTTCCGGCGATCGTCGGTAAAGGGAATGTGTTCGGCATGCAGTTCCATCCGGAAAAAAGCGGGAATATGGGCATGTCACTCTTGAGAAATTATCTGTCATTAGTAGAAGGGAAGGAAGAAGCATGAGCAACTTTACTATTTACCCGGCGATTGATATGCGCGGAGGCAAATGCGTCCGCTTAATCCAGGGAGATTACAATCAGGAAACCGTTTATGGTGATTCCCCCTTCGATATGGCTAAAAGCTTTGCGGACCAAGGAGCCGGTTGGATACATATGGTCGACCTTGACGGAGCTAAAGAGGGAGTAAGAATCAATGATTCTTACGTAATTAAAGCGGCAAGTGAGTTAGGCGCCCGCATTCAAATCGGCGGCGGCATCCGAACGGAACGGGATATAGCCCATTATCTGGATAATGGAGTGGAACGTGTCATTCTAGGCAGCTCGGCCGTTTCAGACCCTGATTTCACTAAAGATATGATTAGGAAATATGGAAGCCATATCGCTATCGGGATCGATGCGAAGGATGGCAAGGTTGCCACTCATGGCTGGCTTCAAACGTCTGGAACCCTTGCGGTAGATCTTGGCAAACTACTGGCCGATGCTGGTGCCGAGACCTTTATCGTGACTGATATTGCGACGGATGGCATGCTTTCAGGGCCGAATGTGAAAGGAATATTGGCCATGGCGGAGGCAACTGGTAAAAACGTGATTGCTTCAGGAGGCATTAGTTCACTCGAAGACCTTATCACCCTCAAGGAGTTTGAAGCCCAAGGCATTGCAGGGGCTATCATCGGCAAGGCACTTTATACCAACCGCTTTACTGTAGAAGAAGCACTAGAAAAGGTGCGTGGTTAAATGCTCACTAAACGAATTATTCCATGTCTCGATGTAAAAGATGGGCGCGTAGTCAAGGGCATACAATTTGTTTCCCTTAGGGATGCTGGAGATCCGGTCGAACTTGCAGCCTTTTACGATCAAGAAGGTGCCGATGAGCTTGTCTTCCTGGATATTTCCGCATCACATGAAGGCAGGGAAACGATCGTCGACGTCGTTCAAGCGGTAGCGGGCAGCTTGGCAATCCCGTTCACGGTGGGCGGCGGCATTAATTCATTGGCGGATATGAAGAAGATCCTGCGGGCTGGTGCCGATAAAGTATCCCTAAATACAGCAGCCATCCTGCGTCCTGAGTTAATTAATGAAGGTGCTGATTATTTTGGTTCCCAATGTATCGTGGTTGCCATAGACGCCCGATATGATGAAGGGCTTGGGTCATGGCGCGTATATACCCACGGCGGCCGGAAACCGACTGAATGGGAAGTGACCGAGTGGGCGCAGGAAGCCGTATCCCGCGGTGCTGGGGAAATTTTATTGACAAGCATGGATTGTGACGGCGAGAAACAAGGGTTTAATATCGCTTTGACAAAAACGGTATCTGAAGCCGTTTCAGTTCCGGTCATCGCATCTGGCGGGGCAGGCAACGCTGAACATTTCCAGGAAGCCTTCCAAGAAGGTAAAGCCGACGCAGCATTAGCGGCATCGATTTTTCATTATAAAGAAACATCCGTTAAAGAAGTCAAAGCGTTTCTCAAACAACAAGGAGTGGTTGTACGATGAATCTTGAAACTATTAAATACGACGAAAAAGGTCTGGTACCGGCAATTATTCAAGATGCAGGAACAGGCGAAGTGCTGACACTTGCTTACATGAATCAAGAATCTCTGCAATTGTCGATTGAAAAAGGGGAAACGGTTTTCTTCAGCCGTTCGCGCAATGAATTATGGCATAAAGGAGCAACCAGCGGCAATATCCAGAAAATCACCGAAATGAAGTATGACTGCGATCAGGATGCATTGGTCGTGCGGGTCGTGCCTGCAGGACCTGCGTGCCATACTGGTGCAACAAGCTGTTTTAGCGAAACGATTTACCAAAACGGGGAAGCCGGACAAGCCGTGAAGGCGAATGTGACTTTCTTGACGGAATTAGAAAGATTGATTGAAAAAAGAAAATCGGAAATGCCTGAAGGTTCATATACGACCTACCTATTCGATAAGGGCGTTGATAAGATCCTGAAGAAAGTCGGTGAAGAAGCGGCAGAAGTGATCATTGCTGCTAAGAACCGTGATGCAGAGGAACTTTCGATGGAAAGTGCCGATCTCCTCTATCACTTATTCGTTCTTCTTCAAGAGCAGGAGCTGCCTTTCCAAGCAGTGCTTGATGTATTGAAGGCTAGACATGCCGAAAAGGATGAACCGAAAGAAACCGAATGAAATGGTGATTGCCCTCCGTCAATAGGAGGGCTTTTGTGTGTGTTTACGATGGCGGGCAGTGATCCTGAATCAACATATGACAAGGAAAATGCTTCAATTTTTCTTGAAGAAAGCATGATGATTCCTGTTTTCCATTTTCTTGAATTGTTCGGCAAATTTTCTCCAATATGTTATAATACTATGGTTAATCAACTTGTAGATGGAGGATTACATGAGTAAAGACTCTAAATTTGGCCAACAGGCAAAAATTCTAACCTTTCACCCAACAGGTGAGTATTATTTCACCAAGGGTTTAAAAGCTTATCATAGACGGGAATTACCTAAATCAAAGAAATACCTGGAACGTGCGTTGGAACTTGAACCTGCTGAACCGATGATAGCTTGTCAATTGGCTATCACTTGCTCGGAAATCGGTGAATATAATTATTCAAACAACCTTTTGGAAAACATCTTGGATGTGATGGATCCTTATATGTCGGAATGTCATTACTTCCTGGCGAATAATTATGCCCACTTAGGCATGTTCAAGGAGGCTTATCGTCACGCCAGTGCTTATCTTGATAAAGAAGAAGACGGGGAGTTCAGCGATGACGCAGAGGATTTGCTTGAATTGATAACTTTTGAGTCGGATGAGTCAGAAGAAAATCCCTTTAAGCATGATGGGCTCATTACCAAACAGGAACAAGCCCGCGAGTACCTGGAATCAGGCAATTTCCCGAAGGCGATCGAAGTGCTGAAAGAAACGATTGCCGAGTACGAGGATTACTGGTCCGCTTATAATAACCTGGCACTTGCCTATTTCTATCTTGGTCAAGTGAATGAAGCTTTTGCAACACTTGATGAGGTACTGGAAAAAAGTCCGGGAAACCTGCATGCGCTTTGTAACCTTGTTGTATTTCATCATTATCAACAGGATGAGGCAAAGGTTGAAGAGCTCATACAGATGCTGGAGAAAATTAGGCCCATGCTATCCGAACACCGTTTCAAGCTTGGAGCGACCTTCGCTCTGATCGGAAATTATGCTTCTGCATATAATTGGCTTAAAGGACTTCAAAAGCAAGGGTTCGAAGGAGATGGAACCTTCTACTACTGGCTTACCATTTCAGCTTACCACCTAGGCCACGAACAGGCTGCCAAAAAGGCATGGAAAAAGGTCGTGGAAATGAACCCGGAAAAGGAAGGCATGGAGCCTTGGGGAGATATGAATGCAACTTCAGATGGTTTTGAACATCATTTTCCTTCTATTATAAAAAGGCTGGAAAGTGAATTCATCGAAGAAAGGCTTTTTGCCATTTTCCTTCTGAAACATTCGGTTCATAAACAGAAGCTATTGAAAAACCAGGTCCTCAACCTAAACCAGAATTTCACTGAATTGGAACGTGATTATGCCGAACTTGTTCAAGGTCCTGCTAAAGAGCGCCAATTAACACCGATTGATTTTGCCGATCGCACAGCTGAGTTATTATATCAGCATTTCCAACCGATACAATTAAATGAAGCCGGGCTCTATTTAATGTGGTTTTCCGTTTTCATCGAAGCGGTGAAATCCGAGCAGAAGCTAAATAATCCGGCAGGATGGGCATCTGCGGTGGAGTACGTGTGGATTCAGCTTAAAAGTGAGAAGGCGAGCAAACAGGCAATCGCAGACAAACATTTCATTTCGGTGTCCACCTTATCTAAGTACGTGAAGTTGGTTCAAAACTTACTCGGATGAGCAGATATTTGGACGAAAAATTATTTGTTATATAGGATAATAGGTAGGGAACACTAACCGTAGTGAAGGTTCCATTTGTAATGGAATATGGAGGAGTGAAAACATGTCTGAAAAAATTTATGACGTTGTTATTATTGGAGCTGGTCCTGCAGGGATGACGGCGGCTGTCTATACATCACGTGCGAACCTTTCAACATTGATGTTAGAACGCGGAGTACCGGGCGGGCAAATGGCCAATACGGAGGAAGTTGAAAACTATCCTGGATTCGACACTATACTCGGACCTGAACTTTCAACGAAAATGTTTGACCATGCAAAGAAGTTCGGTGCGGAGTATGCCTATGGGGATGTTAAGGAAATCATCGACGGTGAAGAGTATAAAACGATCAAAGCCGGTTCAAAGGAATTCAAAGCACGTTCAATCATCATTTCATCTGGTGCCGAATATAAGAAAATCGGCGTTCCAGGCGAAAAAGAATTGGGCGGCCGCGGTGTATCGTATTGTGCAGTTTGTGATGGTGCATTCTTCAAGCAAAAGGAACTGTTCGTTATCGGCGGCGGAGACTCTGCTGTTGAAGAGGGTGTGTACTTAACCCGCTTTGCTTCGAAAGTGACGATCGTTCACAGACGTGACGAACTTCGTGCTCAAAAGATTCTTCAAGATCGTGCATTTGCCAATGAGAAAATTAACTTCATCTGGAATCACACTTTGAAGGAAATCAATGAAAAAGGCGGCAAGGTCGGCGGTGTCACACTAGTTTCCACTGAAAACGGAGAAGAGACAGTGATGGACGCAGACGGTGTATTCATTTATATCGGAATGCTTCCGCTAACGAAACCATTTGAAAACTTGGGCATCTTGAACTCAACAGGCTATATTGAAACGAATGATCGGATGGAAACACGCGTACCTGGTATTTTCGCTGCAGGTGATGTTCGTGAAAAAACATTGCGCCAAATCGTTACAGCTACAGGCGATGGAAGCATTGCCGCCCAATCCGCTCAGCATTTTGTTGAGGAACTTCAAGAAAAATTGCAGCCAAAGGCTTGATTTCACAAGAATATACAATCGTAATTCCGTTTTAACGATGTTGTAACATGCGTGAAATAATGATTCGGTATAGTAGGGGGTAGAAGTTGACCCCCTTTAATTATAAACGTTTAAAGACACAGAATAAGTTTCTGTGTCTTTTTTTTGTTTTCCTGCTTTGAGACTATATCTTTAGTTCCAATTTTTAGGATGTATCCAGCGGTTTTTAATGTGAAACAAGTCGTTCCTTTGCATTTAGGAAGCGAAAGTGGAGAAGAATAGGAGGTAAGCAGGATAAAGGCTTACCTATGTGATTCCTTGCAATTGAAGATTCCCCCAATGCAGGAAGTTTACTTTATTGTTAGCTTATTTTAAAAATAGTATAATGATAAGATATACTAAACATATATATATCTTTCATAATGGTAAGAAGATGAAAAATACAACTTGTTTGAACTATTAGCATTTGTAGATCGCCAAATGGATATCTAGCGGCGGTTTAAGGATATAAACTGAATCTCTTCAACACGGGGGGTGAAGGTTTCTATTAGTCGAGCAGAGCCAATCGAGGTGAAGAACGTGCAACGTGTCACAAACTGTGTATTGATCAGAGATAATCAAATCCTCTTATTGAAAAAGCCTAGACGCGGATGGTGGGTAGCTCCAGGCGGCAAGATGGAACCTGGGGAATCTGTTCGCGATGCTTGCATTAGGGAATATCGCGAAGAAACGGGCGTTTATTTAAAAAACCCTTCCATCAAAGGTATTTTCACCTTCATCATGAAGGACGGAGATAAAGTTTTATCAGAATGGATGATGTTCACCTTCTTTGCAACGGATTCCGATGGTGTAAATGTGGATGTTTGTGAAGAAGGGGAACTTAGCTGGCATCCGGTTGAAGATGTTAAAAAGCTGATGATGGCTGAAGGTGATTTTCACATCCTGGATTATATGGTTCATGGCAGTGGGATCATCTATGGAACCTTTACCTATACGCCAGAGTTCAAGCTGCTTTCTTACCGGTTGGATCCAGGTTAATTTTTAGAGATAAAAAAGATTGCTATACATGGGGGCGGAGAAACTATGAGTACAGGGCAGATGAGTGAAACGCAATTGGTCATCATTACCGGAATGTCCGGAGCAGGTAAGACAGTGGCGGTTCAAAGTTTTGAAGACCTCGGCTTTTTTTGCGTCGATAATTTGCCGCCCACGCTGTTGCCAAAGTTTTTGGAGTTAATGAAGGACTCCGGGAATAAGATGAATAAAGTGGCTCTTGTCATGGATTTAAGGGGAAGGGAATTTTTTGATTCCTTGTTTCTTGCACTGGATAATTTATCGGATGCAGCTGCAGTATCACCAAGAATCCTTTTTCTTGAAGCTGATGATGATTCCTTGGTACGCAGATATAAGGAAACGAGAAGGACCCACCCCCTTGCTCCATTAGGCCGGCCATTGGAAGGCATTAAAATGGAACGGGAACTTTTGGACGAATTGAAGGGAAGGGCCCAGTTGATCTTTAATACTTCCCAACTGAAACCGCGCGAATTGAGGGAGAAAATCGCTTCGGAGTTTTCTGCTGATAAAAGTGTCGGTTTTACAGTCAATGTCATGTCGTTCGGGTTCAAGCATGGTCTGCCGATAGATGCCGACCTTGTATTTGATGTACGGTTCCTGCCAAATCCATATTATATTGACCATATGAGGCCAAGGACTGGCTTGGAACAGGAAGTGTCTAGTTACGTTTTAAAATGGAGTGAGACGCAAAAATTCTTGGAAAAAGTGACCGATCTGCTCGCTTTCATGCTTCCGTATTATAAACGTGAAGGGAAAGCGCAGCTTGTTGTTGCGATTGGGTGTACAGGCGGCCAGCATCGTTCTGTAGCATTGACGGAGTATATTTCAAACCACTTCAAAAAGGATTACAGGGTTCAAGTATCACATCGCGATATCGAAAAAAGTAAGGGGAAAGCAGATGTTAGATAAAAAGAAACAGCCTAAGGTTGTGATCATCGGTGGAGGAACCGGCCTTCCTGTTTTGTTGAGAGGGTTAAAGAAGCATCCGGTAGATATAACGGCAATCGTAACGGTAGCTGATGATGGTGGAAGTTCAGGCCGCCTTCGCGAGGATATGGATATTCCCGCTCCGGGTGATATTCGTAACGTGCTGGCTGCGTTATCGGATGTAGAGCCCCTTGTTGAACAAATGTTTCAGCATCGCTTTCAAAGTAAAAATGAGTTGTCCGGGCATTCGCTGGGGAATTTGATACTGGCGGCAATGACTTCGCTGACCGGGGATTTCGTCCATGCGATCCAGGAAATGAGTAAATTCCTTAATGTCCGCGGTAAAGTGCTTCCGGCTGCGAATCAAAGTGTGGTTCTCCATGCAGAGATGGATGACGGCACGATTGTTACAGGAGAGTCCAAGATTCCCTTCTCAGGAAAGAAAATAAAAAAAGTGTTCCTGTCTCCTCATCATATAAAGCCGCTTAGTGAAACTCTCCAGGAAATCAAGCAGGCAGATCTTATAGTCATAGGTCCAGGAAGCCTATATACTAGCATTCTGCCTAACTTACTTGTCCCTGGTTTAGGAGAAGAGGTTGCCCGCTCCAAGGCGAAGAAGGTGTACATTTGCAATTTGATGACACAAGCCGGCGAGACTCTGGATTATAGCGCGAGTGATCATATAAAAGCGATATATGACCATATGGGAAATGCATATATTGACAGGATACTTGTTAATAATGAGGAAATACCAACCGAGATTCAGCAGCGCTATCAAGCTGAATATGCCAAACCGGTCATGTATGATGTGGAAAGCTTAAAAATGATGGGTCTTGAAATCATACAAGAACGCATTTTCAGCTTTGAAGGGAATGTAATACGCCATGATACGAAAAAAGTGGCGGATTTGCTTTATAATATGCTTGTAAATGAAACAAAAAGCCACATAGAACCGTAGATATAAGCGGGGACGGTTTTTTGATTGATAAAAATAGATTACCTGCGTTCGATTGGGGGTGAAATGGATGTCTTTTGCTTCAGAAACAAAAAAAGAGCTTACAACATTAGAGGGAAAGGATTGCTGCGGTAAAGCGGAATTGTGTGCGCTTATCCGGATGAACGGATCCCTTTCATTTTCTAATCGGAAGCTTGTTGTGGATATTCAAACTGAGAATGCTGCGATTGCCAGAAGGATTTATACGCTGCTTAAAAAAAGTTATGAGGTCCAGGTCGAGCTGTTGGTCCGTAAAAAGATGAAGCTTAAAAAGAACAATGTATATATTGTCAGGATGTCATCCGGAGGGCAGCGGGTTTTAACCGATTTGGAAATTTTAGGCGATGGCTTTGAAATTCTCCATGATATATCCGATACTATTGTTGGGAAGAAATGCTGTAAGCGTTCTTATCTAAGAGGTGCATTTCTTGCAGGGGGTTCGGTAAACAATCCGGAAACGTCTTCCTATCACCTTGAGATTTTCTCACTTTATAAAGAGCACAATGATGCCCTATGTGAGCTAATGAATAAGTTTGGCTTGAAGGCCAAGACACTTGAACGCAAGAAGGGGTACATCATTTATTTGAAAGAAGCCGAAAAGATTGCCGAGTTTTTAAGTATAGTTGGCGCCCATTCAGCTTTATTAAGGTTCGAGGATGTACGGATTGTCCGTGATATGCGTAATTCAGTGAATCGGCTTGTGAATTGTGAAACAGCCAATTTGAACAAAACGATCGGGGCATCATTGCGCCAGGTTGAAAATATCCATTATATCGAGGATACGGTAGGACTTAGCATTTTACCGGATAAGCTTCGGGAAATTGCGGAGCTTAGGATAGCGTTTCAGGATATAACCTTAAAGGAACTTGGGGAAATGGTATCCGGGGGAACCATCAGTAAGTCCGGGATTAATCACCGATTGCGTAAGATTGATGAAATAGCTGACAGGCTCCGTGGGGGAGAGGCTATTGCTGCGAAAAAATAAAGCTAACAGGGGAGATCAAGATGGTGGAGAAACAAGTTGAGGTAAAATTGAAAACGGGTTTGCAAGCTCGGCCGGCGGCTCTTTTTGTACAAGAAGCTAACCGCTTTCATTCAGATGTTTTTCTTGAAAAAGAAGGAAAGAAAGTGAATGCGAAAAGTATAATGGGATTAATGAGCCTTGCCATCAGTTCTGGAGTATCCGTGAAGTTAATCATCGAAGGACGCGATGAAAAAGAAGCATTAGAAGCATTGGAAGAGTTCGTTCAGCAAGAGGGTTAAAAAAGAGGATGCCTAAATGTGCATCCTTTTCTTTTATCATGTAAAAAAAGGCTCCGGAAGTCGCTTATGGCGATGTCCGGAGCCTTTCTTTTGTTGCAGGATTACTTAGAGTTTTTATCATCAAGAACGCTGCGCGTGATGACTTTGTCAATCAAGCCATATTCAAGAGCTCTTTCGGAAGTCATGAAGTTATCACGTTCCGTATCTCTTTGAAGGACTTCGATAGGTTGTCCCGTACGTTCTGCCAAGATTTGGTTCAGCTTATCTTTCAAGTGAAGGATACGGCGGGCAGCAATTTCAATTTCCGTTGCTTGACCTTGAGCTCCTCCAAGTGGTTGGTGAATCATGACTTCGCTGTTTGGCAATGCATAACGTTTGCCTTTTTCGCCAGCGGCCAATAGGAAAGCACCCATGGAAGCGGCCATACCGATGCATACTGTCGAAACATTAGGTTTGATATATTGCATAGTATCGTAAATGGCCATACCGGAAGTGATGCTTCCGCCAGGGCTGTTGATGTATAGAGTGATATCTTTTTCAGGATTTTCCGCTTCTAAAAATAGTAATTGAGCAACAATGGAGTTGGAAACATTATCGTCAATTGCACTTCCTAGCATAATGATCCGGTCTTTTAATAAACGGGAGTAAATATCGTAGGCACGCTCCCCACGACTTGTTTGTTCGATAACTGTAGGAATTAAATTCATGTTCATTTCCTCCTTCGATTAAGAGAATCATTTAAATTCTTTATGTATGTATGATACACTTTTTGGTCAATTTAGGTCAAACAAAACAAACCCTATTATGGATAATTTGTTCGACAATTTTCTGGCTAAGGCTCCTTCCTGATAGAATGTTTTATATATTATGCCGCACAGGGATGAATTTCCACACTACCCATAATACCCAAATGATAAAGTTTTAAACATGATAACCCTTGCAAAGGAGGGTATTCTATCATATAATGAAGTCTGTTAAAAAAATATTTTCTATTACGCCCTCGTAGTGCAACGGATAGAACGCAAGCCTCCGAAGCTTGAAATGCAGGTTCGATTCCTGCCGAGGGCATTACCAATCTTCTGCTTAATAAAGTGGGGGATTTTTTATTGGTCTTTTTTAGGAGAGTTAAAATTTTTGCCGAATTTGCGCGTTTTCCGTAATATTCCATCGAATCCTGTAATGTCGGTCCTGTCTTGAAAATATTCGCCCACACTATTGAAAAATGGTGATTTTTCAATAAAAGTAGTTGTTAAATTTGCGTTTCTAACATATAGTATTTAAAACAAATAAACTATTCAGAAAAAAATCGTAAGCGTTTTCATGGGTTTTTGTGTAGAATTTTCTCCTGATAATGTAAAATGGAGTGGGGGGAGGGATGAATCGATGAGTATGAATATGAAAGCAGGACTTTTTCAACAGCAAACATTAAAGATGGCAATGACCCAGGAGCTCATGCAAGCTATTACATTGCTGCAATACTCCTCGCAGGAGCTATCGGCTTTTTTAGAAAATAAAATGGTGGAGAACCCATTACTGTCAATAGATCAGCCAACATCTTCTTTATTTCAGCCAACTTTTGACCGCAAAAAAGGTAAACGGACTCTTAAAAATACGTATGATGCAAACTATTGGATTGAACAGATCAGTGAAGATACCATATCGCTGGAACAGCATATCATGTCCCAAGTGAATCACCAGCAGTTTTCCGGTGAGCAGCAAAAGGCAATGCTTCTATTAATTCATAACCTTGATGAAAACGGTTACTTAAGGACTCAGCTGGATGATATATGCATCCCAGGCATATCTCCGGCCGTTTTGGAAGAGTGTCTCTCGATTTTACAGGAACTCGAACCGCATGGCATCGGAGCGAGGAATCTTCAAGAGTGCCTTTTGCTTCAAGTGAAAGCAGAAGGGGAGAATCTGCTGGCAGAATCGATCATAGAAAACCATTTCCTCGATTTTGCTGAAAAGCGCTGGAAAGACCTAAGTAAGAAAATCGGTGTTACACTGAAGGAGATTCAAGAGGTCTTTGATTATGTCCAGACGTTGAACCCGCGTCCGGCATCACTCTTTTTTCAGGAAAAACCTTCTTATATAGTGCCTGATGTGGTCGTGGAAGTTCGGGATGGCATGCTGCTTGTCGGGAATTATGATGGTAACACACCCAATCTTAATGTGGATAAAGGGTATTTAAACCGAATGAAGAGCCATAAGGATCAGGGAGTTCAGCGGTTTATCCAGGATAAGTGGCAGGAATACCAATGGATCTCCAGGGGAATCCAACAGAGAAAAGAAACGATATTGAAAGTTATTCAGTGCATCGTCGAAAAACAGCCGGCGTGCTTTCATCATGGCCTGAACTATTTGAAGCCGATGACGATGAAAGAAATCGCAGACGAACTTGGCATACATGAGTCCACAGTGAGCCGGGCGGTTAAGGGGAAGTACGTACAGACACCATTTGGAACGATAGAGATGCGGATATTTTTCACCACTTCTTTACAGTCGGTCGGCCTTGATGAGGATATGTCGGGCATGCAAGCGAAAAAGAGCCTCCAGGCAGCCATCAATGGGGAAAATAAACAAAAGCCGCTTTCGGATCAAGACTTGGCAGAACGGCTGAAGGAAGAGCATGGAATTATCCTGGCACGCCGAACCGTTGCCAAGTACCGGGAACAATTAGGGATCCCTTCTTCATCTAAACGAAAAAGATATGATTGAAAAGGATGAGTGGTTTTGGAAACGAATGCGTTTGTTTTATATAGTAGGGATAAATGCCCGTTATGTGATAAAGCCAAACAGGTACTCGAAGAAGTGAAAGTGGAGTCAGGCATAGGCTATAAGGAAATCGATATCCATACCGATGATGATTTGCTTGAGAAATTCGGGCTGATGATTCCTGTCGTTGAATGGAAAGATGAAATCGTTCAGTTCGGAAACGTTGATAAATCAGCTCTAAATAGGCTTTTTGAAAAATAATTTTTCAAATCATTTGAAGAAACATTCCGTTCCTGCTAGAATAAAATATGTAGCAGGAATATTTTTTTGTTTTAAGTGGGACAGAAAATGACTACGCGGGACGTTAAATGTCCAACTTAACTTTTTAGGAGTTTTAAATATGCGTACATTACTCGAGGTACAAAGAAAATTATTGCCCGATTTCCTTTTGGTTATGCAAAAAAGATATGATATCCTGCGTTATATCAAAATGATGCAGCCGGTTGGAAGGCGCAGTCTGTCCGTGAGCCTTAATTTGACAGAGCGGACGCTTAGAGGCGAGGTTGATTTTCTGAAAAGTCAGAACCTGGTTAACATCTTCAGCTCTGGCATGACGCTGACTGATGAAGGGATTGAAATCCTGGATAAGTTAGAAGGAATAATGCGTGAAGTAATGGGTATAGACATAATGGAAAAGCAATTGCAGGATTTGTTACAAGTGGATGAAGTCATAATTGTCTCAGGAAATTGTGATGAAACCCCATGGGTGAAAAAAGAATTGGGTAAAGCTTGTGCAAACCGTATGAAACGAGAATGGAACTCAAAGAATATCATTGCGGTTACTGGCGGATCGACAATGGCAGAAGTGGCTAATTCGTTGTCACCTGATGAAGCATCCAGGAAATTGACATTTGTCCCAGCCCGCGGGGGAATTGGTGAAGCGGTGCAGAATCAGGCCAATACGATTGTCGAAAAAATGGCACAGAAGGCTCAAGCCTCTTACAGAGTGTTATATGTACCCGATCAATTAAGCGGTGAGGTTTATGCATCATTTCAGAAGGAACCTGCAATTAAAGAAGTGATTTCCCAAATCAAGTCTGCCGATATGATCATTCATGGAATCGGTGATGCCATGGCGATGGCAGAGAGAAGAAATTCTTCGCCAGAAATGTTAAAGAAGCTGTTAGATGGAAATGCTGTAGGAGAGGCATTCGGTTATTACTACGATGAAAATGGCAAAGTTGTTCATAAAGTTTTGACAGTCGGCATCCAGTTAGATGATCTTAGCCCTGAAAAGCGAGTGATAACTGTGGCAGGTGGCAAAACTAAAGCAAAGGCTATCCGTTCCTACATGAAAGGCGCACCTTCATCGACCGTTTTGATCACGGATGAAGCTGCGGCACAAGAGTTAATTCAGGGGAATTACACCCCTTAATATATTTGCGAACTTAAAAGGAGGAATTTTTCATGGCAGTAAAAGTTGGTATTAATGGTTTTGGACGTATTGGACGTAATGTATTTCGTGCAGCATTGAGTAATCCTGGGGTAGAGATTGTTGCTATTAACGACTTAACGGATGCTAATATGTTAGCGCACCTTCTTCAATACGATACAATTCATGGATCTCTTAATGAAAAAGTAGCAGTTGATGGGGATTACCTTGTTGTTGATGGTCACAAAGTAAAAGTATTGGCTGAACGTGATCCTGCACAATTAGCATGGGGTGAACTGGGAGTAGAAGTAGTTGTTGAATCTACTGGACGTTTCACAAAACGTGCGGATGCAGCTAAGCATTTAGAAGCTGGCGCGAAAAAAGTAATCATCTCTGCTCCTGCATCTGATGAAGATATCACGATCGTCATGGGTGTAAACGAAGACAAATATGATGCAGCAAACCACCATGTAATCTCTAATGCTTCTTGTACAACGAACTGCTTAGCTCCATTTGCTAAAGTGCTTCATGAACAATTCGGAATCAAACGCGGTATGATGACAACTGTTCACTCTTATACAAATGATCAGCAAATCCTTGATTTGCCTCATAAAGATTACCGTCGTGCACGTGCAGCTGCCGAGAATATCATTCCTACAACAACTGGGGCAGCAAAAGCTGTTGCACTTGTCCTTCCTGAACTTAAAGGGAAATTGAATGGTATGGCTATGCGTGTACCTACTCCAAACGTGTCTGTTGTCGACCTTGTTGCTGAACTTGAAAAAGACACAACAGTTGAAGAAGTTAATGCAGCATTCAAAAAGGCTTCTGAAGGTGAATTAAAAGGAATCCTTGAGTACAGCGAACTTCCGCTAGTATCAACTGACTATAACGGTAACCCATCATCATCTACAATCGATGCCCTTTCCACAATGGTAATGGAAGGAAACATGGTTAAAGTATTATCTTGGTATGATAATGAAACAGGATATTCAAGCCGTGTTGTTGATTTGATCGACTATTTGGCTAAAAAAGGATTGTAATTAGAATAATAAAAAAACCTCACCAAGGTGAGGTTTTTTTTATCACAGCTCTAAAAAAACTTGGCAGAAGATGATATTATTAGTAAGTCATTAATCAGTCAAGCGTTTACATTTCTTGTTTTTGGATAATTTCCTGGAAACCGACTATAATGAAAAAGAGAAAAGGGGAGTTGGGAAATTTACCCTCTCCCTTTTTGGCTAAAAGAATCAAAAATATGATAACAATATCTAAGGAGGTTCTTGGATTATGAATAAAAAGTCAATTAAAGATATTGAATTAAAGGGGAAACGCGTATTTTGCCGTGTTGATTTCAACGTGCCGATGCAGGACGGAAAGATCTCGGATGATACGAGAATCAAGGCTGCACTGCCGACGATTTCCTATTTGACAGAACAAGGCGCAAAAGTCATCTTAGCCAGCCATCTTGGCCGTCCTAAAGGACAAGTCGTAGAAGAATTGCGTTTAGCACCTGTTGCGGAAAGACTAAGCGAACTTAGCGGCAAAGATGTGCAAAAGGCAGAAGAAGCATACGGCGAGACCGTTCAATCAATCATTGAAAACATGCAAAATGGCGAGATCCTGTTGTTGGAAAACGTTCGTTTCTATCCAGGAGAAGAGAAGAACGATCAAGAATTGGCGAAGTCATTTGCGGCACTGGCTGATGTTTATGTTAACGATGCATTCGGAGCTGCGCACCGTGCACATGCTTCAACTGAAGGAATAGCTCACCATCTCCCGGCCGTTGCTGGATTACTGATGGAAAAAGAGCTTTCTGTACTTGGAAAAGCCCTTTCCAACCCAGAACGTCCTTTTACAGCTATAATTGGCGGAGCAAAAGTAAAGGATAAGATAGGCGTTATCGAAAACCTTTTGGAAAAAGTCGATCACTTGATCATTGGTGGTGGATTGGGTTACACATTCATTAAAGCGCAAGGTCATGAAATCGGTAATTCTTTATTGGAAGAAGACAAAATAGAATTGGCCAAATCTTTCATCGAAAGTGCAAAAGAAAAAGGCGTAAAACTTCACTTGCCTATCGATGCAGTCGTAACTGCTGAATTTTCACCTGATGCTGAGACGGATAATGTCGATATCGATGCTATTCCAAGTGATAAAATGGCTCTTGATATCGGACCAAAAACAAGTGAATTATTTGCGGATGTAATCAAAAGTTCCAAGCTTGTCATTTGGAATGGACCAATGGGTGTATTCGAGTTCGATAAATTTGCGAATGGAACGAGAACCGTTGCTCAAGCCTTGGCGGAAGCAAATGATACGTACAGCATTGTTGGCGGAGGGGATTCGGCCGCAGCTGCAGAAAAGTTTGGACTGGCAGAAAAGATGTCCCATATTTCAACTGGCGGCGGTGCATCTCTTGAGTTCATGGAAGGCAAAGAGTTGCCTGGCGTTGTAGCCTTGAACGATAAATAAGATTGAACCGTTACATATTTCAACATTAGAAGGGATGAGAAACCAAATGCGTAAACCGATTATTGCAGGAAACTGGAAAATGAATAAAACACTATCTGAAGCGACTGCCTTTTTAGAAGAAGTGAGCAATTTGATTCCGAAGCAAGATGTAATCGATACGGTTGTATGTGCTCCAGCTTTATTTTTGGATCAGCTCGTTCAAGCAGCAAAAGGAACCGATGTGAAAATCGGGGCACAGAACATGCACTTTGAAGAAAGCGGTGCTTTCACAGGAGAAATCAGCCCAATCGCCTTGGCTGATCTTGGGGTATCCTACGTCATACTTGGTCATTCTGAGCGCAGGGAAATGTTCAACGAAACGGATGAAGCCGTTAATAAAAAAGCTCATGCCGCTTTTGCCCACCAATTGACCCCGATCGTTTGCTGCGGTGAAACACTTGAGCAAAGGGAAGCTGGCGAAACGAATGATTTCGTAGGCAGCCAGATTGAGAAAGGCCTAGCAGGATTATCTGACGATCAATTGAAACAAGCCGTTATTGCTTATGAGCCGATTTGGGCGATTGGAACCGGAAAATCGTCATCAGCTCAAGATGCTAATGAAGTTTGTGCGCATATCCGCTCAGTCGTTGCCGACAAATTTTCAAATGAAGCAGCTGCAGCCATCCGCATTCAGTACGGTGGCAGTGTAAAACCTGAGAATATTAAAGAGTACATGGCACAACCTGATATAGACGGTGCATTGGTTGGCGGTGCTAGTTTGAAATCCGATTCATTTTTACAATTGCTGGAGGCTGGTCACTATGAGTAAGTCGCCTGTGGCACTTATCATCTTAGACGGTTTTGGCTGCCGTAACGAAGAAAAGGGTAATGCTGTTTTTCATGCGAAAAAACCGAACTTTGACCGATATTGGGAACAGTATCCGCACTCCCATTTAACTGCAAGCGGGGAAGCGGTCGGCTTGCCTGCCGGTCAAATGGGGAACTCGGAAGTGGGCCATTTGAATATCGGGGCAGGACGGATCGTTTATCAAAGCCTGACCCGTGTGAACCTGGCAATACGTGAAGGTGAGTTTGCACAAAACCCAACTTTGGTCGATGCCATGAGCCATACCAAGAAAAAAGGCACGGACCTTCATCTTTTTGGTCTTCTTTCAGATGGCGGCGTGCATAGTCATATCGATCATATGTATGCCCTTTTGAAATTGGCCGCTAAAGAAGGAGTTAAAAATGTATATGTACATGCATTTTTAGATGGCCGTGATGTCGGACCGAAAACGGCACAGGGTTATATTAAGGAAGCGGAAGCGAAAATGAAGGAAATCGGTGTTGGTCAGTTTGCGACCATTTCCGGAAGATATTATTCGATGGACCGTGATAAGCGCTGGGAACGTGTGGAGAAATCCTACCGTTCGATGGTGTATGGTGATGGCCCTGCTTACTCTTCTGCGATGGAATGTGTCGAGGATTCGTATGAACATGGAATTTTCGACGAGTTCGTGATACCTTCAGTCATAACGGCGGAAGACGGTAAACCGGTGGCAACGATTAAAGATGATGATGCCGTAATCTTTTATAACTTCCGTCCAGACCGGGCGATCCAGATTTCCAATACGTTCACGAATGAGGATTTCCGCTCATTTGACCGCGGTCCTGGACATCCGAAGCATCTCCATTTTGTCTGCTTGACACATTTTTCAGAAACAGTTGACGGATATGTTGCATTTAATCCGACAAATCTTGATAATACATTAGGGGAAGTACTTTCCCAAAACCAGCTTACCCAGCTTCGTATCGCTGAAACTGAAAAATATCCGCATGTGACGTTTTTCATGAGCGGCGGACGTGAAGAGAAGTTTCCTGGTGAAGAGAGGATTTTAATTAATTCTCCGAAAGTCGCTACATATGATTTACAACCGGAAATGAGTGCTTATGAAGTGACGGATGCATTGGTGAAACAAATTGAGGCTGACCGTTTTGATGCCATTCTCTTGAATTTTGCCAACCCGGACATGGTTGGTCATTCAGGGATGCTTGAGCCTACCATTAAAGCGATTGAAACAGTGGATGAATGCCTAGGCAGGATTGTCGATTTAATCGTCTCAAAAGGCGGTACAGCGATCATCACCGCTGACCATGGGAATGCTGATGAAGTGGTAACGCTAGAAGGCAACCCGATGACAGCCCATACTACGAATCCCGTTCCTGTCATTATCACTAAAAATCAGGTAACATTAAGAACAGGCGGTATCTTAGGCGATTTAGCTCCAACGATGCTCGATTTGCTTGGAGTCGAAAAACCTGTTGAAATGACAGGGAAATCCCTATTATCTAAATAAAATTGTGAATAGGAAAAGGAGAGATTTATAATGCCGTACATCGAACATGTATATGCACGCGAAGTGCTAGATTCACGTGGTAACCCAACAATAGAAGTAGAAATCCAAACAGAGTCCGGATACTTCGGACGTGCAATCGTACCATCAGGTGCTTCAACAGGAGAACACGAAGCGGTTGAGCTTCGTGACGGGGATAAATCTCGCTACCTGGGTAAAGGGGTACAAAAAGCAGTCGATAATGTAAATGATATCATTGCTGAAGCTGTCATCGGTTTGGATGTAACGAACCAAGCAGGCCTTGATCTTACTATGATTGAATTGGATGGCACTGAAAACAAAGGAAACTTGGGAGCTAATGCAATCCTTGGCGTATCAATGGCTGCTGCCCATGCCGCTGCGGAATTTTCTGGACTGCCATTGTATCGTTACCTTGGTGGGTTCAATGCGAAACAACTTCCGACTCCAATGATGAATATCATTAACGGTGGATCACATGCCGATAACAATGTTGACTTCCAGGAATTCATGATCCTTCCTGTAGGGGCTCCTAGCTTCAAAGAAGCAGTTCGTATGGGTGCGGAAGTATTCCATGCCTTGAAATCTGTCCTTTCAGCCAAAGGCTTAAATACGGCAGTCGGCGATGAAGGTGGCTTTGCGCCAAACCTTGGTTCAAACCGTGAAGCGCTTCAAGTCATCATCGAGGCAATTGAAAAAGCTGGCTACAAAGCAGGCGAAGATATCTACCTTGGCATGGACGTGGCTTCATCTGAATTCTATAACAAAGAAACAGGCAAATATGATCTTGCAGGCGAAGGCCGCAATGGTGTTACATCCGAAGAAATGGTTGCTTTCTATGAAGAGCTAGTGAATGAATTCCCTATTATCTCCATCGAGGACGGCCTGGATGAAAATGACTGGGATGGCCACAAGCTTCTAACGGAACGCATCGGTTCTAAAGTTCAGCTTGTTGGTGACGATCTTTTCGTAACGAACACGAAAAAATTGGCTGAAGGCATCGAAAAAGGCATCGGTAACTCCATCCTGATCAAAGTGAACCAAATTGGTACACTGACAGAAACGTTTGATGCAATCGAAATGGCTAAACGCGCAGGCTACACTGCAGTCGTTTCCCACCGTTCAGGTGAAACGGAAGATGCAACGATCGCTGATATCGCCGTTGCAACAAACGCAGGACAAATCAAAACCGGTTCCATGTCCCGTACGGACCGTATCGCTAAATACAACCAACTTCTTCGCATCGAAGACCAACTTGGTGACTTGGCTGTATATGGCGGCTTGAAATCTTTCTATAACTTGAAAAAGTAATCTTACAAAAATTTTCCCTCCTATTCAATGTGGCCATCCACATTGAATAGGAGGTTTTTTATACCCAGAAACCAGTCACTGCTTCCAGCTTGAAAGGATTTAATCAAACGTTTGATTAATAAAAAAAGGTGCCGCATCAGGGCACCTTTTTTCATTTATCCGATACAGCTTCCACTGGTACGGCATTATAGTATTCTTCTAATGTAATCTTCGCTTCAAAGATTTCAGTTGCGGCATCGACACCAACATAGCGGATATGCCATGGTTCGTATTTATAACCCGTGATGTTTTCCTTGCCTTCAGGGTAACGGATGATAAATCCGTATTCATGTGCATGTTCAGCAAGCCAGGCCGCTTCATTCGTATCACCGAAGCAGTCTTGGGCAGCGCATGCCCCATCGTGGGTCGTGACATCGATCGCCAGGCCCGTTTCATGCTCGCTTGTCCCAGGCATTGCACTGTAGGTTTTCGCCTTTTCTTCCCCGTCCTTAGCCACATAGTTATTGAAGACCGTGATTTGTGTTTGGTGTGAGCGGTAAGCGGAAACGCCGGCAAAGTGCATATTGTCTTTTTCGGCAGCTTGGAACATTAATTCAAGAGCCTTTCCCGCTTCTTCGCGCATCATTCTTTTTTCGATTTTATCTTCAAAGATGAAATCCACATTTGGGTAGATAAGGTCAGCAGGTTTGTAATCTTCAGGCAGGCTGTATTGTTTATTGACAAGTACAGGTATGCTTTCCGGATGGGCCAACGTCTGAAGGCCAGCCTGTGCGGGTGTAGCCGCTTCATCAATCTCCACCTGGCGCTGGGCCGATTCTTTTGAATCATTATTCTTGTCGGTCTCAGTCTCCTTCTCAGTCTCCTGGGAGCTCGGTTGTTCTTCTTTTTGCTCTTTTTCATGCTCACTGGTCAGGTCGGATGAACAGCCAGCCATCAGAATGAAAGATGATAGAGCGGTTGCTGCAAATATAGGTTTTAACATATGAAAGGCCCCTTGCTTTTAATATAAGATTTCCAATAAAAGTAGTTTTGAAAATTATCGTGATAAGTAATCCCTTGTTAATTCACTTTGATATTTATCAAGAAATAAGCCAATCCAGACGACCATCAGTAAAAATGGATAATCGTTGCGGATTGCGGTTTCCACGACGGGATCAGACCAAAAGCTCGAAAGGAAACCGGATGACATCCTGATTGTCTCGAATGTGACAAGGGCGTGAAGCGCTAACCAAAGAATCGTAAGGGTATTGGTCCCGAACCCAATGACCGCCGCTATGACGCTCAGCAAGGCGGCGGCTGCCCCGATCAGGAGGACATGGAAGCTTGATTGGAAAAAGTCGATACCGCTATTGGAAAGTCCATTATAAATAATAGCAGTAAAATAAACGGTTGTCGTGATATATGCAGCAAATAATAAGTATCGATTTCCGTGATACTTTGCCAGCAGCAATAGAAGCGGTGATAGGATGATTAATAGGACGCTGATGAAATTGCTTCCGCCTGCCCATAAAGAATAGCCGGCAACCGCCGAGAATAGGATGGTCAGGAGATCAAGAATCCGTAGTATGGACTTAAACATGTTGACACCTCTTTCTCTATTTATGCAAATTATCTCAAACTTTGATTCAAAAAGAAATAAATGACTATGGGTTTTTAGGAATTCTTACCATCATAGTATAACAAAGATTGTGGATATTTATTGGGTGTGGTAAAGTTAAAGTAATTGTTTATTGGTTCTTCAGGAGGTGTAATTGCATGCATGCATTTCTCATAACGCTTTTAGTGATTGTCAGTATCGCCCTCATTGTGACGGTATTGCTTCAATCAGGTAAGAGTGCAGGTTTATCAGGTGCGATTGCCGGCGGTGCTGAGCAGTTATTCGGAAAGCAAAAGGCACGCGGTTTGGACCTGGTTTTACATCGTGCGACAATAGTATTGGCGATTCTATTCTTTGCTTTAACTTTACTTGTTGCATACTTTGATGTGTAATGGATCAAAAATGAGTCTAGCTAAATAGCTAGGCTTTTTTCTTTGCACAATAGTTGCATGAATAGATATAGTGATTTTAGTACTTAATTATAGGATAGGGATTTTTTAAAATTCTATTTACTGATAAAGGAGTTTAAGGTCATGAAAATCAAGCTGCAGCAGCCCTTTACTTTTGAAGGCGGAAAAAGGGCTGTCTTACTTTTACATGGGTTCACGGGAAATTCAGCGGATGTACGGATGCTGGGCCGTTACTTGGAGAAACAGGGATACACCTGCCATGCCCCCCACTATGAAGGGCATGGCGTTCCCCCAGAGGAGCTGGTGAAAACAGGTCCGGAAGATTGGTGGAAAGATGTCATGATGGGCTATGATTTCCTGAAAAGCAAAGGCCATGAAGAAATTGCTGTTGCCGGACTCTCATTAGGAGGCGTATTTTCTCTTAAATTAGGTTACACTGTACCTATAAAGGGTATCGTAACAATGTGTGCGCCTATGTATATCAAAAGTGAAGAAATGATGTTTAAAGGAGTATTGGAGTACGCCAGAGAATTTAAGAAGTATGAAGGAAAAACTCAAGAGCAAATAGAGCTTGAAATGGACCTCCTTGCCGATAAACCAATGAATACATTGAAAGCCCTTCAGGAATTGATAACGGATGTACGGGAGCACGTCGATCTTATTTACGCTCCGACATTTGTCGTGCAGGGCCGGCATGATGATGTTATCAATCCAAAAAGTGCCGATATTATTATTGATTCCATAGAATCACCGGTCAAAAAAATCAAGTGGTATGAAGAATCCGGTCATGTCATAACCCTTGATAAAGAAAAAGACGAGCTGCATGAAGATGTATTGGAATTTTTAGAAAGCCTGGATTGGTCCGAATAACAAAAATATACCCTGAATAGGAGGGTTTTCATGGAAGATAACATTCAAGAACATATTAATAAGCTTCTGACATACATGACGGATGAAGCGTATAAGCCGCTAACGGTACAAGAACTGGAAGAGGCTTTGAAAATCGAAGACTCGGCAGATTTCAAGAATTTCGTTAAGGCTTTAGTAAAAATGGAAGAAAAGGGATTGGTGGTCAGAACGAGGAGCAATCGTTACGGCCTGCCGCAAAAAATGAATTTGTTCCGCGGTAAATTAACGGGGCACGCAAAGGGGTTTGCCTTTGTCACACCTGAAGACAACCCGGGAATGGATGATATTTTCATTCCGCCAAATGAAACGGGCACAGCGATGCATGGAGATGTCGTCATGGTACGGGTATCTTCGGAAACATCCGGCTCAAGGCAAGAAGGCACGGTCATCAGAATACTTGAACGCGGAATTACACAAGTGGTCGGTACATACTCCGAAAGTAAAAGTTTTGGTTTCGTCATCCCTGATGATAAAAAGATCGCAAACGATATCTTCATTCCACAGCATGCTTCACATGGAGCGGTAGAGGGACATAAGGTTGTCGTCAAGCTTACTTCTTATCCTGAGGGACGCATAAGTGCCGAAGGTGAAGTCATTGAGATTCTTGGCCATAAAAATGATCCTGGTGTGGATATTCTTTCCGTGATCCATAAGTATGGTTTGCCGATGGAGTTCCCGGATGACGTCATGGAGCAGGCCAATGCCGTTTCCGATACCATTCAAGAAAGTGAAATTGGCAACCGCAGGGACTTGCGTAATGATGTTTTGGTTACGATTGATGGAGCGGATGCAAAGGATCTGGATGATGCCGTCACTGTTTCCAAGCTCGAGAATGGCAATTACAAGCTGGGCGTTCATATAGCTGATGTCAGTCATTACGTGAAGGAAGGTTCTCCAATCGATAAGGAAGCCCTGGAAAGAGGGACGAGCGTGTATTTGGTGGACAGGGTCATCCCGATGATCCCGCATCGTTTATCGAATGGCATTTGTTCCCTGAACCCACAAGTCGATCGTTTTACACTCTCATGTGAAATGGAAATCACGCCGGATGGCAAAGTCGTCAACCATGATATATTTGAAAGTGTCATTAAGACGACGGAACGTATGACATATGGCAATGTGAACAAAATCCTTGTCGATAAAGATGAAGAACAGCTTGAACGCTATGAAGCGTTGGTGCCAATGTTCCAGGACATGGAGAAGTTAGCGGCCATCCTTCGTAAAAACCGGATGAACCGCGGCGCGATCGACTTTGATTTCAATGAAGCGAAAGTCATCGTTGATGAAGAGGGCCATCCGACTGATGTGGTTTTACGTGAAAGGTCGGTTGCGGAAAAGCTGATTGAAGAGTTCATGCTTGCAGCTAATGAAACCGTTGCTGAGCATTTCCACCGTCTTGACCTACCGTTCATTTACCGTATTCATGAAGATCCAAAGCCGGAAAAACTGCAGCGTTTCTTTGAATTCATTACGAACTTCGGATACATTGTAAGGGGATCGGCCAATGACGTCCATCCTAAGGCGTTACAGGAAATCATTGAGGCGGTTGCCGGTAAGCCGGAAGAAACGGTCATATCCACCGTCATGCTTCGTTCCATGCAACAGGCGAAATATGATCCGGAGAGCTTAGGCCACTTTGGTTTATCTGCTGAGTTTTATACACATTTCACATCTCCGATTCGCCGTTACCCGGATTTGATCGTGCACAGGCTGATCAGGACCTACTTGGTGGAAGGTAAACTGGATGAAGCTACGAAGGAGAAATGGAATGCCAATTTACCTGAGATTGCCGATCATACATCGAAACGCGAACGTCGCTCAGTCGATGCCGAGCGGGAAACGGATGATCTGAAAAAAGCGGAATATATGCTGGATAAAATCGGCGAAGAATATACCGGGATCATTGGTTCAGTCACCAATTTCGGGATGTTCGTCGAGCTGCCGAACACGATTGAAGGACTTGTCCATGTCAGCTTCATGACGGATGATTATTATCGCTTCGATGAGCGTCAGCTAGCAATGATCGGGGAACGTACCGGTAATGTGTTCCGGATTGGCGATGAGATCGACGTACGGGTTTCCAACGTCAATAAAGAGGAACGCGCCATCGATTTTGAAATTATCGGCATGAAGGTAAGCCGTCCGCGTCCATCCGGCGAGAAGAAAATATTCAAAGCCAATTCAGGTGAACGCAAACGCGGCCGAGGCGGCAATGGAGGACGTAATGAAGGAAAAGGCGGCGGCCGTAATGGAGATTCGCCTTCTACTGGAAGAAAACCGAAAAAGAAGAAAAAATTCTTTGAAAATGCGCCAGCTGCCAAGCGCAAGAGAAAACCAAAAAAGAGATAAAGATTCAGGCGGGGGGATGATTCTTTCATCCTCTTGCCGCGATTGGATGTAAAAAGGGGAGAGTTAGATGCCAAAAGGCTCAGGTAAACAACTAGCACAAAATAAAAAAGCGTATCATGATTTCTTTATTGAACAAACGTTTGAAGCGGGAATCGTTTTAAAAGGGACCGAAATCAAAGCAATCCGTGCGGCCCGGGTAAATTTGAAGGATGCCTTTGCTAAAATAGAAAATGGTGAAGTTTATCTTCATAATATGCATGTCAGCCCTTATGAGCAGGGAAACCAGTTTAACCATGATCCGTTACGGACACGGAAGCTTCTTTTGCATAAGAAAGAAATCAGTAAACTGATCGGGGAAACAAAGGTAACAGGTTACACCATCGTCCCGTTGAAAATGTATTTAAAGAATGGCTTTGCCAAAGTTTTAATCGGACTTGGAAAAGGGAAGAAACAATATGACAAGCGTGATGACCTGAAGAAGAAGGAAGCGAAGCGTGATATTGAACGTGCTTTCCGTGATCGTCAGAAGATGTAAAAATGCCAAGACCTTACAATTGATTTTTTGAACCAATCTGTTATAATTAATCCTGTACCGATGACAATTGAATATCAGCCAACTTGCTGACTATTCTTCTCTCGTACGCTCCATTTCTATCATGGGGACGTTACGGATTCGACAGGGATAGTTCGAGCTTAAGTTGCGAGTCGAGGGGATCGGCCTCGTTAAAACGTCAACGCCTATAACTGGCAAACAAAACAACAACCTAGCTTTCGCTGCTTAATAACAGTCGATAGCTGTTCCTCCCTCCATGGCCCACGTGGTAGGGTAAGGGACTCACTCTAAGTGGGATACGCCGGAATCCACCGTCTGAGGATGAAGGAAGAGACCAATCAGACTAGCTGCTCTGCCGCCTGTCGATAGGCTAATGAGTTCGCGAAATGCGAATATATCGACTACACTCGTAGAAGCTTAAGTGCCGTTATGTCTGGACGTGGGTTCGACTCCCACCGTCTCCACCAATACATATATTGGTGGTTTTTTATTTGGTTTTTTTTCGTCGTTTTTGTCGAAAAATCGATAAATCGAATAATTCGCAGATATATCAGGAGTTTTCGTTGATATATCTCCAATTTCGAAGATATATTCCCGATTTCGCAGATAAACTGTACAATTTCCATCATTTGCTGTAGAATCCTTTTGAAAATAGGATTGGAGCGATGAAATTGATTGTGAAAAAACGAAAAGTTCCTCTTGCCGTCCGCAAATTACGTGCATTAGCGTGCAGGCTTCCTCCGAATCACCCTAAAGTTCCCTTAATCATGAACGATCTCAAAAAAAGGGAAGCGGGCTATAAAGGGGAATGTTCCATTGATTTTCCATTAAGCTTTCTTGAACCGAAAAGCTATTTCATCTTCCACGATTTAAGGCTTCAGGATCAATCCCGATTTTTTCAACTGGATACCTTATTAATCTCCAAGAAATATGCGCTTATCATTGAAGTGAAGAACATGGCAGGGTCGATCTATTTTGATCCGCATTTCAATCAGCTCATTCGAACGATAGAAGGAAAAGAAACGGCCTTTCCAGATCCCATCATACAAGTCAGCCGCCAGGAATCACAATTGACCAATTGGTTCTTGAAAAACGGTTTTCCCTCACTGCCCATCCTTTCATTGATTGTCATCAGTAATCCCCAAACCATCATCCGTACAGCTCTTGAAAACCATGAACTCCACTATAAAGTTATCCATCGCGATGCACTTCCCGCTAAAATTAATCAAATGGAGCATTCCATAACAGAATCCAGTTTTAGTGAGAAAGATTTGAAGAAAGCAATTCGCGTAATGAATAAACACCACATCGATGCGGACTTTTCCATCCTGGAACGATACAATATTACCGAAAAGGACCTAATTAAAGGAGTGATTTGTGAGAATTGTAATGGCAATAAATTATTTAGAAGGCATGGCACATGGCTTTGCAATCAATGCCAACTCTCCAGTAAAAAAGCACATATCCCGGCTTTACGAGATTATTTTTATCTATTAGGCTCGACCATAACGAATCGGCAGTTGAGGGATTTTTTAAGCATTTCCTCTTCTTCCAGTGCAACACGGATTTTGCAATCATTGAATCTGACAAGCAGCGGTGTGAATAAGGGAAGGGTGTACAGACTGAATTTTGATGAATGACTTTAACTCATTTCTTTATATTCACATCAACATTTTGGAAATTTTTACTGAGACTAGATGTAATTCTTTTGCCCTAAATTTATTCTTCTTGATTCATTACACATCCACTCCAATGCTAATCTTATCCAACGCTGCACTTTCAGCAGTTTTGCAGCAACTAAGCCCTATGATAGAAAAAGACTCAAAAGAAGCTTCTCTTGAGTCTTTGTTCCGAGTCTATTCTTTTAACTCCTTGCCCATTCCCTTGAGGAAGTGGACGCCAAAGCCGATCGCCCTGTTTATGTCTGGATCATTCAATGTTTTCATTAATTCCAGAACGCCGATCTTCTTATCGGCCTGAAGGAATTTGTTTCCTTCATCGATTCCTGCAAGTGCACTGTTCAGCAGTTTCGTGGATTGTGCGGCATCGGCGTTCATCAAGGCTCCTGTTGCCCCCATAAGGGTATTGATCAGGTTTGTTACAGGTTGCCTTGTGATTTGTTGAAGTGCGATTTTCGCAATTTGTTCTTTTCCTTGAAGCATGGAGGTCGCGGCTTCGAATACTCCCGAGTCATTCAGTTCATTGACGATTTTAAACATATTGTTCAAGGCATCTTCATTATCGGTGATCAGCGTTTTCAGTTCCTCCAGTTTTTGTAGCTTTATTTCTTCCTCAGTAATGGGATTATGGATTTCCGTTATAGGAGCTGCCATGATCTTCACCCTCCTTGTTTATTTATCCGTTAAGTGAACATACCCTGGACGGGCCCACTTACGTTCGACCTCGACACCATTTTGAGGATGACGCTTTTTGTTCCGTGGATTGGTACCTGGTAATGGAACGTCTCCGCTTGCGCTTAATACTTCCATGCGGACCATCGTCTGTTTGTAAGCAGGCGTGCTTGTGCGCCGATCATAGATGGGACCGGTCAGGAAGTTAATGGCAGAGTCTTTATCGACGGAGTTCATCGGTAAAAATAGCTCATTATTTTTAACACGGTCTGTGATCAATGCTTTTAACTTAACGGCCCCGAATGGAGAGACCAAGCGAACGAGTCCGCCATCACTGACTTTACGTTCTTTGGCAAGTTCTGGTGAAACCTCGACGAAAATATCAGGTACTTTCGATTGGATTCCATTGGACTTGTTCGTCATATTGCCTTCATGGAAATGCTCCAGCATGCGTCCATTATTGATATGAAGGTCATATTCTTCCGGGAATTTATGAGGTTCCACCCAGTCAGCCAGTGCAAAGCGCGCTTTTTTATCAGGGAAGTTGAAGCCATCTACATAAAGAAGGGGCGTGCTTGATCCATCATGGCTCCCCCAGAGGAAGCTGTTCCATCCTTCCAGCACTTCGTAATTCGCTTGGCTGAATATCGGTGACAGGCTTGCCATTTCGTCATAGATTTCACTAGGGTGAGCGTAATTCCAATTCGCACCTAAGCGGTTGGCGATTTCTTGGGTGATTTCCCAGTCCGCCTTAGAATCTCCCATAGTGGGAAGGGCTTTATATAATCGCTGTACACGGCGCTCCGTATTGGTGAACGTTCCGTCTTTTTCAAGAGATGGAGCTCCGGGCAATACCACGTCGGCATATTGGGCTGTCCTTGAAAGGAAAATATCCTGGACAACAAAGAAGTCCAATCCTGATAACACTTTATCAACATGGTTGGCATCCGCGTCAACTAGTGCCATATCTTCACCTACAAGATACATCGCCTTCATGTCGCCTTTTTCTATCGCTTTAAGCATTTCAATATTGTTCAAGCCTGGTTGGCCAGCGATTTTCACTCCATAAGCTTTTTCGAATTTAGCACGTGCCACGTCATCGGTAACATGCTGATATCCCGGAAGCCATGTTGGAAGGGTACCCATATCGCAAGCGCCCTGTACATTGTTGTGGCCGCGAAGCGGATAGGCTCCTGCTCCTGGACGACGGTAGTTACCCGTAGCCAATAGCAGGTTGGAAATTGCCGCCGAAGTATCGGAGGCACCGGTGTTTTGTGTTACGCCCATACCCCAAAGAATGCATGTACCGTCTGCATCGCGAATGGCCTCAGCTATTTGGATCAATGTTTCTTTAGAAATACCTGTATGTGTTTCTGCATATTCCAGGGTATATTTCTCAAGTACTTCTTTATAATCGTCGAAGAAGTTAACATTTTCATTGATGAATTCTTGATCATGCCAGCCTTGATCGATCATATATTTTGTAACCGCCATCAACCAGACTTGATCCGTTCCTTGTTTTGGGCTGATATGGATGTCGGAACGTTCGGCCATTTCGTTTTTACGGATGTCAGCTACAATCAGCTTTTGTCCGTGAAGCTTATGTGCCCGTTTAACGCGCGTCGCCAGTACGGGATGTCCTTCTGCCGGGTTAGACCCAACGATGATGACAAGTCCTGCTGCGGCGATATCCTTGATCGTACCAGCATCTGCGCCCGTGCCGACTGTACGGAACAGTCCGTCTGTTGCCGGGGATTGACAGTAACGCGAGCAGTTGTCGACGTTATTCGTTTCGAACATTTGCCGTGCCAGTTTTTGTATGACATAGTTTTCTTCGTTCGTGATCTTGGATGAGGAAATGAAGCCTACTGAATTTCCGCCGTATTGCTGTTTGATCGAACCCAGTCTGGACGCAACCAAATCAAGTGCTTCATCCCAGCTTGATTCAACGAATCTTCCGTTTTTCCGAATCAGGGGCTTTGTCAAACGTTCTTCCGAGTTCACGAAGTCCCAACCGAATTTCCCTTTGACACATGTGGATATCGCATTGACGGGTGCTTCATGAGTAGGTTGGACTTTAAGGATTTTACGGCCTTTTGTCCAGACTTCGAATGTGCATCCTACCCCACAGAACGTACAGACCGTTTTTGTTTTCTTCGTCCGTGTCTCTCGCATTGCCGCTTCAATCTCCGAAATGGCAAAAATCCCGCTGTATCCAGGTTCCACTTCTTTGACAAGGTCGATCATCGGTTCCAGCATATCGTTTTTCAAGCCTGACATGAAACCAGCTTCGCCAAGCATCGATTTTTCCATTAATGCATTACATGGACAAATCGTTACACACTGCCCGCAGCCTACACAAGATGAGTTATTGATTTCCGTTCCTTCATCCCATATTACCCGTGGGCGTTCTGCTTCCCAGTCGATGGACAGCGTCTCGTTGACCTGAAGGTTTTGGCACACTTCAACACATTGCCCGCATGCGATGCATTGATTGGCATCATAGCGGTAAAATGGATGGGACATATCGACGGCACCCAATTCCACTTTCGGTGTATAAGGATATTTTTGGTGTTCAATTTCCATTAATTCTGCTGTGTTATGTAGTTTGCAATTTCCGTTATTATTATCACATACAGTACAGTATAAAGAATGGTTTTCCAGTATCCGGTCCATGGCCTCGGTTTGGGCTTCTTTTGCCTTGCTTGAGTCCAAGGCTATATCCATGCCGCTCACTGCTTTTGTCGAACATGACCGGACGAGTTTCCCATTAACTTCGACGATGCATGTGTCGCATGTTTGGATCGGATCCACTTCAGGAACATAACAAATCTGTGGATGGGCCATCTCATTTTGGTTGATGACCTCCAGTATTGTCGCACCTTCATTAGCGGTATAAGCCTTCCCGTTGATTGTGATGGTGATGTTTGAATCGCTCATTATATTTCCCCCTTTTATAGCCAAAAAGACGCAAAAAAACCACCATGATTACACCTCCGTCCCTGAACGGAAATGTAGGTCATGGTGGAATAGTTTAATAGCAAAGCTTGCCAATATACCAATCCATACCATAATGGATAATTTTAAAAAAGATAGGACACAACAGTACACTATTATGCTCCCAACTTTCATCATTGATATTATACCTTTTATCATGGAAAGAAACAATCCTGGAAAGAGGGTATCATTCCCAAATTCCTTTCGTTTTTCTTCGCGTTGATTTATGATAAGAAAATTGAGAACTTAATTTTTCTTGAAATGGAGTGACGCAACGGTGTCAAAAGTTATCCATGAATTCAATGATATGATTCGTAAGCTGCGCAAGGAACTATTCGGTAAAGGACCAGAACGCATACACACGGTTTTCGTCGAAAATATGGCCGTTTCTACGTTATATGGAAATTTGACTCCTACGGAAATGTTCATATCAAGATCGGAGGAAGGAAGGGATATGGTCCATTCTGCACGAACCAAAATGGTTCAGGATGTGTATTCGGAGAGTCCTCCTGATGGAATGGAAGATCTGGTTGGAGCTAAACTGCTCCATTTGTTTTCAGACATCAAAATCAAAGAGAACATAGCGATTTCCGTATTCGTATTTAATAAGAATATAGCGGACAAACTAAACGGGCATTGACCATGTTCCTTACATTTGGTCAATTGGCTCCTGGATAGTAAAAGGAGTGGGAACATGAAAGCGATTGAAATCAAGAGGGACATCATCCGGATAACCAAAGGTAGCATCGAGCGGACGGAAGATGCGATCGTAACGGAGCATCCCGTTACTGTCAAAATAAATGGCCAGGAATTCGTCACGATGGTTTGTACACCTGAATACATCGAGGATATGGTGATTGGTTATTTGGCTTCGGAAGGAATCATCAAAAAATATGATGAGATAAAAGAAATCTGGGTTCAGGAAAAAGAAGGCTTTGTTCATGTGAAGACGGATAAAGTGAATCCCTACTTCCAGGACTTTCAAAATAAGCGGTATATTACATCATGCTGCGGAATGAGCAGACAAGGTTTCGTCTTTGTTAATGATGCATTGACTGCCAAGAAAATGGATGATGTTTCGGTGAAACTGACTCCTGATGACTGCTTCCGCTTGATGAAGGATTTACAAAATTCTGCTGTCACTTTCCAGAATACGGGCGGAGTCCACAATGCTGCTTTATGTGATGCCAATGGGCTCGTATTAAGCAGGATGGACATCGGACGGCATAACGCCTTGGACAAAATATACGGCCATTGCTTGAAAAATGGCATTTCGATGGAAGGGAAGTCTATCGTTTTCAGCGGCCGAATTTCATCGGAAATTCTTTTGAAAGTGGCGAAAATCGGCTGTGAACTGATACTCTCTAAGTCCGCTCCAACTGAATTGGCTTTGGAGTTGGCTGAAGGATTGGGAATCACGACGGTCGGGTTCATTCGCAATGATTCGCTGAATATCTACACATGTCCTGAAAGGATTCTATTGAATGACTGAGCATCCTTCGCTGGAAGGATGCTCATCGGAAAGTCCTGCCGGTTTGGCCTGGGCTTTTTTGTATTTGTAAAAGGATATATCCAACAGGCCTTTTATGGTACAGTTTTTATAAAACATTCAAGGGAATTCGTATGGGGGAAGGGTTATGAACGAAAGGGATTGGCATATTTTAAAGGTGTTGCATGAACACAGGAATATTACTAAAACGGCGCAAAGTTTATATATCTCGCAACCTTCTTTAACGAAACGGATTCAACAAATAGAGAAGGAATTCAATCTAAAGATTGTGGAGCGGGGAACTAGGGGGGTGCAGTTCACCCCTCAAGGTGAATATTTGGCCATCTGTGCGGATGAGATGCTGATCAGGCTCCGGCAGATAAAAGAGACAGCATTCAATATGGGTCAGGAGATCAGTGGAACATTACGGCTGGGTGTTTCCAACTATATTACGCTGCATAAGCTGCCAGGCCTGCTGAGAATATTTCGTGAGCGATTTCCTAAAGTGGATTTCCATGTGACAACCGGATGGAGTAAAGAAGTGCTGAACCTCATTTATAAGGAAGAAGTGCATGTCGGGATTGTTCGGGGGGACTACCAATGGTCAGGATCAAGGCATCACCTTTTTGAGGAAACGATTTGCATTGCTTCCAAGGAAGAAATCGAAGTCCGGAACCTGCCTTTCCTGCCGAGGATCGATTATGGGACAGATGCCCTTTTGAAAACAATGATCGATAATTGGTGGAGAGACAATTTTTCCGGACCTCCTTTGGTGGGGATGGAAGTGGACAAAGGGGATACATGCAAGGAAATGGTCAAGAATGGCCTGGGATATGGCATCCTCCCCAGTGTTTTATTGGAGAATGACCAAAACCTCCGTCAAATGGACCTTAAGGACAAGCAAGGTAATCCCCTTATCAGGAATACATGGATGTTATATCATGAAAAGTCGCTGGAATTAAAACTGGTCAAAGAGTTTGTCGAATTTGTCAAAGGCGTCGATTTCATGAGGGATATTTGACTGAAGCGCAGAAACCTCTGTGCTTTTTTATCATTCCTTTTTTGAATGGCCAACGATAATTTATTGGTATTTTAATTATGGCTATCCCGGCATTATGATAGATGGGAGATGTAAATCATCAGGAATTTGCCTAAGGAATGGAGAGGAAGTCAAGTGAGTGTCCTGTTTCTGATCGTATTGAATGTGATTGTACCGGTTTTTTTCCTTATAGGGGCGGGGGCCATTCTGCATCGTAAATTCAAGTTGGATATGAATACGCTGTCTAAATTGAATCACTTCCTGCTCATGCCCGCCATTAGCTTTGTCAATATCTATCAAAGCAAATTGGGCGGGGGGATGATCGTCCAGATATTCAGCTTCCTTGCTCTTCAAGCAGTAAGCCTCATCATCGTGAGTACAGTGGTAGCGAAACTAGCCAGGTTTGATCAAAGTCTTTCGGCCACGTTTAAAAATAGTGTAGTCCTGAATAACTCGGCCAATTTCGGGTTACCTGTCAGTCAGATGGTTTTTAATGGGAATCCCCTTGGCCTGTCGATCCAAGTCATCGTGATCATTTTTCAAAACTTGTTGACCTATACCTATGGATTGATGAATTCCGTTTCCGTCCATACAAAAAGTGCAAAGGGTGCGATACGCGAGTTCTTGAAGAACCCCGTCATTTATGCATTATTGCTTGGTTTAATATTACATTCAGCTTCTTTCGAAATCCCTCTGTTCCTATGGACACCGATTGATAATATCGCGAGTGCCTTCATAGCCATTGCATTGATTACATTAGGGGCACAGAGTGCCTATTTGAAAATAACGCATTTCCCGCTTCCGCTTATCCTTAGCTTGGCGGGGCGTTTAATACTCTCACCATCCATCGCCTTCCTGATCATTCTCATGCTGGGCTTGGAAGGGACTGTCGCCCAAGGGTTGTTTATCGCAAGCTCATTTCCCACATCCAGAAACAGTGCATTATTCGCTTTGGAATATGACAACCATCCGGAGTATGCGGCACAGGCTGTTTTGATGTCGACTTTATTCAGCAGCATAACGGTAACGATGGTCGTGTATCTATCAAAAATACTATTCTAGCAGGGCTGCTCAAAAGTTTGTCTGCAGTTTAAAGTATTTGTAAAATCGAACCGCGCTTTCCGCGGCGTTCTTTACGCCTGCGGGGTCTCCCTTGGACACGCTTTTCCCGTAGGAGTCTCAATCACTTTGTTTCATTTAGATAGAACCCCTTTTGCCTGCAAACTGGGACTGCTCTGAAGGAGCAGTCTTTTCCCCTTTTCCCGCGATAAAACTTTATGAACAATATGAAGGTTTTGGAATTTATGCATTTTAGTTGGGCAATCATTGAAAGCGAAGATATTTTTGTAGAATTAAGAAAACGCTTTCAAAAGGGGGATTACTATGTTTTCTCGTAAAAAGATTTCAGCGGTACTATTGGCAGGTTCGTTAGCTTTAAGTTTAGGTGCATGCAGCAGTTCGGGGACATCAGGAGAAAAGAAAGAAGATACAGGCTATCCGAAAAAAGCGATAACGGTCGTTGCTCCTTCGGGTGCAGGCGGGGGATGGGATTTAACGGCTCGTTCATTTACAAAGGTCTTGGGTGAGACGAAACTGGTGAACCAGCCATTGACCGTCGAAAACAAACCCGGCGGCGGGGGCGCTGTCTTCATGGCGGACTATGCAACACAGCAAGCGGATAATAATGACATGCTGTTCGTTAATTCACCGCCTGTCATCATCAATAACCTTAAAAAAGAAGGCAACAGTCCATATGGATATAAAAATACGACACCTTTGGCGCAGCTGACAAAGGATTATGGGGCGATAGTGGTAAAGGCGGATTCTGAATTCAAGGATTTGAAATCCGTGCTGGAAGCGGTGAAGAAAGATCCACGTAAGCTGACCTTTGCAGGGGGATCTGCACCGGGATCCATGGATCATTTGATTTCCATTCTTCCAGCCTATGAATATGGCTTGAATCCAACCGAACTTAAATACGTTTCTTACGACGGTGGCGGGGAAGCGATTACGGCATTGCTTGGCGGAAATGCGGATGTGATCGGAACGGATGCATCCAGTGTCAGGGAATTTTTAAAAGCAGGAAAGATTAGAGTGTTGGCTGTAACCTCGAATGAACGTTTAGGTGGGGATCTTAAAGACATACCGACGGCAAAGGAACAAGGGGTCGATGCTGAATTCACGATTTGGAGAGGCGTTTTTGGACCTCAGAATATGTCTGGTGAAGCGAAAACCTTTTGGGACGGAACCATTGAGAAGCTAGTTGAAACTTCTGAATGGAAAAAGGAAGTGGAAGTGCAGGGATGGGAACAAGAATATAAAAATAGTGAAGAATTCAGCAAGTTTTTAGTAGAACAGGAGAAACAGGTGCAGCAATTATTGAAAGCTTTAGGCATGGAAAAATAATCGGGAAGAAGGGGGTGCTTTCACCTTCTTCTTATTTTCTGAAATGGGGGGATTGTGATGGATGTTAAATTTGATCGCTTTGCTTCTGCAGCCTTTCTGGCTGTCGGAGTGCTGTTTATGATAGGAAGCAGGAAACTGGCCAGTTCTTCTTATGGAAGTTCGGTAGGACCGGACATTTTCCCTTTTGTATTGGGGCTCGTCCTTTCTCTTTTAAGTATTCGCCTGTTCTATGAGGCATTTCGGGGCAAGGGGCAGGAATCGCGTAAGGAAAAGCTGCAATATAAACCTTTCATCATCATTCTGCTCTCCACCTTGATTTATATTTTGACGTTGGAAACGATAGGATATGTCATTACGACCTTTCTGTTTTTGTTTGTTTGCTTTCAAACGATGGAACGGAATAAGTTGGTGACATCGCTCATCATTTCCGCAGGTTTTTCCGGAATCATCTATTATTTATTCGTGAATGTGTTAAAGGGAACACTGCCGGGTTGGCCAATCTGGTTTTCATAACAGGAAGGGGGATGTGAAGTGGGCACTTTTGATTATTTAATGCATGGTTTTGAAACGGCACTAACTTGGTATAACATACTATTTGCATTTGTCGGAGTATTGATCGGTACGGCGGTCGGCGTTTTGCCGGGGATCGGGCCGATGAGCGGTGTGGCTCTTTTAATTCCGGTAACCGCTTCGATTACAGGTGGACTTCCTCCAGAGCAAGCGGCAACAAGCGCCATCATTTTACTTGCAGGTGTTTATTATGGAGCGATGTATGGGGGATCGACAACTTCAATCCTATTGAATACACCTGGCGAATCTTCTTCTGTTATCACCACATTGGATGGCTACCAAATGGCCAAGAAGGGAAGAGCCGGGAGTGCTTTATCCATTTCGGCGATCGGTTCCTTCGTCGGAGGGATCGTCACCCTTATCGCCATGATTGCCTTGGCTCAGCCATTATCGACGATTGCCATTAAATTCGGTCCGGCGGAGTATTTTTCACTCATGCTTCTAGGGTTGGCGGCAGTCAGCGGCCTTGCGGGAAAATCCGTAACCAAGGCACTGATCATGACGGTTTGCGGTTTGTTGATCGGGACGATAGGCATTGATAATGTTTCCGGGATCTCCCGTTTTACATTCGACATTCCTTGGCTGTATCAAGGGGTCGAATTCCTGACGATCGCTGTTGGTCTATTCGCCCTTGGGGAAGTATTCAAGACAATCTTGGAAAAGGACGAGGATGATGGGGAAATCGCAAAGATCAATAATTTGCTTCCTTCCAAAGAAGAATTCAAGGAATCTGCGGGGCCGATTGCGAGGGGGTCGATCTTAGGTTTCTTTGTAGGAATCCTGCCGGGTGCAGGGGCCACTCTAGCTTCCTTCTTCTCATACCTTATGGAAAAACGGATTTCAAAAAAACCTGGGAGATTCGGCACAGGGACAATCGCTGGTGTGGCTGGTCCTGAAACTGCCAATAACGCGGCTTCCGGCGGAGCGATGATACCATTATTGACGCTGGGAATTCCGGGTTCCGGTACAACGGCGATTTTAATGGGTGCGCTCATGATGTACAATGTTCAGCCAGGTCCATTATTATTCGAGGACCATCCCCAGGTGGCTTGGGGACTTATCGCCAGTATGTTCATCGGGAATCTGATGCTCCTCATCCTTAATCTCCCGCTCGTTAAGGTTTTTGCGAAAATCATTGAAACGCCAAAGAAATATTTGATTCCGATCATTATCGCGATTTCCATTTTTGGTGTTTATGCGGTACAAGTATCGACTTATGATTTATTGCTATTACTAGGGTGCGGGGTCTTGGGATACTTCTTAAGTAAAAATGATTATCCAATCGCCCCGTTGGTATTAGGCCTGGTTTTGGGGCCGATGATAGAAAACAATATGCGCAGGGCACTGACGATATCCGATGGTGATTACAGTATGTTTTTCACTCGGCCGCTTTCGCTGACCTTCCTGATCGTAACAGCATTATGGCTGCTCATTCCGGTTTTACTTAAGAAGAGAGGGAAGGATGTTGTCATCAATATTGAAGGTTAATCGATATTTTCTGAATGTTGTGAAATAACCCCTTTTTTAAAGGGGTTATTTTTTATATGATGTAAGTAGAGGTGATTGAATGCGTTTACACACCAAGTTGATGCTAGGCATCTGTACGTTAATCATCTTAATGGGTGGAATCTTTGAAGTTATCTTCATAAATATCCTGGAAAATAACCTGAAGCAGGAAACAGGGGAAAAAGCATTGTCCGTAGCCCAGACCATTTCTTTGCTGCCTGAAATTAAACAAGCTTTTCGAACGGATCATCCCTCTGTAATCATCCAGCCCATCGCGGAAAGAATTCGCAGGCAGATCGATGCGGAATTCATAGTAATAGGAGATGAGAATGAAACACGGCTGTCCCATCCAAATCCCGACTTGATCGGAAAGAAAATGGTTGGGGGAGATAACGCCGAGGTTTGGGATGGGGAATCCATCATCACGGAGTCCACTGGCACATTGGGACCTTCCATAAGGGGGAAATCCCCGATAATCGCCAATGAAAAGGTCATTGGTGTCGTCTCCGTTGGCTACCTACAGGATGATATTGAAAAAGAAGTGTCCAGTATACAAAGAAAGATCGTCTTGATCATCTCTTTCATATTAATCGGCGGTTTGTTGGTGGCCTTTTTCATTTCATTCAATATAAAAAAGGCGATATTGGGTCTGGAGCCGAAAGAGATCGCTTGGATGTTTCAAGAGAAGCATGCCATTTTGGAATCCATTCATGAAGGCATCATTGCCATTGATGTTCATGGGAAAATCACGATCGTCAATGAAACGGCGCATAAAATCCTTCATATTCCTAAGGACGTCATGCTTCGCGGACAAAAAATCGAAGAAGTCATAACGCATACACATTTGCTTGATGTAGTAAGCACGGCACGGGCCGAATATGACCAGGAATTCATGATTGACGGTGAAGTTTTTTTGGCAAGCCGGATTCCCATTTTGAATGGACAGGGGGAAATCATCGGTGCCGTTGCAAGTTTGAGAAATAAATCGGAGCTATCCAATCTCCTTCAGGAACTGTCACATGTAAAGGCGTATGCAGAGGGGCTGAGGGCCCAGACACATGAATATTCCAATCGGCTTTATACACTGCTGGGCTTGATTCAACTCGGTTCATATAAAGAAGCGATGGATTTCATATCGAAGGAAGTCGATGTCACCCAGGGCTTCATTCACTTTCTGATGAAGGAAGTGCCTGATCCGATCATTGCGGGGTTCATCTTAGGGAAGGTAAGTTTGGCCAGCGAGATGAAAATTGATTTTACCATCGATAGAGAAAGCAGTTTTAAAGATATTCCGTCCGAAATAGATCGGGATTTATTAGTGACGATCATCGGCAATCTCATCAATAATGCCTTCGAAGCTGTACGGGAAAACGAAAGGGAGGAAAAAAGGGTATCGTTGTTCGTCACGGACTTGGGTAAAGAGTTGATCATAGAGGTTGAAGATAATGGAAAAGGGATGAGCTCAAATGTTACCGAACTGATTTTCCGGAACGGTTTTACGACGAAAAGCCATCAAACCAATTCGGGTATAGGTTTGAGCCTTGTTCAGGAAGCAATTGATGGATTAGGGGGTTATATCACTTTTTCGACGAAAGAAGGGGAATATACGATCTTTACCGTAGCTATACCAAAAAACAGAGGGGGGATTAAATGATGGCCCATCGCGCTATAGAAGTTCTGATCGTCGAGGATGACCTGCGGATTGCCGAGATACAAAAGCTATTCATCGAAAAGCTTGAGGGGTTTCAAACAATCGGGATCGCTTCAAGCTATGACGAGGCTAAAAGCTTCATTGAAATCATGCAGCCGGATCTATTGCTGCTCGATATGTATTTTCCGGATATGAATGGGCTCGATATCCTGAAAGAAATCAAGCAGCAAAGCAAACAAATGGATGTCATCATGATAACGGCGGCTAAAGAAATCGAAAAAGTCCAGGAAGCCATCAAGATCGGCATATTTGATTATATAATCAAGCCTGTTGCATTTGAACGTTTCAAGCAGTCCTTACGCCGGTATCAAGAGTATCACATTAAACTGTCTGAATTGGAAAAGGGCAATTTTCCCGTAACGCAGCAACAGGTGGACAAGCTTTTGCGAAAGGAAATGAAAGAAAAAGAGAGGGAACGAACTTCACTGCCAAAAGGAATCGATCGGATGACTTTGGAGAAGGTGATGGTTGTGTTGGGGAAATCCTCCCCGGGGTTAACTGCAGAAATAGTGGCGAAGGAAATCGGGGTGAGTAGGACAACGGCAAGGCGGTATCTGGAGCACTTAATGTCAGAGGAAAAGATTGATGCCGATTTAACATATGGCACGGTAGGACGACCTGAACGGGTCTATGCCATCAAGATATAATGGGTTCGCCAAAGGCGGATCTTTTTTTATTTGATCGAATAAATGCAGGCGATTTCTTGGTATAGAATTGATGGGAAATTCACGTTTTTTGAAGTTTAAAAATGATGAATGAGGAAAAAATACATGTGAAAAGTTTTGATGCAGACAAGTATATGACAAGTGTCATGGCAAGGATTTGACGTTTATGACTATAGAAAATCGGTTATTAATCCTATACTTAAAGCAGAGATACCGGCGAATTAATACATTCAAACACTCCATATATTTTAAGAGGAGGAAAACATGAGTAACCATAATCAAAAACAATTGAGAAAAGATATTGCCCCTTTTGAAAAATCCAATACTAAATCAAGCGTGAAACAGCTCATAAATACATTTCCGCCATTTTTCCTGTTATGGTTTTTAGCTTATCAAAGCTTAACCATTTCATACTGGCTGACACTTGCATTGGCCGTTCTTGCTTCTGGATTCGTAGTCAGGATTTTCATCATTTTCCATGATTGCTGCCATCAATCGTTTTTCAAAAGCAGGAAAGCGAATAGCGTTCTGGGTACAATCAGTGGGATCGTTACATTATTTCCGTATGAGCAATGGAAGCATAGCCACTCCATACATCATGCAACAAGCAGTAATTTAAACAAACGCGGTACAGGGGATATTTGGATCATGACCGTTGATGAATATATCGCCGCTTCATTCTGGGGGCGTCTTGCTTACCGTTTATATAGAAATCCGATCGTCATGTTTGGATTGGGCCCATTTTATCTATTTCTTGTATCGAACCGTCTGAATAAAAAGGGCGCTAAAAAGAAAGAACGGATGAATACGTATTTGACAAATGCTGCAATCGTGGCAATTTATGGCCTTTTATGCTTGGCTATCGGATGGCAGGCATTCCTGATGATTCAGGTACCGATGCTTTTTGTAACGGGATCACTGGGCATCTGGCTGTTTTATGTACAGCATCAGTTCGAAGATTCTTATTTCGAAGAGGAATCTGAATGGGATTACGTGAAGGCTGCCATTGATGGAAGTTCTTATTATAAACTTCCGAAGGTCTTGCAATGGGTAACCGGTAATATCGGTTTCCACCATGTGCATCACCTTAGTCCAAGAGTGCCAAACTATAACTTGGAAAAAGTCCATGATTCCACCCTGCCATTGCAGCAGGCAACGACAATCACCCTTAGTTCAAGTTTAAAATCGCTTCGCTTCCGCCTTTATGATGGAGAAAACAAGACGTTTGTAAGTTTTAAAGAGATTAAGGAACGTCTAAATGAAACAAAATCCAAGGTGGAAATCAATAATAAACGTCCAAGTCTTCAAGAAAAATAAATAGTTCATCAAAAAACCATTCGATTTCCATTGGATGGTTTTTTGATGAAACTCCTTAGTATATACTAGGGTAAAAAGAAATAGAGGCGGCGCCATGCAAAGTTGGTATCATATCTTTCCGAAAAACACAGGGCTGAGCCCTTATGTCTGGATCATTTTTTGTATCCTTCCTTTTTATTTCATCTTCAAATCTTCTTCGATGTTGGAGATAGTCTTTGGAATCGTCATGATCATTTTGTTTTTCATATCATATGGTCTCTCATTCGTTTCGAAGGGATGGCCCGTATACGTATGGACGGCGATACAAATAATCATTTCCATATCGATGACCATATTTTTCAGCTATATTTACTTTTCACTCTTTTTGGCATTCTTTATTGGGAATGTTCAAAATAAGGTTGGATTTTTCGTATTATATTCAATCCAGCTATTGGCTACCATTGTGTCTGTCAATATTGGCTTCATCATGAAAGACCCTACCTTCTTTTCGCAATTTCCCTTTATGCTCATTTGTGTGGTAGGCGTGATCCTTCTCCCTTTCAACACTTATAATCGGAACAAACGGGGTATGCTGGAAGAACAATTGGAGGATGCCCATAAACGAATATCAGAGCTTGGAAAAATGGAAGAACGTCAGCGGATTGCCCGTGACCTACATGATACACTTGGACAAAAGCTGTCTTTGATTGGCTTGAAAAGTGACCTTGCAGGGAAATTGATCGATTTGAATCCGGAGACGGCCAAGAAGGAAATCAAGGATATCCGGCAAACGGCGAGGACGGCACTCAAGGAAGTACGTGAAATGGTGTCGGAAATGCGTGGGGCGAAGCTAAGCGATGAAATCATCCGGGTCAAGCAAATATTGAAAGCGGCAGAGATAGAATTCAATTTGGAAGGCACCGCGGAATTGCGGGATACCCCATTGCTGGTTGAAACGGTTTTGAGCATGTGCCTGAAGGAAGCTGTTACCAATATCGTCAAGCATAGCGGTGCCGACTGCTGTAATATCGTCATCGATGAATTACAAACAGGAGTGACGATCACAGTACAGGATAATGGAGTGGGACTTTCACATCGATCAGAGTATATTAAAGGAAATGGACTTCAAGGAATGAAAGAAAGGCTCGAATTCGTTAATGGAAGCCTGGATATTAAATCAACAGATGGAACGACACTGTATATAAGGGTTCCGAATGCTATAAAAAATAATGGATAGGTGGGATTAACCTTGATTCGAATCGTAATTGCCGAAGATCAGCGGATGCTGCTTGGCGCTTTAGGTTCCATCCTTGATTTGGAAAGTGACATGGAAGTTGTCGGAAAAGCGAGCAATGGGGAAGAAGCAATGAATCTCGTCAATCAATTAAAGCCGGATATCTGCATAACCGATATTGAAATGCCAGTTAAAACCGGGCTTGATGTAGCGGAGGAGATCAAGGATCAGGGCCACCAATGCAAAGTCATCATTTTGACCACCTTTGCACGTCCTGGGTATTTTGAAAGAGCAAGAAAGGCCGAGGTGGGCGGATATCTTCTCAAGGATAGCCCTAGTGAGGAACTGGCGAACTCGATCCGTGTCATCATGGATGGGCGGCGCATTTATGCTCCCGAGCTGGTGGATATGGCTTTCGAAGAAGAAAACCCTTTGACTGAAAGGGAGAGCCAAGTGCTCGAATTGATCGCAGATGGTAAGACCACAAAGGAAATCGCAAGCCAGCTTTATCTGACCAATGGAACGGTCCGTAATTATATATCAGTCATCCTTGATAAATTGGATGTAAGCAATCGCGTTGAAGCGATCGTAAGATTCAAGGAAAAGGGCTGGTCAAAGGATTGAACAAAGCGTAAATCCCTGGAGGCTTTGCAAATCAAAAAAGCAAAGTGTCAGGATTGAATTATGGTATATTAATTTCTATTACATAAGGAAAGGGGATGACCATTATGCAAAAGGCTACATTTGCTGGAGGCTGTTTCTGGTGCATGGTGACACCATTTGAAGAACAACCGGGGATTGGGGGAATCGTATCCGGTTATACGGGAGGACATGTTGAAAACCCGACTTACGAGGAAGTGAAGACGGGAACTACTGGGCATTATGAAGTCGTGGAAATCACTTTCGATCCTCAGTTATTTCCTTATGAAAGATTGCTGGAACTATATTGGCAGCAAATCGATCCAACCGACGAGGGCGGTCAATTCCATGACAGAGGAAGCCAATATCGGACGGCCATCTTCTATCATGATGAAGCTCAAGAAAAACTGGCCCTTGAAGCGAAAGAAAAGGTAGCGGCCAGCGGGAAATTCCAGAAACCAATCGTAACGGAAATCCTTCCGGCCCAAACCTTTTACCCTGCCGAAGAATACCATCAAGGCTATCATAAAAAAAACAAAGATGATTATAAAGCGGACCGTGCGAAATCGGGACGCGATGAATTCATTGGCCAGCATTGGAACGGTGAATGAAGTGGATCGGGTGTGTTTTCACATCCGGTTCTTTTTATTGTCCTTTTAAAGGTACAAAAATTAAATTCATTATTTCATCGGATTTTTCTGCGGAGGGGGCAATTTCTCATGATATTTTCATATTTCTTCAGTACACTAAGGGGTAGGTGGTGATGATCATGAATAAGAGAATTTTAATAATAGAAGATGAAGAAAAAATAGCGAGGGTCCTTCAGCTGGAACTTAATCATGAGGGTTATCAAACAGAATCGGCTTTTACGGGAAAGGCAGGTCTGGAAAGGGCGGAAGCCGAAGAGTGGGATTTAATCTTATTGGATGTGATGCTGCCCGAGTTGAATGGCATAGAGGTACTAAGGCGTTACCGGAAAAAGAATGGATCGACACCGGTCATCCTTCTGACCGCAAGGGATGCTGTGCCAGACAAGGTGAACGGCCTGGACCATGGCGCGAATGATTATGTAACGAAGCCGTTTGAAATTGAAGAGCTGCTGGCACGGATCCGTGCTTGTTTTCGTACCCATGTAAGGGAGAGCCAATCAGAAGGGGAAGAGGATGAACTGAAGATCCATGATCTGAAGCTGAACCTTGGTACTAGGGACATTCACAGGCAAGGCAATAGGATTGAGCTGACTTCACGCGAATTCGATTTGCTGGTTTATCTTTTGCAAAATAAAAATCAAGTACTTTCAAGGGAGCAAATCCTGACACATGTATGGGGATATGACTTTGCAGGGGATACGAATGTGGTTGATGTGTATATCCGTTATTTGCGCAAAAAGATAGATTATCCCTTTGAGCTGCAGCTCATCCATACTTACCGCGGGGTAGGTTACAGCCTGAAGGAGCCAGTATGAAGATTCGGACGAAAATCCAATCGTATTCCAGTCTTTTTTTAAGCGTCATGCTCATATTGTTGAGTATCATCGTTTTAATCGCCTTCCTTTGGATATCGTTAGAGAGGGAACGGGATCTGCTTGAAGATCAAGCTTCATTAATCGAAGAAAATATCCTGACGAAAGATTTGATTTCCGGTGATTCCGATTTAATGGAGCCGTATATCCCGGACGATGGAATGGTGCGGATATTCGACACGGATGGAAGGCTGGTAAAATCATTTACGGATGAAGAGGACCTCAAGGGGCTTGCGGTTAAATCCATTAACGAGAAAGGATATGATTTTGCCAAAGCTGACGGTGAATATGTATTGACCTACCGTTATCCTTATCCTGATGAAGGGAAGAAATTGGGTATGATCGAGGTCACACAGCCGCAGGATACCCTCCTTGATAATTTATCGACGCTTGCCCTCGTTTTGGGCGGTGCATCTCTTTTTGTCATTCTGTTATCGATTCTTGCCGGTAAGTGGCTGGCCAACCTGATCCTCAAACCGATATCGGTCATGAGCGGAACGATGAAGGATATTGAGAAAAGCGGGGAATTCAAACGGATACCGCTATCGGATCAATCAAAGGACGAGCTGCAGGTGATGGGAGCGGCATTCAACAGGATGATGGAAAGGCTGGAGCGGAATTATAACCAACAGCAGCAATTCCTTTCAGATGCCTCACATGAATTGAAAACACCGATTACGGTCATCGAAAGCTACTCCTCTCTACTGAAACGTTGGGGAATGAAGGATCAGGCGATTCAGGAAGAGGCAGTGGAGGCAATCCATCATGAAGCCGTCCGGATGAAAAAACTGACGGAACATCTTCTGCAGTCAGCTTCCCAAAAGGAACCTTCAGAAGATGTGGAAGGGAAAATAGAACTCATTTCGTTTTGTGAAGGGATTGCCCAAACATTCAGAAGGACGGGAAATCGTGAAATAACGATAGAGTCAGAGTTTAAGGAAATCTATGCAATGACCATTTCCAGTAAGCTTGAACAGGTGATAGTCATCCTATTGGACAATGCAATGAAATATAGTGAATCAAGTATACAGATCATGATAAAACGGCAGGATAATGAAATTGTCATCGGTGTGAAAGATCACGGCGGAGGGATATCACCAGAACATCTCCCACATGTATTTGACCGTTTTTATCGCGTTGATTCATCAAGGGCAAGGAAAACGGGAGGCAATGGACTCGGGCTATCCATCGCCCGGACGCTTGTAGAGTCATTCGACGGTAAATTGGATATTCAAAGCGAGGTGGGAGAGGGAACGTTGGTGACTCTTACTCTTTCTCATCAAATTCTAATCTAACGCTCATGTTCATTTCATGAAGGGTGCTTATTATAAGGGTAACAACTTAAAGGAGGAATCATTCATGAAAAAACAATGGAGTACGATTAAAGAAGGTATCATTCAAAGGAAAAAGGTAATCATGACAGTGTCCATAGCGTCTGTATTGCTTTTCGGCGGTGCTGCTGGAACGGCGGTATATGCAGTCAATAAGGGGAACCTATCCGAGGATGAGGCTGTCAAAATGATTTCAGAAAAACTAGGCGGGGAAGTTACTCAATTTGAAAAGGATTGGGACCAGCCGATGACCTATGAGATGACCGTAAAAACGAAAGAAGGCTATCAGGACGTTGACGTTGATGCTGAAAAAGGAGAGATTCTTTCTCAGGAGATGGAAGACGGTGATGATGAGGATATGAGCACACAACAAGCCGTGGAAACTGCAAAAGTCAGCAGTGATCAAGCTGAAAAGATTGCCTTGAAAGCGGTGGATGGTCAAGTAACGGATATGGAGCTGGATTCAGAGAATGGCACCCTTGTGTACGAGCTGGAAATAAAACAAGGCCTAAAAGAATATGATGTAGTGGTGGATGCCACCACGGGAAAAGTATTGAAAAACCAATTGGATGATTAATCATATGTCATGTCGACAGTAATCCATGATATATGGAGATTGAAATGTATGAAAGGATTTGCCGGGAGGCAGATCCTTTTTTTATTTGCCAAGACAGTCGGGGAAGTGAAGCTACCAAATCCTTAACAACATATTAGTTCCTGGCTGCAGCATTGTTGGGAGATGGGCTGTTTATACATATAAGAAGGAATTGAAAAGAAGAATCGCGAATAGGGGCATTAAGGAATCATATACAATGGAGGAATGACAATGGGAAATTTGGAAATGGCCCTGCACTTAAGGGAAAAGAAAGAATTCGAAAAATCCAATCGTATATTGATGGATCTCGCAAAGCAAAATCCCGGTGATGCAGTCATACAGTATCAGTGTGCCTGGAGTTTGGATATTCTCGGACTTGAGGTAAAGGCGGTGCCCTTTTATGAAGCGGCACTCGAATTAGGTTTGCCGGAGGAAGATGCAAAAGGGGCCTACCTCGGGTTGGGGAGCACATATCGCACCATAGGGGAATATGAAAAATCAAGACGGACATTGGAATCCGGACTGGCGAAGTTTCCTGGGGATAAGGCTTTATTGGTATTCAGGGCCATGGCATTTTATAATTTGGGCCAACATGATCTTGCGATGGAATCTCTTTTGAAGATCATTGCCGAAACCTCGAGGGATCAAGAAATACAATCTTATGCTAAGGCGATAGAATTTTATAGTGATAACCTGGATAAAGTTTTCACATAAAATCGTGCTCATCCCCAAACTATCCACAAAACCTGTATAAACAAGTCATTTTTACATAGCAGAAATGAATGAATCAACAAATTTGATGGGGAAATTCTTGCTTTTGCCACTTTTACGGATAAATGAATGTGGATAACCTCGGATTGTGGATAACTTCCCGGTGTTATTCACTACTTTTCCACAGGTAATCCACATATTCACCTTTAATATGAAAAAAACACTGGCGATTAAGTTTCCAGGAATTTTTTATTGTAATGACTTAAGGCTAAAAGGGGATAAATATAGCGATAGCTATGATAATGGATATACAAAAAATCCGCCATTCCCTGGCCTGCAGGATAATCATTGGTCCAGCTTTCTTGTTGACCTGCACGGATGAGGTAGGCAATGCCTTTTTCAATCTCGGCTGTCGGCTTTTCTGATGCCGATATCAACGCATCCACAGCCCAGGCTGTATGTGTCAGTGTGCTTGTTCCGAGGGGGATATATCGTTGCTTGATATCACTGTAACAAGATTCACCCCAGCCGCCATCTTCATTTTGAATTTTCTTCAACCAAGTTAAGGCTTTTTGGATGGATGGATGTCCGGTGGCTTGCCCTGCTGCCTTCATGCCGGTCAGTGCAGACCATGTGCCATATAGATAGCAGATGCCCCAGCGCCCATACCAGGAGCCATCATGCTTTTGGTCTTCCAATAGCCAATCCACCGCTCTTTTACTGACTTCTTCCGGCTTTTTCATATTGGTATAGTTCCCCAGGAATTCCAGCGTCCTTCCTGTCAGATCAGCGGTGGAAGGGTCAGTCAGGAGATATTTCGAACCCTCTATAGGAAGAAGCTGCAGCCATTTATGGTCGTTATTCCGTTCGAAGGCTGGAAATCCACCATTATCATTTTGCATGGAAATCGTGAAGGCGACACCGCGCTGCCAGCTGTCCCGATTATCCGGTTTCGCTTGCAATTGCTTAGCCAGCGCCCGCAGTGACGCGGTCGTATCATCGACATCCGGATTCATGGTATTCAAATCCGAGAACCCCCAGCCGCCAGGAATTGCATCAGGATTATGGATCAGCCAATCTCCATACATATAATGCTGGCGTGACAGTAAGTACTGATTGGCGGCCTTGACCGTTTTGTCTTTGAAAGGCATTCCCGCTTCTTGAAGGGCGTAGCTTATTAAGGAGGTATTCCAAACATGGGGCGTCGTGAACTGGATATGTGTGTGTCCCTCAATGGAGCAGGCCATCCCCTTTAGACCGGCAATGGCCTTTAGAATCACTGGATCTCTTTTCGAATATCCAATTGAAAGGAGGGCAAAGATCATGAAAAAGGTAGAGCCGAAATAATTGTACAGTGTACCGTCTGGTTCCAGCCTGTCAAGCATGAACCTTTTCGTTGAATCCAAGGCCAAGGAATGCAAATAATCCGGATAACCAATCAAGGTTTTGACGCCTGTTTGAAGTTTGGAGAAGAAGGAACGATATTCTTCGGCACGGTATTCTTCCCACACTTGCTCTTCGGAACTGTCCTCCCTTGTTTGAAATAAATCTTTTAAACTTGGCGTGTCCGGGGTCGTGATCTGAAACTTTTTATGGCCCAGCAATAGCAATGGAATCATATTGACCCGCCCATATACGGAAAGGTCATAAATGCTGACGAAAAAGGTCGGAGGCAGTAAGACCACTTCGAGTGGAATGGGGAATAGGCGCGGCCATTGATATTGTCCGGTGACAGTAAGCATCATTTTCGTTAACATTTTGGCCTGTTTGATGCCGCCCTTGGAAAGAATGAATTGTTTGGCTTTCCTCATATGTGGATGATTCTTATTGCGGAGTCCACTAAAAAGAAGGCCATAGTAAGCCTCGATCGTAACCGTAACATTGCCGTCCTTCTCATCTTGGAATAGTTTCCATGACCCGTTTTCCGTTTGCTTGCTTTCGATTCTTTTTACTAAAGCCTCTATAAGAGGAGTATCTTCCATATCTAGAATTTTCAATAATATGATCATATAGGCATCTGCTGTTATCCCGGTGTCAAAGGGATAATTCCACGAACCATCAGCGGATTGGTCTTGTTTCAAGCGATGAACAAGGCGATTGATTTCCGATTGTACATCTTGGTTCAATGACTTTCCTCCTCTAAAAACACATTTCCGTTTATATGTATATTCAAAACTTGTCGTTGCATTCAAGAAATCATGTCAGGCGCATCGATAAAGGAGGGGGGAACTAAAAACGCTTTGGCAATGAAAGCTGCCAAAGCGTCATTTGAATCCTATCAGTAGTTCGGTTTGATTCAAAGAAGGTATGCTTTTAAATCACCTAACCCGAATTATGCGAGGAATTCGGGTTAGGTATATTGCTACCAGATATACTGATTTTCTTCTACTCGAGTTCTTATGTTCATTAACAAGGACATTCATCAATACCATATGGATAGATCAATTCAGGTTCTATACCTAAATTTCCATAAAAATGCTGTTCTATAAAATGTTTAATATTTATTAATTCTGAAGGGGTGGGAAAGGACGATACTTGAATGGTAGGGATGTGCTCAATTAACATATTTTTATGATCACCAATATCGGTAGAAATGAGCAGATCAAACTCCTCATATTTGAAGAGCAAATCAATACTGGATGGATCCAATGTTGAAATAGCCACTTTATTACCATAGTGATATTTTAATACTTCCCTAATATAATCTTTTTCGTTATAAGTTCTGCACATTAATGCAACCTGTATTGTATGTTGATTCCATTTTCTCAAGACAACAGACTGTAGAAGTGAAAATATCTCTAAAACATCAAGTTTCTTAATCGTTAAAGGCACTGAAGAAAAACTTTCAATTGCCAGTTCCTCAATTACCTGGAAAATCGGATTTGTTTCAAAATATGGAAGGAACTGCAACATTGAATTTCCTGCACTTTCCGTTTCAAATTCAGTTTCAACTTGTATCCTTTTTAATGTTTGGGATAAATGGAATAAAAAAATATCATCTTGTGATAGATTAAAACCAACATATTTAGAAAGACATTTTAAAAATTTAACCAAGGGAAAACCTTTTTTACTCCTCATTCTTTTTTTAATATAATTAATGTACTGTGATCTATTTAATGGTCGTTCCTCACTCATGATATAAATAGAAAAGAAGAGAATTTCCTGTAGTTGAATATCTCTTGTCGGGCATTTGGCCATATATTTTACCAATTCTTTCGAGAGCTCAAAATATTTACTACCTTCATAAGTATTTATTAGATTTTTAGGAAATGAGATATAATGCCCCATGGAGACACGAAAATTTGATATAAATAAAATCATTGTTAATCGCTGTAAGGCACCTGTTCTGCAAGACATTGAATATTTTGAAAACAGCTGTAATAAATCTGTTTGAAATTTTATCGTATCGATGGAATCATCTTTAATGGTATTGGCTTCAACTGACATAAAGTCCAAATATTGCGTGATGAATCTTCTAATCTTTTTTTCATCCCCTATGACTTTAAAGGGGCTTGCAGTTAATGTAACACCTGCCTCACTTACAACCTCTTGTAATTTTTCAAGGTGACGGTATGCAGTGGAACGACTAATATAAACCGCTTGGGATATCTGGGGAATATCAACACCATCGTTTAAAAGAATTAACTTTAATGTGTGTAAATAGGAATTCTTTTCTCTTATTTGTGTTAATAAACTTTCTAATGTACCATTTTCAGGTTTAATTAGACGAACTCCAAGGTTTTCATTTTTTTTCAAAATCCATCCGTCAGGGAAAATAGACTCCAGGGTTTCTAAATCACGCCAAATTGTACTTCTTGAATACTCTGTTTTCTCGGATAATTCAGCTATACTAATCCATTTGTTACTATTAAGTAAATGAAAGATCAAGTCTGAATAACGTTTATAAAATCGATTCATATTATCACCTATTTCGTAATCGATCATAGTCCATTCCTAAACCTAAGACTACAAAAGGATTCTCATTTTATTTTCCCTGTTTAAGGAATTTACATTATTAACTTAGAATATTTACATCGATCTCTTATTGATAGTAACTAAGTCCCGTTTTTTTAATAATACCTTTTCTCCTTGGTGAATATTCAGAAAATTATAAAAAAAGTCCCACTTTTGGCTCACACCCCGTTATTTAAGGTATTATTCTTTCTGACTAAAAAACTTAGAATAATCCCCAACTTTTAAGAAGATGGTGATCATGACTGAATGTGTAGCAAAAAGCACTTACATAAAGTAAGTGCTCAAATAGTCTTTTCTTTTTTTGTGGCCTGTTAAAGAGTAGGCAGGGGATTGTTACATTATTTCAACCATTAACTTTCGTAGTTAAAAGTCCTGATCTATTATTAAATTTTGACCCAGTTATTTTTAATCGCATGGATAACTGCTTCAGTACGGTCATTTACTTTTACTTTTTGGAGTATTCTGCTGACATGACTTCTTACAGTCTTTTCACTAATGAAAAGCGCTTCACCGATCTGGGAATTGCTTTTTCCATCTGTAAGCAATTGAAGGACTTCACATTCACGATTCGTTAACAGGTGGAGAGGGCGACAAAGCTTAAGAGATTGCTCAAAAGCTTCATCTTCTCTTAAGTGTTTTTCAGCTAATTTTCGATATTCATTCAGGATATTGTTGATTACCTTTGGATGCAAATAAGAACCGCCCTCCGCAACAAGATGAACAGCATCAATAAGTTCACTTGCGCTCATCTCTTTAAGCAGATAACCTATTGCACCGCTTTGAAGTGCTTCGGTTACATAATGTTCATCTTCACTTATGGATAAGATCATTACTTTTGTATTGGGGTTATTTTCGATTAGCCTGCGTGTTGCTTCGAGTCCATTCATTAGTGGCATACTGATATCGATTATGAAAACGTCTGGCTTATATTCTTTTTCAATAGAAGCTACTTCGATACCATCTACACCTTCGGCAATAACTTGAAAAGATTTTTCAATTTCAAGGATTCGTTTAAACCCTTCTCGGAAAAGTTGATGATCATCTATAATCGCAATTGTGGTAGTCATTTAGGCAGCTCCTCCTACCCTTCTAATTTTCTATATTATTAAAACGTTTATTAAACCTATTCGTAACAATGAAATGAAGCAAGTATACGGATTGTCCTAAGTATTAATTGGATGGAACCTATTCAGTTCATATCATTTCTTCAAGTTACGATTTAACCGAATAAGTATATCAATTTATCCTCTATATTATGGGGCATCAATTAGATTCCAATTAATTTTCCCGGTATAATTACCTATATAAACAAAAGGATCAATTTTTAGCAGTATACCTTTATCCGATTCCCAGTTAATCGATATATTTTGTTCATCCTGTGTAATCATTTCATAAACATTCGTCCCAGCTCCAAGCGCCATTGTTGTTTCAATTCCATCCTCATTAACAAACTTTAATGCATCCCTCAAAAAATGCCCTTGACTATCAGAGAATTCCTCCATTAATGTTGCTGTGAGACGCCATGAACTTCCCAATCCACGGGTATCTTTCACAAGGATCTCCCAATCATCATTTCTTTTTGAATAGGTTGGTTGATTTGGTACTTTCATATTTTCAAAACTAACATTTTCAGTTACACTCATGAAACTTAATTTTCCCGTTACATTGACGTTCACTACTTCAATATTTGATTTTCGACCCGTATCATCCACAGCATAAACTGAAACTTGATGCATGCCTATAGACAATTGATCTGCCGGAATGCTGTATTGATAGTTAATGTCTTCACCTTTGTTAGTAGAATTTGATACATTAGAAGCAAATTTTACAGGAGTATTACTGTCCACTGCATAATATAAATCAACTAGATTACTATCAAGGTCGTTCCAGCTGCCACTCATCGTATACTCAGTGCCAAAATCAACAGGAATTTCCCGATTAGCATCCGTTAACGTAATGGCTGGAGGACTTTCAACAATGATTTTCAACTTAGCGGAAACTGAATAAGCGCCTTTACCATCTTTTGCTGTGACTTGAAGATTATTTTCTCCTAATTTTAACTGATCTGATGTTATAAGATAGCTCCAATCTACCGGTTCAGTAGAACCTCCATTTTCTAGCACTTCGGATTTTAGCAACTCGCCATTTAAGTCATAATACAAGGTATTAGTGGAATCATCTGAATCTTTCCAAGTTCCTTTTGCATGATAATCTTCACCAACAGCTAAATGAATGGGACCTTCTTCAGTTATGGTCACTTCAGGTACATTGTTAGCTTGAATGACATAATCTACTGGATTCGTATTCGTTATATAGTTACTCCCCTCAAACTTAACTGTCTCAGTAACTGGCGTATTAACCTTTACTTGATTGACTTTCACTTTAAAGGAAATGGTCACATCGTTCCGATTGGTATTCATATTAGGAATACTAGCTGCTAAAGATTGTCCCGTCCAAAAACCATCATCCAATTCTCCTGAGCCGTCCCCTGATGATATTGCCATTGAGCCAGGAACATAGGAAACATGATCATTTAAAAAAGTCTTTACTATAATATCGGTCCAATCCTGTTTGCCGGAAAGATACTTCGCGTTTATCGTATAGGTTAGTTCCTCACCATTATTGGCCAGGGCACCATTGTCAACAACAGCACCATCTTTTCTCGTAATTGTTTCTTTCACTTCTGCATTTACTAGCCCTGGCACTTCTTCAAATGCAACACGATTGTTCTGATATCTAGATCCTGTTGAACCAGTAAACCCCCAATAGACTTGATCTGCACCAAAAATATCTTGTACATTTATTGGGATACTAACAGACGATAGACCTTCTAATTGATACGTAAGTGTTGAAGTTGTTGCATTCCAGTTAATGGTGAATTTACGCCAGGTATCATTCGATAAATTGCCAGGATATTGAGCACCATTATTTGGACCATCAATGTTATTATGTTTCATCGTTCTTCTATACTGAAAACTTGTGTAGTAATCGATATAAGTTTCAGCTTGACCTGGGTAGCTCCAAGCAACATGGGCCCCTTTGGTTGTATTTGTATCAAAATAACCATCGTTCACATTATTGTTTATAAAGGTATCAAACTCAACAGCAAAGCTTTTTTGAATGCCATCCGTTTTGGATGACCCGTGTGTCTGTCCAGCATAAACTCCAAGACCCGAACCACTGTGGGGGGATATGGCATTTGTGCCCCTTGAGTCATTATGCATAACAAAGGCCATACCATCTGCTGCGTTAGCTCCGCGATTCCCGAAATAGATATACATTGACGCTTTAAAATCTTTTGTTAAGTCCATTTTATTAGCTTCAGTCGACCAGATACCACCCTTTTGATTAGCAGTATCAGGGGTTACTTGAACGATATTACCTCCTATAACGGAGCTATTTGAACCGGTAGCGGGAGTAACGAATATACCAGTCAAATCAATTTTAAATGGAGGATTGCCGTTATTTGCTGCTTTAACATGCGCAGGGGCCAACCAACTGGGACTTGGTAGAATTAACCCCATTACTAACATCACGGAAAGGGCAGCACGAGGAAATTTCCTGTTACTCTTCTTCATTGTCTTCCCCTCTTTTTTTCTTTTTCAGCAAAATAATGATAATGATGATTAATGATAAAATGAACACAGCAAGTCCGATGAAAAGGAACGTATAATCTTTTTCTACTTCAATTGCTGTTTTATTTATCGCTTTTGCATCTGCACCTTTAATTTCAAAAATTTTATCAAATTTCCATGTTTGATTACCGTCTGTAATTGATAAATATAAATGGTATTTACCTGGTTCCAGTTTTTGATTATCCCAGGTAATAGGAAAGTCAAAATTAGAATTCGGTGCCATGGATAACTTACTTTTCTTCGTTGAGTGGAGCCTCTCTTTTTCTCCTTCCTTTGTAATACGTGCATTTACATCCAAGTTATTTATTATGACAGCTTCGGTATTTTGTAAATTCGCAGTAATAACCGTACGATAGTTCATCAACCCTGCTTGAACTTCATTTAACTTTAGTTTTGGCTTCACAACTTCATCCGTTCCGGTTAATTTCACGCCAATCACATACGAAAATTCATTTTTGATTTGAACTTTATTATTTTCTTTCTTTTTTTCCTCTTTATTTACTTCGTGAACATAGAATCCACCCAGAATAATTCCATCAAATGACTCTTTGGGCATTTGAATAGTAAAAGGCACTTTCTTTGTTTCTTTTCCTTTTATTACAATTTCTTGCTTTGGAGATATCAAATCAGAAAAAGCATATTTTAATGAGCTGTCTTTTTTGTGTCCATGTTTGCTATAGTCAATCACTCCATTTTGATTGGTAATAGCTGAATTGGGTTCGATCATTATCTTTTTTTCTTCACTAGAAGTGTTTTTAACGGTTAAAGATATCGTTTGTTTTGAACCTGGAGCCATCTTCAAGTCAAAATAGGTGAGCTTTTTATTAATTTGGTTTTTGGGGATATTGGCTTTTACTGAATACTCCATAGTACCAGCAAAGGCCACTTCATTAGTGGAAACAAATCCCAATCCAGTCAATAATATTAAAACCATAATGGATAACATATTTTTCATTTTTTCTATCCCTCACATCTCTAATTTCATGATGTTATTTTTCAAAAAAAACTTGGCTAAAATAATTAATTAAGCCAAGTTTTTTTAATTTAAATTTATTTCGGTGCGTCAGATAATTCCCATGTCATAGTAGCCGTATAGTTTTGAGCATCAGCGGATCCCGCCAAAACATTTAATTGTACGTTACTATTATCGCCTTCGGTACCTGAAAAAACATCTAGCCATGTTCCGCGACCTGCATCTACTTCAGCTAACATAAGTACTTTGGAATCTGAATTATCAATTACAACATCATTAGCAGTTGGTGGTGTGGAAACATTACTGGTTTGTGATTTCACTTGTCCATTTTTGAATGATAAAATAGCTCCTCTTAAGACTTCTCCAGAATCGCTTTTAAATTCTGAAGCCTTTGCTGTCAAAGACCATCCTTCCCCCGTTCCACGTTTATCTGAAACTTGTACAAAGGGATCCTTATTTTTAGCATTATAAGTCGTGTTTCCGCTCATGATTTTTTGTGTTCCAAATTGGATATTCGAGACATGGTCCAGAGTTAAAGCCCCAGCATTTCCAGTACCACCATTGCCTGGATCTTCCGGATCAATTGGACTTGGTGGATTAGGATTGTCCGGATTTGTAGGATCTACTGGATTAGTCGGTCCCTCATCTGCTATAAAGCCAATATAATTATTAGAAGTTGCGTCATTTATGACAGCCGCCTCTGCTGAACTTGTTGAAAGAAGTGTTCCGGCCATAATAATGCTGCCTACCGCTGATAGACTAAATGCTTTCATTTTTCTAATCTCCTATTTCGTTTATTTATTATTGTGGAGCGTCCACTAGACTCCAAGTTAAAGTCGATACATAATCCCCTGCTAAGTTTCCTGATGGAACAGAAATTTTAATTCTGCTTGGATCAAATTTATCTGCCCAAGTCCCTAATCCTGTGTTCATATCAGCTCTCATAAGGATTTGGGGATTAGTTGTTCCACTATCCGTACCTAATTGTACTTCCCTTAGTTCAGGTGGTGGAGAAACATTTCCTGGATTCGTCTCAGCAGTACCGATTGGTAATGTAACAATTGCACCTTTTAAAATTTTTGTGCCATCCGTTTGATCCATAAATGGTGAAGTTGCAACTTGCAAAGCCCACCCAACACCTGTTCCACGCTTATCGGTTACTTGTGCGTTAGGATCAATGGATGTAGTTGTATATTCTACGGCACCACTCGCTAATTGGTGGGTATCAAATTCTAAAGGTGAAACATTATCAATCGTTAATGAACCTTCGTTACCTGTTTCACCACCTGGTTCACTTGGGAAAATTGGATCAGTTGGTCCTGTAGTTTCGTCTCCTGGTGTTATCATAATATGACCATGAGAAGTTGCTCCAAGGCCATCTGTACTTCCTGTCACTGCATTGGGATCGATTGCTGCGAATGTAGGTGTCGCGAATAACAGTAATGCTGCTGAGGACATTAGTCCTTTAATTAAGGCTTTTTTGATACTCATTTTGTATTTCCCCTTTTAAATTTTAATATATGTTGAACATGACCATGCCTTTGATTTGGATGAAAAACCCAGTGCTTCGATAAAACACTGTTACCAATTCTACTAATAACTCCTCGTTTTCCCGTTGTTTTTCCCTCCTTGCAGTTATTTATGTTCAATGAAGAAATGAGTAGTATGTAGGGTAAAAGGAATGTCATGTGTTAATTACATTCTATAAAATAAATCGTTAGATCTAATTTCAAAAATGGGTTATGAGACTTCATATAAGAAATTAGACCTATAAATATTTACTTTGAATGGCTTAGGTCTGTTGTGATTTGTCGGGTTATGTAAATTTAACGCTAGAAGGCTAAAGAGGGAATAAGAAGCATATTTCACTTATTTAAATGAAATTTAGAATGATCATGATAAGAATGAAATTATTGTTTCAAAAAAGTTATATTTCAAGAGGAGGAAACACTATTAGAAGTTACGAAAAGGGGATTTGACATTAAATAATCAAAAGGGCTCATAGTTTCGATAAACGGCATATACTCTAGTCTAAATAAATTTATTGGGCTGTTTTTGTAAACGGAAATTTGTTGAAGTTGTTTTTGATGAGTTTTCCCTATGAAAATGCCGATTCGTATTGTGAATAAATATAAATTACCTTGTTTTGAAAGAGTTAAATGGATGCCTTATGAGAATGTTGAACAGAGCTTTAAAACGAAAGTTTTGAGATCATACTTGTCTGGTCAGGAGCAGCCCGAAAGATTTGCAGAAGATACAGCTGAAGGGGGGAGGGGGAGACACTTTTCCAATTAGCATAAGACTAATCGGAAAAAAGTACATAAGAGGACAATTGCTTTGGGACAAACTATCTTTAAAAATATATCTAATATGAAGTAGTATGCTCCAATAAAGAAATACTATAGGTATTTTCATGTCTTATACTTATTTCCACATACCCTCGACCCCTTATTTTTTTAGGTAAGTTTCACCGATTATTTTCGGCGGAACTTACCTATTTTTTTTAGAGGTTTTTAACTATGTGGGATGATGGGCAAATTTATATTGTAATTAGTATTAAATCAGAACAACAGAAACTTAACCAAAACTTCTCTACAGTTAAGATCATATATGTAAATTCTTTTTTGAGGTCTTGTTAGTACTAGCCCATAAAAACAGATGGATTTTTGGATTAGGTAATTCAATTATACTTCTTTTGCAAAAAAATACGTCCCAATTTTAATTTGTTTGGTTTCAACAAAGATATATTGTCTGAATTTTGAAGGGGTACTCTTTAAGAAGTGATGAATTTAATTGATGTATTATTTACTAACATTTAATAAATAATACTCAATTATTCTATCTACTTCATATTTAGATTATTAATAAGGAGAGTACGGAATGATATAAACTACACAAGAATTAGTATGTAATTTATATAAGCACTGTAAAGTGACAACTTGCCATTCATTTAGGGTGGGGAATGACTTATGTGGTTTCGGACGTTATTTGGGAATTGAAAATCAAGAATTTCTTTTTATTTTAGGAGCTCTTCATGATATTGGTAAATTAGAAATTCCTCAACAATTATTAAATAAAAAAGAAAGACTAACAGTACACGAATATGATGAGATTATGCACCATACAGTTTACGGAGCACAAATAGTACCAAGCATCCCCACTTCCCATCAGAAGTAAAATTACTTAAAGACAATGGAGCCCTTCAGATGGAATGGCTTCAATTTAGAGGGGGGGAAGAAGTTAATGTTAAACATAGGGGAACAAACAAAATTCCGGAATCTCCTCACAAGGCTCCGTTTGGTCCGGGTGTGCTATTAAAGAAAGGATTTCCTGATGAATCAGCTTCTCCTGTGTTGATTGATTACACTAGGGAATTTCACTATCTTAGCAAATATAATTTGATACTCATATTAACAAGCGAAATTAATTATTCTTTTCATTCCCTAGAGAGTAACTGAATGAAAAGCGCCTTAACCCCCCGTGCTTAACTCGTAGGACCATCCAATAGCAATACTTTCCCTTTGTATATAGAACTAGTTTAAAAATGGGAAGGCTGATAGCGATGGAGCATACATATACGGTGAAATTGAAGGTATGGGATTGTGGATTTTATAAGACTTACGAGGGAGTATTTCATAGGATTGGTGAGATAGGGTAATTATTAAACAAAAGCAGAAGTATGATTAGAATTGGCTTCGCTTTTGCAGCAATTGAAGTAGGTGAAATTGAAAACAGGAAGTAACGACCAGATTAATGATTCCATGGTAAAATTCGCAATCCTTTTAATAGATGTTCATCACCTGTATTCTGTATAATTACAGGTGGAAAGTCATAATGATACAGATTAAGCTATTTGCTTAACCCGTATCATTTTAATTCATCATATAACCTATTTAAAAGATCCTGTGAATCTTCGCCACTCATTATCTGGCCGTTCACTTTCGCATAGGGGGTTTTCTTACAAAGTTTACACTCACTCAAACATTCATATTCCTTATATTGAATCCTTGGATTCTCTAAGAACTTACCATAATCGGCAATTGTTTGTTCATTAAGGAAGCGGTCAAGATTATTTTGGCAAAATTCAATCTGGATTTTCGCCTTTTTTGAGAACACTTTGGATAACAAGTTTTTCATCATATCGCTTCTTTCATTATAAGAGTAAATATTTGTTATTTTGATTTTATCACTTCCTGAAACGAAATGCATGGTTGGTTCATCCGAATTCATTACAATTGGACTATCGGGAGAATATCAAGTAATTCCCTTGTATATATTGACACATGTCCAAGAAATGATAGAATAAGAATGGATGATAATGAATCTCATTATCACGAATGGAAGATCCTTGTAACTATTGCAACTTAATGAGTCCCATTTCAATAGGTGACTTAATGATAGTCTTTATTCAAATATATTTAATTAAAAATATTATCGCTGTATTAAAGTGAGATAGGAAGAGTAGGAAATGTAGATGAAGATAAGATATTTAGTCATGGCGTTAATTGTTCTATCGTTTACGTCATTATTCATTGGTGTAAAAGATATTACCCCCCTGGAATTATTGAATCTAAGTGATGATAAAGTGCAAATCATGCTGCAAAGCCGTTTCCCTAGAATGGTGACCATAGTCATTGCCGGTATTGTGATGAGTATAAGCGGTCTGATCATGCAGCAATTGAGCCGCAATAAGTTTGTGTCCCCGACGACTGCTGGTACCATGGACTCTGCAAGGCTGGGACTTCTTCTTGCCATTATCATTTTTCCATCGGCAGCACTTATTGAGAAAATGGCATTCGCTTTCATATTCGCTTTGGCAGGTACATTCTTGTTCATGAAAATTCTTGATCAAGTGAAATATAAGGATACGATCTTCATACCATTGGTTGGTTTGATGTTTGGTAATATCGTAGGATCGATCTCGACTTTCTTTGCCTATAAATATGATTTGATTCAAAGCCTCAACACATGGATGAATGGCGATTTTTCGATGATCATGTCGGGAAGGTACGAACTTATATATCTAAGTATCCCGCTAGTCATTCTCGCATACTTCTTTGCCAATAAATTCACTGTGGCAGGGATGGGTGAGGAGTTTGCTATCAATCTAGGACTCAATTATAAGTTTATAGTCAATTTTGGATTGATCATCGTGGCATTATCCTCCACTGTCGTTTTGTTAACGGTGGGAACGATTCCTTTCATAGGATTGATCGTACCGAATATTGTATCCCTTTACCTTGGTGACAATTTGAAAAAGAGTCTTTCTCATACAGCATTGCTAGGGGCAGTCTTCCTATTGATCTGCGATATTCTGGGCAGGATCCTTATATATCCATTTGAAATCCCGATCGGACTCGTGGTTGGTGTGATAGGAAGCGCCGTATTTATCTATCTGATACTGAGGAGAAAGGCATATGAATAATAAAAGTAGGATCATTGTATTGGCTGTTCTTGCAGCTGCTTTAACGGCAGGTTATATCTTTTGGGACCTTGGACCGAATTGGGATTATGCACTGCCGAGAAGGGTCATAAAAATCGTCGCCATCATCGTGGTAGGTTGTGCAATTGCTTTTTCAACAGTGATTTTCCAGACGGTCACGAATAATAAAATCCTTACGCCAAGCATTTTAGGGTTGGACTCCATGTATATGCTGATTCAAACGGGAGTGATTTTCATCTTCGGTTCAACGCATATCATGATCATGAATAAAAATCTCAATTTCCTGATTACACTTGCGGCCATGCTCATTTTTGCAAGCCTGCTGTTCAAGTTCATGTTCAAGAAAAACCGCAATATTTACTTCCTATTGCTGATCGGTATCATCTTCGGAACCTTATTCGGCAGCATGTCTTCATTCATGCAGGTATTGATTGACCCGAATGAATTCCAAATCATTCAAAATAAAATGTTCGCCAGCTTCAATAATGTCAACACGGACCTGTTAACCTTAGCTATTGTCCTCATGATTGCGGCAATGATATATTTCATGAGATTTTTGAAGTATTTAGATGTCATGTCCCTAGGGAGGGACCAAGCCATAAACTTGGGTGTGGATTATGATTTTGTCACGAAGCGGGTTTTAATCGTCGTTACGGTTTTAATTTCCATTTCGACTGCCTTGATCGGTCCGATCACGTTCCTCGGATTGCTTGTTGCAAATGTGGCTTATCAATTCATTAAGTCCTATCAGCATAAACATATCCTCCCGGGTGCAATGCTGATCAGTGTGATTGCCTTGGTCGGCGGCCAATTCATTGTAGAGAGGATCTTCACGTTTTCCACGACCTTAAGTGTCATCATCAACTTTGTCGGCGGTGTCTATTTCATCTATCTTCTATTAAAGGAGAATAAATCATGGTAGAAGTGAAAAATTTATTCAAAAAATATAATAATAAAACGGTTGTCGAGGATGTTTCCATTGAAATAATGAAAGGGAAAATCACATCCTTCATCGGTCCCAATGGAGCGGGTAAAAGTACCGTCCTTTCGATGATCAGCCGTCTCATTACCCGGGATTCAGGAGAAGTCCTTATCGAGGGTAAGGATATGGGGAAATTCAATAGCAATGAACTTGCGAAAAAGATTGCCATCTTAAAGCAGGCTAACCATATCAATATCCGTTTAACGATTCGTGAACTCGTCGCCTTTGGCCGTTTTCCTTATTCACAAGGAAAGCTGACGAAAGAGGATTGGAAATACGTCGATGAAGCGATTGAATATATGGAACTTGCTGACATGCAGGATAAGTTTCTTGACCAGCTTAGCGGCGGGCAGCAACAGCGGGCCTTCATTGCCATGGTCATTGCTCAGAACACGGAGTATGTGCTTCTTGATGAACCGCTGAACAATCTTGATATGAAGCATTCCGTCCAAATCATGAAGGTATTGAGGAGATTGGCCGATGAATTGGGGAAAACGGTCATCATCGTCATTCATGACATTAATTTTGCATCCTGTTATTCCGACTATATCGTCGCATTGAAGGATGGCAAGGTTGTTCATAATGGGCCAACCGAACAAGTCATCAATTCCAATGTTTTAAAGGAAATTTATGATATGGATATTGAAATCCAAAGTATCAATGACAATAAGATCTGTGTGTACTTCACATAAGACAATTCCAAAATTGGTTTTAAATTACTTCAGTATTCATAGCCGTCCAGAAGTCCCCCCGTACGCTTCTTAGGCAGTTAAGAGTTGGCGGGCGCCCAAGACTTTAGCCGCCTCCTGTTCATCTGGCAGGAAAAGTGATGAAGGTGAACTCTGTGATGGTGAGGATTCAATATGTAATTTTAAATAAAAAAATTTTTTCGAGGTGACCATAATGATCAAGAAATTATCCTTACTGCTTTTGGTTGCAATGCTGGCTGTAGTGGCTGTAGCTTGTGGAGCAGATAAAGAAAAAGAAGAATCAAGCACGAAAAAAGAAAGTGCTAAAAGCGAAGAAATTACGGTTAAGCACCAACTAGGCGAAACGAAAGTGAAAACAAACCCTGAAAAAGTCGTTGTATTCGATATGGGTACTCTTGATACTCTTGATAAATTAGGTGTGGAAGTAGCAGCTGTTCCTCATGATGGACTTCCGGAATACCTTTCTAAATATGAAGGTACAACTGAAAATGCCGGTGGATTAAAAGAGCCTGACTTCGAAAAAATCAACGAAATTGCTCCAGACCTAATCCTTATTTCTGGCCGTCAATCTGAAGCATATAAAGAATTAAGCAAAATTGCCCCTACTGTTTTTGTAGGTGTGGATACAACAAAGTATATGGAATCGTTTGAAGAAAACGTAACACTTTTGGGTAAAATCTTCGATAAAAAAGACGAAGCAGCTAAAGAATTGGCAAGTGTGGAAGAAAACATTAACGCTTTGAAAGAAAAAGCCCCGACTGACAAAACTGGTTTAATCGTTCTGGCAAGCGGCGGAAAAGTAAGTGCTTACGGACCTGATTCAAGATTTGGAATCATCCATGATGTATTCGGAGTACCTGCAGTGGATGATAAATTGGAAGTATCGACACATGGTCAAAGTATTTCTTTCGAATACATTGCTGAAAAAAATCCAGACTACCTATTCGTTGTAGATAGAGATGCGGTTGCCGGTGATGGAGCTGCAGCAAAAAAAACGATTGAAAATGACATTGTAAAAAATACAAAGGCATTTAAAGAAGGTAACATCATTTATCTAGACCCTAACTACTGGTACTTATCAGGCGGCGGTTTAGAATCTGTTGACGCTATGGTTAAAGAAGTTTCAGAAGGCATTAAGTAATAAATATGATGAAAGATGATCCTGTCCCCGATCGAGGGGCAGGATTTTTTATTTTTTATAATAAAGCTGGATGAAACAAATATACTAACAAAGGGGAAGGAAAGAATTTCGGCAAAACACAGGTAAGCTTATAATAAGGCGCCCACAACCCAATTAAGGGGGAATGGGAAAGGACAAGGTCTATATTCCGCCTGTTGCCCCTGCTATGGCTTATATGGGCTGCAATAGTCAGAATTTGACCCTTCAGCCAAAATGAAAAATTCAGTTTCTTCCTATTATACTGTCTTTTGCATCCTTTCCGGTTCCAGGAGCGATTTGAAATTGTGATTTATGTTAAATTTGGGAAATTGCATCTTTTATGGATGATAAAAATATTATGATCTCCACTTCAAATTATCGGGGGGAATTCGGTGGATTAATATTTTTTAGGAAAAATTATTTGAAAAAGCTGAATAAAAAAGCCGGAGGGGAATGATGTCGATACTTCGTGCAATCCATTTGTTATTTTATGGGATTTCAGAGTGGCTGGACGCTTATAATTAAAAGGTTAAACTTTTACAGGCACGGGGTTTCAAAAGTGCGGATGAGAAAAGCATCCATGTAACTGGCAATCCATTTTAAACTGTCGAATTATCGGGAAAAAAATCCTGGGATATAACCATAGCTTTCTATAATTGAAGGTTTATATCTTTACATATTTTGTAATGTACTGGTTTTTTTATAAAGAGTCGTTTATAATGGTAAAAGCCTGAAGGACGTTAAAATATTTAGTGACTGCCATCCGCAGTCACACCAAAAAATTACGGTAATATTTATTGGATTAAGACATGTAGTTCCTATATATTTGTTATAGGTGCGCTGAACATTCGAGACGGGCGAAACTCTGTTATTTTTTCAAAGGCTTGTTCATAAGCTAAAGAAGTATTCTGGATATAAGAGTTATGGATGTGACAAAAGGTGGTTTTCACAATCTTGACTATCCAAGTGAAAGAATGCTATTATAAGGTTTCCGATTTTCCGTCTTTTGTAAGTTTGTAAAAATTTATATAAATAAACCACTAGATTAATAGAGGTGAAAGCATGAATAATTTTCTTAAAAAAAGCCGGCATTTATTTGCAGATAACATACTAGGCTTTTTCTTTATTGCGGTAGTCTTGTTTTGGATAAAAACTTATATTGGATATCGAATTGAATTTAACTTAGGCCTTGAAAATGGCCTGCAACAGTTCTTACTGTTTATAAATCCGATTAGTTCAGCCATTTTATTCTTTGGCTTGGCACTATTGGCTAGAGGCAGAAAATCGTTTAAATGGATCATCAGGTTGAACCTATTGATGTCCTTATGGTTATTCTTCAATATTGTATATTACCGGTCATTTACCGATTTCATTACATTGCCAACCTTGACGCAAGTGCAAAATGCCGGGGATTTGGGACCGAGTATTTTAGAATTATTTAAAGGCCATGATGTATTTTATTTCCTTGATACGATACTTTTGATCGTATTGTACAGATTCAAAGACTTTAAAGCGGAAGACTTCAAAGTCAAACGCCGTACAGTTGGAATGGTTTACCTAGCGGGACTAGCAATTTTCGCCATCAATTTGGGACTTGCTGAAAAGGATCGCCCGCAATTGTTATCAAGAACATTCGACCGGAACTATATCGTCAAATACTTGGGCATGTTCAACTATACGGTTTATGACGCCGTTCAGAATACTAAAACATACGCCCAGCGTGCGACTGCAAACAGCACGGATATCGCCGAAGTCGTCAACTATACGAAGGCAACAAGCGCTGAGCCGAATCCTAAGTATTTTGGTGCAGCCAAAGGCAAGAATGTCATCTACTTGCATTTGGAATCGATGCAGAATTTCCTTATCGATTATAAGTTGAATGGGGAAGAAGTAACTCCATTTTTGAACTCACTTGCACATGATAAATCAGATTTCATGCACTTTGATAATTTCTTCCATCAAGTAGGCCAAGGGAAAACGGCGGATGCCGAATTCATGCTTGAAAATTCCCTGTTCGGCTTACCACAGGGGGCAGCATTCACAAACCGTTCCCAAAATACGTATCAAGCAGCACCAGCTATTTTAGGACAACAAGGATACACATCCGCTGTGTTCCATGGTAATTACAAATCCTTCTGGAACCGGGATAATATGTATAAGTCTCTTGGTTTTAATCAGTTCTTCGATGCAAACCATTATAATATGGAAAATAAAGAGGAAGTACTAAGTTATGGATTAATGGATAAGCCGTTCTTTAAGGAATCGATTCCAATGTTAGAAACGCTTAAACAGCCTTTCTATACAAAATTCATAACGGTATCCCATCATTTCCCATATGCGATGGACCAGGAAAAAGCAACAATCGGCAAGCATACGACAGGTGATGCTTCCGTTGATAGTTACTTCCAAACTGCACGCTATGCCGATGAGGCGCTTAAAGAGTTTTTCGATTATCTGAAGGAATCCGGTCTATATGATAACTCGGTAATCGTTATGTATGGTGATCATTATGGTATTTCCGAAAACCATAAAGAAGCCATGTCAAAAGTTCTTGGCGAGGATGTTGGCGCATTTGAGAATGCCCAATTGCAACGTGTACCATTATTGATCCATGTTCCAGGTGTTGAAGGTGGGGAAATGCACCAATACGGAGGACAGATTGACCTTCTCCCGACTTTATTGCATCTGTTAGGAATTGAATCTAAAGATTATGTACAATTCGGTTCCGATTTATTGTCAAAAGATCATAATGAAGTGGTACCTTTCAGGAATGGCGATTTTGTAACACCGGAGGTCACTTCCATTAAAGGGAAATACTACGATACTAAAACGGGAGAATTGGTCGAGGAAAATGATGCCATCCTCAATTATAAAACGAGAGCTGAAACGATGCTCAATTTATCCGACCAAGTAGTGAACGGCGACTTACTCCGTTTCTATACTCCAAACGGCTTTAAACCGATTGATCCTGCTGATTATGATTACACATATGATGAAGAAGGTTCTAAGGAAGAAAAGACCGATAAATAAGGCTAATGAAAGAACAGGCAGGAAGCCATCGCTTCCTGCCTGTTTTTTTATGCGTCATCCTTTATTGGTCATCTTGGCAATATACTTTCTGATTTCATCAGGCTTCCCTGCATATTTTTCAGCACGCTGTTCGTCTTTGGCGATTTTATCCTTTGCTTTGACCAGGATTTCTTCACCCTTATCTTTGGGCACGACCACGACCCCATCTATGTCCCCTATGATGATGTCCCCTGGATATACGGTGACACCTCCACATGATATGGGCACATTGGTTTCGCCTACACCTGCCTTGCCGCTTGAGGCAACCGTCGTCCCTTTGCTGAATACAGGGAAATTCAATTCTTTAATGGCTTCAAGGTCGCGAATGACCCCATCGACTACGAGGCCGCCTATTTCCATGGTCTGCATCATGCCGACAACAAAGTCTCCTGCTATTGCCCGGTATGTATCACCCTTGCTGTCAACGACAATTATATCCCCAGGCTTGGCTTCACCGATCGCTTTTAACACGGCTGAATTATCACCGACGGGAATCTTTACGGTCAAAGCTCGTCCGGCCAAACGAAATTCTTCCTTTAAGGGCTTTATTGCCGAATCCAGATTGCTCAACCCTTCCATTGCATCTGAAATCGCCGTGGTAGGCAAATTCCTGAACTGTTGAATAAGATTATCCATGACTATGATTCCTCCTTAAGAGTTAATGAATATAGCCTCATTATACACAAATTTCGTAATTTTCTAATAGTTTTCAGCTTGATAAAATGGTAAGTGTTGTTCACTGTCTGTTACGCCGGTTCATAACCGAACTGCGAATTTTTAAGAAATACAGGCACCCATTTTTTCATTTTTAATAGGATGTGCTTGAAGGAGTGATGACTATGCCATGGCAACAAAAAATTAGCTATTTAATAGGTCAGCCTGTTGGGATTTCATTAACGAATGGACAAGGGACGTCAGGTGTTTTGTGTGGTACTTCAGGTGAAAAGCTTCTTGTTATTGAATATATGTATCAAGCACAATTCGCCTTAAAACAATACGATTTTTATATGATTCAGGATATAAATGCATTTCCGCCCTGTCAGAACACACAACCATTATATTAATGAAAAGACCCATTTTAGAGGGGCTTCAGGCTTTAGATAAACTCGATGAAAATCGAATTTGCCTAAAGTTTTTTTACGGTTTGTACAATTTGAACGTTGCCATTCCAGGTGCCTCCTTGGCGGCTTCTGAGCCAGCGGGTTCTTTCTGGACACGCATTTCCGCAGGAGTCTCGCACACCCGCTCCAATTGTTATTACTCTTAGATAGAACCCTTTTGCCTACAGTCTTCATTGTTTGTTTAAAACTTCAGGTGATTGCTCAACCCTTCCATTGCATCTGAAATCGCCGTGGTGGGCAAATTCCTGAACTGTTGAGTAAACTAATAGTTTTCCGTTTGATAGTATGGTAAATGAGTGTAATCAATATCTGAAGGGGGAGGGAAGCTCAGCTGTCACAAGGGGGTTGAAGTCCAATTCCGTTTTAATCAAACGATTGATTAAACTGTATAGATCATCGCTATGAAGATTGAAATCCTGCATAGATACAGTCCGAGCAATATTAATGGTCGGGCCTCCATGGCAGTTTGATCCGTACAGGAGAACATTCTTCTGAAGCAAGGGTAGAATGCTGGTGCATATCCTCGGTTTTTTCTGATCTGGATGGGGGTGTCAGCGAAGAAATCCTTAACACAGCCAGTGTGCAGGGGATACTTGCAATCTTCAAAGCAGGAGCAGAATCAAGACGGATGTTGCCAATGTAAGCCAAAGGGGGCTGAAAACTTCTGGATGAATGATTAAAAAAATGATTCCTGCAATCGTGGCAGCCTGCTGTATGGTCATATGTCTAATGAAGTGGATTCCAGCTTTAAAACAGGCTTTAAGAAGAGGCATTTGATTCATTTTCATTCCTCCTTTTACTTTCAATAATATGACCAGGCATAAAAGAAAATACATGGGGATTCGTTTTCTGCTCAATTATTACGGGTATAGTAAAGGTAAAATAAAAGGAGGAATCTAGGTGATCATTGTATATATTAGTCTTGCCCTCTTTATCGGATCGATTATTTATTTAGCGTTTTTTGCTTTTAAAACATTTAAGGATTCCAAACCGACAATTGAAAATGTGACTCAAACCGTTACACGCATCCAGGCCAAAACGGACCAGATTAAATCGGAAACGGACCAACTCGCCATGACACAGCAGGAAATCACTGAAGATGTTGAATATAAAAAAGAGGCTGTCCAATATACGGTTGAGGCGGCTAAGGAAATACCTGAACCCTTTAAGAATATTTGGTTTTCAATAAAAGGTGACAAGTGGAAGCTTAGAAACAGAAGCGATGCATAAGTGTTTGACCGATCTGAAATGTACATGATATAGTATGGAAATACTATGTTTCTAGGGTTCCTCGGTTGAATGTTACCGGAATGGTCCAAGAGAAACGCGCAGGAATCTGCGTACACGGAGGGAAAAAAGCCCGGGAGGTTATGAAAGATGACCTCCCGGGCTTTTTCTGTAATTGGAGGGGGAAAAGATGGCTTGGATTCAATTGGTGATTGCAGGATTATTTGAAGTGGTATGGGCGACAAGTCTAAAGTATACCGAGGGTTTTACGAAATTATTACCTTCTATCATAACGATTGCTGGCATGGTTATTAGTTTTTATTTTTTGTCATCGGCGATAAAAACTCTGCCTATGGGAACAGCGTATGCAATCTGGACGGGAATAGGGGCTCTTGGGGCTGTTCTGGTAGGCATCATCGTTTTTAACGAGCCTAAGGATGCGATGCGATTGGTATTCGCCGGTTTTATTTTGGTTGGAATTATCGGCTTGAAGGTCACCTCTTCTGAATAATCTGCCCACTCCTCGCAAATAGTAATGTTAAATGATATTTGAGGAGTGAAGAATATGAACTATAAAGCGATAGTATCAAGTGCAATGATGGCTTTAGTGATTACAGGTTGTGCAACGAATGATAACGAAGACGCCAGTGATAATCTTGGCCTGAATCGCACTCATCAGGATAATTTGGATAATCCGATGAATGTAGGCGACACAAGGCAAAATGTTAATAATGTCAATAATGATAATAATGATAATGGCGTAAACGGTATGAGGGTCTCCGAGGATATCTCAAATCGAGTCGAAGCTTTGAAGGAAGTAAGTAACGCAAATGTCATCGTGACTGAAAATAATGCCTATGTAGGCGCAGTATTAAAAGACGGCGGGGATAAGGATATCTCGAATGACCTTAAAGAAAGGGTTGCTGATGCAGTAAGGGGAGCAGATCCATCTGTAGACCAAGTTTATGTGTCGGCAAATCCGGACTTTGTTCAAAGAATGGATGGGTATGCGAATGATATCGAGAATGGAAAACCCGTTGAAGGATTTGCTGAAGAGTTCCGTGAACTTGTAACACGGATCTTTCCAAGTCCAAGATAATTGGAAAATTAAGAAGTAAAGACCTATCCGGTGGATTCCGGATAGGTCTTTTCCTATTTTAAAGATATCCGTGGAACATGACTAACTTTAAATAGGGTGGTTACAATAATCGAATGAACGAAAAACTTTGTATTGGGGGTGGGATGGTGAGGTTTTTTAAGGACAAGAGGGAAACGGATTCAGCATCCTTTCAGGTTACTTCCAAGGATTTTCAGGAACTCCTTAAAAAGTTTAAAGCATCTAATGATTTTCTTACCTTCCAATTCCCGAATGATGATGGCTATATCATCTCCTACTTCAATTCACTGGTCAGTGTTCAACAGCTCCACGAACAAGTATTGGCGGTCATGTCGAATCAACCAAAGAAGGTCCTTAAGCAACTAAAAGGCGATATTCCGATGGAAGATATGAAATTGACGGCTGATTTAAAAGACATTCAAAGATTGGTTTTGGAAGGATCGATCATGATTCAATACAAGCAAGATGATGAAATGTGTTTGCTCATTCCGTGTGTTCACAGTGTGAAAAGGCAAATTTCCACACCTGAGTCAGAGTATACGGTCGTTGGATCCAAGGAGGCGTTTGTTGAATCGCTTGATTCGAATTTGAATCTGATCCGTAACAGATTGCCCACTCCTGAATTGCAGTCCAAGGAATTTAGGGTCGGGAGCATCTCGCAAACAAGGATAGCGGTACTCTACATAGATGGGGTGGTAAATCAACAGATCATCAAGACGGTCATACAGAGAATAGAAGATATAGAATATGATACGATCGTCGATATTTCGTTCGTAAGCCAGATGATCACGGATAATCGGAATTCGATGTTCCCGCAATTGATTGATACGGAGCGGCCTGATCATCTGGCCAGTGTATTATCGGAAGGGAAAATAGGGATCATGCTGGATGGATCTCCTCATGCATTGGTTGGTCCCAATACCATCATTTCATTCTTCTCGTCATTTGAAGATTATTTTCAAATTTGGAATCTCGGTACTTCATTCCGTTTGATTCGGCTTTTCGCCGTGCTGTTTTCCGTTTTGTCATCACCTCTGTATGTGGCCGTTTTAACCTATCATTATCAAGTGATCCCAACGGATTTGCTGCCAATCTTAATATCATCCAGGGGAGTGATCCCTTTTCCGCCGATCTTGGAAGCGATCGTGCTGGAAGGGACGATCGAATTGCTGAGGGAAGCGGCGGTCAGGCTGCCTGCCAAGGTTGGCTCCACCATCGGCATTGTTGGCGGTATAGTCATCGGTTCAGCCGCTGTGGAAGCGGGATTTGTCAGTAACGTCTTGTTGATGCTTGTCGCTTTGGCTGCCTTGGCTTCATTTACGGTGCCGATTTACCAAATCAGCAATACGATTCGCCTTATCCGCTTTCCCTTTCTAATTGCTGCCCAGTTATACGGGCTGTTTGGAATAGCTTTATGCAGTGCATTCATTTTAAGTCATTTATTGAAATTGACTTCGCTTGGCAGTCCTTATTTAGACCCGCTTTACCCGTTAAGAATTCATGACTTTAAAGATAGTCTGATCCGCCTCCCTTTTTCAAAGCAGAAAAAACGCCCGCAGTTTCTGCGGACGGAAAATCCACTAAGGATAAGGAAAGAGGCGGAAAAACGAAACACCCGTAATGATATCGATGAATAAGGAAGTAGAAAGCGGTGAGAAGGAATGGAAGTCAAACCAAATGAAACAAAACAAATATCTCCATTTTTTGTTTTTTTCCTCATGCCCGGCATGCAGATTGGAGTAGGGATATTGGGGTTTGAACGGATCATAGCGAAAGAGGCTGGCCAAGACGCATGGATATCGGTCCTGATATCAGGGTTGATCATAAATGTTCTGCTTTGGATGTGTTTCAAGCTTTTGGGCAGGGGCCCCCAAACACTTGATTTGGTTGCCATCCACAAGGATTTGTTTGGTAAATGGGTCGGAAATGCTTTCAATATATTATTCATCCTCTACTTTATAATGATTTCCATCATTCTTATCAGGACTTATTTAGAAGTCATTCAGGTTTGGATGTTCCCAGGTGTCAATGTCCTGATGCTGATAACCATCATTCTTATTCTCGTGTATAACTTTGTGGAGGGAGGTTTCAGGGTCATTACCGGTTTTTGCATAATCGGCCTTATAATCGCATCGCCATTATTCCTTTTGAATTATTTCCCTTTGAAGTACGCCCACTTTGAAAATTTGGGTCCTTTGCTTGATCATTCCTTTTTGGAAATCATGAAGGCCTGTAAGAGAATGACCCTGAATTACCTTGGTTTTGAATTAATCCTCATTTATTATCCTTTCATTAAAAATCGCGAAAAATCTCAAAAGTGGGCCCACTTAGGGGCGTTGTTCACTATGGTGATATATGTAGTATCCATACTTGTTTCATTAGCCTACTATCATCAAGAGCAGCTGAAAGATGTAATCTGGGCAACTTTGACGTTATGGAAAATTGTAGACCTTCCATTCATTGAAAGGTTCGAATACATAGGGATTTCCGTTTGGCTGTTCATGGTGCTGCCGAATGTTTGCCTAGGGGTTTGGGCAGCAAGCAGGACAGCGAAAAGAGTATTCGGATTTAGACAAAAAAAGATGATGGTTCTCATTCTGATCATCATCTTGGTTTCCTGCATTTTTTTGGATAACCGCTATAGGATCGATAAGTTTAACACGATCAGTTCGCAAATTGGTTTTTATATCGTTTATTTGTATCTTCCTCTCTTATTCATATGGCAGTCGATCGTCTATAAAGTCAGGGGGCATAAATCATGAAAATCAAACTTCTCTTGATAACATTAGCGAGCTTTTTAATGGCGGCGTGCGGCGTGGAAAAGCAAATATTAGAAGACATATTAATTGCTGAAGTCGTAGGTTATGATGATGCCGGAGACAAGAAAATCAAGGGTACGGTCGTGGTCAGCGTTCCCCAGCCTGGGGAGGAAGCAGATCTGGGTAAAGAAGTATATGAAGCGGACTCCCATGATATAAAGGCGGCCCGCCAGCAGGAAAATGCAAAAACACCATACCCGATTGTCGGCGGGAGACTGACAGTCACTCTATATGGTGAGGAATTGGCAAGTAAGGGATTGAATGATTATGTCGATACATATAGGCGTGATCCAATGGTGGGAAGGGATTTGTATTTAGCGGTCGTTCATGGCAAAGCGGAGGATGTAGTTAAAATGGAGCCGAAGTTGATTAAAACTCCAGGGGTTCAAGTGAAGGAGCTGATCGAACAGAATATAAGGACCAATTTGCCTGATGCAGACCTTCACAGGTATTTATATGCGTGTCATGGTATCGGGATCGATCCGGTCTTGCCCTTATTGGAAACTACAGGAGATCAAATACGGGTAAGGGGAATCGCCTTGTTTAAAAAGGATCGTTATATTGGTAAATATATACCTTATGAAGAAGGCTTCTTATATAAGGTCCTTAGTGAAAATTTTAAGCTGGGGAGTTATGAAATTAAATGGAAGGAAAATGACTTTACCGATATCAATAACGTGGAGTCACGTGTCCATTATCATATTTCGAATGCCAATCAAGACCCTAAGGTCAGGATTGAAGTGAAAATGAAAGCGAGTCTGCTAGAGGTCCAAGGCTATGACTTGGGCAAAGAGGTCGACCTGAATAAAATAGAGGCAAGGGCCGAGCGGGTCATTGGTAAAAAATTAAATGAGATGGTAACCATGTTTCAGGAGAACCATATAGATCCGCTTGCACTCGGTGATCATGCTAAAAGTAAAACAAGAAATTTTAATCAAAAGCATTGGGAGGAGACATATCCCGATATTCCAATCGAGGTCGATCTGGATATTGAAATGATTCAAACGGGAATAGCTGAATAAAAGTAGAATATTCTGGAGTTTCCCCCTTTATAATAGGGTATTGGTGTAAGGATTGTGTCAATGCGGCTAAAAAGGGGGAAAAGCATGGACAAAGCATGGTGGAAAGAGGCAGTTGTGTATCAAGTGTATCCAAGGAGTTTTATGGATAGTGATGGCGATGGTATTGGTGATATAAACGGGATTTTGATGAAGCTCGATTATTTACAAGAGCTGGGTGTGAACGTGATATGGCTATCCCCAGTTTATCAATCTCCCAATGATGACAATGGGTACGATATCAGTGATTATAAAGCAATCATGACTGAATTCGGGACCATGGCTGATTTCGATAGGTTGTTGAAGGCCGTTCATGAACGTGGAATGAAGATCATGATGGACCTCGTTGTCAATCATTCTTCAGATGAACATCCATGGTTCGAGGAATCCCGTTCCTCAAAAGATAATCCGAAACGTGATTATTATATTTGGAAACCTGGCAGGAATGGAAAAGAGCCAAATAATTGGGAGTCGATTTTTAAAGGTTCAGCATGGGAATATGATGAAGCAACCGATGAATATTATTTACATTTATTCAGCAGGAAACAACCGGATTTAAACTGGGAAAATCCTAAGCTCCGTGAAGAAATCTACAGCATCATGACTTGGTGGCTGGATAAGGGTGTCGATGGTTTCCGGATGGATGTCATCAACTTCCTTTCAAAAGATCAAAGCTATTCAGATGGAGCCGTCCAGCATGAAAAGCAGTATGGTGATGGAAGCCCCTTTTTCCTGAATGGCCCGCGCATACATGAGTTTTTGCAGGAAATCAATCAACGGGCCCTTTCTGGACATGACGTGATTACGGTTGGGGAGATGCCAGGCGTCACGCCGGAGGAAGCGCAGTTGTTCACAGGTAAAGATCGTGGTGAGCTACATATGGTCTTTCAATTCGAACATATGGATTTGGGGAAGGGGCCAGAAGGGAAATGGAGTAACGATAAATGGAAGCTAACCGATTTAAAGCGAATCCTCTCTAAGTGGCAGACTGGTTTGGAGAGGGATGGCTGGAACAGTTTATACTGGAACAACCATGATCAGCCCCGGGTTGTCTCAAGGTTTGGTAATGATGGAAAGTATCGTATTGAAAGCGCAAAGATGCTTGCCGCTTGTCTTCATATGCTGCAAGGTACACCTTATATATATCAAGGGGAAGAGCTGGGAATGACCAATGTTGCATTTGAAAGCATCGATGAATACCGGGATATCGAAACATTGAATTCATATGACGAACTCGTCCATTCTCATGGCTGGTCAAAAGAGCGGATGATGTCAGCCATCCACGCCCGCAGCCGGGATAATGCGAGGACACCGATTCAGTGGAATGACTCCCGGAACGCAGGATTCACGAAAGGGACCCCTTGGATTAAGGTTAATCCCAATTTTCCCGAGATTAATGCAGAAAAGGCTTACAATGATCCGAATTCCATTTTTCATTTTTATAAAAAGCTTATCCAACTGCGCAAGGAACATGATATCGTCGTTTATGGCCGTTTTGAACTGCTGTTGCCGGATGATGAACGAATATTTGCGTACACGAGATCGTTTGAGGAAGAGAAGCTATTGGTGCTATGCAACTTTAAAGAAGAGCAGGCCGCTTATACTTTGCCTGAAGAGCTGCATGCATATTCTGCCACAAAGCTGATCGGCAATTATGGTCAGGAGGAAGAAGGAATCTCCAGCAAACCCCTGCAACCATATGAATGCCGTGTTTATCATTTGAAATGAAAAAAGGACCTGTCCTTCTCAGGTTAGGGAAGAACAGGTCCTTTGCGTATTATTTTGATTTAAGGTCACATTCCTCGAGCGGAATGATTTTCGTTTTATGCTTAATTTTATAACCGAACCATAGGACGAAAAATAGAATCAAGCCAATGTAGGAAACGAACATTGAATTCCAGTCGATCCCATCGCTGCTGAACGCTTGATAGCCTTGTCCGATGATAATGATAATACAAAGGACAAGCGCGAATATAGGTCCGAATGGGAAGCCTTTTGCCCGGAATGGTAAAGCATTCATATCAAGGCCTTGAGCTGCATAAGCTTTGCGGAACCGATAATGGGCAATCGCAATCCCTACCCAAGTGACGAATCCTGCCATGCCTGAAGCGTTCAATAACCAGATATAAACGACGCCGTCCCCGAAAAATGAAGCTAAGAATGCAACGCAGCCAACTAAGGAAGTCACGATAAGTGCATTCACGGGCACTCCTCTTTTATCTAACTTGCCTAGGAATTTCGGTGCTTTCCCATCACGTGCCAAGTCCCATAACATACGGGTTGAAGCATACATGCCAGAGTTACCGGCAGAGAGTACGGATGATAAAATGATCGCGTTCATGATGGATGCAGCAAATGCAAGGCCGGCCCGTTCAAATACAAGCGTGAATGGACTTACGGCAACATCTTGACTCAATAAACGTGAATCCGTAAACGGAATGATCATTCCAATAACGAAAATTGCAAGGATATAGAACAAGAGGATGCGCCAGAAAACGGATCTGATTGCTTTAGGGATATTTTTTTCTGGATCTTCACTTTCACCAGCAGTCACTCCAAGCAATTCCGTACCTTGGAATGAAAAGCCGGCAGCCATGAATACGCCTAGAATCGTGAAGAACCCTCCGTTAAAGGGACCTTCGCCCATTGTGAAATTGGAAAAACCGATTGGGTCTTTCCCACCCATGATTCCAAGAATGATCAGAACACCCGTAATCAAGAAAATGACGACTGTCACGACCTTGATCATGGCAAACCAGAATTCTGTTTCCCCGAAACCTTTAACTGACATGTAATTGATAAGAAACATAGTGATTAACGCAATGGCACTCCAGATAAATGAAGGGCTATCAGGGAACCAGAACTTCATAATTAAGACAACGGCTGCCAATTCGGCGGCAATGGTGATTGCCCAGTTATACCAGTAGTTCCAACCAATCGCAAAACCGAAAGACGGATCGACGAATTTGGATGCATAGACACGGAACGAACCGGCCACTGGCATGAACGCCGCCATTTCTGCAAGACTTGTCATTAAGTAATAAACCATGATGCCGATGACCGCGTATGCCACCAAGGCACCGCCGGGACCGGCTGAATGAATGGCACCGCCACTTGCTAAAAATAAACCTGTTCCAATCGTTCCACCTAATGAAATCATCATTAAATGACGCGCTTTCAGGCTCCTTTTCAATTCAGTAGGGCTTGATGCTGATTGTGAATTTGACAATTGATGTTACACTCCTTTTTATTGGAAGGGAACGAAAAATAAAAAAACAGCAGTCGAAAAAGATCGACGGCTGTTTATAATAAACCCGTTTATCCTTCCGAAGATAGCTCCCCACGCTTTTTTGAAAAAACGTGACAGTGGTGTTCCTGTTCGGTAACACCGCCAGCGAGAATATACATGGAATATACCCTAACTTCGGCAACTTATCCTTTCAAACGGAGTCTTTAATTTTCCAGAATCTCGTCCGTTTTACTTTTATAAGATGCAGCCTCTAACTCATCGGTAAATGAGGAAGTATTCAATTTTCTAAAATCGTTGGCGTCAGTTTGTAGGTGACGTCGTACGACTGTACTCATGAATTTCATGCAATCGCTAATAGATTGCTAGTAATTGAGTAAACTTTACTATATCAAAATTATAAAATAACTTCTGGGATATCGCAATGATTATTTTATGTGGTTATTTTTTCCTAGTTAATGAATGATGGCAGTAAGGAAGAATCAAGTGACGATATATTAAAATATAGCACATCCTGATAACTAAACGGTTTTTCTTTTTATTAGGGCATAGTCCAGTTTTACATGTTTGACCTCTTCAGGATTCTCAAAGAGATCCACTGCCATTTTCCCGATCCATTCCAGCGGTAAGGAAATGGTCGTGATGTCGAGCATTTCGCCAAGGCTATCATTATTGAAGCCGAGAATGGCCACATCTTCCGGTACCCTTATACCCGATTTCTTAGCGGTAAGAATGAAGCCCGCCGCCGTGTCATCATTCGTGATGATGATGGCTTCAGGTTTATCCATCATCGAATTCCATTCCTGAAACAATTGTTCACCGTCTTTGATATGATAACTGCCTTCAAACAGCCATTCTTTATTGTTTATCAATTGATGTTTACTCATGATATCGTTAAAGGCCTTTGTACGATGGGAACTGTTTCTGCTCTTTTTACGGCCGAGGCTGTATCCGATTTTCTTATATCCTTTAGTAATCACGTACTCAAGGGCACAGGAGAAAGCTGCATAATGATCAATGCTGATGGATGAGAATTCAGCCTGGGCGGTATCTTCACATAAAATAATCGGTCCGTATTTTTGATAATCCAAGAGGATTTTCATTTCCGAAATCCTTGAACAAACGATAATGCCATCGAGCTGCTTCATTTGCAGCATATTAAAAGCCTGGATCTCTTTCTCCCTGTCATAATTTGTTTGAAAGATGACGATATGACAGCCGATTGCATTTGCCTGTTTTGTGATTCCGTTAACGATTGCCCCGTAATATGGGTGATTGTTGAAGGGGATGATGACGCCGATAAGGTTGGTTTTCCCTTTTGAAAGATGGATCGCGTTGATGTTTCTCGTATAATTCAAACGATTGATCGCTTCTAGGACGCTCTTTCTTTTATCGGGGCTTACATAAGGATGATCATTCAATACACGAGACACTGTTGAGACAGATACACCAGCACATTGAGCTATTTCTTTAATATTTGTCATGGTATCACCGTTTTTCTTTTTTTATATTGTACTGTATGAAACCCATTTCAGGGCAAGGGAACAGTGGGGACTGCTGAAGATTTCTTGAAATAGGGTCTTGTTATGGTATTGGTTTCATCCTTTAAGATTGGTCTAAGTCTTAGAGGAGGAGGAAATCAAGATGTTCCAAACTTTAATCACCCTGTTTTTGCTTTGCGGAATCGAATTGGGATTTGCGTACTTGGCCATTTCCTTGAAACAGGAGAAATGAGTGGCAATGCCCGTCAAGAAGTCCGCGACTTTACGCGTGGAAACCGCGTTTACTCGTGAATTTCACGTCGTCCAGAAATAGCTCCCCCTAGTTATGTTCACCAGTAAAACTCCACAATATAAATATAATTTCATCATACGGAATGACTGACTGTCAGAAGCTGCCTAGTGGAGCTTCCTGACAGTTTTTGCTGTGTGTAAAAGTCATTCGCCTTTTTGAAATGTTTAAAAATAGTTGCACTTTTTTTGTATATTTGTGTATAGTATAAAATAAGTTGTGTAGAGGAAACTTTTTAGCATTTACGACAATGTAAAAAAATTTACACTTAGTTTTGCACATGGCAAACTATTTTAGAAAGATGAAAAAGGGAGGGAATATGGATGGGTTTTCTTAAATCTATTGGAGGCGTGCTTGCTGCATTGCTGGTTTTAACGGGGTGCGGCAATGATACGGCCGAAAGTGATAATGGCAATGGCAAGTTGGATGTCGTTACAACAACGGGAATGATTGGGGATTTGGTTGAGAATATCGGCGGTAAACATGTCGAGGTCACAAGTTTAATGGGACCGGGAGTCGACCCCCATCTATATAAAGCGACGCAGGGTGATGTGAAGACATTGGATTCGGCTGATATGATTTTTTATAACGGACTGCATCTTGAAGGGAAAATGACGGATATATTTGAAATGATGAGCAAGGATAAACCGACGATTGCCGTAACGGAAGACTTCAAGGAGAACCAACTTCGCAAAGTGGGTGCATCTGAGCATGATCCCCACGTATGGTTTGATGTAAAGCTTTGGATCGTTGCGGCGGAGGCAGTTAAGAAAGAATTGATTGCCAAGGACCCGGACAATGAAGCGGAGTATCGTGAAAATTATGAGGAGTACGTTGTGCAATTGGAGGAACTTGATAAATATGTCCATGAGGAAATCGATAAAGTGCCAGAAGACCAACGGGTGCTCGTTACGGCACATGATGCTTTTGGGTACTACGGGCAGTCATATGGCCTGGACGTAAGAGGGCTCCAAGGGATCAATACATTATCGGAATATGGATCGAAAGATGTGACGGATATGCGGAACTATCTTGTGGAGAACAAAATAAAAGCGATTTTCATAGAGTCAAGCGTACCGAGGAAGGCTATCGAGGCTGTCATTCAAGGAGCAGGTAAGCAGGGCCACAAAGTGGAAATCGGCGGTGAATTGTTCTCGGATGCCATGGGTGAAAGAGGGACGGAAGAAGGAACGTATATCGGAATGGTCCGTCATAACACGGACACCATCGTCCGTGCTTTGAAATAGGGGGGAGAAACTATGAATCAAGCAGCTTTGAAGGTCGAGAATTTAACGATTGCTTATCATAAGAAGCCGGTTGTCGAAGATGTCTCGTTTGAGGTGCCGGAAGGGAATTTAATCGGAATCATAGGCCCCAATGGAGCAGGGAAGTCCACTTTGATAAAGGGGATACTCGAATTGATCCCGAAAATATCGGGGCACATCACGATCAAGGGCTCTACTTATAAATCGATGAGGAAGAGCATCGGCTATGTACCACAGCGGGAGTCAGTGGATTGGGATTTTCCGACCAACGCACTTGATGTCGTGATGATGGGCAGATATGGTCATCTCGGATGGCTGAGGCGACCAGGGAAGTCCGAAAGGCAGAAGGGGATGGAGTGCCTGGAGAAGGTGGGGATGGCTGAATACGCAAACCGCCAGATCAGCCAGCTATCAGGCGGACAGCAGCAACGGATATTCCTGGCCCGTGCATTGGCACAGGAAGCGGATATTTATTTTATGGATGAACCGTTCGTAGGGGTGGATGCCGCAACAGAGAAAGCGATCATACAATTGCTGATGGAATTGAAGGAAAAAGGCAAAACCGTTCTGGTTGTGCACCATGACCTATCCACCGTGAAGGAATATTTCGACTGGACGATGTTATTGAATAAGAAGGTGATGAAAATAGGTCCGACAGAAGAAGTGTTCATTCCCGAATACCTACAGGCAACATATGGAGGCCGCCTAGCGATACTATCAGACACAAAGTCCGGCCTTTTATTAAAATGAGGTGTACACGATGAATATAATGGACATTATCACCGATCCAAATACAAGGTGGATATTGCTTGGCACGATGTTCCTCGGATTAAGCAGCGGGGTCATCGGCAGCTTTGCCTACCTCAGAAAGCAGTCTTTGCTTGGCGACACGCTCGCACATGCAGCGCTACCCGGTATCTGTGTCGCCTTCATGTTAACTGGAGTGAAATCCACTTCCTACTTTTTGATAGGTGCCGCCCTGGCTGGCTTAGTCGCTGTCTTCTTGATCAGTGTGCTTACGAGATACAGTAAGATCAAGCAGGATGCGGCCTTGGGAATCGTCTTATCTTCTTTCTTTGGTTTCGGAATTGTGATGCTTACGCAAATCCAGCAGAGCGAGTATGGAAACCAGAGTGGATTGGATACCTTTTTATTCGGACAGACGGCGTCAATGGTCATGTCCGATGTATATATGATGATGACGGTTTCCTTCATTCTCATTTTCACTTGTACCGTATTTTTTAAAGAATTCAAATTACTGTCCTTTGATCCCGGGTTTGCTAAGGGGATGGGATTGCCGGTGGTTTTTCTGGATTATTTCATCATGATGCTGATCGTGGCAGCTGTAGTGATCGGTATCCAGGCTGTAGGCGTCGTATTGATGGCATCTTTACTGATAACGCCTGCGGTATCAGCGAGATATTGGACGGAGCGCCTGCATATCATGGTCATCCTGTCTGGTATATTCGGAATGTTGAGCGGTGTGTCTGGAACGTTGATCAGTACATCTGTCAATGATTTGCCGACAGGACCGTTAATTGTCTTATCCGCGACGGTATGGTTTTTCTTTTCCATGCTTTTTGCACCTAAACGCGGAGTGCTTTCATCTATATGGAGAAGGGTTTCGACGAAAAAGAAATATTCTCTCGAACAGGATAGAAGGAAAGGGAGCCACTCATCATGAATGATTTTTGGATTATCTTAGTCGGAGCATTAGTGGCGGGTTCTTGCAGTGTATTGGGGTGTTTTTTGATAGTCAGGAAAATGACGTTGATTGGGGATGCAATCAGTCATTCCGTTTTGCCGGGAATCGTATTGGCATTTTTAATAACCGGAACCCGTGATTCGGTTCCAATGCTGATCGGGGCTGCTGCGCTCGGCTTGCTTACCGTGTTCTTGATCCAGCTTTTCCAATCGTCGGGCGTTCAATCCGACGCTGCTATCGGGATTGTATTCACGTCCCTTTTTGCAACGGGGATCGTACTTGTGAGCTTGTACACGCAACAAATAGATTTTGACCTGGAACATGTCCTTTATGGGGAAATAGCCTATACCCCGTGGAACACGATGACAATCGGGGGAATCGAGGCTGGACCAAAAGCTGTTTGGATAGTCGGCAGTTGTTTTATCCTGAACCTCATAATGATTTTCCTTTTCTTCAAACAGTTTAAACTCGTTTCATTTGATCCAGCACTTGCTGCCGCGATGGGAATTCCTGTACTGTTCTTTCATTACTTATTGATGAGCCTCATTTCACTGACAACTGTTGCTTCTTTTGATAGTGTAGGTTCCATTTTAGTAGTTGGAATGCTCATCATACCTGCGGCAACGGCCTATCTGCTGTCAGACCGTTTAAGCCGCATGATATTGGTCAGTATCGGGGTCGGGGTGCTAAGTTCCGTCATCGGCTACTATTCAGCCACCATTTTGGATGCCTCGATATCAGGTTGCATGGTGGGTTCGGCCGCCATATTATTCGGATTGGCCTTTCTCTTCTCCCCAGGCAATGGATTGGTCAGCCTATTGCTGAAACGGAGAAAATCAAAGGAATCACACGCATAGCTCCCATGCCTGCAGGCTTCATGGAAATAACTCCATGAAGCCTGTAAACTATTCTTCTATATAGTTGTGATTTTATTTGTTTAAAGTATAATGAATAAGTGTATTTATAGATGTATCGCAGGAGCCTTTTTAAGGGAGAGTTTAGTATGGAAGAACAAAATAAATTTTCATCTCGAATAGATTTTTCTTTGGTCACAATATTGCTGTTATTATGCGTTGGAAGCTGCCTGGCAATCTATAGTGCCCAAACGACTGGACAGTACGCTGAAAACTTCTTAATAAAACAAATTTTTTGGTATATAGTGGGGATAGGAATCGTATTAGGGTTCATCACATTGGATTCAGACCAGTTGAAGAAAATCTCTTGGTACGCTTATGGCTTCGGATTATTTTTACTTTTTTTGCTGATCATTATGCCGGAAAGCATCGTTCCTGTCCGGAATGGTGCGAAAAGTTGGTTCATCATTCCGGGAATCGGTTCGATTCAGCCATCGGAATTCATGAAGGTTTTCCTGATCCTGGCTTTAGCGAATGTCATATCGAACCATCATCTCAAAAACACGCTGAAAACGATTCAAACGGATATCTGGCTGCTTATTAAAATCGGTCTTGTGACCGGTGCCCCTTTATTGTTAATCATGCAACAGCCGGATTTGGGCACCTCGCTTGTCATCATGTCAATCATGCTCGGAATGATTTTCATATCAGGGGTAACATGGAAGATCCTGCTGCCGATCGTTTCGGGAGGAATTGTCGTCGCTTCCACGGTCCTGTACTTTGTACTTTGGAAGCCGGAAATCCTGGAAAAATACCTAGGGGTAAAATCTTATCAATTCGGCCGTATCTATTCTTGGCTGGATCCATATAATTATGCCAGCTCCGAAGGGTATCACTTAACCAAATCCTTACTGGCCATCGGCTCCGGCCAGACCACAGGCAAGGGAATCGGTTCAAGGGAAGTGTATTTGCCCGAGAGTCATTCGGATTTCATTTTCAGCATCATCGGTGAAGAATTCGGCTTCATCGGATCAAGCATCATCATTTCCTTGTTTTTCCTATTGATTTACCACATAACAAAAACGGGAATGGACACGAAAAATAACTTCTATACATATATCTGTGTGGGCGTTATAAGCATGTTGACGTTCCACGTTTTTCAAAATATCGGCATGACTGTAGGCCTTTTGCCAATTACGGGGATTCCGCTTCCATTTGTCAGTTATGGAGGAAGCTCGCTCATGGGGAACATGATGGCGATGGGCTTAATATTCAGCATTCGGTATCACTATAAGAAGTATATGTTTTCCACGGATATCTAATAATAAAGCCGGCCCCCGATGGGCCGGCTTTATTTGTAGCAAAAAAACAAAAGGAGCAGAATCCCCCCCCTGAATGTTTGTTTATTGAATGTTCGTTCCAGATGGAAATTGATTTTTATAACCGGAAAATTGTTGATGCGATTGGCTTAAGCTGGAAGCTTGCGCCTTTTCTAAACTATACCAGCCTTTTTCGAACATAAGGTTATAGAGTTCACGCTGCATCTCCTGATTTTCTTTGGAAATGGAGAAAATGTCTTGGAATAATGCTTGATTGCTCATTTCATGCAGGGCAACGGAAAGGGAGTTACAAAAGTACTTTTCAGTTGTGAGCATATCATTTATAAAATCCCTGTCATTCATTTGCGGTGTTTTTGCCACGGGAGATTCAGGGTTTTGGACTTTGTTTTCATTGGGCATCAAGAACCCTCCTTTATTGATATTGTTGTTGACTCTGATTTTGGTCCGGGTTCAAATGTTTCAAAATGGTATCGTAATGGCGTTGATGCATGAGTCCGCACCGATTTAACGCTTCAATGATTTGCGGGTCCTTACATTGCGTGGCAAAAAAATGTGCCTTTTTAACCGCATTCAGATTCCATGCAAGCATATCGGTTAAGTATAAGCTATCTTTCACCGAAACCATCTCCGGCGGCTGTTTCATAAAGCCGGTCGACTGCTGTTGGCTATTAAACGAATTTTGCTGTTCCATCATTCTACCTCCTCATGTGTTCTTTAATCGGGCTTAATTTTCCCTTCATGAAATTTTTTATTCTTGATTCTAAATATCTGAAAAATGAATTAAATGGTAAAATAATCTTGTGCATCTATTTTCCAAAATGATTTGGAGGGGAATGCAGATGGAAAGGATTTTGAAAAATCTATTCCTTTTTTTATCAAAGAATAAAGCTATGACACAGGCAGCGAAAAAATACGGGCTGCGGTTTGGTGCATCTCGCTTCGTGGCAGGAGAATCCTTGGATATGGCATGTGATGTGATTGCTGAACTTAACCGGAAGGGGCTTGCTGTCACCATTGATTATTTGGGTGAATTCATTGAAGATGAACAAGAAGCAGGGAAGATGGCAGAAGAGTGCATCGAAGCCATCCGGATGATTGGCACAAATGAACTGGATTCACAGTTATCCCTGAAGCTGACCTCGATGGGCTTGGATGTGTCCGAACAAGTCGTAATGAATAACATGCGGAGAATCTTGGATGAAGCTAGAGCCCATCGTGTTTTCGTGACGCTTGATATGGAAGATTTTCCGCGCTGTCAGCCGACTTTGGATGTATTCAAAACCCTTAAGGCTGAATATAATGAATTGGGGACTGTCATTCAAGCTTATCTGTATCGTACTGAGAGGGATATTGAAGAGCTGGATGCATACGATCCGAATTTAAGACTTGTTAAAGGGGCTTATAAAGAACCAAGGGACGTGGCTTTTCCTGAAAAAAAAGATGTGGATGAGAATTTCAAGAAAATCATCAAGAAGCATATGCAAAATGGAAATTACACAGCCGTTGCCACACATGATGATAATATCATTGATTATACGAGGGACCTAGTCAAAGATCAGGGAATACCCCGGGATTCATTTGAATTTCAAATGTTATATGGCATCCGCACTGAAAAGCAGCTTGAACTTGCTAAAGAAGGATATAAGGTAAGGGTGTATGTTCCTTATGGTACGGATTGGTATGGATATTTCATGCGCCGCCTTGCGGAGAGGCCAGCCAATATTGCTTTCGTTTTAAAAGGCCTATTCAAGAAATAGGAAGCGAGAGCCGCCCCGGAAAAGGGACGGCTGCTCAAATCAAGAAGGATTATCTTTTGAACTGATTGTTCTGGCTGTTCACTTTATTGATTCCATGTTGACGTTCAGCGCCAGGGCCGGCATTGCCTTTAACACTTGCTGCGCTCACGGCTGCTTTAGAAGGATTATCTTTACGCTTCATTATATAAGTCACCTCCTGCCCGGTTATTTTTTACTGAACGGAGGAGAAATAACCGAAAGAATGCAGAGAAAAAAATATATTTTTTCCTGTTTAATCATTGCGGAATTTCCAAATATATTCTATATTAGTAATAAGAAAAAATATTCAAAATTTTTTTGAATTAAAAATGAATGAACATTCATTCAATAAATTGTGTAAGGGGGATATAAACTTGGTTCGACAAATACGAAAGGCTGCTGTTCTAGGGTCAGGAGTTATGGGATCAGGGATTGCTGCACACCTTGCTAACATCGGCATTCCGACTTTATTATTGGATATTGTACCTCGTGAACTCACTGAGGATGAAAAGAAAAAGGGACTGACATTAGATAATAAACAAGTGCGTAACCGCATCAGCCAAACGGCGATTACGAAACTTTTAAAACAGAAACCAGCTCCGCTTTCGGCTAAGGGAAACATCGCGTTGATCGAGGCTGGAAACCTGGAAGATGATATAAGTCGTTTAAAGGATGTCGATTGGATCATCGAAGTGGTCGTTGAGAAGCTTGAGGTTAAGCAAAATGTATTCGCCCAGGTTGATCAGCATCGTAAACCAGGAAGCATCGTTTCATCGAATACATCCGGAATTTCAATCGAAGCGATGGCAGAAGGACGTTCGGAGGACTTTCAAAAGCACTTCCTGGGAACTCACTTCTTCAATCCGCCGCGTTATCTTAAATTGTTGGAAATCATCCCTACTAAGGCAACTTCACCAGAAGTGCTTGAATATATGAAACGATTTGGCGAAGATGTTCTTGGAAAAGGTGTTGTCGAAGCCAAGGATACCCCCAACTTCATCGCAAACCGCATTGGAACTTATGGTTTATTGGTCACTTTGCGGGAAATGCAAAAAGGCGGATACAGTGTCGGTGAGGTCGATTCGGTTACAGGTCCGTTGATTGGAAGGGCAACTAGCGCGACTTTCCGGACACTTGACGTCGTTGGATTGGATACCTTTGCACATGTTGCCAGAAACGTTTATGACCAGGTGGACGGAGAAGAAAAAGAAGTTTTCAAGATACCTGATTTCATGAATGAAATGCTTAAGAATGGGTGGCTTGGAAGCAAGTCAGGACAAGGATTCTTCTTGAAAAAAGGTAAGGAAATCCTTGAACTGAATCCCGAAACCCTTGAATATGCTGCACGAAAAAGATTAAAAACGCCTTCCATCGAAATGGCTAAACAGGCCAAGGGCTTGGATAATAAAATGAAAGCGCTTGTTTATAGTGAAGACCGTGCCGGCCAATTGCTATGGAATGTTTTGAATCCGGCGCTTGTGTATTCTGCCCAGCTGCTTGGGGACATCGCGGATGACATTGTGGCGATCGATCAAGCGATGAAATGGGGATTTGGATGGTCCACAGGCCCATTTGAAACCTGGGATGCGATAGGGGTAGAAAAATCGGCAGCCCGAATGGAAGCGGAAGGCATCACCGTTCCGCAATGGGTGAAGGATATGCTCGCTAAAGGCATCACGTCATTCTATAAAGAAGAAAATGGCATAGTTCACTATTATGATAATGGTGAATATAAAGAGCTTGTCGAAAATTCTAAAGTGATCAATCTTAAAGCGATCAAGAAGCAAAAAGGCGTAATCAAGAAAAACAGTGGCGCAAGCTTGATCGATATCGGCGATGGAGTGGCTCTGCTTGAATTCACTTCGCCGAATAATGCAATCGGTCTGGATATCATACAAATGATCAATGCCGCGGTTGACGAAGCGGAAACGAATTTTAAAGGCCTGGTCATCGGAAACCAAGGAAAGAATTTCTGTGTCGGCGCTAATATTGCAATGATGCTTATGGAAGCGCAGGATGACAATATTTTTGAACTCGATATGGTCATCAGCCAATTCCAACAGGCGATGCTTAAAATTAAGTACAGTGCAGTTCCTGTAGTGGTTGCCCCGTTTAATATGACACTTGGCGGGGGTGCTGAAGTGTCCCTTCCGGCAGCGCGCATCCAGGCAACGACTGAAACGTATATGGGACTAGTGGAACCTGGTGTCGGCTTGATCCCAGGCGGCGGCGGGACTAAAGAACTTTATGTGAAGACGTTGAGGAATATGCCGAAGGGCGTTGACTTCGACTTACAGAAAGTGGCCAACCAAGTATTTGAAACGGTCGCCATGGCAAAAGTTTCGACCTCAGCCGAGGAAGCGAGGGGGAATAATTTCCTTAATTCAGCTGATGGAATAAGCGTGAATGCAGATCATCAGCTTTATGATGCGAAACAGGCGGTACTTTCCATGCATGAACAAGGCTATACCGCTCCAGCCCGCACAAAGATCCCTGTCGTAGGTGAAACTGGATATGCCGCACTGCTATTAGGGGCGGAATCCATGCGCCTTTCAGGATTTTTATCTGAACATGACCTTGTCATAGCCAAAGAGCTGGCATACGTCCTGGCAGGGGGGAAACTCCCATTTGGCACGGAAGTAGATGAACAGTATATCTTGAACCTGGAAAAACAGGCATTCCTAAAACTGATTTCGACTCCGAAATCCCAGGCAAGGATGCAGCACATGCTCGTTAAAGGTAAACCACTCCGTAATTGATGAATAGATGAAGATATGGCCAAAACGAGATCAATAGATCGATAGCTTAAAAATGAGTAAGGGGGATCCTCATGAAAGAAGCGGTAATAGTAGCTGGAGCAAGGACTCCGGTAGGAAGAGCGAAAAAAGGTTCTCTTGCTAGTGTACGTCCTGATGATTTAGGGGCTCTTGTCGTAAAGGAAACGTTAAAGCGTGCAGGGAATTATGAAGGAACGATAGATGACCTGATTATCGGTTGTGCAATGCCTGAAGCGGAACAAGGATTGAACATGGCGCGTAACATTGGAGCATTGGCAGGATTGCCTTATACAGTACCGGCCATAACGATTAATCGTTATTGTTCAAGCGGGCTGCAAAGTATCGCATATGGAGCGGAAAGGATCATGCTCGGCCAAAGTGATACAGTCATTGCAGGCGGGGCGGAATCCATGAGCCTTTTGCCAATGATGGGCCATGTAACACGTCCGAACGCGAGACTTGCGGAAACGGCACCGGAATATTATATGGGGATGGGTCACACTGCTGAGGCCGTTGCCAAAAAATACGGCATTTCCCGTGACGAGCAAGATGCATTTTCTGTTAGAAGTCATCAGAAGGCGGCTAAGGCCATTGCAGAAGGAAAGTTTTCCGATGAAATCGTACCGGTTGACGTTACCCTTCGTTCAGTGGGGCCAGATCTTAAGTTAAAGGAAAATTCATTTACTTTTACACAGGATGAGGGCGTTCGTCCAGGAACGACTGCTGAAGTGCTGAAAAAATTAAGACCTGCATTCTCCGTTACGGGATCCGTAACAGCAGGGAATTCATCACAGACGAGTGATGGTGCAGCCGCGGTCATGGTCATGGACGGGGAAAAGGCTTCTTCCTTAGGGATGAAACCGATGGGTAAGTTCCGTTCCTTTGCTGTAGCAGGAGTACCGCCTGAAATTATGGGTATCGGACCGATTGCAGCCATACCTAAAGCCTTGAAGCTAGCGGGTCTTGAATTATCGGATATTGGTTTATTTGAATTGAATGAAGCATTTGCTTCCCAATCCATTCAAATCATTCGTGAGCTCGGATTGAATGAAGAGATTGTCAATGTAAATGGCGGAGCCATCGCTTTAGGCCATCCACTAGGATGTTCGGGAGCGAAATTGACATTAAGCCTGCTTCATGAAATGAAGCGCAGGAACCAACAGTTCGGAGTCGTGACAATGTGTATCGGCGGCGGGATGGGTGCTGCCGGAGTGTTTGAATTAATGGCGTAATCCAAACCCTTCCGGAAGCTGTCATGCTTCCGGCGGGTTACTATCTTAAACACATAGGAGGAAATAACATGTCCAATCAAACTACAGATAACCTCATTAAAGGCGGGGCCTTTTTAATAGAAGATATTACGTATGATCAAGTGTTTACACCGGAAGATTATTCTGATGAGCATAAAATGATTGCCAAGACTTCCGAGGAATTCGTAGTGAATGAAATTCTGCCGCAGGTTGAACATTTAGAAAACCACGAGTTTGACCGTTCCGTTAAATTACTGAAGCATGCAGGTGAAATCGGTTTACTTGGTGCTGATGTTCCTGAGGAATACAGCGGATTGGGTCTCGATAAAATCAGTTCGGCATTGATTACGGAAAAAATGGCACTTGCAGGCGGTTTCGGAATTACGCATGGTGCACATGTAGGTATCGGCTCTTTGCCAATCGTATTATTCGGGAATGAAGACCAAAAGAAAAAATACCTTCCTTTACTTGCAACGGGTGAGAAGATTGCTGCGTATGCCTTAACGGAACCAAGCTCAGGTTCTGATGCCTTGGGAGCAAAAACGACAGCGAAATTGAATGCGGAAGGAACACACTATATTTTAAATGGCGAAAAACAATGGATTACAAATGCAGGTTTTGCAGATGTCTTCTGTGTATACGCCAAAATCGACGGCGAACAATTCTCCGCTTTCATTGTTGAGCGTGATTATAAAGGCGTATCAACTGGGGCTGAAGAAAAGAAAATGGGGATCAAAAGCTCATCTACACGTACTTTAATCCTCGAAGATGTTCATGTACCAGTCGAAAACCTTTTGGGTGTAGCCGGAAAAGGGCATGTCATCGCTTTCAATATCCTGAATATCGGCCGCTATAAATTAGGCGTCGGTGCTGTCGGCGGATCTAAACGTGCCCTTGAGATTACAGCTGCTTATACGAATCAACGTCAACAGTTCAAAACGAAAATTTCCGATTTTAACTTGACGAAAGAAAAACTTGCAACAATGGCAGCGAAAATTTATGCAGCAGAAAGCTCTGTATATCGTACGGTTGGCCTTTATGATCAAAGACAAAGCAAATTGACGGATGAGCAAGTGAAAGATGGGAAATCAATGGCGGCTGCAATCGCTGAATATGCCATTGAATGTTCATTGAATAAATTCTTTGCTTCCGAAGTATTGGATTACGTTACGGACGAAGGCGTACAGCTTCATGGCGGTTATGGTTTCATGCAGGAGTATGAAATTGAAAAAGCATATCGCGATTCCCGTATTAACCGGATCTTTGAAGGTACAAATGAAATCAATAGATTGCTTGTCCCGGGAACTTTCCTGAAGAAAGCACTTAAAGGGGAATTGCCGCTACTTCAAAAAGCTCAAGGCCTGCAAGAGGAATTAATGATGATGATGCCGGAAGAACCTGGCGAAGAGCCACTGGCACAAGAAAAAATGCTTGTTAGGAACGCTAAGAAAATCGGTATTCTGGCAGCTGGGCTTGCGGCACAGAAATACGGCAAAAATCTTGATCAAGAACAAGAAATCCTCTCCAACATTGCAGATATCGCATCCCTTGCCTATGCAGCTGAATCCGTGGTATTGCGTACGGAAAAGGCAATTGCAGCTACAGGTCTGGAGAAGAATAAACAAAAAGTGCTTTACACTGAAATCTTCGTTCAGGAAGCTTTCAATGAAATAGAACAGCATGCAAAGGAAACGTTAATTGCGGTGGAAACAGGCGATACTCTCCGCATCATGCTTTCGTCGCTCCGTAAGCTGACAAGACACACTCCGATCAATGTCATTGCGAAAAAACGCGAAGCATCCGTCAAAGTAATCGAAACGGAAAAATATGCTCTTTAAGCAATGAGTCAGAATCCGAAAAGGGAATGCCCGTATAGGCATTCCCTTTATTTCCTTTGATGAAATCGCATTGGAAATTCAAAAGACATTTCGTTGTATTGCGTGGTAAAAACGGGTATTCTATTGATAGGTGGTGAAATGATGGGCTTAACATTATATTGGTACCCAAAATGCGGTACATGCCGTAATGCGAAGAAGTGGCTGGATAATCATGAACTGCAATATGAAGCGATCCATATAGCGGATAATCCCCCTTCGCGAACTGAAATAGAACAACTATATAAAAACAGCAATTTGGAGTTGAAGAAGTTTTTCAATACTAGCGGTCAAAAATATCGGGAGCTGGGCTTAAAGGATAAGCTGAAAGAAGCTTCTGAAGCAGAGATGCTTGATATATTGTCCACAGATGGAATGCTTCTGAAAAGGCCGATTGTTACGGATGGCACCAAAGTGACGGTAGGATTCAAAGAAGAGCAATTCGAACAGGTTTGGAACTGAAATTTCACAAAATATTTGGTTAATTCCTTACTTAAACAAACAATCTACCTTATAATGGAATAGATAAAATAAGATGTACATATGGAGGGTTAATTATGACAACAACACCAAAAGAACTTCGTTACACTAAAGAACATGAATGGGTCAAAACGGAAGATGGAACAGTGCGCATTGGAATTACGGCATTCGCACAGTCCGAGCTAGGGGACATCGTATTCGTTGAGCTTCCGGAAATCGGCGATGAATTGAAAGCGAACGAACCATTTGGAAGCGTTGAATCCGTTAAGACCGTTTCTGAACTTTATGCACCTATCAGTGGCAAGGTTGTTGAAGTGAACGAAGATTTAAGTGACAACCCTGAATATGTAAATGAGTCTCCTTATGAAAAGGCATGGATGGTCGTGCTTGAACCATCTAATAGCAGTGATATTGAAAACTTGATGAGCGCTGAAGAGTATGAGAGTTTAATCAACGGTTAAAAAGAAAGGAGAGGGGGGACTGAAAAGGCCTGCTCTCTTTTTCATTTGTACAGTGGGTGAGTTGCGCACATAATTCGTGAGATGGAGTGATGACATGGAGTGGGGCGAATTCGATAAAGTGATCATTGTAGAAGGCAGTTCCGATAGAAGAAAAGTTGCCTCCGTTTTAAATGAAGATGTGGAAATAAGATGTACGAATGGGACCATATCATTAACTAAGCTGGATGAATTAGTGGATGAATTGATCGACCGTGATGTTTATCTCCTTTTTGACGCAGATGAATCAGGAGAAAAGCTGCGGAAGCAGTTCCGAAGGGAAATGCCGGAAGCGAACCACCTGTATATTAATAAAATGTACAAAGAAGTGGAGAGCTCACCCGAACATCATATCGCAACTGTGCTCCTATCTGCCAATATGAATGTGAAAATGAAATTTTTAAGTCAAAGGGTGAACGACTAATTGATGCAGGAATGGAAAGAAGAAGAGTGTAAGCTTGCTGTTGAAAATGGGGAAACCTTTTGCTTATATTTATATACACCTTTATGCGGAACCTGTCAGGTGGCCTCCAAGATGCTGACGATATCCTTGGAGCTTTTCCCCGAATTGAAGGCAGGCAAAATGAATATGAACTATATCCAAGCAATTGCCGAATCATATGAAATCGAAAGTGTTCCTTGCTTATTGCTTTTCAAAGAAGGGCAGCTGCACAAGAAAATATATGCCTTTCAATCCGTTCCTTATTTGTACGGATTGCTTAAGGAAATCAGTTAGGAAACCAACCAGAACCGCGGTTGGTTTTCTTTGTTACTGACATTAGAATGAGAGTAGGAAATAAACAAAGAATATTCTAACAATTCATTGACTGATTTAATCTAAAATGCTATATTTTGAATTAAGTAATGGCAGAATTTAATAGTTCTTATCAAGAGTGGCGGAGGGACTGGCCCGACGAAGCCCGGCAACCGGTATAAATTTTTATATACGGTGCTAATTCCTGCAGAGTGTTGGCTCTGGTAGATGAGGTGTGTTCTTGAAACCTCTTCTTATAGAAGTGGTTTTTTTGTTTATAAAAAGCCAGATTTCATATAAATCCAACTAAATCCATAGAAAAAAGGTGAAATTATATGTCAGAGAAAAAGTTGCGTTTCGAAACATTGAGTGTTCATGGCGGTCTGCAAGCTGATGAAACAGGTGTCCGTGCCGTTCCTATCTACCAAAGCAATGCATACTTGTTCAAGGATACCGACCATGCAGCGAATTTATTTGGCCTAAAGGAGAATGGCTATATATATTCACGGCTTCATAATCCCACGGTCAGCGTTTTTGAGGAAAGAATGGCCTTATTGGAAGGCGGTATCGGCGGATTGGCAACGGCAAGCGGAATGGCCGCCATCTCACTTTCGATCCTGAATATTGCTGCCGCAGGGGATGAGATTGTTTCAGCCTCTACATTATATGGCGGTACGTATAACCTTTTCGAAAACACTCTTCCTAAATATGGGATCAAAGTGAAGTTCGTTTCTCCCGATGACCCTGAGAATTTTAAAAGGGCGATTACACCAAGAACTAAAGCCATTTTTGCTGAAACGATCGGAAATCCAAGTTTGAGGGTGCTCGATATTGAAGCGGTAGCGGAAATCGCCCACGAAGCCGGCATACCTTTAATCATTGATAATACCTTCGCAACACCGTATCTTTGCAGACCAATTGATTTTGGAGCGGATATTGTCATCCATTCCGCTACAAAATGGCTTCTTGGAAATGGAACGACGCTAGGCGGTGTCATCGTGGATGGAGGAAAATTCGATTGGAACTCGCCAAACTATCCTGGCTTCACGGAGCCTGACCCTAGTTACGACGGTCTGGTATACGCCGAGGCAGTTGGCCCTGCCGCATTCATAACGAAAGCCCGAGTCCAGTTACTCCGTGATTTGGGCCCTACGCTAAGTGCCCAAAGTGCATTCCAGTTTACGCTTGGACTTGAAACGCTGCATGTAAGGATGAAAGAGCATCTATCAAACACCAAGTCTGTCATTCAATATTTAAAAAACCATCCTGCCGTGACCTGGGTTTCACATCCTGGTGATGAGGATCATCCCGATAAAGCCCTTGCGGATAAATATTTGCCAAAGGGAGCTGGATCTGTCGTCACATTTGGGATTCAAGGTAATCGCGAAGCTGGGGCAAAACTTATCAATTCGGTGGAATTATGGTCCCATGTGGCGAATGTAGGGGATGCGAAGAGCTTGATCATCCACCCAGCAAGTACCACCCATCAACAATTGAATGAGGCAGGTCTTGCGAAAGCGGGTGTAAGTGCCGATCAAGTCCGTTTATCGATTGGGATTGAAAATGTAGACGACTTAATAGAAGATTTGGAGCAGGCAATTGAAAAGGCGACGAACATCGTCTCCTTGACTTCCAAAACGCTTTAAGCAAAGTTCCTGTTCATTCTTGTACTAGAAATAATATACATTGCGCTCCTTTTTTATCTATGATAAAATTTCTCCATACTAAAGAACTTAATGATGTACAAATATTCTATATATTAGCTCTTATCAAGAGAGGTGGAGGGATGTGCCCGATGAAACCCGGCAACCGACAAGGTGATTTCCTTGGAAAGGTGCCAATTCACACAAAGTTTAATCACTTTGGAAGATGAGAGGAAGGCCTGATTCTTCACCTGCCTTTCTGCTCATGCAGAAAGGTTTTTTCTATTTTAATTGGGAACATGATAGGAGAAACAGACTAATAATGTAGAGAAATCAACTAAGTTCATAGGTTTTATTGGATAAAAGAGGTGAGGGTTAATGATTACATTGACGAAAGTCAGTAAGCTGTTCCGAACAGGAAAAGGAAACAGTGAGACGATCAAGGCTGTAAATAATGTGAATGTTGAAATAAATAAAGGCGAGATTTTCGGGATCATCGGTTACAGTGGAGCGGGGAAAAGTACTTTGATCAGAATGCTCAATGGATTGGAAACACCGACAGAGGGATCCGTTGTGGTGGCTGAAAAGGAAATTTCAAAAATTAAAGGGGCTCAGCTCCGTAAGGCCCGTCAAGAAATCAGCATGATTTTCCAGCATTTCAATCTATTATGGTCAAGGACCGTTCAGGAGAATATATCTTTCCCGTTGGAAATTGCAGGAGTTTCTAAACCTGAACGCACCAAGCGTGTGAACGAATTGATCAAGTTAGTCGGACTTGAAGGCAGGGAAAAGGCCTATCCTTCGCAATTAAGCGGAGGGCAAAAGCAAAGGGTGGGAATAGCCAGGGCTCTGGCAAATGACCCTAAAGTGCTTCTGTGTGATGAAGCGACTTCTGCTTTGGATCCGCAGACTACCGACTCCATACTCGAATTGCTTGTTGACATCAATAAGCGTTTGGGATTGACGATCGTCTTGATTACGCATGAAATGCATGTAATACGTAAAATCTGCCATCGTGTCGCCGTGATGGAAAGCGGGCAGGTTGTTGAACAGGGTCCTGTCCTGGATGTTTTCAAGAATCCTAAAGAACAAATGACGAAGCGTTTCGTGCAACAGGTAACGGAACCGGAAGAAACGAAAGAAACGATGGACCATTTGCTCGAACGCTATCCAGCAGGCAAAGTGATTCAATTGACCTTTGTAGGTGATCATGCAGAAAGCCCATTGATCACCAAGCTTGTACGTAACTTCGAGTTGGATGTCAATATCGTTCAAGGTAAGATATCCCAAACAAGAAGCGGTTCATATGGAACATTGTTTATCCATCTAGATGGCAAAGAGGATGAAATGCTCCGCGCAATCGAATTCATTAAAGCACAGCAGGTAGGCGTGGAGGTGATTACTCATGCTTGAAGAATTATTGCCGAATGTTGATTGGGAAGACATCATTGAAGCTACGAAAGAAACGCTTTACATGACAAGCGTCTCTGTAGTGGCAACCTTTTTTATAGGCATAATACTAGGATTGATCCTTTTCCTGACAGGGAAGGGTAATATGTGGCAAAACCGGGCTGTCAACGGAGTCATGAGTGCTGTCGTCAATATATTCCGCTCCATTCCATTTCTTATTTTGATCGTGCTGCTCATTCCTTTCACTAAAGCGCTTGTCGGTTCCATGATCGGTGAGAACGCTGCACTGCCGGCACTTATTATCGGTGCTGCCCCATTTTATGCGCGTATGGTTGAAATCGGCCTTCGTGAAATCGATAAAGGTGTAATTGAAGCCGCTAAATCGATGGGAGCAAAAACGAGCACGATCATTTGGAAGGTCCTTCTTCCAGAGTCGATGCCTGCCCTTATTTCCGGGATTACGGTAACATCGATTGCATTGGTTGGATATACCGCGATGGCCGGGGTCATCGGCGCTGGCGGGCTTGGTAATCTAGCCTATTTGGACGGCTATCAAAGAAATCAAAATGACGTTACGCTTGTAGCGACAATCGTTATTCTAATTATCGTCTTCATAATTCAAATTATTGGAGATGTGATTACATCTAAATTGGACAAAAGATAAAGGGAGATGAAGAGGATGAAAAAGTTTTTAGGATTTGCATTAATCTTAGTGTTATCTATCGCTTTGGCTGCTTGTGGAAGTGAAAAGGATAAAAGCGGCAGCGATACGGATAAAGAATCGAAGAAAATAGTTGTAGGGGCATCCAATGTTCCTCATGCAGAAATCCTTGAGGAAGCTAAACCGCTTCTTAAAGAAAAAGGAATCGATTTGGAAATTGAAACGTTCCAGGACTATGTTTTACCGAATAAGGCGTTGAATGATAAGGAATTGGATGCTAACTACTTTCAACACATTCCATATTTAGAGGGGCAAATTAAAGAAAATGGATATGACTTCGTCAATGCTGGCGGAATCCATATCGAGCCGATTGCTCTATATTCACAAAAATATAAAAGCATTGATAAACTTCCGGAAGGCGCAACAGTTATTATGAGCAGCTCTGTTGCTGATCATGGACGCGCTTTATCCCTTTTGGAAAAGAATGGCCTGATCACTTTGAAAGAAGGCATCGATAAAACGACAGCTACAACGAAAGACATCGTAGAAAATAAGAAAAACCTTAAATTCGATGCCGATTATGAAGCGGCCCTGCTTCCTAAAATTTATGAGAGCGGCGAAGGCGATGCAGTCTTGATCAACTCCAACTATGCAATTGACGCCGGTTTGAATCCGCTTGAAGATTCAATTGCGATTGAAGATTCCGAATCACCTTATGTGAACGTCATTGCCGTAAACAAAGGTGACGAAAATAAAGAAGCAATCAAAGCGCTTGTAGAAGTATTGCATTCTAAAGAAATTCAAGATTTCATTCTTAAAGAATACAAAGGTGCAGTTGTACCGGCGGATAAATAATTCGAGAATGGCGGCCTGATTTAATTCAGGTCTCAGTTTAAAAAGGTTTCGGAATGGTCTCATTCCGAAACCTTTTTTTTTATTGGATTTGAATCACAATAGCCCTCTATATTTGTTATTGAGTGCCGATGGGCAGGGATAGTTGCGGAATCTGCGTCAACAGCTTCAGGTTTTATTCATTTATGCTTCAGCAGACAGTAACGGAGTTGTGTTGGGACGATAGTAACACCCGGAAATACTCGATTAAGAGCCTCTGGCTGAACAAATGATTAATAAAGCTGCCGAACTTAGAGAAGTGAAGCACTTTATCACGGAAATCCTAACCGGCATCGAATGGAATATAGAATGTAGGTGAAAGTGATTCTATCTGATTGTGTAGTCTTAGTGGATTGGAGCGGGTGTTCGAGACTCCTGCGGGAAGCGAGTCAAGGGGAGACACCGCAGGCGCAAAAGCGCCGAGGGCGGACCGCCCGCGGAAAGCGAGTGCCTGAAGTGGAAAGTAACGTTCAAATTTTGAAAACCTAAAAATCTAAAAAACTGTAGACAAACTAAAAATTATGAGCGACGCATTATGTAAAAGCTGAACGGACAAACCAGCTCGCTATAATGATTATCCAGGTTGTTTCAGTCTGCGTCTTAATTTAATTCCTTTCATGTTTAATCAGGAAAGGAAAGGGTATATAGATAATGAAGGTGAAAAAATGATACACAAATTTGAAAGGATGGTTCACTATCAATACTCTGGATTTAAATGTAACAAGCGAAATGGAAAAGGCGATGCAGTCTTCACATGGGATTGGCTACAGTGAGTACAGTAGAGACTTAGACCTCCGTATCGAGGTTGAGAAGGAACGGGATAGGGAACATGTAAAGTGCAACAAAATGGTCCAGGAACTACAACGCAAAATTCACGGCTAAGCATATAAAAGAATTCTTTAAAAGATCGGTCTGTAGAGGTAAAATGGAAAGTGGTCCATAAAATAAGGGTTTCCTTATTGGATAAACTTACATAATACCTGACAGTCCGATTTTTTTCTTTTTAAGCGGAACGTTCATACCTTGCAATCGAAACCTTTGAACATATAGTAATAAGGACGAAGATTTGCCGAATAATAAGATAATTTTAACAAAAGATAAAATAAGTATGAATATGCAGTAAACAGGCCATATCTGTTAATATTGTAAGAATCGGACAGGTTTTTAACATGGCCGAAGTGGAAACCCCTATCTATTTAGTTGATTCCAAATTGGATTTGTTATAAAATTGGAATGAGAATAAAGTGAGAATGCTTTTACGGAAATTATAGTAATGAAAGTAATCTTTACTTTCTGGTAATAAAATTGGAATTAGTTCACGGAGGTATTATTATGTCAGCTTCTACATTAACGGTTAAAGATCTGCACGTATCAATTGAAGGCAAAGAGATTTTAAAAGGGGTAAACCTTGAAGTTAAAGGTGGGGAAATCCATGCGATCATGGGACCAAATGGAACTGGTAAATCAACTTTATCATCAGCAATCATGGGTCACCCTAAATATGAGGTAACTAGCGGAAGCATCACATTCGATGGTGAAGATGTATTGGAGATGGAAGTAGACGAGCGCGCTCGTGTCGGTCTATTCCTAGCTATGCAATATCCAAGTGAAATCAGCGGTGTTACAAATGCAGACTTCTTACGTTCTTCCATTAACGCACGCCGTGAAGAAGGCGATGAAATTTCATTGATGAAATTCATCCGTCAAATGGACCAAAAAATGGAATTCCTTGAAATGGATGAAGATATGGCGCAACGCTATTTAAATGAAGGTTTCTCAGGCGGAGAGAAAAAACGCAACGAGATTCTTCAATTAATGATGATCCAACCTAAAATTGCAATCTTGGATGAGATTGATTCAGGTCTAGATATCGATGCACTTAAAGTCGTTTCAAAAGGAATCAACGAAATGCGCGGAGAAGACTTTGGATGCTTGATCATCACCCACTACCAACGTCTATTAAATTACATCACTCCTGATTTTGTACATGTAATGATGCAAGGACGTGTCGTAAAATCAGGCGGTCCTGAACTTGCTGCCCGCTTGGAAGCGGAAGGTTATGACTGGATTAAACAAGAATTGGGCATTGAAGACGAAACTGTTGGCGAAGAAGCGTAAGTAGGAGGATTTGCAATGACTACAGAAACGAAATTACCGTTTGAACAAGAGGATATAAGCTCCTATTCAACTAAAAATAATGATCCAGCTTGGCTATCCGAGCTTCGGATTCAAGCGTTTTCTGAATTAGAAAAGCTCCCGATGCCAAAGCCGGATAAAACGAAAATCGATAAATGGAATTTCACTTCTTTCCAAACTCATACGGTTGAGAGTGAAGCTTTTGCCTCTTTAGAGGAGCTTCCGGAAGAAATTAAGTCCATCATTGAAGAAAATGAAAACTTGTACATCCAACGCAATAATACGCCGGCACATATCAATCTGTCAGCTAATGTGAAAGAACAAGGCGTCATTTTTACGGATATTTTATCAGCGGCCCGCGATCATGCTGAGCTCGTGCAAAAATATTTCATGAAAGACGGCGTTAAAATAGATGAGCATCGTTTAACAGCGCTTCATGCTGCATTGGTTAATGGGGGAGCATTCCTTTATGTTCCAAAAAATGTAGAAATCAAAGAGCCGATTCAATCGGTATTCCTTTTGGATAATCCGGATACTACACTTTTCAACCATGTCTTGATCGTAGCTGAAGATAATAGCTCTGTCACATATGTAGAGAACTATTTCTCAACCGTTGAGTCTAACGAAGGTGTTGCCAACATCGTAACTGAAGTATTTGCAAATGCGAATGCCAAAGTCCAATATGGTGCGGTCGATACCCTTTCAAAAGGCTTCACGACATATGTTAACCGCCGTGGAGTGGCAGGACGTGACGCACGTATTGAGTGGGCGCTTGGCCTGATGAACGACGGAAATACGATTTCGGATAATACAACATATCTAATGGGCGATGGCTCCCACGGTGATACAAAAACCGTTGTAGTAGGACGCGGGGAACAAAAGCAGAACTTCACGACAGCCATCATTCATTATGGCAAACGCTCTGAGGGTTATATCCTTAAGCACGGTGTCATGAAAGAATCCGCATCCTCCATTTTTAATGGAATTGGGAAAATAGAGTATGGTGCTACAAAGGCCAATGCTGAACAAGAGTCACGTGTGTTGATGTTAAGTGAAAAAGCACGCGGAGACGCCAATCCGATCCTCTTGATCGATGAAGATGATGTAACGGCTGGTCATGCTGCTTCAGTCGGCCGTGTCGACCCGCTTCAACTGTATTATTTAATGAGCCGTGGTATTACAAAGAAAGAAGCAGAAAGACTTGTCATTCACGGATTCTTGGCCCCTGTTGTTAACGAGCTTCCAATTGAGGGAGTCAAAAAACAATTAGTAGCGGTCATTGAAAGGAAAGTACAGTAATGAACCCATACGAAATTCGTAAGCTTTTTCCAATATTAGATCAAGAAGTCAATGGTCAGCCATTAGTTTATTTAGATAGTGCTGCAACCTCTCAAAAACCGGCTGCAGTGATTGAAGCGATTGAGCAATATTACCGCGGCTATAACTCGAATGTTCACCGCGGGGTGCATACACTAGGAACAAAAGCTACGGATGCGTATGAAGGTGCTCGTGAAAAGGTACGTAAATTCATTAATGCTTCTTCTACAGAAGAAATCATCTTTACCAGAGGCACAACGACTGCTTTAAATACTGTAGCAAGAAGTTACGGTGGTGCAAATATTAAAGAGGGTGACGAAATCGTCATCTCTTACATGGAGCATCACAGTAATATCATTCCGTGGCAGCAGCTTGCCAAAGAAAAAGGCGCTGTATTGAAGTATATTCCGCTTCAGGAGGATGGCACGATTTCCGTTGACGATGCGAGGGCTACAATTACGGAAGCAACGAAAATCGTGTCCATCATGCAGGTTTCGAATGTGCTTGGCGTTATCAATCCTGTGAAGGAAATCGCCCAAATTGCCCATGATCACAATGCTGTAATGGTAGTCGACGGGGCACAAAGCACGCCGCATCTAAAAGTGGATGTCCGTGATTTGGATTGTGATTTCTTTGCCTTCTCAGGTCATAAAATGGTCGGTCCAACAGGCATCGGCGCATTATATGGCAAGAAAGATCTTCTGGAAAAAATGGAACCGATTGAATTCGGCGGAGAGATGATTGATTTTGTAGGTTTGTATGAGTCTACATGGAAAGAACTCCCGTGGAAATTCGAAGGCGGTACCCCAATCATCGCCGGCGCCATCGGCATGGGGGCTGCCATTGATTTCTTGGAGGAAATCGGTTTGGATAATATTGAACGGCATGAACATAAGCTCGCCGCTTATGCAATGGAGAAAATGTCAGCAGTTGAAGGACTGACCATTTACGGTCCTAAAGATGCAGAAAAGCGTGCTGGTGTAATAACCTTTAATATTGATGACGTACATCCACATGATGTCGCAACCGTTCTTGATGCAGATGGAATTGCTGTCCGTGCCGGTCACCACTGCGCACAGCCATTAATGAAATGGCTTGACGTATCAGCGACAGCAAGAGCAAGTTTCTATCTATATAACACGGAAGAAGATATTGATAAGCTTGTGTCCGGGCTTGTTAAAACGAAGGAGTATTTCAGTAATGTCTTTTGATAACCTTGATACACTTTACCGTCAAGTCATTATGGATCACTATAAGAAACCTCGTAATAAGGGCATGCTAGAAGATGGAAGCATGACAATCGATATGAATAATCCAACTTGCGGCGATCGGATTCGTTTAACGATGAAGATTGAAGACGGCAAGGTCAGCGATGTTAAATTCGATGGTGATGGTTGTTCGATATCGATGAGTTCGGCTTCCATGATGACGCAAGCCATTAAGGGCAAAGACGTTGATACTGCCCTAGCGATGTCCGAGACTTTTTCCTTAATGATTCAGGGAAAAGAATACGACGATGAGATGGACCTTGGGGATATTGAAGCCCTTCAGGGTGTTTCTAAATTTCCTGCCCGAATCAAGTGTGCTACCCTAGCTTGGAAAGCCATGGAAAAGGGATTGAAGGAATAATTAAATTAAAATGAGCTGTTGTAATTCAGCCATTTGAAATGGAGGAATACGAGCTATGGCAAAGAAAATGCCTGATATCGGCGATTATAAATATGGCTTTGCGGATAAAGATGTTTCCATCTTCCGTTCAAAGCGTGGTCTGACAAAAGAAATCGTGGAAGAAATTTCTCGAATGAAGGATGAACCGCAATGGATGCTTGATTTCCGTTTGAAATCATTGGAGCATTTTTACAACATGCCAATGCCTCAATGGGGCGGCGACATGCAGAGCCTGAACTTCGATGAAATCACATACTATGTTAAGCCATCAGAGAAATCAGAGAAGTCTTGGGATGAAGTTCCTGATGAAATCAAACAGACTTTTGATAAATTGGGAATTCCTGAAGCCGAACAAAAATACCTTGCCGGTGTATCTGCCCAATATGAATCTGAAGTGGTTTACCATAGCATGAAAGAAGAATTGGAAGACTTGGGTATCGTGTTTAAAGATACGGACTCAGCACTTCGTGAAAATGAAGATATCTTCCGTGAGCATTTCGGGAAAACGATCCCGCCTACTGACAATAAATTTTCTGCATTGAACTCGGCAGTTTGGTCAGGTGGATCATTCATCTATGTACCAAAAGGCGTTAAAGTGGATACTCCGCTTCAAGCTTATTTCCGGATCAACTCTGAAAACATGGGGCAATTCGAACGTACGCTAATCATTGTTGATGAAGGCGCATCCGTTCACTATGTAGAAGGTTGTACAGCTCCTGTTTATACAACTAACTCCCTTCATAGTGCGGTTGTTGAGATTGTCATCAAGAAAGATGCCTACTGCCGTTACACGACGATCCAAAACTGGGCAAACAACGTGTTTAACCTGGTTACGAAACGTGCGGTTTGTGACGCTAATGCAACAATGGAATGGATTGATGGTAACATCGGTTCGAAATTGACAATGAAATATCCTGCTGTCATCTTAAAAGGTGAAGGCGCTCGCGGTATGACATTATCGATTGCCATTGCTGGTAAAGGCCAACACCAAGACGCGGGAGCGAAAATGATTCACCTAGCGCCAAATACATCTTCAACGATTGTATCTAAATCAATTTCTAAACAGGGCGGTAAAGTAACATACCGTGGTATCGTTCATTTTGGACGTAAAGCGGATGGAGCTCGTTCCAACATTGAATGTGATACATTAATCATGGATAATCAGTCTACATCTGATACGATCCCTTACAATGAAATCTTGAATGATAACATTTCCCTTGAACACGAAGCGAAGGTTTCCAAAGTATCTGAAGAACAATTGTTCTACTTGATGAGCCGCGGAATTTCTGAGCAAGAAGCAACGGAAATGATCGTAATGGGCTTCATCGAACCATTTACAAAAGAACTTCCAATGGAATATGCGGTTGAAATGAACCGTCTGATCAAGTTCGAAATGGAAGGCTCCATCGGATAATAACCGACTGGCCTGCCTGTAAGGCGATTTAGAATAATCATTCATACAAAAGCCTGCCGGGTTTGACTGGCAGGCTTTTTGTTTTGATATTTTGATATTCCACACCCTTATACGAAAGATTAGATATGGCTCAATGAGGGTAAAAAAATAAAAGAAGAAGTCAGGAAATGGTCCTGTCCCAAAGGAGTGATGATGCAGATGATTTATGTTGGTGTGACCGGTTGGGGTGATCATGATAGTTTATATCATGGAGGTGTTTCCCAACGTGATAAACTCAAAGAGTACGGCGCTCATTTTCCCATTGTGGAGGTGGATGCTTCATTCTATGCAGTCCAGCCAAAGAGGAACAGTGAAAAGTGGGTATCCGAGACGCCAGCATCATTCCGGTTTGTCGTTAAAGCCTACCAAGGGATGACAGGACATCAACGTGGGGAAATCCCATTTGAAAGTAAGAAGGAGATGTTCAAGGCGTTTTGCGACTCACTGGAAGCATATCGGAAGTCCGGCAAGCTCGCGATGGTCTTATTTCAGTTTCCGCCATGGTTTGATTGTAAACGTGAAAACGTGAATTACCTGCGATGGTGCAAAGCTGAAATGGGCGATATCCCAGTTGCCATAGAGTTCCGGAATCAAAGCTGGTACAGGCCAAACGTAGTCCAGCAAACTTTGGATTTTATCGAAAAGGAAGGCTGGATCCATACTGTATGCGATGAGCCGCAGGCTGGTGAGGGATCCATTCCTGTCGTTCTGCATGCCACCGATAAAGATAAAACCCTGGTACGCTTTCATGGCCGTAACCTGCATGGTTGGCAAAGGCCTGCTTCGGGGGATAATTGGCGTGAGGTCAGGTACCTATATCGATATAATCATCAGGAATTGACTGAATGGGTGGAGAAAATCAGGATATTGGAAAAGGAATCCAAGGAGTTATATGTCCTGTTCAATAATAACTCAGGCGGGGATGCAGCTGATAATGCCAAACAAATGATCGAGCTGCTTGGTATAGAATATGAAGGGCTGGCTCCTAAGCAGCTTGGTTTGTTTTAAGAGGGATTATATAATGAATAATGTGATGATGTGACAAGCTAGTAGAGGTAATATCCTCACAAACAGATAAAGGCGGATTTTTTCATGGTATGGTTAGTATTAGTGGGTATTGGATTATTAGCGGGATCAATCGGCGCTCTTGTCGGTCTGGGAGGCGGAATCATCATTGTGCCTTCCCTTTTATATTTAGGTACATCTACAAATATTATCGATGAGCTGACTCCACAGGTCGCCGTTGGTGTTTCAACCGTAATCATGATTTTTACCGGCTTATCTTCCACTCTATCTTATTTAAAGCATAAGGTGGTGGATTATAAGGCCGGCTTAATCTTTTTTATTGGCAGTGCACCTGGCGGAATAATGGGGGCCCATGTGAATAAAAACCTTAACGCCGAAGCTTTTTCATTGTACTTTGGAATTTTCATGGTTTTCATGGCCATCGTGTTATTAGTGAAAAATCGTTTGAAGCCCATGCTTTTCAAGCCTGGAAAAGGGAAAATAGTGAAAACGTATAAAACCGAAAATGGACATTCATTTTCCTATGGTTACCACCCCCTGTTAGCTGTATTGATTTCTTTTGTGGTGGGATTCAGCTCCGGGTTATTTGGAATTGGCGGCGGAGCCTTAATGGTACCCGTCATGATGCTTCTTTTCTTCTTCCCTCCGCATATGGCTGTAGCGACTTCGATGTTCATGGTATTTCTATCTTCCATCACTAATTCGATTACGCATATTTCCCTTGGAAATGTAAATTGGCCATATGCTTTTGCCCTGATTCCGGGTGCGTGGTTCGGTGCTAAATTGGGTGCATTCATAAATACGCGCCTAAAGAGTGCGTCGCTGGAGAATATGTTGAAAATAGTGCTGATAATCATTGGTTTACGTCTTATATACCAAGGCATTACAGGATAAACGAGGAGGAAAAATGATGTCAGAAATCATTCATTTATATCACACCAATGATCTCCATAGTCATTTTGAGAATTGGCCTCGTATTGATAAGTTTCTTAAAGAAAGAAGACAACTTCATCAAGAAACGGGAGAAGAAGCGATCATACTGGATATAGGCGATCATGTGGACCGCTGGCATCCATATACAGAAGGTACGTTGGGTAAAGGAAATATTGAACTGCTTAATGAAGCGGGCTACCAATATGTGACCATCGGCAATAATGAAGGGATCACTTTACCTCATGATGCATTGGACTCCTTATATGATCATGCAAGGTTCAAGGTCTTGGCAGCCAATATTTATTACGGTGATAATGAAAGGCCGGAATGGGCGCTTCCATTTTGGATACATACAACGGCAAAAGGCACCAAAATCGCGATGATAGGTTTGACAGCCTTTTTTCAAAAGTTTTATTCTGCGATGGGCTGGGAAATAAAGGAACCATTCATGGAGTTAAAGGCGCAGCTCGAAAGGGTCAAAACAGAGGCGGATGTAATCATCATCCTTTCCCACCTGGGCATCCATGATGATGAGAGGATGGCAAGGGACTTTCCGGAGATTGACATTATACTTGGCGCGCATACCCACCACATCCTCCACCAAGGTAAATTGATCAATGACACACTCCTTTGCGGGGCAGGGAAATATGGTTTTTTTGTTGGACAGGTGGAAATGACCGTCAATCAGGAAAAGAAAATTAGCCAGAAGAGGGCCATTCTTTATGATACCAATGACTTTTTGGAATTGGAGAATGAACGTTCATGGATTGAAGAAATATACCAGGCCGGAGGGAAAACGCTAAAACAGGTTGCTGTGGATTTACCGGTGGCACTAGATAATGATTGGTTCAAACGAAGTCCTTTGACGGAAATCCTTGTGGAGGCCCTAAGGGAGTGGAGTCAGGCGGATTGTTCCTTTTTGAATGCAGGTCTTCTGCTCGAGGGGCTTCCGAAGGGACCTGTCACAAAAGGGGATATTCACAGAATCTGCCCACATCCCATCAATCCTTGCGTCGTTGAAGTAGATGGGAATGAGTTAAAGGAAATCTTGATGCAATCGAGAAATGAAGAGTGGCCTCATATTCAGGTGAAAGGTTTCGGTTTCCGCGGAAAAATCATGGGAGTCATGCAATACGATCAAATTGAATTTAACGAAATGGAGAATGGAATCGTAAAAGGGATCCTTATAAAAGGAGAGAAACTGCAGGCGGATAAGTCCTATAAATTGGCAATACCTGATATGTTCACGTTCGGGCACTTCTTTCCAAGTATCCATCGCTCCAATCGCAAGGAATACTTACTGCCGGAATTCTTACGGGATATCCTTTTATGGAAGCTGAAGAAAATATACACTAACCCCTGATTCAAAAATCACGGTTTTGCCCTTTTTTTCATAAAGTATGGGGAAGGAAGGGGCGAAACCAATTGATTAACATGATCCCAATAATTCTTGATAATCATACATTCCTAGCCATTTCTGTCCGACTGCCGAAAACGAATTTACTTGCTGTCGCGTCCGAAAAAGGGTATATAATGTGCGGTGCATTAGATGTTGGACTGCTGAACGATAAATTGAGAGATCGTAAAATCCTTGCAGGGAGGGCCACAGGAGTTAAATCGATTGAAGAGTTATTGGAAGCGCCGCTTGAATCAGTCACCTGGGAGGCTGTGGAAAAGGGCATACATCCAGGAATGATTGGTAAAGAGGCATTAATCAAAATGATTTGAAAAGGTGGGCTTTCTTTCTTCCGAAGGGGGCCTTATTTTTTTATCAAAGTAAATGCTAATATTTTATAAATAAATATGTTCTAAAAGATTCATTTATAAAAATATGCTCCGATAAAACTTATAAAAGAAAGAATCGGTTTGAATTATAAATATTGAATGGGGAAACGGAGTACAAGTATGAGGCTAGCTATTAGAAAGTCCCTAAGACCTGGAGCAAGGATCGGTAAAAACATTTATAATGATCGGGGCCATATCCTATTGTGCGAGGGTCAATCGACTGGTTTCCCTTAATATTCCCTATGTTTACATTCAAGATTCCAGGACGGATGACATTATTCCGAAGCCCCCAGTTTCCGGGAAACTTAGAAGAGAAGCCATTAATATGATTGAAACCACTTTCCTGGACATGAAAAATAAAATGAACCTGGATGGATCATTCACGATAGAGCAGGCTAACGTCAAATTAACTCAAATAGTCCGGAACATCATGGGCGAGCTGAAAAGGAATAAAGAGCTAATGACTTTATTGGCCGACGTTTATACATACGATGACTATATCTTCACACATTCCTTCAATGTGACCTTATATACCTTGGCGATCGGGGTGGAATTGAATATCAATGTTAAGAATCTCGAAATTCTTGGGCTTGGAGCGATTTTACATGATGTCGGCAAAATGCTCGTGCCTTTGGAAGTCCTCCGTAAACCCGGTAAGCTGACGGAAAAGGAGTTTGAACAAATCCAAAAACATGCCGATTGCGGATTTCATCTAATTAAAAATGTTCATACCGTTTCACTTTTAGTTGCGAATTGTGCCTATCAGCATCATGAAAGGTTAGATGGATCTGGATATCCCCGTGGGATAAAAGGGGATGAAATCCATTATTTCGGCAAGATCATTGCCGTTGCCGATGTGTTTGATGCCGTTACTTCCAATCGGGTTTACCGTAAGGCCATGCTGCCGCATCAAGGATTGGAAGTCCTTTATGCCGGAGTCGGGAAAAAGTTCGACAATGCGATCATCGAGGCTTTCCGCAGGGCGGTTGCCATTTATCCCAATGGTCTATCCGTCGAATTGAATGATGGGAGGAAAGGGGGAGTATCCTCTCAAAATGAGGGGATAGGAGACCGCCCAATGATAAGGATACTTGAAGAAGATGGAGAGCGGATAAAAGAGCCCTACGAAGTGGACTTGAATAAAAACCTGCATTTGCTCATCATGAAATGTCTCGATATACAAGAACCAGCCTAACCTCAAGGATAAGCTGGTTTTTTCATTCCTTGTTTTCCTTCATGATGGCAGGTGCAACCGAGCCGTTTCCGTTACTGAAATAACTTGGAACATCACCTTCGATCAGCAGGCTTCCGACTGTCACTTCCTGGCTTACCTTGGTCTCCTTCGTGAAAGAGGGGATGACGATTTGAATATTGACATCAAAGTCCACAATCAATTCATAATAAACATTATTGATGCCTGCGTTTGTCAGTTTTGTCCTCAAATCCGATTCAACATTCCCGATGACTGACATTTTCACTGGGATTTCAGGTCCGTAATTGGAAAGGAGGTTATTCCCGGTTACGACACCAAATGGTATATAATACACCACACTTTTATATTGTTCATCATTTATTTTGGCTGAACCTGTTTTAAAAGGGTTTCCCTGTTTGATGCCAAGCTTCTTTTGAATATCCTTCGTGATGTTAGCCCGCAATTCACTATATATGACTGGATTGAAGCTATAGGAAGAACTGGAGTCCTCACCACCCTTGGTGTTGGTGATGATTTTGTTCATGTCAATCTTGGCTATATTCTCATCAACCGATTCATGAATCGTTTCGGTTGCAATCCTTTTGATTTCATATTCGGCTACACTCATGATCACGGGTTCGATCGATTTGTCCACGTACCAAAGAGTCATGATGCTTGATATGATGAACAGGATAAATGAATAGAGAAATACTTTTCGGGTGGGAAGAGGCCCCTTTTTTCGGAATTTCTTCGTTCGAAATCTTTTTCGGAACACGCTTTAGCCCCCTTTACTAATAACTATGCATCAAGTTCAGGGGTTTATGTTCGAATCAAAAAAAAGCAGCGTAAAATTCACGCCGCTCACTATTTCTTTTTGGCCAGATCTTTCCTTTCCCACAATTTTAAATAGGGGTAAGGGTCAAAGCTCCATTCTGTGATTCCGTTGTCTTTGTACATTCCGTAATGAAGATGAGGAGGGAATTTTCCGGAAGTTCCTGGAGGACCGTAGCCCGTACTGCCGACACCCCCGATGACTTGTCCGGGCTCAACGATTTGACCGACTTTCAACCCTTTGGCGAAGCCGCTTAAATGGGCAAAGTAATGATAGGTATTATTTAAATCCCGTATCCCGATCCTCCAACCGCCGAATTTATTCCAGCCTTTCATTTCAATGATTCCATAGCTCGTGGAACGAACGGGAAGGCTATAATCCGCAAAAATATCAGTGCCCTCATGGATTCTCCTTCCGCCCCATCCGCGAGCGCTTCCCCATGTATTCAAGTACGTATAATGAGTCCGTACTGGAACCGGGAAGGCTTTTTCATGTAGATCCAACCGGTCGTATTTCTTATAAATCTCGGCATTGCCCATAATGATGCTGACGGCTTTATCGCGTTTATAATAATCCCACAAGCCGATCCGGATATTATCTTCATCTGCACCATATGCTTGGAGATGCTTCGAAAAAGCATATAATCGATCGGTATCATTAGTAATATCCGCTTTGCCATCACCATTGCCATCCTGGCCCAACCCATCAAAAAATGTGATCGTGAGCGGGTTCACATCGTTTAAGTCAGGATTGAGAGCCCCGCTCCACTTTGAAGGCTCGATGTGGATGCCTATAAAGCCTTTTGCCGGCTCTAAATCCCTTCGTGCGGCCCTTAGGCTGTGTTCATATTGATCTGCTCCAGCAAGGTAATACCACGGGATTTGGAGGGCAGCCTCCATATTTTTATATAGCGCCATTCTCCCGGCATAAACATCAGGGGTATCGGCAGCATTGGCGACTTGGCCTGGTGCCAAGATAAACAAACAAGTTATCGTTAGAAGGAATAATTTTTTCAACGGGGCAGGCTCCTTTCATGATATTCTCCGTTATTAAAAGACATCAGTCCATCCATCTTTTATAGTTTTGCTTATTTGGCAATAAACATGAAAAATAAATAATGGGAAACCAACTATAACTTGTATAAATGCTTTTTTATTGTTAAAGTAGGGTGTGTTAATTTCTATAGAATGGAGTGGCATTTTCATGTCTTCTAGAAATAAAGAAATTCTTCGAAAACCAGATTGGTTGAAAATAAAGCTTAATACTAACGAAAATTACCTCGGTTTAAAAAATATGATGCGCGAGAAAAATCTTCATACTGTCTGTGAAGAGGCAAAATGTCCGAATATTCACGAATGCTGGGCAGTGAGAAGGACGGCTACTTTCATGATTCTAGGTGAAATCTGTACAAGGGCTTGCCGTTTTTGTGCAGTAACAACCGGACGTCCGAATGAATTGGATTGGGCTGAACCGGAGCGTGTTGCCGATTCCGTTGTTTTGATGAATTTAAAGCATGTCGTGATTACAGCTGTTGCCCGTGATGATTTAAAGGATGGAGGCGCTGAAGTTTTCGCTGAAACGGTCCGTGCCATCCGTCGCAAAAATCCATTTACATCAATTGAAGTATTGCCGTCTGATATGGGCGGGGTGTTTGAAAATATCAAGACTTTGATGGATGCTAAACCGGATATCCTTAACCATAATATAGAGACTGTCAGAAGTTTATCCGACCGTGTACGGGCTCAGGCCAAGTATGATCGTTCATTGGAGCTTTTAAGAAGAGCCAAGGAACTGTATCCGGAAATACCGACAAAGTCCAGTTTAATGGTGGGGCTGGGTGAAACGCGTGAGGAAATCCTTGAGACAATGGATGACCTAAGGGCCAATAATGTGGATATCATGACGATCGGCCAGTATTTGCAGCCGACTAAAAAGCATTTAAAAGTGCTGAAATACTACACGCCTGAAGAATTTGCCGAACTGAAAGAACGTGCATTGGAAAAAGGATTCAGCCATTGTGAATCAGGTCCGCTTGTCCGTTCGTCCTACCATGCGGATGAACAGGTTAATGCTGCGGCAAAACATAAGCAGAGCAAAGGTGAAGAATTATTGAAATAGAGTGAAATAAAGGACCGAAAAAATTCGGTCCTTTTGTATTCAACGGTTATCCATTTTTTGATGGATGTTATCGTGATGATCTCTTTTATCGTTAACCATTTCGCCGTTTTCATTTTCACCGTCACTCATTTTGTATCCTTGAGGCGACTTCAGCATTCTTTTGATGGTCTGTTCAATCGTATAGTCAATCCCTCTGCTGCCGGATTTCACTGTAGCGAAGTTCTCGACATCTTGGGCAAGGGTTTGATAATCATCACTGACATAGACATGATAGTAGCGAGGCACGACGGACATGGCAGTACGTTTAACCTGGTCTGCGGTTTCCGTCCGATCCTTTGCATTGGTATCATATACGACAAGCACTTCCTCATCAGTAACGAGGGTAGCGGCATCATTGACATTTGGAATCTGAACACTCAGTTTAGAGATGACATCAGAAAGTTGTTCACGGTCAATGGAAGCAGCTTTGTTGGAAATGTTACGGCCGTCAATGGTTGCACTATTTGTGCGGGTAAAACCGAAATCATCACTTTTATTGTCATTATTACGATAATCCTCGTCATAATATTGAGTTGGATTATTTACGTTTGTTGGGTTACCGGCATTGTTTTTTGCACCTAGCCCCTGGTCTTCTTCTTTATCAGCACATCCGGATAGTGCAATAATCGAGCTTAAACCAATCGTTATTATCGTTTTTTTCATCAATAACACCCCCATAACTTTAGGATGAACATATTTCTCTATTTTTCGCTTAGTAATTGATGGGGAATCAGTTATAATTTAAAGAAGGAATGTATATATGAGAGGTGAAAACAATGATTAACATCAATAACATGACCTATGAAATAATTGAGGATGAAAGGGTAGGCTATAACGAAGAAGCGTTTAAAGCCAGATACAGTGAGATTTTAACGAAGTATGATTATATAGTGGGCGATTGGGGTTACGGGCAATTGAGGCTGCGTGGATTTTTTGATGATTCCAATCAGAAAGCCACCTTTGATACGAAAATAAGCACGCTTAGTGAATATCTATATGAATACTGCAATTTTGGCTGTCCTTATTTCGTCGTGAAGAAAATAAAGAAATAAAAAGGCCAGAATTCACTCTGGCCTTCCATGTTAAGAGTTGCCATATCCTTTATATGGAGGCTGTTCGTCTTTTTCTGAATCATCATGTGTCGGATGTGCCCCAGGATATTGTCGAGGCATACCCTCATGTAACGATTTATTTTCATAATCAAAGGCACTTTGATATCGTTGCCCTTCCTGCCACGGGGTATTTTTATTCTGAACTGGTTCATCTTTTGCTATGGCTGATCCAAAAGGTCCTTCGGGAAATTCTTCAGGAATTAAATAATCCCTCTGTTTTTCGACATTGGAAAAATCGTGGTATTCTTCTTTGTCCAAGATAATCCCCCCTCATGTAATCGGTCTTACACTCAGTAGGTTTCCCGTTTAAGCTAAAAAACTTCAGCACTCAGACGATTTCCATTAAAAAGTGACGAAGTTCTTCGGCTTCCGCTTCCGACAATTGAAAGGCATGCTCAAGATAGCCTTCCTCTTCCAAATCATCAGGCCCAATAATCGCGAAACGGTTACTCTGCATATTTAAAACAAGCTTCTTTCCATAGAAACGATCGGTTGCCGTAATGGCCAGGTCGAATCTTGATTCCTCTCCCATGAAGCTTATGAACCGGGTTTTTGAATCAACGACGTCATTGTATAAATAAAAGCGATCTTCCATAATATCATTCCCTTCGTATCTTCACATTTGTAGTTCCATCATAACAAAGTGACTTCAATAGGGGAACAGACATTTTTCGGGCTTCAGCTGAAGAACTTCGCTCCAGCAATAATGGCATTCATCGATTAAATGAAAATGGCAAGAATATAAATGGAATCGGGGAGTGTACGTCTGGAAATGCACCCGCGTAGAATAGGCAATGTGTGGTTGAAGGAATTGAGAGTAAGGGAGAAGCTATGGTATTATCAAGGAATAAGGTTGGTTCGGTACAGCGTTTTTAACTATGCCGCTCATTCAACCAATGATTCCCTATATCATCTTAGATCAGAAAGGATCTGGAAAAAATGTACTTTGTAGACCGCCAAAAGATTGAACAAATATTAGGTTTTCTTGAAAAGCAGCTTGGACTTTTTGAGGGGCAGGATAATTGGGATGGAGACCATTCGGAACTTATCGCTGAAAGGCTTATACAAACTTCCATCGATTCCGTGTTGGATGTAGGAAATGCGGTAATTGATGGTTTCATTATGCGTGATCCAGGAAGTTATGAGGATATTATCGATATCCTTCAAGATGAAAAAGTGATTTCAGAAGAAAAAGCGATGCAATTCAAAAAGGTTTTGCCATTAAGGAAAATGCTGGTTCAAGACTTCATTGAAGTGAATCACAAAGAACTGCATGCCGTATTTTCGGAAAATATCGAGGCATTCAAGCAATTCCCTGATTTGGTGAGGAACTATTTAACGAATGAATTGGGACCTGTTTCAGCTTTTAAAAACTAGCAGCGTTAGGAAGGCGAATTTCAAATGAAGTCGTATAAAGGATATTTAATTGACTTAGATGGCACCATGTATCGCGGAACGGAACAAATTGCGGAAGCGGCAGGGTTTATTAATGACTTAAGGAAAAGGGATATCCCTTATTTATTCGTCACCAATAATTCATCCCGGACTCCGGCACAGGTAGCGGATAAATTGAGAAGCATCGGCATATCGACGGAGGATGACCAGGTTTTCACGACAAGCATGGCTACTGCCAATTACATAGCTGAACAAAAGAAAGGTGCATCGGTCTACGTGGTGGGTGAAGAAGGCATAATCGAGGCTCTTAAGGAAAAAGGAATGAAGCTTGTGGAAGAGCATCCCGATTATCTGGTCATGGGCATCGACCGCGGCATCAATTATGAAAAGCTGTCAAAAGCCTGTCTTGCTGTAAGAAATGGTGCTGTTTTCATTTCGACCAATGGTGATATTGCCATTCCTACCGAGCAAGGCCTTTTGCCTGGGAATGGTTCCTTGACCTCCGTTGTTTCCGTTTCGACCCAGGTACAGCCGATTTTCATTGGAAAGCCAGAATCCGTCATAGTGGAGCAAGCCTTAAGAGTATTGGGGGTTCCTAAAGAAGAGACAATCATGGTTGGAGATAACTATGATACGGATATTCTTGCCGGCATTAATGCTGGAATCGATACACTGCTTGTACATACTGGCGTAACGACAAAAGAACGTTTAAAGCAATATAAGGAGCAGCCTACGCATGTGGTGGACACCCTTGACTTATGGCGCTTTGAATGAAAAAAACCAGGTCTGCGAATGCAGCCCTGGTTTTTTCATGTCGTCAATATCATTCGTTTATTCCGCATTTTCGGTTCTATGGGCAAGCCGGCTTGAAGCGGCAGCGGCAATTGCCCCAACGATATCATCTAAAAAGGTGTTCACCTTACCTGTGCTTTTATCGTTTAAATATTTTAAGATACCCGGCTTTTGTTTATCGATGAAACCATAATTGGTGAAGCCGATGGATCCATAAACATTCACAATTGAAAAAGCCAATATTTCATCGACCCCATATAGGCCTTCATCTATTTCAATGATGCTTAGCAGAGGCTCCTCGAGCAGTTTTTTCTCAGCCAGAATATCCAACTGTATGCCGGTAAGGATGGCATTTTGGACCTCGCGTTTTGAAAGGACACGTTCGACATTGTGAAGGCAATCGGACATTTGGAGATTTTCATGGTAGCCGGATTGTAAATACATGACAAGCTCAGCGATATCCTCCAATTTCACTCCTCGTTCAATTAGCCATTTCCGAGCTGTCTTTTCTGACATTGATTGTTCAATATTAGCCATTTCATCACCCATTTCTCTATATTTTAAAGGGATAGTTCTAATGCAGGTAGTTTGATTTGATTAAACTGAAAACCTATGGAGGATGTTTTGATTGGAATTTCTAATAAGGTTTCGATAATCATTCAGAAAACGGGTTATTCCACATATATATAAGTATATGATGTCCAATATTTCTATTATATCCATTTGATGAAGGAGGCCATTCCATGATAGAAGAAATCATTTTTAATAATTATGGCATACAGGTGGAGCTTGAAGAAGCCAATGTCAGGTTTCCAAGCTTCCGCTCAGGAAATATGGTGTACAGTATTGTTCCCATTGAAAATATGGAGCAGGAGGAATTAGTGGAACGGTATAAAATGTCTCAACATCTGATTTCACAAGGTGATCGTCACGTATCCGCCTTTGTCCTTGCCAATCATGGAAGTTATGTTTCGGAAGCGGATGAACAATTATTCATCCTTCTCGCCAATCAGGCATTGGAAGGTCCGAGAAATTTCAATCCGGGAAGACGTCTGGCAAGATTCCATCAGCGTGGGAGAACGATTAATGAAACGATTCGAACTTGTTCAAGGATCGGTAAATGGAAAGAACTCTGGGAACAAAGGATCGATCAGTTAGAAAAGATTTGGCGGGATAAGCTCAACGCCCATCCTGATAACCAGTTTGAAAAATTATTTATAGAAACCTTTCCCTATTATATGGTCCTAGGTGAAAATGCGATTCAATATTTAGTCGACACGGAAATTGATGATACCCCGCAAATTGTCGATAGCGGAACGGTATGTTATGAACGTTTTTTACATGATACCTGGAAAAGCAATAAGTGGATGAAAAATCCGTTCGATTGGGTATTCGACCACGGAACCAGGGATGTCGCGGAATGGGTGAGGGAACATTATTTTCAAAATGTGCATACCCATCAGCGGGGCATTGGCCATTTCTTTCACGAATATCAGTCCATAGAACCCTTTTCCAGTTTTTCAGCCCGGTTGTTATATTCGAGGATGCTGTTTCCCATTCATTATTTTGAAACGGTGGAAGAGTATTTTTCAAAAACGACGGAATCGAGGTCGAATGAATTGGAGGATAAAATAGCTTCTATCACGAAATCCTCCCAACAATATGAGTCCTTCCTCAAACATTTTTATGAATTGGCAGAGGTCCCTGCCAAGCATTATGATTTGCCTAAAATTGACTGGATTTAGATAAAAACGGGAAAGAAATATGATTCATTCTTACTTACTATGTTATGATGATAACAAGATTTTTTAGAATAATTAGATATTTAATCACTGCGGAAGGATGGGATCATGAAAAGATTGATGATGGCCGCCGTTATAGCCTTTTTAATCATCCAAACGGCGAATCTTGCGAAAGCTGAATCGAAAACAAGTTGCGAATCGACTCAATTCAAGATTGTCATGAAGTCTGAAGCGGATGTGAAAGAAAAGGCGTCGGCTGCCAGTAAAACGTTAAAAACGTATAAGAAAAATAAAGAATTATCGGCAAGCGGGAGAACTGGAAACTGGTATGAAATCTGTCACGCAAATAAGGCCGCATATATCAATATGGCAGATGTAAAAGAGGTTTTCAGTACTGATGAAAAAGCTCTTCTGAAGAAATTCGATAGGAGGAAAGGCGTTAACCAAGTTGTATCGGCGACAGGTAAATCGATGAGTGATACGAAGGTAACGATCCAAACTTATGAGAAGAAACAAGGGGAATGGCGCCGGGCATTGAAGAAGATGGAGGGTGTCATTGGGAAGAACGGCTTCACGAAGAGCAAAAAAGAGGGGGATGGGAAATCCCCGGTTGGAATTTATTCCTTTGGTACGGCCTTTGGAAGCGAAACGAAGCCGGCCGGAATGAAAATGGGTTATAAGAAAACGACCAAATATGACTACTGGATTGATGATCAGACATCCAAGGATTATAACAAGTGGAAAACCTATAAAGGAAATCCTGCAGTTAAATGGAAGTCTTTTGAAAGGATGAATCATGAACTGTATAGGTATGGAGCGGTCATCAATTATAATACGGATCCCATCATAAAAGGAAAAGGCAGTGCAATCTTTCTCCATATATGGAGAGGGGGTACAAATCCGACGGCGGGATGTACAGCCACGGCCGAAAGGAATGTCCTCAGTTTAATGAAATGGATGGATCCCGTGCAAAAGCCACATATTGTAATGGGTACAAATGATTCATTGAAGAGCGTTAAGTAATAATCATCAAAATGGTTTTCCCATAAAAAAAATAAACGTTACCCGTTCTTACTCGTTCAAGGGATGGACGAAAAAAGTTCGTGCATCCATCTTTTCTAACTATTGATAATTATGTGAATTAAACTTATAATGTCTACTATACAAATACAAATGTTTTCTACAGGCAAACAGTTTTAAGGGGGAACCAAAATATGAAAGCCATCTCGATCGGTTTATTGGGGTTAGGTACAGTCGGATCAGGAGTCGTACAAATCATTGAAAGCCACCAGGACAAGCTCATGCATCAAGTGGGCTGTTCCATATCCATTAAGAAGATACTAGTGAAAGACACGACGAAGGAGCGGCTTGTCGCGGTCGAAAAAGGAATGTTAACGGACAATCCTGAGGATATCCTTTCGAATCCCGAGATTGATGTTGTAATAGAAGTGATGGGCGGAATCGAAGAAACACGCGGCTATCTAATAGAAGCGATAAAAAATAAAAAGCATATCGTTACGGCCAACAAAGACCTAATGGCGTTACATGGACCGGAACTGTTGGAATTGGCCACCGATAATCAATGTGACTTGTTCTATGAAGCAAGTGTTGCAGGGGGAATTCCGATTTTACGCGGTCTTGTCGATGGGTTATCTTCTGACCGCATCACGAAAATGATGGGAATCGTCAATGGAACGACAAACTTCATTTTAACGAAAATGAGCAAGGAAGGCAGAGCTTATGATGACGTATTGAAGGAAGCCCAGGAGCTGGGATTCGCTGAAGCCGATCCGACAGCGGATGTAGGCGGATTGGATGCGGCCCGTAAAATGGCGATCCTATCAACACTCGGGTTCTCAATGAACATTGGCTTGAATGATGTTGAGGTACAAGGCATTACCGAAATATCCGAAGAGGATTTGAGATATAGCAAGAAGCTTGGTTATACAATGAAATTGATTGGGGTCGCTTCCAGGGCAGGGGATAGGGTCGACGTAAGTGTCCAGCCTGCACTTCTTCCGGAAGCACATCCGCTGGCATCGGTAAATAATGAGTATAATGCTGTATACGTTTATGGGGAAGCCGTAGGGGAAACGATGTTTTACGGACCGGGGGCTGGCAGTCTTCCTACTGCGACTGCAGTCGTTTCGGATATGGTGACGGTCATCAAGAATATGAGGCTGGGCGTAAATGGCCGCAGTGCCGTTGCACCTCAATACCCGAAACAATTAAAAGATGCCACTGAAATTTTCGCTAAATTCTTCATTCGGTTACATGTTCAGGATGAAGTTGGCGTTTTAGCCAAAATCACGAATTTATTTGCCGAGCACGGGGTAGGATTCGATAAAATCCTTCAATTGCCGCTGGATGAAAAGGAATCTTCCGAAATCGTATTAGTTACGCATACTGCCACAAAGGCTGCATTTGAGCAAATAATACAGAAATTACATGATTACAATATGGTAAGAGAAGTGAAAAGCACATACAGAGTTGAAGGAGAGGACATCAAATGAGCTGGCAAGGACTTATAAGCACGTATAAAGATTTTTTACCCGTCAATGAAAATACGCCTGCACTAACCCTTTTGGAGGGCAATACACCTTTAATCAGACTGAATCGATTATCCGAAGAGTGGGGAATCGACTTACATGTAAAATATGAAGGGGCAAATCCAACTGGGTCATTTAAGGACCGCGGAATGGTCATGGCCGTCGCCAAAGCGATAGAAGACGGCAGCGACACGATCATCTGTGCATCCACAGGGAATACATCTGCAGCTGCAGCAGCTTATGCGGCCCGTGCCAACCTGCGCTGTATTGTCGTCATCCCGGAAGGTAAAATAGCCATGGGCAAGCTTGCCCAAGCCGTTATGTATGGAGCGGAAATCATCTCGATCGAAGGGAACTTCGACCAAGCTTTAAAGATCGTCCGTTCGCTTAGTGAGAGTTCACCGATAACTCTTGTGAATTCGGTCAACCCATACCGGATTGAAGGGCAGAAGACAGCGGCTTTCGAAATATGTGATGCTCTCGGCTCCGCACCGGATATTTTGGCGCTGCCAGTCGGGAATGCAGGGAATATAACGGCTTACTGGAAAGGCTTTAAGGAATATAACGAATCGAAACAAACGGGCCTTCCTGAAATGAGAGGGTTCGAAGCTGAAGGAGCGGCTGCAATTGTCCGGGATAGCATTATTGAAAATCCAGAAACGATCGCAACGGCCATCAGGATTGGAAATCCTGCAAGTTGGAAGTTTGCTGTGGAAGCGGCAAATGAATCCAAAGGCAAAATTGATGAGGTGACAGACGAAGAAATTCTGGAAGCCTACCATTTCCTTGCTAAAAAAGAAGGGGTATTTGCAGAGCCGGCATCATGTGCTTCCATTGCAGGTATCTATAAACAATTAAAAAGCGGTGAAATCAAAAAAGGAAGTAAGATTGTTGCTGTATTGACTGGAAATGGATTGAAGGATCCGAATGTGGCAGTCAATACAAGCACGATTCAACCTACATTGCTGCCAATGGATGAAGAAGTCATTTTGGAACATCTGCAAGGTGTGAAACAGGCATGAGTGCGGAATCAGAGATGTTCTTGATCCGTGTACCAGCAAGTACGGCCAACTTAGGGCCAGGTTTCGATTCCATCGGCTTGGCGCTAGGACTTTACTTGGAAATACACGGATCTTCATCAGATCATTGGGAAGTCGTCCCGCTTTCAGAGGAAATGTCTGTTTTTCCAAGGGATGATCGTAATTATATCGTCCAAATTGCCAAGGAAACGGCGGCCTCCTATGGAAAAGAACTTTCCCCATGCCGGCTTTTCGTCTCTAGCGAAATTCCACTGGCGCGCGGGCTTGGAAGCAGTGCATCTGCCATTGTGGCGGGAATTGAATTGGCGAACATCGTTGGTGAGCTTCATTTATCAAATGAGGAGAAGAATAGGCATGCTTCCCTCTTTGAAGGGCATCCCGATAATGCGGGGGCATCTGTGTATGGTGGATTGGTTGTGGGCCTTCATACGGAGGAAAGGACGGATGTCGTGTCATTTCCGATCGAGGGAGTTAAGGTGATCGCTGTCATTCCCCATTTTGAATTGCTTACTGAGGATTCAAGAAATGTCCTTCCGAATTCGCTTTCCTATAAAGATGCGATAAGCGGGAGCGCAGCCGCAAATGTAATGCTTGCAGGAGTTCTATCGAAAGATTGGAAACTTGTTGGTGAAATGATGCAAAGTGATCGTTTCCATCAGCCATATCGAGCGGAGTTGGTCCCTCATTTAGCGCTTATAGAAGAAGTCGTCCACAATGAAGGCGGATTTGGTGCGGCACTAAGCGGAGCAGGACCAACCGTTTTATGCTTGGCATCTCCAGAAAAAAGTGAAGGTTTGCTCACTGGATTGAAGGATAGATTTCCGGAATTCCATGTGAAGGAATTGGAAATCGATAATGATGGAAGTTATACGGCAATCCTTTCTGAACAGGAAAAAAAGGAATTGAAGTTTTTGAAATCGTGAGCCGTGTTCATTTGCCGTCCATATAAAAAAGCTGACCCGTGTCAAGCCGTATCAATTCATTTGATAGGGCAAAAGCCGAGTCAGCTTTATTTTTATTACAGTCCGCAAAAAGATTCCGGCCTGCATGAAAAAAGGTTGAACGTGTATAGATGAAGTGATCCTTCATCCATACGCTGCATGATATTTAAAGGGCTATTAGAAAACTTGTTCAACTTCCACTACACCAGGAACTTCTTCAAGAAGGGCACGCTCAATCCCAGCTTTTAGCGTAATGGTCGAACTAGGACAGCTTCCGCAAGCTCCTAGTAATCTTAATTTTACAATTCCATCTTCTACGTCAACTAGTTCACAGTCACCGCCATCACGAAGAAGAAACGGACGAAGCTTATCTAGGACTTCTTGAACTTGAACTTCCATTGTTTGTTCAGACATTGCAATCGACTCCTTTCCTAATCATATTATAATGCGAAGGTAATAAAAAATCCAACTGTAACTTTGCGGAAATATAATCTATATTATTCTGGTATGATGGAAACAGGTGAAGTTTTAAACATTATTCAAATGAAGCAACTATAATAAACTGAAGGAGGAAGAGTATGGTAAGGAAAGATATTGAGATAGAAGTGTATGGAGCTGAGCAAATTTGCGCCAGTTGTGTGAATCTCCCCTCTTCGAAAGATACCTGTGAGTGGCTTGAAGCCGCTTTAACGAGAAAATTTCCTGAGCAGCCATTCAAAATATCCTATATAGATATGTATAACCCACCAGAAACATTGAAGCAAAAGAGCTTTGCCGAGAAAATGATCGAGGAAGATTTATTTTATCCACTGGTCCTCATCGAAGGTGAAATCATTGCGGAAGGAAATGTCCGTCTCAAAAAAGTGGTGGAAACGATGGAGAAATATGGATACTCAGTGCAAGTGTGATATATAATGGAAGAAATAAGAAAAACTGACCCATGAATGGGCTGCATGCAGCTCATTGGGCCAGTTTATAATCAACCGTTATGGTATTTATACATCCACAGAATGCCTGATTTCATTAGGCGTGCCACTCTGCCGGTGATTGGGCGATTTGCAACAAGACCAAAACCTTGTTTCTTCCCAAGGGAACCTAATGTTCCTTTTAATTTCATGGTAGGGAAGGTTTCAGGAAGTGGTTCATTTGCCCATTTCTTCACAAGGACTTGGACGATTTGCTCAGCTTGGGACTCCGCTAATTGAGCACTAGGTGCATGAGGCAGGCTCGCACAGTCGCCGACTACAAAGATGCTGTCATCATTAGGAAGGAAATGCTGAGGAGTCAGAACGGCTCTTCCTTGACGGTCTTTTTCAATATCCATATCGCGGATGATCTTGCTTGGCTGAATTCCAGCTGTCCATACGATGACGTCGCTTTGAACGGCTTCGTCGCCATTGTAAAGAAGGTTTGGTTCAACTTTCGTAATATTTGAATGATGGACGATTTCGATGGTATGTTTATCGAACCATGATTCGACAAAAGTACTTAATCTTTCTGGGAAAGCAGATAGAATATGCGGTCCACGGTCAAATAGCTTAACGTTTAAATCTGAACGGCTTTCAATCAATTCACTTGCAAGCTCAACACCGCTCAGTCCGCCGCCAACGATAGAAACGGTTGCACCGGCACCTAAATTATTCAAAGCTGAATATGTGCGGCGTGATTTATCAATTGTTTGGATACTGTAAGTGTGTATGTCTGCACCAGGAATATCGTGGTATTTGTCTTCGCAGCCAAGGCCAATGACTAAATCATCATAAACGACAGGATCTTGATTTTCTATAATGACCTGTTTATTTTCCATGTCGATGGAAAGTACTTCTCCGTATACGTTCTTCAAGCGAGGATGTTCAGGAAATGCAACACGGATGTGCTGATCTGGAATGGTACCTGCTGCTAAAGCATAATATTCCGTTTTTAAGCAGTGATAAGGATTACGGTCGATAAGCGTGATGCTCACATTTTCAGGAAGCTGATTAGGCAGCAATCTTTGCAACATGCGCATACCACCATACCCGCCACCAAGTATGACTAGATTCTTCATATGATTTTTTCCCCTTTATTTGATCTCTTGAAAAATTTGATTAGCACTTAACTATAGGATTCCCCCAAATGGTCCCCTTAAAAGTTTAATTAAATATATATACCCCAATTTGTAGTAAGAATAAAAAATTAGATAATTTTCTTTTTTTACGTACCCCGACAAAAGTATAACGAATATAAAAGGAAATCACAACCGATATCTTGAAATAGGCTTATTTTTTATGCGTAAATATTGACTGTTAATGGGAAAAGTAATAAGATGAGTTGTTAGTAACTGTGAGGTGAAACAATGTACCCGATTATTGAATTTTGCGTAAGCAATCTAGCCAGCGGGGCTCAGGAGGCTCTCGAAAGATTGGAGCGGGATCCGAATTTGGATATCATAGAATATGGTTGCCTGGGACATTGCGGCAGATGCTCCAGTAACTTATATGCACTTGTAAATGGTGAAGTGGTTTTTGGTGACACAACGGATGAATTGGTAGATAAAATATATAAATACATTGATGAATTTGAAATGTCTTAATCATCAACGGCGGATAAAAGGCTGTTCCTGGAAGGGACAGCCCTTTTCTTATCAGTGCTGCAGCAAAGGGTGGATTGTTTCCTGGGTCCGTTTGAATTCCTGAAAGCGGTGTCTGGCCATCTGGATGAGGGAGGCTTTCCCCGGGTTTTTTTTGGGACACGAATGGAAAGTACTTGATGGCTGCCTTTTCATTGCCTATCTTCCTTGAGATTTCTCCACCGAGATATAGGATCCTGGCTTCGGATAACTGGGTGCCGCTGAAGTCCCCTGTTGAATACGATGCTTCATATTCCTTTATGGCGAACTTGAAAATCTTTCTTCTTGTTCCTTGTTTTGGTTTTATCCTATATAACCAGGCTATCCGTAAACAGATTCCAGCAAGGATTATAGGTTTTTCCTTTTTTAAAGCCCCGCAATAACTCGCCAGCTTGTATGTATTGATCGCGTCTTTAATGGATTTTTCCTTGCTAAAATGATGGGGAACCCAATGGGAGCTGACTTTTTCCAAAATGATTTCCAGTGTAGTGGGGGGGAGAAGTACCGGGGCATTCCATGATGTTGTCATATAGAGGATATATTCTTTCGATGGTGATTACCCCCTTATTGTATTTTAGGATTGGATTCAATGGATTGGACCATTATGCCTATGCCTATTGTTATAGATTAATTTTAGTTGGTAAAATAGGTGGGGGAATATGAATTTTTCCAAGCTGGAAAATTGAGCGCGGGAATTTCTTTGGTATATACTATAAAGAGAAATGGTTCTATCTCACATATTCAGAAGAAGGAGGGATTTATTGTGAGTGAAGTTGTTCAAATAACGGAAGCTGCCGCTTTTCAGATAAAAGAAATGATGAAACATAATGGTGAAGAGGGTTCCTTTTTAAGAGTGGCCGTTAAAGGCGGAGGCTGCAGTGGATTATCCTACGGAATGGGCTTTGAACAAGAGCCCGGAGAAAAAGATAGCCAGTTGGAACAGTTTGAAATTAAGATCCTTGTTAATGCCGAGGATGCAGATATATTGAATGGAACGGTAATTGATTATAAGCAAACGATGATGGGCGGAGGCTTTACGATCGAAAACCCAAATGCCATCGCATCATGCGGTTGCGGGTCTTCCTTCAAAACGGCAAAAAACGCCGGCACGCCGGAGAACTGCTAAGTAAACTCCAATACATCGGAAAAAGGGGGCACTTTAATGAGTGCCTCCTTTGTTTGTTTTTTACAAGAGGGATTAGGATGGTCTCATCCTAACACGAGACTAGATTATCCTTACTGTTTTTTATTGTAAATGAAGAAATTTGCGACACTCCTGCAGAATAACTGGCTAGCCAAGACCAAACAGACGCTTGGCAGACAGGGTGCGGATTTCTGAAATCAACTACAACGTTTTTTTAAGAAAACGGTAGGCAAACATGCTTTTCTTTGAGATTGGGCAAGAACGGCTGCGACATCGGCTCTTGGAATGGACTTATCAGTATGATCGACTTTCTCATCCGCAAAGATTTTTCCGATCGCTTGTTCATTTGTCAAAGCAACCGGCCGGACAATCGTGTATGTAAGCCCGCTTGCTTTAAATGTTCATCGGCATCATATTTTGCTTTAAGATAATGGCGCATTTCTTCTTGGGCTTGTTCCGGATTATCAGAACCGACCGAGCTTAACATGACAAACGTTCGAACCCTTTCTTTTTGGAGGCATCAACCAGTTTAATGGCACCATTCTTATCCACAGCTGTCGTTTTATCCGGCCCAGTTTTGGGTCCGGATCCGGCGGCAAAAATGATGGCTTCCATGTTATCCACTGCTTTATCCACATTTCCCTCTAAATCTGCAAGATTGGATGCCCGCCGAGTTCTTTTATCGTTTGAGCTTGTTCCTCTTTCCTTGTCATCCCGTATACGGTCAATTGCAATTTTTTGATAATTCCCCAATGATCTGCTTTCCGGTCGTGCCGTTAGCCCCTGCAATTAAAATATTCTTGGATGCATTCCCCTTTCATGGCTTCTCCTACTCTTTACCCAATAGAATGACAAGGGTAAGCACTGTGGATAACTAATTGAAAAAACTTATCCACAATCATCGAATTGGGGACAAAAAAAACCGGCCATGAAAGCCGGTTTTTGCGTAAGATAATTAAAACATGGAAGAGCTGTGCATCGGCTGAACTTTTGCTTTTGGGTCAATATATTGTTTGGCGTGATTGACGGCAGTGGGTGCCTCACCAAAACCGCTGGCAATCAATTTTACTTTGCCATCATAGGTTGCAATATCGCCTGCTGCATAAATTCCCGGGATATTCGTTTCCATTCTGGAATTCACCAAAATGCTGTTCTTCTGGATATCAAGTCCCCATTCCTTAATGGGACCAAGAGAAGAAACGAAGCCGTAATTGACGATGACTGCATCTACATCCATGGTCTCTGTATCGTCACCATTTGTATCCTTGATGACAATTGTATGGATACGTCCGTCTGTACCAATCAACTCTGCAGGTATGTATGGAGTCTTTATTTCCACTTTTGAATTTTTAAGTGTTTCTACACTATGTTCGTGGGCACGGAACTTATCCCTTCTGTGAATGATGCTCACTTTCTCGGCGATCGGCTCCAGCATTAAGGCCCAGTCCACTGCTGAATCCCCACCGCCGAAGACGACCACTTTTTTGCCGGCAAAATGATTTAGGTCATCGATGAAATAGTGAAGGTTGCCGTTTTCATATTTTTTTGCATCTTCAATTTCGATGCGGCGGGGTTGGAAAGCCCCATTTCCAGCTGTGATGATAATCGTTTTGGAGTAATGGATTTCTTTATCAGTCGTTAACTTGAACACTCCATCGGCTTGCTTTTCCACTTCTTGAACGGCTTGCTCCAGGACGACATCCTGTTCGAACTTTGCCATTTGTTCTTTCAAATTATTCACTAGCTCCTGAGCTCGCACTTTGGGGAAACCAGCGATATCATAGATGTATTTCTCAGGATAAAGGGCCGACAATTGTCCGCCTAATTGTGGCAGGCTCTCGATGATTTTTACGGATGCCTGTCTCATTCCTCCATAAAATGCAGTGAATAATCCAACCGGGCCTCCGCCAATGATTGTAATATCATAAACTTTTTCATTAACTTCCAACGTTATCCCTCCGATATACTAGGTTTGCTGAAATTTATTCTCTTATTTTAACATAGATGATCTTTTAAAAAACGGAGAAAGTTAGAAAAGTGGGAAAGTTTTGACTATATTTGCACAGTTTCCTGATGAATGTTCTGTATCCGCTTTCAAATCCGGGTGAAATTACCCTTTGCCAATGTTGAGCATATCGTATTAATATGGTCGCAACTGGGTGAAAAGTAATGTTTTCCGGCTATATTTTAACCCGAAAAAGTTCGGTTTGTTACTTGAAAAAGGTAAGGAAAAAGACTAATATTTACTTAGATATCATTTGGTAAATTTTTTATGAATTTTTTATGACATTTATGAAGTGTTACGTGAAATACGTCACAAATGTATAAGAGTGCTTTTTATAATGGAAATTATAAAGATAGACAATATATTTTAGTTATGGAAAGCATCACAAGAAAATATCGTAAAGGTGGAAGAATACTTTTGAAAAAGCCAACAATCGTTGTTTTAGGTGCAGGTTATGGTGGATTGATGACTGTTACTCGCTTACAGAAGGCGTTAGGTCAAAATGAAGCAGAAATCGTATTAGTTAACAAAAATGATTACCACTATGAAACAACATGGCTGCATGAAGCATCCGCTGGAACGCTTCATCATGATCGTGTGCGCTATCCAATCAAAAGTGTCATTAACAGCAAAGTTAAATTCATCCAGGATTCCGTTTTGGAAGTGAAAACGGAGAACAAAAAAGTCATCCTTGAAAACGGCGAAATTTCTTATGATTATTTAGTGATTGGTCTTGGACCTGAATCGGAAACATTCGGAATCCAGGGGCTAAAAGAATATGCTTTCTCTATCTCTAACGTGAACACGGCACGTAAAATCCGTGACCATATCCAATTGCAATTCGCGACGTACAGTACTGAGGTCGAAAAGAATGAAGACCGTTTGACGATCGTTGTTGGAGGAGCAGGATTTACGGGTATCGAATTCCTTGGCGAATTGGCTAACCGTGTCCCTGAACTTTGTAAAGAATACGACATCGATTTCCAAAAGGTCCGCATGTACTGTGTGGAGGCAGCCCCAGCCGTCCTTCCTGGCTTCGATCCGGAATTGGTGGATTATGCAGTATCTTACCTTGAGAAAAAAGGTGTGGAATTCAAAATCGGTACACCGATCAAGGGGGCGACTCCTGAAGGCATCATCGTGGCAAAAGGCGAAGATGAAGTGGAAGAAATCAAAGCGGGCACCGTTGTATGGGCAGCTGGCGTACGTGGAAACTCCGTGATAGAGGCTTCCGGTTTTGAAGCTATGCGCGGACGTATTAAAGTGAACCTTGACATGCGGGCACCGGGGCATGACGATATCTTCATCGTAGGGGATTGCGCTTTAATCATCAACGAGGAAATTAATCGTCCATATCCACCTACTGCACAAATAGCGATGCAGCAAGGTGAGGTCATTGCAAAGAACCTGACTAAATTGGTTCGTAACGAAAGCGACCTGGAAACGTTCACCTTCGAAAACAAAGGAACGGTATGTTCACTTGGTGAAGATAATGCGATTGGTGTTGTCTTCGGCAAGAAAGTTACAGGTAAGACTGCATCATTCATGAAGAAAATGGTTGATAACAGGGCATTGTTAATGATTGGCGGAGCCTCACTTGTTGCTAAAAAAGGTAAATTCAACGTTCTTTAATTTTTTTGATAGATCAATAATGGCCATTTGGGGATTGTCCCTGAATGGCTTTTTCATTGGCATCCCATCCATCGATGAGTGTGCCATAGCGGAGTATGCAATTTTTTGTGTGGAATATAATGGGGATGACGAAGTTTGATCAAGGAAATTATCTTTGGCATCATCTTTACTAAATAATGAATGTAGGGGAAGTGGGTTTTGGTGGAACGTTGCAAAAATGTTTGGCTGGCAGTGTCCGGCCTTGTGATATCGGATAAAGGTGAGTGGCTTGTCGTGAACAAAAGGTATGGCGGATTGAAAGGGCAATGGTCGCTTCCGGCAGGTTTTGTCAAAAATGATGAAACCGTCGATGAAGCTGTCGTAAGGGAAGTGCTGGAGGAGACGGGCATTCATACAGAAATCGAAGGCATCGTAGGAGTGAGAAGCGGAGTCATCAAAAGGGATATAAGTGATAATATGTTGATATTTTTACTTAAACCGCTCAGTTTTGAAGTAAATGCTCAATTGGATGAATTATATGAAGCTAAATTTTATCACCCTGATTTACTCATGAAGGAAGGGAAGCAATCGTTACTATTGGAACAGCTTTTAGCTTTTAAAAAGGAAAGAATGCAGACGATGCTTGACGGGTTGAATCCGGGAGATCAATTTGGATATACATCATATAAACTATTCTTGTAATTTGGGTAATTATCTTTTCTTCGGTATTATTTGGTATAAGTCGTTGACGCAGCAATTATTTTTTCAGTAAACTAAAGGTGTCGCTTTTAAGGAGGGTCAAGAATAACATGCCATTGCCTGTTTTAATTATCTCAATACTCTTATTTTTCATATTGTTTTTCGGAATTGGCTTTTTGCTGAATATGCTCTTTCGTTCTTCGTGGATCATGGTCTTCTTATTTCCAATCGTCTTCATCATCATTGTCAATGAAACAAAGCTAATAGAATATTTTAGGAATCCGGGAATATCTTTTTCCAATCTTGGTACGAACCTTACATCCCTGCATACGGCAGACATCATTATTTTATCAAGCGGGCTGCTTGGCGCGGTTTTAGCTGGTGTGGTCATCAGGATTCTAAGGAATAAAGGATATCAAATGTTTTAATAAGGGAAGGGCCGTCATGTATGGACGGTCCTTTTTTGTTTTCGCATACTTTGTTGCTATTCACTAAGTAGTGCGGTGTGGTTGATTTCCCCTCCAGATGCTCGCTTTCCGCTGCTCCCGCATGAGTATCGCACTTCCGCTCCAGATGCTCGCTTTCCGCGGGGCGGTGAGCATCCTCGGCGTAAACCCTGTGGGGTCTTCACCTGTCCCGCTGCTCCCGCAGGCAGTCTGGCACTTCCGCTCCAATCAATCGAATAGTTTCGTTTTAAAAACAACGATCTTTACGAAAAGAGCCTTTTTTGTAAGAAAAATTGGTTCTTTCCATGCTTTATGAATACTTTCACTCCGTAAAGGGAACAAATATCCTTGTGAGAGGAGTGAAATTGATACATATGAAGATTGTGAAGGCATTATTTTTGAGGGTTGCTATTATCATATTATTTATCTTGGCCATCGAATCGACCTTGAATCATGTTTTTGGGGCAGTTCCTGAAGATCATCCTTTTGAAGAGGCAATGAGACAACATCGAATGCTTGGTCTCGAATATAAAGCGATTCATAGTGGGGGGCAAGTGGCAACGCTAATGGCATCGGCATCCGCGAGCAATGGTCCCACGACGATAGCGGAGGCAATCGAGCTTTCGAAATACCCGAAGCATGAAGTTTTGGCTACAGGATATACAGCAGGGTATGAATCAACCGGAAAGTACCCGGAAAGCCCATCTTATGGAATTACATTTTCAGGGGTGAAAGTGAAACGGGATCTGTTTTCCACCATTGCCGCCGATCTTGCCGTATTCCCTCTCGGAACCATCCTTTGGATTCCGGGCTATGGATATGGGGTTGTAGCGGACAAGGGTGGTGCGATCAAAGGGAATCACCTGGATCTATACTACGAAACGGTACAGGATGTGTACGAGAACTGGGGAAAGAAAACCCTTGAAGTATATGTTGTCCAAAAAGGGAACGGCGAGTTATCCGAACAACAGTTAAGCAGGTTGAATGAAACCAAGATCAAGCAGGTATTCAAGCCGAAAATCGCTGAGAAAACATTGAATGAGAATGTAGCTTCCTTTGCTTTTTAATGAGGAAAGTGAAAGGCTGCCTCAATTGAGGCAGCCTTTTCTGTTTCATTTGGGACGCCCTTAGGGCATGCCTTTGTAGGCTTCAGGATGCAGAGTCTTTGCCAATATGGACAGCCCATCCAGCAAACGCGGGGAAGGCCGGCAGAATAAAGGTTCTTCCATGATGTGAATATGGTTATTCCGGACGGCCTTCATATCAGTCCACCCTTGCCGTTTCTTGACAAGCGCAGGGTTTACTTTACGTAAAGGGACACCGACCCAAGCTAAGCAAATATGGTCGGGATCCTTTTTTTGGACCTCTTCGGAAGTGACTTGAATGCTTGCCATGTCGACATCCTCGAAAAGGTTATATCCTCCCGCAAGCGTACTGATCTCGGAAAGCCAATTAACTCCCCCGGGGCTGAATAAGGGATTAGGCCACCATTCCCAATACAGGGACGGCTTTGTTTCGATTTTATCGGCGATGTTTTTATATTGAAGGATGGCATCACGGAATTTGGCAGCCTGTTCCTCTGCTTTTTCCTTAAGATCCATCGCCTCGCCCAAGGTCAGTAAATCTTTTGCGATATCTTCAAGTGATTGCGGGTTGAAGATTATATGGGGGATGTTCCGTTCTTTTAGCCCCTCAATGTTTTTTTCCATGCCCGGTACACTCAGTGAAGCCAGCACCAAATCGGGTTTTAGTGATTCCACATGATCGATATCGATCGATAAGTCGGGCCCCACCTTAGGAAGATGCTGTAGGGTTTCAGGCCAATCAGAGTAGTCATCGATGGCGATCAGCTGATCTTCGATTCCTAGATATGTGCATAGTTCCGTATTGCTGGGGCAAAGAGAGATTATTTTCAAATTGAACACCTACCCTTGAAAGATGAAAAAGTGAAGTGCCAATGCAATGAATACTCCGGTCAAGGCTCCGAAAAATACCTCGATTGGCTTATGGCCCAACAGTTCCTTTAATTGTTGCTGTTTCTGTTTATCTGCTTTTTTCTGCCAGTTCTTTGCTTGCTCGACAAAGGTATTGAAGTCGGTAACGAGCTGGTTCAAGACGGCTGCCTGTTCTCCTGCCTGCCGTCTCACTCCTGTCGCGTCGAACATCGTGATGATTGCAAAGATCGCGGCAACGGCAAATACAGGGGAATCCATTCCGGTTTCGATCCCTACCGCCACGGTCAGGGCTGATACGGCCGCAGAGTGGGAGCTTGGCATACCGCCTGTGGAGTTAATGAGTGACCAGTTCACTTTACGAAATGCTATGAAGTGGATTGGCACTTTGATGAATTGAGCAAAGAAAATGGCAATCAATGCTGCGATTAAAGGGAAGTTGAGTAATAATTCCAAGAGTATCAGCCTTCTTTCTAGTTATAAGTAAAGATGAAATCCATATATGGGTAAATGCATCCTGTTCGGAATAAGGCCCTTATTATTAGTTCCATTCAGTCCTGTCGATTCCCTGCCGGTATAGGTATAAATATGATCTTTCTTATACTATTACTCTAAAGTCACCCATTCTAAACAATATACCTTGTTATTATTATTTTCGCGGACCTTATTCGAAAATTTTTGAAGATTTCGTTATAATGAATGTAATAGAATGGAGGAGGTAGCAGAATGTTCACAGTAAAAAATTCCTTAAATATAGATTTGATTGATGAATGCCTGATTCTAGGCCTATTTGACAGACCCGTAAAGTTCACAGGGATAGGAAAAGAAGCGGATGAACGATTGGATGGCCAGCTGACAGAGTTGGTGAAAGCCGGGGAAATCTCTTCCAAGAAAAAGTCAGTGGTCAAAATACATACATTAGGTAAATTAAGCGTTAAGAGATTGATTTTTGTAGGATTGGGCAAGGAAAAGGAGCTATCTTTTGAAACGCTCCGCGAAGCGTTGGGAAAAGCACGTAAGACGATTAAAGAATCCAAGATTACGACACTTTCGATCGCGTTGGATACATTCACGACTGAAAATCTGGATGCATTGGACGCAGCCCATGCTTGTTCCGAGGCTTTTGAACTTGCTTCCTATAAGTTTGACGGATACAAGCAAAAATCGAACCAGGTCGAAAAAAGCCTTGAATCGATTACGGTTTACAGTGAATTTGATCAAGAAGAGGTCGGTGCCGCGCTTCATGTAGGGAGGATCTTCGGAAGGGCGACGAACTCAGCCAGAACTTTGGTCAATACACCAGGCAATTTGCTGACTTCCACGGATTTGGCGGATTATTCATCTGCCCTGGGCGAACGTTATGGGTTTGAAGTGGAGATCCTCGAGAAGGAGGACATGCTCAAGTTGGGAATGGGCGCACTCCTTGCTGTCAATAAAGGTTCGGTCGAGCCTCCGAAAATGATCGTCCTGAAGTATCAAGGTAAGGATGAATGGAAGGATGTTATCGGGTTGGTCGGTAAAGGGATCACATTCGATACGGGTGGATACTCATTGAAAACCAAGGCTGGTATCGTTGGAATGAAGACGGATATGGGCGGTGCGGCAGCTGTTTTAGGTGCAATGGAAATCATCGGCGAATTGGGACCGGACCAAAATGTCGTGGCGGTCATTCCTTCCACTGATAACATGATCAGCGGTGATGCATTCAAGCCCGATGACGTGATCACTGCCATGAGCGGCAAGACGATAGAGGTATTGAACACGGATGCGGAAGGCCGTCTGGTTTTGGCGGATGCCATGACTTACGCTAAACATCATGGCGCTGACTATCTTATTGACGTTGCGACTTTAACGGGTGGTGTCATAACGGCGCTGGGCATGGATATGACGGGTGCAATGACAAATGACACGGAATTCTATGAACAAGTGGTCAAAGCCTCAGAGGAGGCCGGGGAGCCCATTTGGAGATTGCCGATTACGGAAAAGGATAAAGAGCGGGTACGCAATAGTAAAATAGCGGATTTGAATAATTCACCTGGAGGGGCGGGACATGCAATCATGGGCGGCGCCTTCATCGGTGAATTTGCCGAAGACACTCCGTGGGTCCATCTGGATATTGCCGGAACTTCCACAACCTCGAGCAACTCCGAATTGTGCACATCGGGGGCTACCGGTGTCATGGCACGCACGCTTGCACTATTGGTTGAAACCTTTGAAACGAAAACAAGATGAACCCAAATATCCGAAGCCGAAAATAGGCTTCGGTTTTTTTACCAAAAAGGTATTGGACGGACGTTATGCATCCCTCCATTTCAAGCTGACGATGATATGGCAATTTTCTTCCCCTGCTTTAGGATAGAAATCAAAACGGATCCCATCGGGGTTATACGTGATATCAGGTTCGTTCTTAATTCCTATCTTTCGGATCATATCGATCACGACATTTTTTTGCGATGCTTGGGCAGCAGTCATCAACCGGTTCGAGAAAGGCTTGGATGTGGCTATGGTATCCATGACTTTTTTTACATCAAGCATCAAAGATTGCGAGGTCTTTGCCGATTTGACTAGCAGATCTGGATTGGTTGCCAAGTAGGGACGCAATGTCCGATTCCTGGCGTGAGGCGGAAATAGGATAGGATCATATAAAAAATAAGGGAAATCCTCCAAAAGGTTTCCTTCCTTTCATTAGGTCTGTCTATAGACACGTTTTCGTTATACGTTAAAATATGTATAAAGGCCAGCCGATATGATAGCGGTTTGTGAATGACCTTTTTCTGCAAAATAACTTCTTGAAAATTATGATCAAAGACACACTATTATTTGTAAACTGCTTCATTGACAGGTATAGTGTATAGTAATATACTTACTTACCTAAAGTAAGGAGAAGGCACACTATAAATTATAAAATAGGTGATGTTAACATGAAAATGACCCAGGAAACAAAAGACCTTTTAATAGATAAAATGAATATCATCCAAACCCCCGGTAAAGCTGATATATGCCTTGTTGGACCTGTGAACCTGCCGGTTGAACAAGGAGATTTCTCAACGGTTTTCCAATGGTATACATGGCTTCAGCTTGACGGTGCGGATAATGACAAGGATACGGTGCTTGATTCGCTTTCGGAAGCGAACCTCGCTTTTGGACAGCAATCCTCCGTATTGGTTTATGGTGATTTTGAAAAGTCGGAGGATGCACTTGTCCGGATGCATAGCATCTGCCACACTGGTGATATCTTCGGCAGTAAACGCTGTGATTGCGGCTACCAGCTCCACCAATCGATGAAGATGATAGCCGAGCATGGGTGCGGGGCCATTTTTTATCTTGCGGACCATGAAGGAAGAGGGATTGGCCTATTTTCCAAATCTCTTGCCTATTTGCTTCAGCAGGAAGGTTATGACACGGTCGAGGCGAATGAGGCTTTAGGATTCGAAGATGATACGCGATCTTACGAGGGAGCCATTCGCGTATTGAGGGAACTGCGTAAGGATCCGGTGACTTTAATCACGAACAACCCCAAAAAGCTGGATGCCCTCATGAAGCATGGACTTGCGGCAAAGGACCATATTCCGCTATGGGGCGGTTTGACGGAAGATAATAGTTTCTATCTCGATACAAAGGTCAAGAAGTCTGGACATATTCCCAAAAAGAAGCCAACTTTGATTGTATAAGGAGAGCTATAGAATGAATGATGATCAATATTACATGAAGCTGGCACTGGATTTGGCAGCCAGTGCTAAAGGAAAGACGAATCCAAATCCAGTGGTCGGGGCAGTCATAGTGAAAGACGGTGTGATAGCCGGGACAGGGATCCACCGTAAAGCGGGTGAACCGCATGCGGAAGTACATGCTTTTAAAATGGCGGGTGAGTATGCAGAAGGTGCAACGCTTTATGTGACTCTTGAGCCTTGTTCCCATTATGGAAAGACGCCTCCTTGTGCAAATTTGGTGAAAGAATCAGGTGTCCGGCGAGTGGTGGTTGCGACTCAAGATCCAAATCCGGAAGTGGCCGGCAGAGGAATATCGATCATAAAGGATGCAGGCATTGAAGTTGAAGTCGGCGTCCTGGAAAAGGAAGCTCAAAGGCTGAATGAGCGTTTTATTCACAATATGCTGACGGATCGTCCATTTGTCATATCGAAGTATGCGATGACGCTCGATGGAAAACTTGCAACCCACACAGGCCATTCAAAGTGGATAACAGGAGAAGAGTCACGTCATTCCGTTCATTTGCTCCGTGATGAGGTGGATGCCATCCTAGTTGGTATCGGGACTGTGTTGGCCGATGATCCATCACTGACGACCAGACTTCCGGAGGGCGGAGGGAAAAATCCGATCCGGATCATCTTAGACAGTGAATTACGGGTTCCATTGGATGCCAAAGTTGTGGAAGTATCAGATGCGAAGACCTTGATCGTAACGCAGGAAAATGCACCTGCGGATAAAATGGACCTTTTACGTGAAAAAGGGATCGAATTCATTTTCGTCCCCAAAAACGAGACGGGACTGAATCTAACGGCATTAATGGAAGAGCTGTATAAAAAGGGGATTACGGATGTCTTGCTGGAAGGCGGAAGCGAAGTGAATGCCTCATTCCTTAGGGAAGGGCTCATCGATAAATACTTGATTTATATAGCCCCTAAACTATTGGGCGGCAGAAACTCACTGACACCGTATACTGGCATGAATGTGGATACGATGGATGAAGCGATGGATGTTTCCTTCTCTGGCGTGGAAACGTTTGGTGAGGACATACGCATCACGGCTTATCCTAAATAAAAATAGACAACAGGTGAAGAGGCATGATGGTTAAATCAGATGTATGCATAGTCGGTTCAGGTCCTGGAGGTGCCCTGCTGGCTTACCTATTGGCCAAGCAGGACATTTCAGTCGTATTGCTTGAAAGGCATTCTGAAGTTTCAAGGGAGTTCAGGGGCGAGTTCTTGAACGATGAAGGAGAGGGCATTCTTAAAAAGCACGGTTTATTCAATAGTGTGGAAAAACTTGGCTTGCTTAGGATGGAACAAATTGAATATTGGCATGACGGCCAAATATTCAAAAGCATTATCCCGGAATGGCCTGTCGATCATGTTGGGATACATGTCCCTCAAAACCATCTGCTTAAAGCCATATTGAATGAAGCCGAAAAGCTGGACTCCTTTCAATTGATGATGAATACGAGGGTTACCGACTTGATGCAGAATGAAATGGGCCGTTTTACGGGTGTCGAGGCCCGTAATGACGGAAATGACCTTGAAGTGCAAAGTCCATTGATAATCGGAGCGGACGGCAGGTTTTCCATCGTTCGAAAAAAAGCGGGAATACCAGTCGAGATTAAAGATCATGGCTATGATTTACTGTGGGCAAAAATTCCTGCTCCGGAGGGGTGGAAGCCTTCGATCAAGATGGCATTGGTCAATGGCTCCCAGGTTGCCCTCTTCACCCAGGCCGGAGGTTTCATCCAAATTGGCTGGAATATAGAGCATGGTTCATTTCCCCATTTGCGAAAACAGCATTTTGAACCATTCATTGAAGATTTGCTTCTTGCCTTTCCTGAATTAAAAAAGGTTGTGTGTGAAAATATCCGCTCTTGGCAGGACTTCATTTTATTGGATGTTTACAGCAGCTATTGTGAAACGTGGACAAAGGATGGCGTTGCTTTATTAGGTGATGCAGCCCATACGATGACGCCTACAGGTGCATTCGGACTCAATTGTGCCATGAAGGATGCCGATATATTGGCCGAGCTTATTTCTGGATGCATCCTGCAGGGGGATACTGGCTTCCTTGGACTTAAAATGGCTGAGCCAAAAAGAAAAGCCGAGATTGAAAGATTACAGGCCATTCAGGTGGACAAGGAGATGTCCTTCGCATCACAGTTTGCCGCCGCTTATGTTTGAATAGGAGTGAAGGATATGAAATTCGGTTTTGATATTGACGATACCCTTATTAACTTGAGGGAGTTCGCGTTCCATCTTTATAATGAAAAGCTTAATACGAACATAGAGTTAACGAAATTCAGGGCTTTAAAGACGTTGGAGATCCATGAAGCTTTCGGGCTTGATAAAGAGGCTGGGGGCAAGATGTGGAACAGCCTGGCCGATGAAGTGTATTATTCATCCTGTCCAGCCTTCGAGGGCGCAGTGGAAACGCTGCAGGAGCTTGAACGCGATGGCCATGAAATCTATTACATCACCGCCAGAAAAGCGGAGCATGGTGAACGGACGAAAAAATGGCTGATCGAAAACGGCTTTCCGGTTAAGGATGACCATTTTTATTGCGGGATGAAGGATCATAAAAAAATTGATACGATCCGCAAATTGGAATTGGATTATTATTTTGATGATAAACCGGCAGTGCTGGAAACGTTATTGGATATTCCAACGAAAGTGTATGCAATGGATAACTCCTATAACAGGGAATTGGATATTCCAAGACTGACAAGCTGGTTTGAATTAAAAGAAATCCTCTCCAAATAATACATTTACATTATTGACGGATGACTTGATAGACTTGGGTCATCCTTTTTTTGTATACTAATATGAATAACGGTTCATTTTTTGCTAAAAAAACAAGAGAGTCGGGGGTAATGGGATGGAGAGAAATATTGAAAAGTCATTGATAGGCACGCTTGGAATTGAAATGAAAGAAGTCGGCGAGGGGAAAGTCATTGCGACGATGCCTGTGGATGAACGCACTAGACAGCCGTATGGTTTATTGCATGGTGGAGCATCCGTTGCACTTGCGGAATCCGTTGCAAGCTTTGGAGGAATGATGCTGGTAGATAGTACAAAACAAGCTGTCGTCGGCCTTGAAATCAATGCCAATCATGTTAGGGGCGTCCGTTCAGGTATTGTTACCGCAGAAGGGAACATCATCCATCGCGGGAAGACGACGATGGTGTGGGACGTGAAGATCCGTGATGAAGAGGATCATCTTATCTGCATTTCACGCTGTACATTGGCCGTTATCGACTTACCGAAGTCAAAGTGAATCAAAAGAACAACGTAAATTGGTGCAATGATTCTACATTATCCGGTTTACGTATAATATGGCAGCAGACTATTGTATGAAAAGAGGTTTTTTTATGCTGGTGGGTCATATTCAAGAAATCACCCGTCATCCTGTAAAATCATTCACTGGTGAACAGGTACAAAAAACGAAGGTGATGGACTATGGACTATATGGAGATCGCAGCCATGCCTTTAAAGGCAAAAATGGGAAGTTCCTGACGATAACCCAAGTCCCGGAAATGGTCCGTTATCAAGCTGCTTTTTCTGGTGAGGAAGCACTTGACCAATATCCGGAAATCCAAGTGAAGACCCCTTCAGGAAACGTTTTGACATGGGGAGAGGGAGCCTTTCAGGAGGAAATGGAACGGTTGTTGAAACAGGAGGCAGAACCAGTTGTTTATCATCCTGCACATATTCCGTTAGGTGCGATTGAAGAAGAAAACATCCTGCTTGTCAGTGATGCCTCGATTGGCGAATTGACAAAGCTTTGGGGAAAAGAACTGGATGGCAGGAGATTCAGGCAAAATTTAGTGCTATCCTTAGTGAATAAAACCCCCTTTTTAGAAGAGCAATGGTTCGGAAAAAGGATTCTAATCGGAAATGAAGTGGAATTGGAGATCAAAAGGCATTGTGAGCGCTGTATGATCATAACTGTCGATCCAAGCGATTCACATAGAGATCCATCACTGCTGAAAACTGTCGTCAAGGAAAGGGAAAATCATTTTGGCGTATATGCCTCGGTCATGCAAACAGGTGAAATCAAAGTGGGCGACCAGGTATTTTTAAAAGATTGAAACAGAAAAGAGCTGCTCCTGTAATCAGGGCAGCTCTTTTGCAATGGCAGGGATCACCGGGTTTTCTTTAAATCATCCTGGACACTCCGATCCCACATTTTTACGCCAGTATGATAAGCCGAGCGCATGATTAAATGTCCGGCAACAGGACTGGTCATGAAGATGAAGATGATCGCGAGCACGACCCGGAAATCGAAATGGCTATGTTTATAATAAAAATATAACAAGGTGCCGATCAGGATGAACATGATTCCAAGTGTCGAGCTTTTTGAGGCAGCGTGATTTCTTGTATAGACGTCGGGCAGCCGGATGATGCCGAAAGCCGAGACTAAAAAGAGAAAGACTCCCATTAATAGGAATAGGGCCGATAGGATTTCAACGATTGCGGTCATCTTCGATTATCTCCCCTTTCTCAAGGAATTTGGCGAAAGCGACCGTTCCGATGAAAGATAGGATTCCGAGCAGAAGAATGGCTTCCAGATATGCGCTTGTATCCATGACAATGGAGGCAAGTGCAACGATTGCGATAAGATTGATTCCCATTGCATCGAGTGCAATGACACGATCCGGCACGGAAGGCCCTTTGATTAAACGGTATAAGAATCCAATCATGGAAAGCGAAACACCGAGCAACGCGATTTTAAGCATTAGATCGAACATTATTTGCCCACCTCCATAATCGCTTTTTCAAATGTATTTTTAATGCTGTCCACAGCCTCATCCTTGTCGGCAATATCCATCGCGTGGATATAAAGAATCCGATTATCTTCCGATACTTCAACGACAAGTGTACCTGGTGTCAGTGTAATTAAATTCGATAGTATCGTAATTTCCCAATCCTTGGTCAGCACGGTTTCAAATGCGAATATGCCAGGTTTCATATCCAGACTTGGTTTAAGCACGGCCTTAAGGACGCTAATGTTGGAAAGTATGAGTTCCCTTGCGAATATGAGCAGCAATAGAACGACGGCATTCACCCTTTTCAAGTAAAAACGATCATTGAAAAAATGACGGAAGACGAACATGATGCCGAGCCCCAATATATATCCGATGATAAAAGTGCTCCCGTTAAACTCATTTTTCAAAAACATCCAGATAAACGCAAGGAACACATTCAGTAAAATTTGGAATGACATCAGGCACTACTCCTTTAAAACCGCTTTGTTATAGATTTCGGGATTCATTAATGAATCTACAGCTTGTGTAATGTATGGGTAAACCGATTCTGTCCCTACTCCGAATAAAACGGAAATGATGACGAGGAGGACTGCAGGAACCAGCATTTTATTAACCTTTCCATTAGTTAAGGCATAATCAGCTTTTGGAGTTCCCCAAAAGCCATTCATGAATATTTTCATGACGGAATAGAGGACCATCAAGCTTGAAATTAAGATAACGGCCATTCCCAAGTAGGCCCCTTTTTCTGCAGCTCCCTGAAGAATAAGGAGCTTGCCGGCAAAACCGCTGAACGGCGGGATTCCCGCCAATGATATGGCCGCTATGAAGAAGGTCCATGCAACGGCAGGGTATTGCTTGATCAAGCCGCCCATGTCCCGTAAATCATCCGATCCGCTGATTTTGATCATGATACCTACCAGCAGGAAGAGCGCAGCCTTGATCAGCATGTCATGAATGATATATAGAATGGAACCCGATAAGGCCTGTTCATTCATGACGGAGATGCCGAATAGAATAACCCCGACGGCGATGATGATATTGTAAATGATGATTTTTTTTACATCCCAATAAGCTATCGCACCAATGACACCGATGATGATGGTCAAGATTGCAAGTATCGCCAGGAATGTATGGGTGAAATCCTGGTCATGATAAAACATCAGTGTATAGGTACGGAAAATGGAATATATCCCGACCTTTGTCAGCAATGCCCCGAATAGAGCCATCACTGGAATGGGCGGAGCATAATAAGACCCAGGCAGCCATTGGAAAAGCGGGAAAATGGCACCCTTCAAACCGAAGACGATCAGAAAGCCAATCGCTATCACCGAGATGATTCCTGGCTGGTTGACTTCCGTTATCCTTTGACTGATGTCCGCCATGTTCAATGTTCCTACGACTGAATAAAGATAAGCCACCATGATGACGAAAAAGGAAGAGGATAGTACATTGACGATGATATACTTCAATGATTCCCTCAGTTGGATTTTCGTACCTCCCAGTACAAGCAGCACGTAGGAAGCCATCAGCATGACTTCAAAGAATACGAATAGATTGAAAAGATCCCCCGTAAGGAAGGCACCGTTTACCCCGATCAGCAAAAATTGAAATACAGGATAGTAATAATGTCTTTCACGTTCTTCCCCTATGGAGTAAAACGAATAAAGCAGTATGGCAAATCCAATGATATTCGTGGTCAGTACGAGCAGCGAAGATAGCATATCTGCGACGATCACGATCCCGAATGGCGCATCCCAGCTGCCGACGCCTAAAGTCAAGATGCCTTGATTATGGACCGTAATCACTAGGTAAAAGGAAATTACAATTCCGATAAGAGAGGAAAAAAGCGATATCCCTCTTTGCAGATTGATTTTTTTTGCAAAGAATATGAGCAGGATGCCTGTGAAAAGCGGCCATAAAACAGGCATGAAAGTAAGATTATTCATTCGTTTCCGTACCTCTCATTTCTTCCATGTCATCCGTACCGAGTTCCTGGTAGGTCCGATAAGCAAGTACCAGCAGAAATGATGTGACCCCGAAACTGATGACGATCGCCGTCAAGATAAGCGCTTGCGGAAGCGGATCGACATAGGATGCAGCTTCATCACTTAGCAATGGAACGGAATCGCCTTTCAAACCGCCCATCGTCAAAATCAAAAGGTGGGCGCCGTGACTAAGCAGCCCGGTACCGATTATGATTCTTAAAATGCTTTTGGAAAGCATTAAATAGGTCGCACACATAAATAGTATTCCAATGACAATGGCCATTAAAAGTTCCATTATTCACTCTCCCCTATCGTTTGAATAATGGTCATCGTTACACCAACAACCACAAGATAAACACCCAGATCAAAAAGTACCGCGGTATGAAGCGAGATGTGCCCAAGAAGCGGTAAATCAACATATTGATAAACATGTGTCATGAGGGGCACCCCGAAAAATAGCCCGCCGGCCACGGTCAGGCTTGATATGAACAGGCCTGAACCGATCATTAACTTATAGTCAATCGGCAAAATGCCGGTGACGGTTTTAATGTCGAAAGCGAGCAACAGCAGGACTATGGCGGCTGAAGTCATTAAACCGCCGACGAACCCGCCACCTGGCGAATAATGCCCGCCTAAAAAGATGGCTACCGCAAACAGCAAGATAACAAAGGCGGCGACTTTCGTAACCGTTTGGAGAATCAGGTCATTTTGCTTCATGATTTATCTTTCCCCCCTGTCAAACGCAATTTGATCATCGCGAATATTCCGAGTGCAGCGATGGAAAGGACACAGATTTCAAACATCGTATCAAGTCCACGGAAGTCAACGAGAATGACATTTACGACATTTTTCCCGCCTGCTTCCTTATAAGCATTTTCAAGATAGTAACTGGATATGGAATCAAATAGTTTATTGCTATGTGCCGATAAGGCAATCAATGTGACGATGACTCCTACACCAATGGATATCATGGCATTATTCAACTTGAACGTCATCCGTTCTTCCTTTCTGCTTGCCATTAACGGGAGGTGGAAGAAACAGAGCAAAAACAGCGATACCGAAATCGTTTCGATGACTAGTTGAGTCAGAGCTAAATCCGGTGCCCGCAGCAAAACGAAAAATAGGGAAATCGTATAACCGATGGCTCCTAAGATGATAATGGAAGTTAAACGGGATCTTGCAAACAGAATGGCGATCGAGCCAATCACGATGATTCCAGCTAATACCAATTCATATATGCCGATCGGGGCAAAATTACCTGTATCCAATTTAAATGCATCCTTCGAATATAGCGTAAAGCCCAACGAGAGAATGAAGAAAAGGAAGATTGAAAGCAGATACGTCCGAATCGAACCTGTCATTAATACTTTCATGACGAAGGAAGCTGAACGTTCGAGCCCTCTTACCCCGTCATCATACAAAGCATTCAGGGAGATGCGTTCAGGAATCCACTGAGTGACTTTCTGCCACTTCGGAAGCGTTTTGTATAATAGAATTCCAAATGCTATGATGCCGATGGTCATCCATACCTCAGGTTTGAATCCATGCCAGAACTCGATATGGACTTGGAAATCCGGTCCCGCTAAGCTTGGCTGTATGCCGGCTACAGCAGGTTTAATGATGGATGAAGACAGCAAGTTTGGAAAAATACCGAAAACGATGACCAACGAAGCAAGGATGATCGGGGATATCAGCATCCCAATCGGTGCCTCGTGGGGCTTCTTTTCCAATAGTTGTAACTGAAGTTTGCCTGTAAAGGGTTTGAGCACGACAATCATGCTGTAAATAAAAGTGAATACACTGGCTACCCATGCAACCACAGGGAACAGGACCCCCCATGTCTCCATATTGAAGATATTCAATTTCAATACATTCACCATGCTGGCCAGGAACATTTCCTTGCTCAAAAAACCATTGAAGGGAGGAAGTCCAGCCATTGAAAAAGCACCAATCACAGCGACGGTGAAAGTGATCGGCATCAACTGCATCAATCCGCCAAGCTTTCTGATATCACGCGTACCGGTTTCATGATCAATGATGCCTGCAACCATGAATAGGCTCCCTTTAAAGGTTGCGTGATTAATTAAGTGGAATACTGCAGCAACCGTTGCTGCCAAGTATATATTTTCCTCCAACGCTTCATAGTGGAGTGCCGCAGCACCAAGCCCCAAAAGCGACATGATCAATCCGAGCTGACTGATGGTGGAAAAAGCGAGAATCCCCTTCAAATCAGTTTGCTTGATTGCAGAGAATGAGCCCCAGAACAGGGTGATCAATCCGGCGATCGAAACGAGCCAGAACCATAATCCTGATTCTGCAAAAACAGGGCTTAATCGGGCAACCAAATAAATGCCAGCCTTGACCATTGTGGCGGAATGAAGGTAGGCACTGACCGGAGTAGGGGCTTCCATCGCGTCAGGAAGCCAGATGTGGAACGGGAACTGTGCGGATTTAGTGAACGCGCCAAGCAGCACTAGCAAAAGTGCAGGAACGAAGAGCGCGTGGTCCATAAGTTCCCCGCTTTGGGCAATCAATTCACGTATGCTGAATGTGTTCCCCATAATGGAAAGGAGAATGATGCCTCCAAGCATGCTTAAGCCTCCAAGCACAGTGATCAGCAGCGATTTCTGCGCCCCGTAACGTGAACGCTCCCTCTCATTCCAATATCCTATCAATAGAAAAGATGATAAACTCGTGAATTCCCAAAACGAATAAAGGACTATTAGATTATCGGATAGGACGACACCAAGCATCGCTCCCATGAAAAGCAAAAGGAAGACGTAAAATTGGTTCAGCTGTTCTTTCTCCTTCGACAAATAGAAAATCGAATACAGGACGACGAGTGAACCAATACCTGTAATGAGCAAGGCAAACAAAAGCCCTAGTCCATCCACATAGAAATCAACATCAATACCGAGAGAAGGAATCCATGTTGCGCTTTCCATAATGATATCCCCTTGTTTGGTCAAGGAAATGAACCTTGAAAAATAGGTGAAAAGGAGAATCGGTAAAATCAATACAAACCATCCTGTATGTATTTGTCGAAATAGTTTGTACAATATCGGTACAATAATTGCTAATAGAAACGGTGATAATACCGCCCAATGAAGTAAAGACATAAACTCCCCCCTTTTTTAAAAACGAAGTCAGTCGTCTTATTATGCTTTTTTCGTGCAATTCTAGACGTTAGGAATCTTCGTTGAATATGTATTTTTTTATCGAATCCTTGCCTCGCTTAAAAGTATAACGCAATTTATGCGGGTTTGCATGGCTTTAAAAACGCTGAAGGCCAACTAGAATGATGTTTTATATATAGGTAGAAAAGGAGGGGGAACCGTCCTGAAAAATTTATTAAAAAAAGTTTTTCAACGGTGAATGAGCAGAGTATCCATTGTGAAATCGTGGATTATCTTGCGTGATATAGGACAAAAGAAACGCTTATGGGGAAATCATGGAAAACCCTCATTTATTTAGCTATCTACCAATCATTTCAATCGTGTTATTCAGCCTCTCCTTTGCCATTTATGGGAAAATGCAAATGCTCAAGTTATTTGGAAATTTGGGAATCTATCAAGGGATGCTGGAATTCTTTTCTGAAGCCGGCATCAAGCTGGCGCTGCTGATCGTATTGCTCCTTTTATTCTTCATGGTTTTTGCTGCATTGAAGCTGATCTCCGATACGATATTGGAGCTGTCTTTATTATTCTTTCCAAGGATTCGGAGGGTAAAGCCCTGAACAGTGTAAGAAAGGGGTCTGTCATTTATGTGATTGACGGTGCCTGTTCATTGTTCAGCGTTCAATTCATCTTCGGGCTGATTTCAATAGTCGCTTATGCGGGATTGAAGCTCTATAACAGCGTCATTGCAAGTCTTCCCATATAGCGAAAAAGAAGGTGCCATTGCGGCACCTTCTTTTTCACTCGGCAGTCTGGCTGATATCTTTCCAAATCAATAGAATGGGGTGAATGTGAATAAATGGATTGTAGATTGGATGGCTTGTCCCTTCCAATCCAAACCCCTGTTGTATAGTTTGCTGTCTGACCGACAAACCACATGTCTTTGACATCATTGGTCGTACCGGTTTTACCGCCAACATAATCTGTAGGAAAGTAGGCTTTTCGGGCTGTCCCGGAAAGCGTTGTTTCATGGAGCAGCTGCCGCATCTTGGCTACGGTGCGTTTGTTCCATATCTCCTTGGAGCGGTCTTTCCATTTATAAAAGGACTTTACCTTCTTGGTCGGTGACTTTTGTAATGGCTCGAGCTGTGATAGTTTCTGTCATGGAAGGAAGTATAGGCATCTGTGAGTTCAAGGGGACTCATGCCATATTCGAATCCGCCTATGGCCGAACTCGTATGGTGGTCTTTTTTGCTGACTTTTCTAAATTCAAAAGCATCCAGGTACTTGAAACCCGTTTCCACCCCCGTCTTTTTCAAAGAGTCTTATGGCGGGTGTGTTATACGACTGAGCAAAGGCAGTTCTTAGTGTGACCATCCCATAGCTGTCGCCGCTATAATTTTTTGGACAATAGCTATTGCTCAATAGCTTGCTCCGCTAACGAGCAGATCCGTTTCTTCTAAATAGGGAGCATAATCGAGAAGCGGCTTAATCGCAGACCCTGGCTGCCTATAGCTTTGATATGCCCGGTTGAAAGAATTTTTTTTTTAATCTTTTCCCCCAATCAAAGAGACAAGCTCGTGCGTATGATGCTGTATAACCACTAAAGCTCCCTCGATATCATTGACACCGATTTTTGATTGTACAGCAGTCTTTGATTGTGTTTGCAGTTTAGTATCGAGTGCGGTATGGATGGTTACACCGGAATTCAAAAGCTTTTTGACCTTTTTATCCAACTCGGCTTCCGCGTTCTTACGTATAGTGATATCAGTGCTTTGCAGAGATTTGTCGAGACCCTCGGAGGATGCCACCAGGTTTTTCAATTCCTGATGAACATATGTCACGTAATCGGGATATAAGTCGACCGGGATGGACAAGTCTAATTTAATCGTACTTTTGATAAGACTTTCATACTCGGCCTGTTCTAATGCACCATTGGCAACCATTTGTTCCAGCATTCTCTCCTGACGCTTTTTCGTCGCATCGAAATGTTCAAGGGGATTATAGTATTCCGGATTATTAGGGATTGCGGCAAGGAAGGCAAGTTCCGCCTTGGTTAACTCTCCAGTCGGTTTACTTTTAAATAATATTGGGAAGCAGCTTCGATTCCATAAGCTCCATTACTGAAATAGATGGCATTCAAATATAGCTCCATGATTTCCGGTTTTGATTTTTTTCGCTCTATCTGAGAGGCATAAATGAGTTCACTGAGTTTTCGGTTATATGTCCTATCATGTGATAGATAAACATTCCTGGCCAGTTGCTGGGTAATGGTACTGCCGCCTTGTTCGATTGTTTTATTTTGTGAATTGATAAGAAGCGCCCTCCTTATGCCGGATAGGTCGACTCCTGCATGATCATAAAATTTCTGGTCCTCTGTAACGATGAACAGATTTTCCAGGAAAAGGGGGATATCTTCAAGTTTTAAGTAAGTCCGTTTCTCACCAGTGGAAATTTCACTGATGACCTTTCCATTTGCGGCCTTCATGTAACTATTCTGAGCCAGTTCTATCGATTCAACAGGAATTCGCTCGTCGAGTACATGATAGGGAGATTGCGCTAAGGACCACTCCTGATGGGAAAAGAAAATGAAAAGGATCAATACCGGAACTAAGAGGGGAATCGTGATATAGCCAAGATACGTGCGCATAGTTCAACTTCCTAACTAATATATTTTTAGTATGTCCTTGGAATGAAGGAATGAAAAAATGGTACTTTTGGTTCATTCATCCATCGTGATCCAAAAAATGTAGACAATAAAGGGTTTTGGGTAAATTAGGTATGACGGCTAGCGCGGTATTCGAATGGCAAAGAAATAACTTTCTAAATCTTCTGTTATAATAATCTCGTGAGAAAAAACCATGTTTGTTTATATGTTGATGTCAGGAATATGAAGGGGGTCATAAAAATGGAGGAACAACAGCAATATGTATTCATAGATTTTGAATTTACGATGCCGGAAGGAAAAGCCAATCCAACGGGGTTTTATCCGGAAATCATTGAGGTTGGTTTAGTCACCGTCATTAATGAGACCATTGAGGAACAATTCTCATCTTTTGTTAACCCATTGAAATTTCCAGTTTTAACGGGAAGATGCAAGAAGTTCTTGAACATTACCCAGGATCAGGTGGACCGGGGGATTTCATTTGAAGAGCTGGTTGCGTTATTGAAGAAAATAGATGAACAGCACCCGACGACGATTGTTACTTGGGGAAATATGGACATGAAGGTGCTTCGCCAGAATTGTCAGAAGGCAGGATTGGATTTCCCTTTTTCAGGGAAGGAAAATGATCTATGCCTGGAGTATAAACGCTTTTTCGGGGATCAAAATCAAACCGGACTTTGGAAAGCTGTACAGGCCTATGGCAAAGAAGGGACAGGCAAGCATCATAGGGCGCTGGATGATGCGATTACGACATATAATATCTTTAAGTTAGTGGAGAAAGATAAAAGTTATATGAAAAATCATGAACCGACGACAATTGGCGATCGCATTGATTTATCAAAGGTATTGAATCATTTAGCGTTATAAAAGCCAAATCATATACTACTGATTTGGCTTTTAAGCTTTATTTGAAATAATCCGCCGCTAGATCTTCAAGCAACTGTAAGCTTTTATCATTCCACTCTGTTTGGGCTTCGCTTAAAGTGCCTTTCATTTTATCAACAGCTTCTCTTAAGGATTCCTTATACTCCGGAATCTCCTCATCGAATGTCCTTACCATATTCTTTGGTACATTGGTTTGTTCCCGGAATGCAAGAGCACGCCGCTGATGGAACATGGACACTTCCGTTTGTTTTGGGTTATGAAGATCTCCCTGCATGGGGTGCTTCAAAACAGCCAACACTTTAACAAGATATGCAGCAGGTCTGATATCGGTGACTTCCCCGATGTATTTTCCAGTTTTATATATGGCGGTAACCTTATCGCCGATTTTAAAATCCTGTTCTGACATTTCCCTACCACCTTTCTTTTAACTTCCTTCATGATACATAAGAACAACGATTTTTCACAGCGAATTTGTTCAATTTCGTAAAGATGCTTTTTTTTTGAAAATCGTGTAAAGTGTACAAATGAAGATGAAAAATGGTGTTTCATGCCATTTTATTTTAAAAAGAAAGAGGTTATGTACAATGACAAACTTTCCGCAATTAACAAGTGAAGTTTTGGAAAATGAAAAAGCGGTCATCATGCAAACGACGATGGGCGATATTAAAATTAAACTATTCCCTGAACTGGCTCCAAAGACAGTGGAGAATTTCTTGACACATGCTGAAAACGGTTATTATGAAGGAATCATCTTCCACCGTGTCATCAAGGATTTCATGCTTCAAGGCGGAGATCCGACAGGGACTGGAATGGGTGGAGAAAGTATTTGGGGAGCTCCATTCGAGGACGAGTTCTCCATGCAATTATTCAATTTGCGCGGAGCTCTTTCCATGGCTAATGCAGGCCCGGGAACAAACGGCAGCCAATTCTTCGTCGTACAAGCCCAGCATGTGGACAGCAGGATGGGTGAGCAAATGAAGCAAGCCGGTTATCCGGAAGAAATCATCAGTGCTTATATGGAACAAGGAGGCACACCCTGGCTGGATCATAAACACTCTGTTTTTGGACAAGTGGTCGAAGGCATGGACGTTGTTGATACGATTGCTAACGTAGAGACAGTTGCGGGAGACAAGCCAGCAGTTGACGTTGTCATTAAAGGGATCACCATTCTATAAATAAAGGTTGTTTTCACATACTTTGTTGCTATTTACCAGGTAGTGAGTTGTGGTTGATTTCCCCTCCAGATGCTCGCTTTCCGCGGGGCGGGCGGTGAGCCTACTCGGCGTAAACGCCTGTGGGGTCTCACCTATCCCGCTGCTCCCGCAGGGGTCTCGCACTTCCGCTCCAATCAACCTTAAATAGTTTCGTTTTAAAAACATCAATCTTTACGAAAAGAGCCTAAATAAAAGATAAGCGAGGGGCTCAGTGCCTCTCGTTTTTTACGTTTTAGTGGATTACGCCCACTAGTGGATTGTTCTGGTAATTGATATAATGAGAGAATGCAGTTTAATTCCCTATCAGGAAGGATGTAACGGATGGACTTTCTCAATCATGCTTTACTAGGTTTGTTTCTTTACTTTCCGGAAGACAAGACTGAATATATCTCGGCTGGTATAACTTGCTTCATTTTTTTAGTGGCGGCCGTTTTTACGATGAGGGCAATTATAAGATATTCAAAGAAGGAAGAATTGAAAACGAAGCAATTCGAAGATGAGGTCACCAGAAGGAACCAGCGTATAAAGGATGATACCATTTCCTGATCCCGGAAGATGCCTGCATCGCGAGCCCCGTTTTTAAATATTGATTATCTGAATATGAATGGTATTATATTTTGTTAGAAGGTCGTAAAGAATTAAATGTTCCCTTCTCAGCATAAGCATTTTATACTAAAAGCATAGAGATAGAAATTTTGGGGGCGTAATTGGTTATGCAAATCGTAGCTAAAAGAATGATTGCGGCAGATACGGTCAAGGATTTTTTCATTCAGCACTGGGAGACGACTCAAGTCGTTTTTTCAAGAGGCTTGTTTCATTATGCGGAACTTGAGGGTGTTGGGGTGATGGACGAGAATGGAAAAATCACGGGGTTGGGAACATACAAATTATCCGACCATGTATGTCAGATCATCTCTTTGAACAGTGAGCATGAGAATCAAGGTGTGGGCTCATCATTGCTTTATGTGATGGAAAATATCGCTAAGGAAAAAAATTGCCTTACTATTAAAGCGATTACAACGAACGATAATCTACAGGCGTTGAAGTTTTTTCAAAAGCGTGGTTATGTCATTTCGGAAATCGTTAAAAATGCCGTGGAAGAATCACGGAAAATCAAGCCGGAAATACCATTTTACAGTTTTGATGGAATTCCGATCCGAGACGAGATCATACTGGAGAAATGCTTATAATAAGGTGAAGTTCACCTGGATATTGATAGGGGGAATGGTTATGTTTAAGAAAATGGCGGCTGATGCCCTTGGTCTTAGTGATATTGGAAGTGTGATTAGTCCTGCAGATTATGACAAGGTGGATGCAGATGATTATATCATGCATGAAGATGGGGAAAAAATTTATTTCCTGATTAAATCGAAAACCGATGAGTACTGCTTCACGAATCAAGCGTTCATACATTTGGACGGCACAAGTGCAATCAGCAAAAAGCGAACACTTACGAGATATAGCTACAGTCAGTATACGATTTCCAACGCCACGCTTGAAACCGCAGGGACAGTGGACTTGGATGCGGAAATTAAATTTTCGATCGGTGCAAAGACGTTCTCCATTGATGTCCATAAGAAATTCATTGAAGAATTAAAGGACTTGTTCAAATCACTCGTGAAAATATCTGAAATTAGCCATGAGAATGAGTTTGCCCTTCAATATGCCCAGCAAAGCGTAAACCTTGCTTCTTCCACTTTGAACCAGGTTCGCACTGATGGAAGCCAAATGGCGGCAAGTTTCAAGGAAATTAATTCGGCCGCTTTCGAATGGTTGATGGACAGCCGGAAAAAGTACCATGTGAAAGATTTTGGCTTTGTTTTTGAGAAATATATCAATAATTAAAAAAGAAGGCGAACACAGAATGATGTGTCCGCCTTCTTTTTTAATTATTCAAATCATTCAATCCCGGGCTATGCTCATTTGGCATATCCGGCATTTCAGGGACCGGGAATCCTTTTGGCGGCTCGGTAACAGCAAGGTTTCCGCCATTTCGGCTCGGTGTCTCCCCTTGGAAAATCTGGCTGATCCGCGTTTGATCCATCCTGAAATTGAATTGGGCATTATGGTAGCCTAAATCCACATATTTGCGGCATTCAGGATATTTGTTCAAATCATAATTAGGCACAGGGAAGATTTTTCCCCAGTCGACCCCAAGTGTTTCCAATGCCTTGGCAAATGCATTTTGGTGGGAATTGTCGCGAACCATTAAAAATGCCAGTGTTTCGCGCATTGTTTTATTGGAACTCATTTCATAAATCCTGGACTTTTGCAGGACTCCTGTAGATTCAAGCATGACATTATTCAAAAGGTTCGCCACAAGATTACCATGATCATAAACCCATGATCCGTTCCAAGGATTGCCGCCAGCATCGACGGGCAGGGATGCTTTCGCACCGATGATGAAATGGTGGGGGTTTGCGCCGCCTTTGATGACTTCATCCAATGGGGCGCCATCGGTACCGGAATCTCCTGGCATATCCCCGCCAGCATCATTCAGCAGCTGATTGATGGTTGATTGGACAAGTTCGACGTGGCTCAGCTCCTCCAAGAAAACCCCGCGAATTAAATCACGATATTGTTTAGCCTTGCCGCGGAAGTTGGCGCTTTGGAAAGAATATTGCATCATTGTCCGCATTTCACCGAATTGCCCTCCAAGCGTTTCCTGGAGCACTTTTGCTGCATTTGGATCAGGCTTATCGGGAACGATCATATTGATTAAGTCTTCTTTATAGAAGTACAAATGGAAGCCCTCCTTAAAATGAATATTTCTAAGTTAGCTTCTGTTATCTGAATTAAATTATTCCTAAGGTAAAAAGTACCTTTATGGAATGGCGGGAAGAGAGAAATACTAGAGGGAAGAACGATTTTGAAAGGATGTTGCACATGCTATCCAATCAGCAGCTAAAAGAATTTCAACAGCAATTGCAGCAAACGAAGCAAGAGTTGGAAGAGCGATTAAATGATTCAGGCAACTACGATTTAAGAAGAAGCCTGGAGGATTCGACTGGTGAGTTATCGAGTTACGATAATCATCCCGGAGATGAAGGAACCGAGTTATATGAACGGGAAAAGGATTTAGCCCTTTCCGAGCATGATCGGGATGAAATAAGGGATATTGAACGAGCGCTTTCTGCCATCGAGGCAGGTGAGTATGGAAAATGCGAGGTTTGTTCAAAGGAAATACCTCTTGAACGTTTGAAAGCGATCCCTACTACGACTTATTGTGTCGAGCATACCCCCTCACAGGAAACTTCGGACAATCGGCCGGTGGAAGAGGAAGTGCTCGGACCCCCATTTGGGAGGTTTGATTATGATGACCGGCATGAATCGGTTGCGTACGATGCGGAAGATTCTTGGCAGGATGTTGCCAGTTATGGAACATCTGAATCGCCTTCCGATTTCGTAAATCCGCCAAACGATTACGAAGATATGTATGTGGAGTCCGAAGAAAATGTCGGCTATGTGGAAAATTATGAAAATTTCGTTGGTGTGGATATATACGGTAAAGAGGTAACGGTTTATCCGAACTCCCAATATGAAGAATTGAAGGAAGAACTTTTTGAAGAAAATATTCAAACCCCATTTGGGGATTTGCCCCGATATGAGCATGATCCTTATGTGGATGAAGAAAAAGATTGAAAAAGAAGAACCAGGATTCTAAGCCTGGTTCTTTTTTTTAAGAAAAAGCCAATTTCAACCGGTTTAGCCCATCCATCAGGACGCTGCGTGAACAACCGAGATTCATGCGGACGAAACCTTCTCCGCCAGGTCCGTATTTAGAACCAGGCTCCAATGCGAGCTTCCCTTGATGGATCAGTCGTTCCTTTATTTCCTTGTCGGTCAATCCAAGGTCACGGCAGTCAATCCATAAAAGGTAAGAGGCTTCCGGATGCATGACATGCAGTGAAGGGATTTCGGCTGCAATGAATTCCTCTGCCACTTTTATATTCTCCTCAATGTAGCCAAGCATGTCTTCCAGCCATTCCAAGCCCTCCCGATATGCGGCTTCCATTGCTGTTAAGGCAAAGATGTTAAGGCCATGGAAGGCCAGTTTCGTTTGCGCCATTTGCAGTTTCTTCTGCAATCTTTCATTACTGGTGATCAGGAATGAAGCCTGAAGGCCGGCAATATTGAATGTTTTGCTTGGCGCCATCAATGTAACGGTCCTATCCGCTAATTTTCCTGAAAGGGAGCCGATCGGATAATGCTTGGATGTTGTATGGAATAAGTCAGCATGTATCTCATCACTGACGATGACTACATCATATTTTTCACATAGCTCCCCGATCCGCAAGAGTTCATCCCTTGTCCAAACGCGTCCGCCAGGGTTATGCGGACTGCAAAAAAGGAATAGTTTCACTCCGCTTTTCAGCTTGTCCTCAAAATCGTTGAAATCAATCTCGAAGCGGTCCTTTTCTATGATAAGGGGACTATTGACCACTTCCCGGTCATTATTTTTGATCATATCAAAAAATGGGGTATAGACGGGAGATTGTAACAGTATTTTATCGCCCGGGTTCGTAAATGCCTGGATCGTTGTACCGATTGCGGAAACGACGCCGGAGCTGAATGAAATCCACTTCTTATCGATTTGCCAGGAGTGCCGGTCTTTAAGCCAGCTTTGAATTTCAGTAAAAACCGTTTCAGAAGGGACGGTATAGCCGAAAATTGGATGATTCAAGCGTTCCATCAATGCCTTTTGAATGCCCTCAGGAGATGGGAAGTCCATATCGGCAACCCACATTGGCAGAACATCCTCACGCCCATATAAGGATGTGAGGGAGTTTTTATCCCATTTTGCAGACCCTGAATTTTCCCTGTTGATTTGTTCTTCAAATATTGATTTGTTCAAAATATCCACCACCGAATAAAAATTTGTCGTCTTCGCGAAAAGCCTGTTGTTATGATACTATGATATCATGTTCTTTGAAAATATTGAGCAGGTGATAAATTAGATGGATACACAGCAAATGAATTTAGCGTTGGTTGCCGTTTTACAAGAATGGGACCCTTTCAAGATAGGTTGGGATCTATATGAGCCGGAAATTGCAGATACGGTCGTAGCAATCCGGGATATAGATGACCCGAAGGAACTGGCGGAAAGAATAAAATCCATTTACGAGTTCGCATTCGATGAATCCATTCAGATGGAAAAGTGCCTGGACGTTGCACGAAAGCTGCTCATCATAAAAAATGATGCAAGCTGTTCGATATAAAGGTGAAAAAGGTGTACCCGGAAATCAGGGGCACCTTTTTTACGTTGTTTTTTTGCTCTATACCCATAGTTTGTTCAGTTAACTGATGGTTTGTGCAGTATACTTATGAGTTTTGGCGATTTACTCGTGAGATTCGGCGATTTACTCGTGAGTTTCGCCCATTTACTCGTGAGATTCGGCGATTTTTTGGTGATTTGTGCTTTTACTCGTAAGTTTGTGCAGTATACTCGTGAGTTTTGGCGATTTACTCGTGAATTACAGCGATTTACTCGTGAGTTTACGTTGGGGTGGCTACTCCAATAAACCCCTTAATTAGTTGATACACTTCTTCAGGTTTCTCCTCTGGAAGAAGGTGCCCGGAATCCTCAATGACAACAAGCTCGGAATTGGGCAGATCATCATGAAGCCTTTCGCCGATACTCAATGGCACCACTCGATCATGTCTTCCCCAAATAAGCAGGCATGGTGTATGAATATCACTAAGGTCCTCCTTCAGCAAATCGATTTCCTTATCTCGAAGCATCCTTCCCAATGCCCGGAAAATATCATGCTTCTTTATGAATGGCCCTAGATATCCCTGCCGCATTTCATCGTCAATCATCGCCGGGTCATGGACGACATTTTTCAAGTTCTTTTCGATACCTGATTTTTGCAGATACCGTTTTATCCCGTATGAAAAGAAAGGCAGGTAACTGACCATCTTCATTTTTTCCGAATAGCCGGGCTGATAGCCTGAGCCGGCAAGTAGAATGGCATGGTCGACAAGATCAGGATATGACTTGATGAGCTGCAGGGAAATCTGCCCGCCCATGGAATGGCCGATGATACTGAATTTCCTGATTCCTTTTCCCTCCAGGAACATAACGACGGATTTAGCGATGTTTCGGAATGAATATGTATATCGATAATCTTTTCCGCTTTGCCCGAATGGCGGGAGGTCTATGGAGATCACATTGTATTCCTTGATTAAATGGGGGACTAATTTACGGAAACTGAAGCTCGATGACAAAAATCCGTGAAGCAGGACAAGGGTGGGGAGAGAATCATCGATTCTGTCATATTCAAAATAGATTTCGATATTCCCTACCCGTTCGAGACCTTTGATTGTATGACTTTCCATATAAGCTCCTCCTCCGTTATTGTTCCATGATAAAAACCCATGTTACCCTGAATATTCCAAAAAAGGTCCTATAATACTGTTGCATAACAGTAATTGTAATAATAACGATGAAAAAAGACAATTACTATAACAGGTCACCAGCCAATTTTGATATAATAGTGTAAGTTTATCCTGACAGCATAGGACTTATTAAATTATATTGTCATATAGGTTTTTTAAAAAGTCTAATAAGGTAATTCGTGAGACTATCTGCCAGCCAAACCATCACAGCTAAATTAGTGAATTCCAAAAGGGGGGTTTTCCAATGCACTTGAATGAAGAGGAATTGGAAGTCTTGAGAATCATTGAAAATAACAGCCGGATTGATCTGAAGGATTTGGCTAAAATGACCGATCAATCAGATTCGGACATTGAAATAACATTGAAGAAATTGGAAGATATGCGGGTCATTGTACGTTACTTAACAGTCATTAACTGGGCTAAAGTGGATGAATACCATGGTGTCACAGCGATGATCGATGTAAAGGTCACTCCAAAACGGGGCGTCGGTTTCGATGATGTTGCAAAAAGGATTTACAAGTTCAAAGAAGTCGAGTCCGTTTATTTAATGTCTGGGGCATATGATCTTTCAGTCATTGTCGAAGGGCGTTCGATGAACGAAGTGGCAAGCTTCGTTTCGGAAAAACTTTCGACACTGGATTCCGTCATTTCTACGACGACTCACTTCATAATGAAAAAATACAAGCATGATGGCACCATTTTTGATCAAACTGAAGAAGATAAGCGGATAGTGGTGTCACCATGATTAAAACGAGTTATGTTTCAAAAACGATTGCAGAGCTTAAGCCATCAGGCATCCGCCGCTTTTTTGACTTGGCAGCCAATTTGGAAGGGGTCGTTTCGCTTGGTGTAGGTGAACCGGATTTCGTTACATCTTGGGCGGTAAGGGAAGCGGCGATCAACTCCCTGGAGGAAGGATATACCTCATATACGGCCAATGCCGGATTATTTGAATTAAGGTCGGAAATCAGCCGGTATATGGAGAAGCAGTTCCATGTTTCGTATAGACCGGATGATCAAATCATTGTCACGGTCGGAGCAAGCCAGGCCCTCGATATTGCCCTGAGGACCATCTTGAATCCAGGTGAAGAAGTCATTGTCGTCGAACCTTGTTTCGTCGCCTATGCACCGCTTGTGACCATGGCAGGGGGAATACCGGTCACGGTCCAAACATCCAAGGAAGAAGACTTTAAGTTGACTCCCCAACAACTCGAAGCGGCGATCACGCCTAAAACGAAAGCCGTTTTAATCTGTTCACCGAATAACCCGACGGGAACCCAGCTTGGGCAGGAAGAATTAGTGATGCTTGCTGACATCGTTAAAAAGCATGACTTGCTGGTGATTTCCGATGAAATCTATGCCGAACTTGCTTATGATGAGGAATTCACTTCTTTTGCTGCCGTTGACGGCATGCTGGAGCGGACGATTGTCATCAATGGGTTTTCGAAAGGGTTTGCGATGACAGGGTGGCGTCTTGGGTTCGTTTGTGCACCTAAGGAAATTTCCGAAGCGATGCTTAAGCTTCACCAATATGCGATGATGTGCGCGCCGACCGTTGCGCAGCATGCTGCATTGGAAGCTTTAAAGAACGGTATGCAGGATGTGGAAGAAATGCGTCGGAGTTATCGGAGAAGACGAAATTATATCGTGAAATCATTTAACGATATGGGGCTGGATTGCCATAATCCCGGCGGGGCTTTTTATGCTTTTCCATCAATCGAGAGAACGGGGATGACTTCGATGGAATTTGCTGAAAAACTTCTGACGGAAGAACTTGTTGCCGTTGTACCGGGAGATGTGTTCGGGGAAAGCGGTGAAGGTCATATCCGCTGTTCTTATGCATCCTCCATGGAACAGCTTCAGGAGGCGCTCAGAAGAATGGAACGTTTCATGAAGAATCATTGCCAATAAAAGCAAAAAAATAGGGATCCGGCCATTAGCAGCCGGATCCCTTTCCATAGGGGGAATTAGAAAAAAGAGTTAATCTAATGGATTAACATAGAAAGTGTTAATCATAGTATATCCAGTACCCAGAAAAAAAATACACATACTACGACCCATTTTTTGAATTAAGCTTGTGTTTTATATAAAGTATGCATAACTTTCAGAATTTGTTCTTCGCTAAAGTCCTTGGCTGTTCTTAGAATGAGCTCAGTTTTTTTGGTTCCGATTTCTTCAATCAATTTTTTTATGTCCTCGTCGATACCAGCGGCGTTACCGGTCTGGGCATCCTTCAGGAATTCTGAAGCCGGAATGTCAAGAACGGTGGAAAGACGTAAAATGGTTTGTGTATCAGGAACCGATTCACCCGATTCATACTTTTCGATTTTCTTCGTGCCGATTCGTAATTTCAAAGCCAGTTCCTGTTGAGTTAGGTTGTGATCTTCTCGGTATTGACGGATATTTTTCGCGATATTTGACATGGTCAGACACTCCTTTTTCAGGAAATATATTTTTATTATGTAATTATTTTACCATATTATTACTTAAGTGAAGGAACGGAATATGTAGGTTTTGTGAAAAAAATGCCGCATCGAGAAATATCGAAACGGCATGTTGAATGTTAAATGAGATTAGTTGACTTAAGGAATACGAGTATGATCATGATCGGCACGATGTAGCGAATCAGGAAGTACCAAAGTTTAAAAAGTGATCGGCCGGGATCAGCGCCAGTTTCGAACTCCTTTTGTACTTCGATCCTTTTCATTTGATAACCGATGAAAAGGGATATGAACAAGGCGCCGACTGGCAGCGCGATATTGCTTGTCAGATAATCCGCGAAATCGAATATGGATAAATTGAAAATCTTCACATCCGAAAGCACCCCAAAGGACAATGCGCTAGGAATCCCAATCAGGAAAACGGTGATACCAGCTATCCAAGAGGCCTTCTTCCGTTTTGCGGAATCCCCCTTGATCATGGCTGCAACGACGATTTCGAGAATGGAGAATGCCGTCGTAAGGGTGGCAAATAATAATAATATGAAGAAAATGAACATGAAGATCCCGCCAAGCGCCATTTCATTGAAGACGGCAGGCAACACGACAAATACCAGTCCAGGCCCGCTTGAAGGGCTGAAGCCCAGGGCGAAAACAGCCGGGAAGATGACCAAACCTGCCAGCAAGGAAATGAAGATATTCAGTCCAACTACCGAAAAGGCCGATTTTGTAATATCTTCTTTTTTACTTAAATAGGATGCGTAGGTTACCATCACGGAAACACCGACACTTAGTGCAAAGAAGGATTGGCCGAGTGCCAATAGGATCGTTTCCCCTGTTAATGCGGAAAAGTCCGGTTTCAAGAAGAATTTAACACCTTCCATTGCCCCATCCAGAGTCAAGGATCGGATAAGAAGGATGATGAAAAGAATGAACAATGAAGGCATCATATATTTATTAGCCTTTTCAATTCCCTTGGAAACGCCGCCTTGCACGACCCAAATGGTAAAGACCATGAATAATAACTGAGCGATGACCGTTTCATAAGGATTACTGATTATCGTATTGAAGAAGTTCCCATATTCCTCTTGCGTCAAGTTTGAGAGGGAACCTGTAAAGCTCCTTGCTAAATAGGAGATGATCCAGCCTCCAACAACACTGAAGAAGGAAAGAAGGATGATTGAAGCGACGACACCGCCATATCCAATCAATGCCCAAGGCTTTCCAGGGGCGATATGTTTATATGCGCTAATGGCATCTTTCTGTGCATTGCGGCCAATCGTGAATTCCGCTATTAATATCGGTGCCCCGATAAGCAGGGTGAATATAATGAAGAGCAGGAAAAAGACCCCACCGCCATTTTCCCCGGTCATATACGGGAGCTTCCAGATGGCGCCCAATCCGATAGCGGATCCCGCGGCTGCCAGGATGAACCCAAGTTTTGAAGTCCATTGATCTTGTTTTGACATGATGGAAAAACTCCTTTAGATGTAAAGAATATCTAGCTGTATATTATTTTTTTTAAAACATTTTCTCATCTTACTATGATTAGGGGCAATTGGATAGGTTTAATATTACAATCTTTAGAAAAATGAGTAAATATCTTAAGGGAAATAGGGGTTATTTGCAAATTTTTAGGTTAAGTTATATACAAAGATCTTATAATATTTATTATTTCCAAAAAACAAACATTTTTAATGAGTAAAATCCCAAAAAGTATGGTATACTTAACTTTGATTATTTTCCAATTATGTGATATAATTTTTTATTGCGTGAAAAGACGAAAAAATATATATAAAATAGGAGTGTTACCATGTCTGAAAAATTCGAAATTGGTGCGGTAGTTGCTGGTAAAGTTACTGGTATTCAACCATACGGTGCATTTGTTGCTTTAGATGAATCAACTCAAGGTTTAGTTCATATTTCTGAAATCACTCACGGCTTCGTTAAAGATATTAACGAACATTTAAAAGTGGGCGATGAAGTGAAAGTTAAAGTTCTTTCCATCGATTCAGCTGCTGGAAAAATCGGCTTATCGATCCGCGCTACAGAAGAAGCTCCTGAGCGTACTGAAGCTCCGAAAAAAGCTCCGAAAAAACGCCAAGCATCTGTTAAAGCGACATCTCACATCGAATCTACTGAAGGTTTCAACACATTGAAAGACAAACTTCAAGAGTGGATTGAACAATCTCAACGCGAAGACTTAATCAAAAAATAATTTTTTAGAACCGGCAGATCCTCGATCAGCCGGTTTTTTTTGTCCTGGGGCACATGAAGAAATAAAGCCGGGTCATGTGTTTATCCATGGTCCGGCTTTATTTTATAGAACCTAACATTGTCGATGATCAAGATCTCAGCGAGTCGGTTTGGTTTCAGGCTCCCTGGAAATTTCAGGACTTGGTTTAAAGAGAAGACCAAGATTAATGAGACCTGCAATTCCAACCAATCCATAAACGATACGGGCCATTCCGGCATCTTGCCCTCCGAAAATCGAAGCGACCAAGTCAAATTGGAAAAACCCTATTAATCCCCAGTTGATTGCCCCGATTATAGTAAGAACAAGTGCAATTCTTTGTATTCCACTCATTGTACAGCCTCCTTTTTTTTGAAAAAATCAGTTCTTTACTTATCATGCATTTTCAGCATGTAAATATACATCCACTCAAAAGTTAGGGCGGATATTTTGTATTTAAATGGAACATTGGTCATAATGAATAAAAGAAAAACTAGCACTTGGCCCTGTCGTTCATTCGAAAACGGAGTCAATGTGGCATTAAAGGAGAGATACCATTGGAGAATTTCACATATAAAAATCCTACAAAAGTAATTTTCGGGAAAGGTCAGCTTGAAAGCTTAAAAACTGAAATTCCCGCCTATGGCGATAGAGTTTTACTTGTATATGGCGGGGGGAGCATAAAGAAAAATGGCTTATATGAAAAAGTGATCAATGCCTTGAAAGAGATCGATGCAGAGGTGCACGAACTTTCCGGAGTTGAACCGAATCCACGCATCTCAACAGTCCGGAAGGGTGTTGACCTTTGTAAAGAACATGGGATCGACTTTGTCCTTGCGGTTGGAGGGGGAAGCGTTATAGACGCTACAAAGGCCATCGTTGCAGGTGCTAAATATGAGGGTGATCCATGGGATCTTGTCATTAAGAAGTCACCAGTCGAAGAGGCCCTTCCATTCGGAACGGTGCTGACTTTAGCTGCAACAGGCTCTGAGGCGAATTCCGGATCTGTCATAACAAACTGGGAAACGAAAGAGAAATATGGATGGGGAAGTCCATTGGTATTTCCGCAATTCTCCATTTTGGACCCTGAAAATACTTTTTCAGTACCAAAAGACCAGACGGTATACGGAATGGTCGATATGATGTCACATGTATTCGAAACGTACTTCCACCCGGCAACGCATGCACCGCTGCAAGACCGTTTTTGTGAATCGCTGTTATCGACGGTGATTGAAACGGCACCTAAACTATTGGAAGACCTAGAGGATTATGAGCATCGGGCCACTATCCTGTATGCCGGAAACCTAGCCTTGAATGGGTCACTTGGGGTTGGTTACAGCGGTGATTGGGCAACGCATAACATTGAACATGCCGTTTCAGCTGTTTATGACATCCCGCATGCAGGAGGATTGGCCATCTTATTCCCGAATTGGATGAAGCATGTGCTCCATGAAAATGTCGCACGCTTTAAACAAGTTGCAGTCCGTGTATTCCATGTAGATCCGGAAGGTAAAACGGATGAGGAAGCGGCCCTTGAAGGCATTGAAAGACTTAGGTCATTTTGGAGCAGCTTAGGGGCGCCGACCAATCTTTCGGATTATGGCATCGATGACTCACAATTGGAAGTCATGGCTGATAAAGCGATGAGCAGAGGGGAATTTGGACGATTCAAAGTCCTGAACCGTGAAGATGTCCTTGCCATTTTACGGGCTTCCTTATAAACAAGTGATATGATCCGATCTCCCTCCTTGCCAGGTGGGAGATTGCTTTATATGCATAATTCGTTATTTACTTGATCGATTTCTTGATTATGAGAATTACATCAGATAAAGTGAAAGGGAAACTAAAGAATTCAAGGAGGAATTTGAATGGCCCATATTCGTTTCGATTATTCAAAAGCCCTGCCGTTTTTCGGGGAGCATGAAATTACCTATCTACAGGATGCTGTAAAAGTGGCACACCATTCCCTGCATGAGCAGACAGGGGCAGGCAATGAATATCTTGGCTGGCTTGATTTACCCGCCAATTATGATAAAGAAGAATTCTCAAGAATCAAAAAAGCGGCCGCGAAAATAAAAGAAGATTCAGAAGTGCTGCTGGTTATCGGAATCGGTGGATCATATCTGGGAGCACGGGCAGCAGTTGAGATGCTTCAACATAGTTTTTATAACATTCTACCTTCGGATAAAAGGAAAGCACCGCAAATTTTATTTGTCGGTAATAATATAAGCTCTACATATATGCAGGACGTGATGGACCTATTGGAAAATAGGGATTTCTCGATCAACGTCATCTCTAAATCCGGTACGACCACGGAGCCTGCACTGGCCTTCAGGATTTTCAGGAAACTGCTTGAACAAAAATACGGCGTTGAAGAAGCTAAGAGCCGCATTTATGCTACGACTGATAAAGAGAAGGGCGCATTAAAAACGGTAGCAACGGAGGAAGGTTTCCAAACTTTCGTCATTCCTGATGATGTTGGCGGACGTTACTCGGTCTTAACGGCTGTAGGGCTGCTTCCGATTGCTGTCAGCGGGGCGGATATCGATCAAATCATGGAGGGAGCCGAGCGTGCCAGGGCCGACTTCAGTTCTTCCGAGCTAGGGGAGAATCAGGCATACCAATATGCGGCGGTTCGGAATATCCTTTACAATAAAGGGAAAACGATTGAAATGCTGATAAACTATGAGCCTGGACTTCAATACTTCTCTGAGTGGTGGAAACAGTTATTTGGAGAAAGTGAAGGGAAGGATCAAAAAGGGATATTCCCTTCATCGGCTAACTTCTCGACTGACCTGCATTCATTAGGGCAGTATGTCCAGGAAGGACGGCGTGATCTTTTTGAAACGGTCATCAAAGTCGATAAGGCCCGACACGAAATCTTGATTGAAGAAGCGTCCAATGACTTGGACGGCCTGAATTACCTAGCAGGTGAAACGGTGCAATTCGTGAATAATAAAGCATTTGAAGGTACGCTGTTAGCCCATACGGACGGTGGCGTTCCCAACCTGATCGTAACGGTTCCTCAGCTCGATGCTTATACTTTTGGCTACCTTGTATATTTCTTCGAGAAAGCTTGTGCAATGAGCGGTTATTTACTGGGTGTAAATCCATTTGATCAGCCTGGAGTGGAAGCCTATAAGGTGAACATGTTTGCTCTTTTAGGCAAGCCGGGTTATGAAAAGAAAAAAGCGGAGCTCGAACAGCGCTTATAATATAAAGGCATCAAGCCGGAAAATGGCTTGATGCCTTTTTTTGTTAAAGAAGGAAACGGTGGAAATTTCACTAAAGCGAAAGGATGGCTTGGAAGCCAAGTTCCTTATGCCTTTCGAGGGGACAATAGAGTCGTTCCAGGTTTTTTTTTAGGCGCTTTGGTTAAGCTAATAGAAAATTAGCGAAAGAGGTTTTATACAATGATTAAAATTTCTTCTCAGTTGGAAGGGAAAACATTCGGTTTGTTCGATCTGGAGACAAAGTTAAAACCGGAAGGATATGCAATAGGCGGGGGATGGGATTATGACCACGGATCTTTTGATTATAAGATTGATGACAGTGATGGCTACCAATTCTTGCGGGTCCCTTTCAAGGCTGTTGATGGTTCACTCGATCAGGACGGGGTAATGGTCGAACTCTTACAACCGTTTTTGTTATCTCATAAGTACGAGGACGGGATTGATGATGAAGGAAATATCGGAAACCTATCCGCTTCCTTCAATCAGTTTGCCGAGCCTGAAAATCCGGATGCCGAATTTCCGGAAAACTATATCTCATTAGGAAAAACGCTTGTCCGTAATCTGGAAAAGCTTTTATTACATTAATCATCAATGATGAGTAGAGTGTCATCACGATGGATGATTACATCTCCGGGGGGCTTGATTAAGGTCTTGCCTCCTGAAATGATGCCGACCAATAAAATGTTTTGATCGAATAGCTTAACGTTCAGCTGTTTGAACGTCAATTCCGCCCAGTCATCCTGGATGGGCAGCTGTTTGAGGCTCAATCCATCCAGCTCATTTTGTTCTCTGGCTTCCGTTATGATCCCCTTCGATAAGCAATCCTGCATATATTCACTCGCGAATTTATTCGTTTCGACTATACCGTCCGCCCCAGCCCGTAAAGCATTTTCCTTTTGTTCATGCGTCAATATTTCCACAAGACAATACACATGCGGATTCAGCCCTTTGACGGCCAGTAACGTTAAAATCGAGAACATATCCGTTTGCAGCTCGTCCTGCTTAAGGTCAGCCGTAATAAGGACGCGAATGGCTTGTTTAATATTGGCTTTCTGCAAAACGGAATCCAATGTAGCCTTTCCTTGGATAAAGTGGATATTCGTTCGTGGAAGCGGGTGCTTTTGCAGTGTATCATCGATAAGGACAATGGATTGATGGTGCTTACGATCATGGATGTTTTGGATGATTCTCTTGGAACGGCCATTCCAGCCCACAATGATAATATGTCCGCCGCCGCCGAATACTTTCTTTCCTGTTAGAAATTGCTGTTCATTGGATATGGAAATTTTAGCGATGTACGCAAAATAAGAAGTAATCAGGCCGGCCCCTGACAAAATGAGGACCATCCCAATGATTTTGCCAAGATTGGTCACGGGAGTGAAATCTCCATAGCCGACCGTTGACATCGTCACGATTGCCCACCAGATGCCATCAAGTAAGGTGGGGAATCTCTTCGGCTCCACAATGTGGATCAAGACCCCGAATGAAAGTAAAAATAAGGCGATGATGGAAAGCAATCTGATGAAACGCGGAAATCTGGGAACGGTACTGATGTATGGACCGATTCGAATCATTATTTTCACACCCTTTGAGCTGTTCCTTATAGTATGGTCAAAAAAGGCATGGCTCATAAGGGTCCGGACAGACAAACTTTGAATGATGAATATCGGCATATAGCCTGATCGAATTACCGTAAATGATAAAAGCCCTCCGGAAGATGTCGGAAGGCTTTTAGTGCTGAGTCACGTATCCTGAATGGACTTCATGCTCGATGGTTGATTATATGCCCATTTCAGATTCGGTATTCCTATATCTTTTGTTAAACCCTTCTCCGTACGTTGAAGTTATCACTGATGAGCAGCCAGTTTTGGGGGAAGGCTAAGCCGAGCTTCCAATAACTCATTCCCCTTAAGTTCAATTCTTTGAGTAAATCGAATTTTGCCTGAATCGATCTGGCATCTTCAAACCACACCTCATGCTGCCTATCCTCAATATCGGTATAATTGAAGTGAGGGGCCTGTGCGGTTTCGTCATACTCGATGGAAACATCATTGTCCGCCGCAAGCTGGATGGCCTGCTGCGGACTCACGGCCCTGGCAGTGGATCCCTGTACAAAAGGCAGGGTCCAATCATAGCCATATAGGTTTTGCCCCATCAGGATCTTGTTGGAAGGAATATCGGTGACGGCATATTCGAGGACATCCCGAACAGGTCCGATAGGTGACACTGCCATTGGCGGTCCGCCGCTATACCCCCATTCATATGTCATGATGATGACGAAGTCGACGATTTCACCATGTGCTTTATAGTCATGGGCCTCATACCAACGGCCTTTTTGCTCAGCACTTGTTTTAGGGGCCAGTGCCGTGGAAATGAACCATCCTTCCTTCTTGAAGCGATCCCTGGCTTTTCGGAGAAATTGATTATAGGCTTCTCTGTCGGCCGGCCGTAAATACTCAAAGTCAAAGTGGATATCCCGGAAACCGTATTTCTTTGCCGTTGTAACGATATTGTTCAGGAACTTATTCTGAACGGAAGTATTCGTTAAGATGATTCGCCCGAGCTCATCGCTGAATTGGTCATTCTCCTGATTTGTGATCACCATCATCAGGACATTTTTATTTTCCCTGGCGATGGCAGGGAAGTCATTGAGCAATGGCTCTTTTAAGGAGCCGTCTCGCAGCGCCTGGAAGCTGAAAGGGGCTAAGTAGGTTAAATAGGGCGCAGCTTCCCTGGCGGCCGTCTCAAGGGCCGGTGCAACCGTCGTGCCCCTCGGCTCGACATAGCCGTTGAATTCGGCAGTCCTTTTCCTCCGTGCCGGAATATAAAGCCGGTATCCAACGGATAGGATTTGATTTTCGGAAATGCCATTTATATTTGCCAATTCTTGAACAGGGACATCAACCCTTTGGGAAATGGTATAAAGACTATCACCTGGTTGAACGAAATAATAACTGCCGACGATTGGAATAACAAGGGCCTGCCCCGAAACAAGATTATTTGGGTTAGGGATCTTATTTGATTCAACGAGCCTGTCGACGGTTACGCTGTACGTCTGGGCGATGCCATATAACGTCTGGCCTGGCCTAACCACATGTATTTGCAATTCTTTTCCCTCCTACTGAAAGTTTCCTAACAGTTTATGAGCATAAAAAGAAATTCATGATAAAGAGCTCAGGATTGGGAGAAACGTAAACAAAAAAATTCAATAAATTGGCAATAATAATTTAAGCTTAAAATGCTAATTAATATTAGTAGGAGGTGAAAAACACATGGCAAACAACAATAACAGCAATCAACTTTTAGTATCTGGTGCAGAACAAGCTCTACAACAAATGAAGAATGAAATCGCTAGTGAATTTGGTGTAAACCTAGGTGCTGACACTACTTCTCGCGCTAACGGATCTGTTGGTGGGGAAATCACAAAACGTTTGGTTCAAATGGCTGAACAACAACTAGGCGGTTCAAACTTTTCTCGTTAATTAATTGAATAAATATGGATTAGAAAGAGAAGGAGCATCGCTCCTTCTCTTTCGCATTGCTCAGCCATGTGACTGCCAAGCTTTTAAAATCTTGATTGCCCTTTCAGGAAAATCGGTCATGATGACGTCGACTCCCAACTCTGCCAGCCTGACGATGTCGGCTTCATCATTGGCGACCCAAGGCCGGATTTTATATCCAAGTTTTTTCGCTTTTTCTTTAACCGCAGGAGTCAGGCTGTTTTTATCTGGATGAAAACCCAATTCTTTTTTATCACGTAAGATTTCTTCGAAGTTTTCAGGAAGTCCCTCGAACAATAATGCCCGTTCAAGATCTGGGGCAAGCATCTTCACTTTTTCAATGGATTGATGGTTGAAGGAAGAGAGAATCACCCGGTTTTCCATTCCATATTGGCGAATTGAATCAATGATCTTCTGTTCGATTCCTTCATAAGCGAGTTTATCCGTCTTGATTTCGACATTCATCAATAAAGCATTCCCCTTAGCCCAGTCGAAAACGTCCATTAAAAAAGGAATCCGCTCCCCAAGGAATTCATTGGAAAATTTGCTCCCGGCATCAGCCGTTTTCAGTTTTTGTGCCGAATGATCTTTTACATAACCAGTAAGGGTGGTCGTTCGATCAAGTGTTTCGTCATGGATGATGACCAATTCCCCGTCAGAACTGAGGTGGACATCGAACTCGATCCCCTCGGCCCCGATTTCTGCCGCCTTTTGAAAGGCTGCCATGGTATTTTCAGGATGCGTCCCCTTGGACCCTCTATGGGCGAAAATCAGTATGTTTTGCAAAATCATCACTTCCCCTTTAAACTTTATCTTGAACCCTATCATACATGTACGCTTGAATTGTTTCAGCAATGTTTAATAGACAATATTTTAAACAACGAGTAAAATACATATGGTATTTCCATAAATAGGTGTTCGAAATATGAGGTGAATAAAATGAATATGTGGGAAATTTTTGTTGCAGTTATCCTTGGTCTTGTAGAAGGATTAACTGAGTTTGCTCCTGTATCGTCAACAGGGCATATGATTATCGTTGATGATTTATGGCTGAATTCGAAAGAGCTTTTCGGGAGTGAAGTGGCTAATGCCTTTAAGGTGGTCATCCAGCTTGGTTCGATACTCGCCGTTGTGGTGCTCTTCTGGGGGCGATTCATGGACTTGCTTGGTTTAAGGAAGCTGAAAGGCACATCCGCTGGGAACGGCCAAAAGCTTAACCTATTGCAGATCATTGTCGGATTGTTGCCGGCGGGCGTTTTAGGTCTATTATTCGAAGATTACATTGATGATAATCTATTTACGATGAAGACGGTTATCGTCGGATTGTTCCTTGGCGCGTTTTTGATGATTGCTGCGGATAAATTCCGTCCAAAGCTGACTGCAGAGACGGTTGACCAAATCACTTATAAACAAGCCTTAGGTGTAGGGTTAATTCAATGTTTGTCACTATGGCCGGGATTTTCCCGTTCAGGTTCAACGATATCAGGCGGTGTGCTATTAGGGATGAGCTATCGGGCTGCTTCCGATTTCACGTTCATCATGGCAGTGCCGATCATGGCTGGTGCCAGTCTGTTAAAAATCGTGAAGTACTGGGATAGCTTCACGCCTGAAGTCCTGCCATTCTTTATTGCAGGTTTCATCAGTGCATTTATCTTTGCGTTATTCTGTATCCGCTTTTTCTTGATTTTAATCAATAAAGTTAAATTGACTCCTTTTGCCATTTACCGGATCGTCTTGGCGGTTGTGCTTCTATTCATTATTTGGTAATACGAAATGAAGCTTGAAAGAGGAGAGGAACCACCCCGTTGATTCGGGGTGGTTTTTTGTGTGTCCGAAAATAAGCAGGATTCCCATGAAATTAATAACGAATGATAATTCACTTTTTAAGTTTTTAATTCGTCATTATTGAGTAAAAACTCAATAAATCTTTTTATAATAAAAAAACATTCGGTTTTCAGGGCAGTTTCAGTCATAATTGATAAAAAAAATATAAATGAAATAAAACTGCCTGAGCGTAATGATACCAACGTGTTTGAGTATTTTCCGGAATATTCAAATGATTACATAAACTATTTCCGTATAATTTATATGATATAATTTTAGTATAAATAAAGTACATGTGTACACCTGGGGAGGACAACATGGGAAATGACCAATTGAAGAAAACGATTGGCTTTTGGGTTGGAACATCTATTGTAGTTGGTACAGTTATCGGTTCTGGTATTTTCATGAGACCTGGTGACGTGCTTGAATTGAGCGGTAATTCAACCATGGCCTTGTTAGCTTGGCTGATAGGCGGTCTGATTACCCTTGCAAGCGGGTTGACGATTGCGGAAGTAAGTACACGGATTCCTAAAACGGGCGGCTTATATGTCTATATGGAAGAAGTGTACGGTAAAGCATGGGGATTCCTATGCGGCTGGGTTCAAACATTGGTATACGGACCTGCAGTCATGGGCGCACTCAGTTTATACTTCGGGTTATTAATTGCCGGAATATTTAAGATCGCTTCAAGCTACTCTTTGGCGATAGGGATTCTGACGATTGTATTCATAGCAGGCATGAACTTGCTGGGGACAAAATACGGCGGTATCATCCAAACCTTATCGACCGTTGCTAAATTGATCCCGATCATTTTCATAGCGGTATTCGGTATCGCACAAGGTGAGATGCCTGTATTCAATATCGATAGCGAAAGTTCAATGAAAATCAGTATGGCCGGTGCGATTTTGGCAACGCTCTGGGCGTATGATGGCTGGATGAATGTCGGCTTCATGGCAGGGGAAATGAAAAATCCGCAGAAAACGTTGCCGCGGGCAATCATAACGGGATTGGTCGTGGTCATGGTCGCTTACTTGGGTGTGAATCTTGCCATGCTTCATGTATTGGGGGCGGAGGGAGTCATAGCCCATGGTACGAATGCAGCGAATGTTGCAGCAACCCTTCTATTCGGTGAATTGGGCGGGAAATTGATATCGATCGGAATTGCGATTTCAATCTTCGGTTGCTTGAACGGAAAGCTTTTGACCTTTCCGCGCATTACCTTGGCGATGGCGACTGATAAAATGATGCCAGGCCATAAACAAATCGGAAAAATATCGCCCAAGTTTAAAACGCCTATAAATGCCACGGTATTGCAAGTGTTCATTGCAATCATCATGATGGTTGCAACAGACCCTGACAAACTTACCAATATGGCTGTTTTCTCTGTCTTCTGTTTTTATGGATTAGCCTTCTTTGCGGTCTTCATCTTACGCAGAAAAGATCCGGATGCAAAAACGTATAAAGTGCCGTTTTACCCATTCATCCCCATCGTGGCGATTGCTGGTGCAATATACATCGTTTTAAGCACGTTGATCCAAACACCTTTAAATGCCTTGTACTCAGTGATCATCCTCATTATCGGTATGCCAGTGTACTGGCTCCTTAAGAAAAATGAGCGGGATGGTAAACGTTCAAATTAATGAAAAAACCTTCACTGCATGCAGTGAAGGTTTTTTTGTTGCTGGAATGAAATTTTCCCGTTGGATAGAAGTGGTGAAATAGACAACTCGGGAAGTTCGTATTAACATAGGGGGAAAGTTAAATAGTGAAGGGTCTGAACAAAAGTGAATTATATCGAGCCTGCTGGTAAATCATTCAGGAAAACGATCTTGGCTTTATTTCTCGGTAGCTTTGTAACGTTTGCGGATCTGTATAGTACCCAACCGGTCATTCCGGTTTTCGCAAAGCAATTTGGAGTCTCTCCTGCAATGGCAAGCCTTACATTATCTTTCGCGACTGGAACGCTTGCACTCTGTTTATTGCTTGTTTCTTTTTTCTCAGAAAATATCGATAGGAAAAAAATAATGGGGACGGCGCTCACTCTGTCTGCATTGTTATCCATATGTGTCAGCTTCATCCAGGATGATCTATACATCCTGATCGCAATTCGGGCGATTCAAGGAGCGGTGCTTGCAGGTTTCCCGGCCATTGCGATGGCCTATATCAATGAAGAGTTTCATCCGAAAAGCCTTGGCTATGTGATGGGGATCTATGTGAGCGGCTCGAGTATCGGCGGGTTGGCTGGCAGGCTGATTGTCGGGGTGCTGACCGACCATTTCTCATGGAACATAGCGATTGGAAGCCTTGGAGCTTTAAGTTTGATCATCAGTCTGGCTTTTTGGTGGATGCTACCGCATTCGCAGCATGCTGTCCGCGTACGGGTCTCATTATCGAGAATCAAAACCTCCCTTATCAATAACTTAAGGAATAACAGACTAGTACTCTTATTCGGCATGGCCTTCCTATTAATGGGCTCGTTCGTTACCGTTTATAACTTTGTGGGTATACCTTTAATGGGACCGCCATATCATTTATCACAGACATTGATTGGCTTCATATTCATAATCTATCTTGTGGGGACGTTTAGTTCAACATGGATGGGGAAGCTTGCCGATCAATATGGTCGGAGGGGTGTACTTCTTATCGGAATCGCAATCATGCTGATGGGCGCCCTGTTAACTTTATTGGACCCGCTTCTGCTGAAAATAATGGGGCTTGCCCTGTTTACATTTGGCTTTTTTGGAGCACATTCCATTGCGAGCAGCTGGGTCGGCAGTTTGGCAGATAAGAGTGAAAAGGCACAAGCATCCGCATTATATCTCCTGTTTTACTATGCAGGGTCAAGTATAGTGGGGGCATCTGGCGGTTTATTCCTGATGAAGTTCGGCTGGGGGGGGGTCATCTCGGCTGTATCCATTCTGATCCTCCTTGCTGCCGCTTGTGCGATGATGGTTGGAAAAGTGAAAAACGTTAAATAAAATGATCTTTTCTATCATGTTTTTCCGGAATCCTGAATATAATCTAGTGAAAATGGATATTGAATAATAGATTGATAAGAGAAGAGGGTATTAGATAGAGTGAAACGAAAAGCAGTAATTCTCATTGGGTTAATAGCCGTTTTAATTATATTATTCGTTGTATACTTAACAAGTCCGGGCAGATTGCATAAGGTGCAGATTGTTGAAAAATACTATCCGCATTTCTCCGATGGCAAGGCAGTCGGTTTTAAGACGAACGAAGTCATTGATGTTACGGAAACCGAAGAGGGATCCAATTGCGCAATGAAATTCGACAATGGAAAAACGTTTGAAATCGATTGTGACCGTTATTTAACATACAAAATTGATGAAACAGTCTATATTACTACTGAAGGGAACCATGTGAAGGAGATCCGGAGAAAAAGGTAGTGGCTTATCGATTTTTAATGACGAAAGAGCTGGGCTTGCTTAATGAACAGCTCAGCTCTTTTATTTGATCCCATTCAAAAACCCAGGCCAATTTGGACTGGGCTTTTTCATTTTTTATCTTTGCCTTTACTTTTATCCTTTTTATTACGCCGAAGTACATCCAAGATTCTGCGGCTGTTATTTTTACTGTTTATGAGCTCGACTAAATCGCTCATGTTTTCAGATTCGAAGTCTTGTTGATCTTTTTTCATGTTCATCCCTCCAAGTCATACATCATAATACCCTTATCAAGAAAAGGGTAAACGTCTATTAGCATATTGGTAATAGAAGGATTTTATATCCTTAACCCTTGATTATTGCTAAAATATGATAAAAGCCCTGTATGGGAGGTCCATATGGAAGAATTAAGAATGATCGGCGAAAAAATTGAAAAATTTAAATATATCTTAGTGGAGCATATCGAGTTGTTTGAAGAAGAGGAACCGCTCTATGATTTAGAAACGAGTAAAGAGGTTCGGTCAAAACTTATTCAAATTCATGCAGATGCCTTGATTTATGGAAAGGCACAAGCGATGGAGAGCATGAAAATAACGGGTATGGAAATAGGTAAGCGCGTCGTGGATATGGGCATTCCTTTAGATAAGAATATTGAGGAAGCTCAGCTTGTGCGTAACCTTTTCTGGAGTTTCATTGAAGAAGAGGTGAGCAACCGATATTACTCCATTGAAATTCTGTTAAAGGCAAGCTCGATAATTGATGCAATCCTGGACCGGTTCATACACTGTGTGAGTATCAGTTACGTGAATCATTATAAAGAAATGGCGAAAATGGCAAACGATTCGTTGCAGAAGATAAAGGAAAACCAAGAAGTCATGGAAGAATTGTCCACCCCGATTGTTCAGACCGTATTAAAGGATGTGCTGCTCTTACCGTTGATCGGACGCATTGACGATTGGAGAATGGAGTCGATTCAATCGACGGTGCTGCAAAAATGTGCAGATCTGCATGCGGAAGTATTGATCATGGATTTCTCGGGAATTATCTTTACGAAGGAAAGTGATATGCTCTCCCTGCTGGATCAATTAGTGGGGGCATTGGCCTTGATGGGAACGGAAACGATGTTTGTCGGTTTTACCCCTGATGTCGTGAAAGAGATCGTCAAACTTGATTTTGCAAATCAGGTAAAAGCCTTTCTATCGTTCAGGCAGGCCCTGGAATATCTGTTTAACCAAAGAGGGCTGGCTCTTCAGCCAGTATGATGGAGGTATCCTTTTTTAGGGTATCTTTTTTTCTATGTCAGGCTAACATTCCTGCTGCTCCCGTATTTAATCGCCCATCGATATTTCTCCATGTTATAGTGAAGTGACGTGGACGGACATGTTGTTTTTGATTTAAATTAAATAGGACATGTAAAGCGTGTAAGGAAGGTGGTTGAATAGTGTTTTTTAAGAAAAATGAAGAACCTGAACATTACGAAAAATGGTATTGTGTAGGAATCATGACGGATAATGGGCTGGAGGATGAAGAATATGATGTTTTGTCCAAACGCATCCTCGACTCGGTTCAAAATGTCTCCGTCATATCGGACTTGGTAAGGGTGGAATGGGATCGGGACAAATTGCAAGCCTTGAATGAACGTTTTGGGGACCCCTCACTTTCCGACCCATGGTTTATCATTAATGAATTCATACCAGAGGATATAAAAAAGGAAAGAAAACTTCTGGAGAAAACTCATAAATGGAAGAGGATCTTTGGTCTCCTTTCCCCGATTGAATATATGGAAGCCGAGACGAAGGCTGCCCATGACTTTGATAAAGCTCTCTTTTATACAGACGATGCTGATAAAGTGATTGAATACATTATTGCAAATAGCTAGCATTCCCTGCCACATCGATACATTGTATCGGTGTTTTTGCATTTGATTTACTGTTTATCGGAGCAATTTCACGGTAACAATCCGACCTTGAGCGAGTTGATTCGACCTTGTGTGTAATAATTAGACGTTGCTCGGAATAATCCGTACTTGCACCTTTCTTCCTTCTTGAAATAAAAAGAGAGAATGTGGGGAGGGTGGTAGGAAAGATGGAGTTAAACGCGGAATATCTTAAATAGAAAGAAAGAGAGTTTTAAGGGGAGAGGAAGATGAATCGATGGAAGTTGCCGTACCTCAGCAAAAGCCAAAACGGAAGTGGAGAAAGCGGGCGCTATGGAGTTTTGGTATCCTGATCATACTTTTGCTGTCTGTCTTGATTGCCGCAAATGTATTCCTTTCAAGATCCTTGCCGGAAACAAAGGGGGAAATATCGCTTCCAGGTCTTTTGAAACCGGTTACGGTGGTGAGGGATTCAAGTGGGGTCCCGCATATAAACGCAGCGAGTGAACATGATTTGTATTTAGCCCAAGGATATATCCAAGCCCAGGACCGTTTATTTCAAATGGATTTAAGCAGGCGTCAGGCGTCAGGTAGATTGAGTGAAGTGATTGGTGAGAAAACCGTCAAAAATGATAAGTATTTCCGCACACTTGGTTTGAGGCGGGCGGCCGAAGCCTCTTATGCTGCATATTCAAGTGACGGAAAAGTAGCCTTGGATATGTTTGCCGAGGGTGTAAATCTTTATATCGATGAATTGAAGGAGAAGAATGGGAAATGGCCGGCGGAGTTCACTCTGCTTGGATACGAACCGGAGCCTTGGACACCCGTCGATTCGCTGACCATCGGTAAATATATGGCCTTTGATTTAGGCGGAAACTGGGAAGATCAGGCATTTAGGCAGTATTTGCTGCAAACGTTCCCCAAGGAAAAGGCATATGATTTATTTCCTGATTATCCAAAGAACGCTCCATATATCATCAGCAAGGAAGAACTGGATATTGAAAAAAGTTTTGCAGGGGCCGTTATTCCTTATGAATTCAACGGCAGCAATAACTGGGTCGTTTCAGGCAAGAAAACGCAATCCGGTCAGCCGTTATTGGCGGATGATCCCCATCTGGGATTGGCTACACCGTCGGTTTGGTATCAAATGCATTTGGAGGCCCCGTCAGTCAATGTGAGCGGTGTCATTTTTGCCGGGATTCCGGGAATCATACTAGGCCATAACGAAAAGGTCGCTTGGGGTGTGACCAATACCGGTCCGGATGTTCAGGATCTATATATTGAAAGGAGAAACCCGGAAAACGAGAAAGAATTCTCCTACAAAGGTAAATGGGAAAAAGCTGAAATCTTGGATGAACCCATCAAGGTGAAGGATGGGGAAACACTTGACTATCAAGTGACGGTTACCCGCCACGGACCCGTTGTCTCCGAGTTTGCCGGGAAAAGCGGAAAAGATACCGTGCTTGCCTTAAGGTGGACAGCACTTGATCCATCTGCCGAGCTTGAAGCGGTACTGAATATGAATAAGGCGGGAAGCTGGAAAGAATTCGAAAAGGCCCTCTTGAAATTCGAAACGCCGGCACAGAATTTCGTCTTTGCCTCAGCCGATGGGACCATTGCCTATAAGGCGAATGGGAAAATCCCAATCCGGAAAAAAGGTGATAGTATGCTGCCTGTACCTGGCTGGACGGATGAATTTGAGTGGAAAGGCTACATTCCCTTTGATGAACTTCCAAAAACGGTGAATCCAAAAGAGGGATTCATTTCGACAGCGAATAATAAAGTCATCTCGGATGATTACCCTTACCATATCAGCAATAACTGGGCACAGCCATACCGCCAGATGAGGATACAGGAGTTTTTAAAGGCGAATAAAAAGCTTACGGCCGAGGATATGCAAAGCCTGCAGATGGATAAAGTGAATTTGCAAGCTAAGGAGTTTGTTCCTCGATTCGTGGAGGTATTGAAGGGTCCATCTGGGAAACAGGAAGCCCAGGCACTGACGATTCTGAAGAAATGGAATCATATCGATTCCGCTGATGAAGCGGCTCCGATGATTTTTAATGTCTGGATGCGAAATATAGGGGATGTTCTGCTTAAAGAAGAAATACCGGAAGAAACCCTCAACCTTTTTAATGGAAGGCGTTCGGCCGTTGATGAACTGCTAAGGCGGGCACTGGACGGTAAGCCGGGCCCATGGATTGAAGATGCAGGCGGACTTGAGCAGGTGCTTGCCAAGTCGTTACAGGTGACGTTAACGGAACTGGCAGAATCACAAGGTGACGATATAGCTGATTGGGAATGGGGAAACTATCATCAGGTCAGGTTTAACCACCCGCTATCAAGTGTCGCCCCGTTACATTATTTATTTAACGGCGGCGGCATTCCGGTAGGCGGCAGCAGTGTCACCGTACAGGCGGCGGCATTTTTAGATGATGGAACCGTTAATCACGGTGGCTCCTGGCGATTCGTCATCGACCTAGCCGACATGAAACAAGGATATCACCTTGTTGGACCGGGTCAATCAGGTAACGTTAAAAGTGAGTGGTATCACGATCAGCTTGATGATTGGGCAGAGGGTACTTATCACAAAACCACGATGGACGATCCAAAAGGGGATAAGCTGATATTGAAACCATCAAACTGAGATTCAAAAAAAAGTACCAAGTCCAGCAGATTTCTCTGGACTTGGTACTTTTTCATTGTTTTTGCTTAGTCAGGAATTCCGCAAGGAACTCCTCAAAATTAGGGGCTTCGATTGCTGCGATTTTTTCATATGATTCAATGATCTTGAGTTTAATTTCTTGCTCCAGATCATTCCGGTCTTGATAGTTCGTATTTTTTAATGATTTTTTTATTTTAGGATTCAAAGATTCGATCAGGTCCAACAATTCTTCTTTTGACAGTTTTTTATCCACAATGGCTTTTCTCCTTTCTAACATATACCTCATCCATATAGTGCTTTCGAAGTTTTTTTAGAGCTTGTTTACGGATGCTTGAGATATTCTGTGGCGACTCCTGGAAATAGGCAGCGATTTCCTTGTTGGATAGGCCGTAGGAAAAGATCATGGTTAGCACCAGGTTTTGTTTGGCTGTTAACTTCTTCAAGGCTTTTGCCATCTCTTCATCACTTATGTGTGAAGCGAGTTCATTCGATTCCCCCATCTTTTCAAGTTGAACATCCAAGGTGCCGATTCGATCGATCAATCCTCCAGTATCCCTTGGCGTCGCATCAAGTACCATTCGATAGCGTTCCCGCTGCTTCCGTGCCCTTTTATCAAAATCAACAGAGAAAAAGTAAATTAAGGAGCACATGTATTTGTATACTTTAGCCCGGTAGTAGAAAATTTTGAAAGTCTCGTTGAGATGATCAATGTTGTGGGAAGAAGGGGAATCAAGAGTTTCAGTGAAAATCTTTAAATGCTCTGGGTTCTGTAAGAATAATTGAATGATCGGTTGTGCAAAGAAAGATGAGTACTGTTGCTGCAGAAACTCCAATGAATGAGAAAAAAAATGAGAAGTTAATTGGTTCATTGTTATCCCTCCTTTTATTAATAAAGTGATAGACAAGGGGAATAAATCAATTATATAGGAACATTCGTTCTTTTTTCCATAAATCAATAGTGCTAGATTGATTTTTTTTGACAAGTTTCACTTTAGATATCAGATACAAGAAAAGGGGTGAAGAGGATGATGATTGAGGATGCTACTATGTGGGTTTCATTAGTTAGCGAATTTGGCTATCCATTCGTCGTTTCTATGTTTTTGCTCTTCCGCTTCGGTAAACAATTAAAAGAACTGACAACGGACGTAGAGAACTTAAAAAAGTCCGCTCATAAAACGAAAAAACGATAACCTCAGGACGTAAGTGCCGGATGGTAAACACCGAATTTCGGATTCTATACTAAAAAGGGTCCGGAATTCGGGTATAAAGAAATGGGTACTAACTGATTCAAGCTTTTGTTAAATCCCTCCCTTAACCTAAAATAAAATAATAATAAACCATTATTTGGAATATAGCACAAAATAGGTAAAAAATAATCGTCATTTGGAATCATTTTACTGCTATAATTCATCCGTCAATGGAATTAGATAGGAAATCCTCCCCTCGTAGGATTTTAGTTTTATGGATTAAAGTGAAAATACTTTTAAAAAAACAACATTCATCAATAAACTTCTGAATAGTATGCGGCACCCAAGTAAAAGGGTGCTGCTTTTCTTATTTTTTGGTAATAAACTAATAATATGGAAAAGGGGTGGCAAATTTGAAAAATGAACAGCTGGAAGATATTCGGATCCTGCAGCAAGAATGTGAACGGGAAGGTTTTACGTTAAAACTGAATTGGGAAACGCTTCGCAGTCGAAATGGTGTTCATAAGAATGATTTTCTCCACTATGATGGATTGAAGCTTGTTGGTTTTCTTGGTCTTTACGATTTTGGAAACAAAGCGGAGATGTGCGGGATGGTGCATCCCGACTACCGGAGGCAAGGCATTTTTACTAAGCTGCTGGAAGAGGCGATAAGGAGTGCCGTGGAGCGCAACTATAAGGTGATTCTCTTGAACTCACCTGCTCAATCACATTCTGGGACAGAATTTTTGAAACAGCTCCCATGTGAGTTTGCTTTTTCAGAGTTTCAAATGAAGTGGTCCGAAACGGAGCTTGATGATTATGATGATGCAGTCGTTCGCCCTTCACGGAGAGATGATGAGGAAACGGAAATTCAGCTGGATATTCAATGTTTCCATTTTACGAAACGAGAGGCGAAGGATTATTATCAGCGCATCCTATATGAGGATACTCTGAAAACCATGATGATTGAAAAGGGCGGCCGCCCAGTCGGTAAGATCCGTGTTGATCACTCAGGCGGGGAAGCGTGGATTTATGGATTTTCCATTTTGCCAAAATACCAGGGAAAAGGACTTGGAAGAAAGGCATTGAAAAAGGTTGTAGCCGAACAATGCCAGCTGGGATATGATATTTTTCTCGAGGTCGAGGCGACTAATGAGCATGCGTTAAGACTCTATGAATCTTGTGGCTTCAAAACGATTCAAAGACAGGATTATTATCAATACAAAGGCTGAAGGGGATTTGACGACAAAGAGTGTTAGGGGGGCTGGGAAGGATGTTGACATTATTCGATTATAACTGGCAGGTGAGAAGGGAATGGATCAAGTGGTGCCGATCCTTACCGAATGAGGAGCTGAAACGGCAGCGTACGGGAGGGATGGGCAATATATTGCGGACACTTGCCCATATTATCGATGTCGAATGCAGCTGGATCAGGGCCATACAAGGGAGGCCTGATGTCGCGATCGATTTGGACGCTTATGAAACGATCGGAAAAGTGGCGGATTTATCTAACCAATATCACTCAGAGGTCATGGACTATTTGAACTCGCATGCAATTGAAGAAGGGCATGGAATGGTTCAGCCATCCTGGATGGAGGGGACATATGAAAAAGGCAGGATATTGCGCCATCTCATAGCGCACGAAATTCACCATATAGGCCAGCTGTCCATCTGGTCGAGGGAGATGGGCATCGAACCGGTATCCGCCAGTTTAATAGATCGGGATTTATAGGTTTTATACTTTTAAACCTGGCAATGCAATTTGCATTGCCAGGTTTTTATTTTGCAAGGAATTCAGCAGAATTTATAAAAAATGGGGGGATTTTGGAGGGAGTGCAAGCAGGGGGTGAAATTTAGCCGATCGATAAAATTAATTTGACTTAGTGTTGACATGCTATAGAATGAAAACATTGAAAAATCAAAATATTCATAAGGAGGCATTATTCAGATGTTTGAACAACGGAGGGAAAAACTTACTCGATTATTAAAGGAAAATAATATAGATGCGGCTGTTCTTGTACCAGGATCGAATATGTATTATTTTACCGGACTGAAGCTTAAACAAAGTGAACGGCTTACACTTGCTGTAATTACCCAAGATTCTAAGACGTTTTTTATTTTACCACAGGTGGAGTTGAGTAAGGTCAAGGAAATAACGGCTGAAAATATATTTTGGTATACGGATGAACAGGGGCCGAGCGAGGCTTTAGTTGAATTGAAAAATGTAGCAGGTGCTCTTACGAAAATCGGGGTCGAATACAACCTGATGAGAATCATGGAGCTAAAAGGAGCAGAGACCCTATCAGCAGCAGCTGAGGATATAAGTGATGTAATTGATACTCTGAGAATTTATAAAGATAAACAAGAAATTGAACAGATGCAACATGCTGTGAAAATACTTGAAGAAAGTTTCGAAGCTACGATCCCATATATTAAGCCTGGAGTAACAGAAGTGGAAGTTGCAGCTCAGCTGGAGTATGAAATGAGAAAAAGGGGTTCTGAAGGAACGCCGTTTGGCACAGTCGTGGCCTCTGGATATAGAGGGGCCAGTCCGCATGGACGTGCTGGCGGCAAGAAAATAGAATCAGGGGAACTTGTTGTGATTGATTTCGGTTCCATAATTAACGGGTACGTAGGGGATATTTGTCGTACGGTGGCGATAGGCGACGTTTCTCATGAATTAAAGGAAATCTATGAAACTGTCAAAGAAGCACAGCAGGCGGCCATTGACATTATTAAACCGGGTGTGACAGCTCATGAAGTGGATGAAGTAGCCCGCTCCGTTATACAAAGCAAAGGTTATGGAGAGTATTTTACCCATCGTACTGGACATGGATTAGGCCTGAATTCCCATGAAGAGCCATATATCATGAAAAATAGTGATCTAAGGTTACAGTCTGGAATGGCTTTTACGGTGGAACCAGGAATTTATGTGCCTGGTAAAGGAGGAGTGCGGATAGAGGATAATATTATCATGACAGAAGATGGCTTTATCAATTTGATGTCGCTTCAAAAAGATCTTATCACTGTATAGAGAGGGAATGCTGAGTATGGATATCGAACAAATTCAAAAGGATAATCCTTTTCATGGGAATTATATATATATTAATACAGCTGCAGCATCTGCCCCGCCTTGTCAAGTAGTGAATGTGATTATTGATTATTTGCAAAAGACAGCTAGTTTAGGTCCATACTTGCCTGCATTTAGAAAAGAGGTTTATCAAAAGATAGATGAAACAAGAGAAAAGGCAGGAAGTTTTATTGGAGCTGAGGCAACGGAAATAGCTTTTGTGAAAAATGGGACAGAAGGCATTAATTTTGTTGCTAATGGACTGCCATGGGAAGAAGGCGATGAAATAATACTCGCTGACTTTGAATTTCATAGTAACTATACACCTTGGCTGAAATTAAGAGATAAAAGAAAGGTCAGCATAAAGGTTATCGAGACGGATGAATCAGGTGTTATTGATGTGAATTTAATAGCAAAGCAAATTACTGAACGGACCAAGCTTATAACCGTTTCCCATTTACCTAATGCATCCGGGGCTCTGCAGGAAATAGAGAAAATATGTAAACTTGCAAAAGAAAATGATGTGTTAACTCTTATCAATGCATCTCAATCTCTAGGATTGGTTCCTATTGATGTCAAAGAACTTGATTGTGACTTTCTGACAGCTTGCGGACGGAAATGGCTGCGGGGTCCCGAAGGATCAGGAATATTGTATCTTAGAGAATCATTGGTGGATTCCATTGAGCCGACTTTAGTTGGCTGGGGAGGAACCACTTGGAATTTTGAAACCAATGATTATCACTATTCATCAACTGCCAAAAGAGTGGAGGCAGGATGCCCGATCGTTCCTTCTATTATTGGTCTGGGGGCAGCTATTGATTATGCTCAAAATGTAGGTCTGGAAAATATATTAAAAAAAGTGATAGCGTTAACAGAGTATGCAGTTAATCAATTATCCACTATCGAGGGAATCTCCATCTACGGACCCCGGGATATCAAAAATCGGCTGGGCATCATTCCATTTAATGTAAATGGGCTTGATCCGGATAGAATAACAGCGTATTTAGAAGAAAAAAAGGTCATTATTGAATCCGGCACCTTCATGGCGAATACGCTGCTTCAACAATATGGTATTGATAAAATGGCAAGGCTGTCCCCTCACTATTTTAACACTGAAGAGGAAATAGATTTGACCGTTTCGCACATTAAATCTTTACAAAAGGAAGAAGGAAAGTTAGACTGCCATATTGATTGGAAATAAAATGAAATGCCATTATTCGGCTGCCGTGTCCCCAAATTCTTTGGTGTCAGGCAGCCGGATTTTTCTTGAATCAGTTCTCCCATTTTTCAGTAAAACTCCCCGCGTGCCCTCAGACCGCATTTCCATATTATCAGCTCGATCATCCGTTATTTGTTACAAATTGATAGGCTATAGCACCCTTATCCTCCTTGCTTGCCAATTTTCCTCAACCTAACTTAATCTCCGGGCCCTAGGCAGCTCTTATCTGAATAAAGTCCTTTTTTAGGTCCGCAGTTTTTCCACGGTCAGGGGCAGGGAAGTCGAAAGATTGGTAGGCATTTTCCAAAGATACAAGCGAATTTCTAATAGCCTTCATGGAATGAATTAAAAATAGTTTGACAATTCTAATTTGTTAAATTAATATATTTCTAGTTAAGAACCAGTGGTCCTATTATAGAACCAAAGAAGGGGGAAGATTGCATGAGAATTGCAACAGATATCGGTGGAACTTTCACTGATTTAGTATATGTGGATGACAACGGGAAATTTGGTTATGCCAAATCACACACAACTCCGCCCCAGTTTGAGAATGGAGTAATTGACGTAATTAAACAAAGTGGGGTCAGCATAGATGGTATAGACATGTTCATTCATGGTTCTACCGTTGTGATCAATGCATTGACCGAAAGAAAAGGTGTAAAAGTAGGATTACTTACGACAAAAGGAACTAAAGATGTCTTGGAAATTGCTCGGGGAAACCGACCTGATTTATATAATTTTAAATATAAAAAACCAGAAGCCTTTGTGGAAAGGCATTTGCGTCTAGAAGTGACAGAACGGTTGGATTACAAAGGAAAGGTCGTTACTTCAATAGTTCAAGAAGATATTGAAAAAGCGATAGAGTATTTTAAAGAAGAACAGGTTGAAGCAATTGCCATTTGCTTTTTGCATTCTTACCTGAATCCTGTGCATGAATTGAAAGCGCTTAAAATTGTGGAGGATTTGTGGCCTGAAGTATCTGTCAGCGTTTCCAGTGATATCACTAAAGAATGGCGTGAGTATGAAAGGACGAATACGACTGTGCTGAATGCATACGTTAAACCGACTGCAAATTCATACATTGATAATCTTTCGAATAAGTTAAGTGATTTTAACATCAAAGAGAACCGGTACATCATGCAATCCAATGGGGGTGTCACGACATTCGAAAATGCGAAGAACATTCCAATCAACATGGTCGAGTCAGGCCCGGTAGCTGGGATTTTCGGAGCCGCCATTTTAGGGAAAATGATCGGTGAAGATAATATCATCGCTTTTGATATAGGCGGAACAACTGCAAAGTGTTCATTAATTAGTGATGGCGAAGTGAAAGTGTCAACGAACTATTATATTGAAAAGTCGGAAAAAACAGCAGGATATCCGATTAAAGTGCCAGTCGTCGATATTGTTGAAATTGGAAATGGCGGAGGTTCCATTGCTTGGATTGATGAGATCGGCTCTTTGAAAGTGGGGCCACAATCGGCAGGCTCATTACCAGGCCCTGTGGCATATGGACAAGGCGGGACACTGCCTACTACGACTGATGCCAATTTGTTTGTTGGGAGGCTTTCAGGGAAAAACTTCGATTACGAAGTGGACATGGAAAGAGTAAAAGGGGCAATTGATGAAAATGTCGCTAAGCCATTCAAAACATCCACTGAAGAAGGGGCCCTCGGAATCATCGACATCGCGAATTCAAATATGCTTAACGCGTTAAAGCTTATATCAGTGAGAAAAGGGTATGATCCACAAGATTTTACATTGTTGGCATTCGGCGGCGGAGGCCCAATGCATGCGGCTGAACTTGCCAGGGACCTTGGAGTGAAAAAAGTGGTCATCCCATTGGCTTCATCCGTTTTCTCAGCTTGGGGCATGTTGATGACAGATTTAAGGCATGATTATATCCATACCTATATAAAATTGCTGAATACATTGGATTTAATGGAAATGAATCTGAAATGGGAAGACATGGAGTTTAATTCCAAAAGACAATTTGCTAAAGAGAATGTGGATGACGGGAAGATTGTATTCAGTCGATTCGCAGATTTACGGTATATCGGTCAAGAGCATACCGTGAAAGTTCCTGTTCCGAATGGTGAATGGAATGATCAGGTTAAAGCGGATATCATCAGCCGATTCCATCAAATGCATGAACAAGTTTATTCGTTCAACTTACCGGAAAGTGCAATTGAAATTGTTAATTTGCATCTCACCAGTTTCGGTATAGTGGACAAACCGGTCATTTCTGAAATGAAAGAAAGTGAATCGACCGTGGAGGATGCAAAAATTGAAGAGCGAAAAGTGTTTTTCAATCAAACCGGATGGTGTCTCACCCCTGTATACGAACGGACAAAATTGGCAAGAGGACATGAATTGATCGGTCCGGCAATTGTCGAGGAACAATCCGCTTCCACTGTCATTATGGAAGGACAAAAATTATCTGTTGATGCTTTTGGAAATTTAATCATTGAAACTGGGGTGAAATAATGATGAAAACTGCCAATCCGTTTGCTTTAGAAGTGATCAAAGATTCGCTGCTCTCCATCGGTGAAGAGATGTTCATCGCTTTAGCCAGGACTTCGATGAGTCCGATGTTTTACGAAGTATTGGATTATGCGTGTGGCCTGACTGATGCAAAAGGAAACTTAATCAGCCAAGGAAATGGTGTCACCAGTTTTATCGGCATGCTAAGTCCGATGGTTCAGCACATACTCGATAAATATGACGGTGGAAACAAATTGTCTGAAGGAGACATCATCATCATAAACGATCCATATGTAGGCGGGGGATCACATTTGTCGGATGTTGGTCTTGTGATGCCGATTTATTTTGAAGGCGAGCTTATTGCGTTCTCTGCCAATAAAGGACATTGGACAGAGGTGGGAGGAAAAGATCCAGGCTCCTTTACCAATAATTCAACAGAGATTTATCAAGAGGGCTTGCAGATGCCTGGAATCAAACTCTTTGAAGCAGGAAAAGTGAATGAAGGCATTGTAGAAATGATTGCTACGAATGTAAGATTGCCTCAACTATCTCTTGGGGATATGTGGGCGCAAGTAGCTGCGCTTAGAACTGGTGAAAAAAGAATGAAAGAACTTTGCACGAAATATGGGAAAGGTACCGTGTCCTCCACGATGGATAACCTGATTGAACAGGCGGAAAAATATTCAATGAAGGAGCTGGGGAAACTGCCGAAAGGAACTTTTGAAGCCCAAGATTTCATCGAGGGTGATCCTTCAAAAGGAGGGCCATATCCTATAAAAGTAAAAGTTACGATTACGGACGACGAATTCATCTGTGATTTCAGAGGCTCCCATCAACAAGTGATGAACCCAGTAAATTGTTCTTATTATGGCTTGTTATCCAGTGTCAGGGTGATGTTCTTGGCAATCATCAGACCGAAGTTCAATGTGAATGAGGGTCTATTCAAACCATTGAGAATTATCACTGATGATCATTCAATTGTTTCAGCAACAAGGCCATCGCCAGTATCGATGAACTTCGAAGCACGGATCGGCGGTGCGGAACTGATCTGGAAAGCTTTAGCCCCATTGCTTCCCGACCGCTTAACTTCCGGCCATCTTTTATCCGTCTGCTCCGTTTTATTGTCGGGAAAACATCCTGAGACGAAAGAGCCGTTCCTTATTGTTGAACCAACTTTAGGCGGGTGGGGAGCAGGTGAAGACCAAGATGGTCAAAGAGGCCAATTTTGCATGGGTAATGGTGAAACATACAATATGCCGATTGAAATCGCGGAAGCCAGGTATGGAGTGAGAGTTGAAAATTATGGACTTAGATGTGATGGAGAAGGAGCGGGGCAGCATATCGGTGGTTCAGGTGTAATACGTTCGTATAAAACTTTAAGTGATGGCCAAGAACTGACGGTTAGTTTTGGCAGACATCAATTTCAGCCTTGGGGAATGAATAAAGGAGAAAACGGGTCATCCAGCTATATAAAAATCCATAAGAAAAACGGTGAGGTCATCGGGCCATTTGGTGTCACGTCGAGATTGAAATTGGATAAAGGAGATACAGTCCATCTAGTCACTGCCACTGGCGGAGGGTATGGAGATCCTGCTGAAAGGGACGTACAGGCTGTGTTAGGAGATGTTAAAAACGGTTACATCACTGTTGAACAAGCAAAAGAAAAATTCGGGGTCATAGTAAATGATAAATGCGATAGCATAATCGGCTATACAGAATTACGCCAGTAGCCAGGGGGATGGGACATGACTTTAAAAACATTGGAAAATGCACTTGATGTGCTTTCTTATTTCACTGCGGAAACACCTGAATGGGGATTAAGAGATTTAGCCCGTAAAATGGAGATGAACCATACCGTCTTACACAGGATACTGAAGACATATGAAGAAAAAGGGTACCTCATCCAAAACGATAGTACAAAAAACTATGAGTTGGGTTTGAAGTTTTTAGAGTTTTCCAGTGTGATTAAACAAAAAATGAAACTCTCGGAATTTATCCAGCCTGTAATGAAGGAATTGGCAGACGTTGTGAATGAAACGGTCTTTCTAACGCTAAAAGATGGAGATGACGGGGTTACTGTTGAAATTGCGGAATATGAGCAGCAAATCAAATTTAATGTAATGGTGGGCACACGCACTCCCCTTTATGTGGGGGCTTCTTGTAAAACAATCATGGCCTTTCTGCCAGAGGAAGAACAATTGAAAATAATGAAGAAAGATATGAAAGTCTTTACCGAAAAAACGATGACCGACAAACAGGAATTGCTGGAAGATTTAAAAATCATCAAGGAAAAAGGTTGGAGTTTTACGAAAGGAGAGTTCTCGGATGCTGTCTTTGGGATGGGCACCCCGCTATTCAATGGCTCAGGCAAAGTAATTGGATCACTGACGATTGCGGGACCTTCCTACAGGATGCCGGAAGAGAGGTTTGCCGAGACTTTGGAAATCCTAAGAAAGAAAACAGATATCATCCAGCAATATTTTAATAAGTTCGGAAATTTATACAATTAGGGGAGATTTCAAATGGTGAATAAAAATCAAACAGAGAAAAACCATCCGACGATATTTAATCCTGCAATCTTTTTTGTAATTGTATTAATGGCTGTCATTGGAGCTATGATAGGTGTTCAACTTATTACTTCTTTAGGCATTTCCGCAAATACATCAATCGTTGGAGCTGTATTCGCCATGATTCTGGCTCGGATTCCTCTGAAATTTTTATTTAAATTCAAGTCAATCCATAGCCAGAATTTGGTGCAAACTTCTATCTCATCAGCAACTTTCGGAGCTGCCAGCAGTTTGATGTTACCAATTGGAATACCTTATGTGCTTGGGATGCATCATTTAATTATGCCATTGTTTATCGGTGTGACCCTTGCCATGATTGTTGATGCCCTTCTGCTTTATAAAATGTTCGACACGAAAGTATTCCCCGCAAAACAAGCCTGGCCACCGGGGATTGCAACCGCTGAAGCAATTAAAGCTGGAGATGAAGGCGGTAACCGGGCAAAGTATTTACTTACCGGAATTGGAATCGGAATAATTGGAGCAATTTTGAAAATTCCCATGTCGGCGTTCGGTGTTGCATTCATAGGGAATATTTGGGCGCTAACGATGTTCGGCATAGGGCTATTATTGAGAGGTTACTCGGTTCCGCTGTTTGGAATAGATATCAATGAATTGTATATTCCTCATGGATTTATGATAGGGGCGGGTCTTGTTGCACTCATTCAGGTGATCGTTTTAATTTTCAATAAAAAGAAAGAAGTCGCAGTACAAGATGAGGAATTCTCTAAACCTACCAAAGAGTTGGGTCAAGCGTTTGGATATGGATTCATTGCTTACACAGCCATATCAATCCTGCTGGCAGTTTTGGGCGGAATATACACGCAAATGTCAGTTGGTATGTTAATCGGCTTCGTCCTTTTTACAATGGTAGCGGCATTTGCCCATGAATTGATTGTTGGTATTGCAGCCATGCACGCAGGTTGGTTCCCTGCTTTTGCTGTAGCGCTCATTACATTGATTATTGGGATATTAATCGGATTTCCGAAAGAAGCATTGGCATTATTGGTCGGATTCAGTGCATGTACTGGTGTTGCATTTGCTGATATGGGATATGATTTGAAGACGGGTTATATCATTCGGGGAAATGGCGAAGATATGGAGTTTGAAAGAAAAGGGCGCCGGAATCAGTTGTATGCCGGCCTAGTTGGTTTTTTCGTAGCGGCAATTGTCGTGGTGGTGTCATTTGAATCCTATTTCTCCCAAGGGCTGATCCCGCCTGTTGACCTTGTGTATGCAACAACCATTGAATCTGGAATTTCCAATGGTATTGCTAGAGATTTAATGATTTGGGCTATCCCCGGTGCCATTCTTCAATTGATCGGTGGTTCAAAAAGGCAAATGGGAATTTTATTTGCTACTGGTCTACTTTTATTGACTCCAATTGCGGGATGGGCCGTTTTGACAGGTATTGTCTTACGAATCATCATTATGAAAAGAAGTAACGGTAAATATGAACAACAAATGACGATAATGGCCGCTGGTATCATTGCCGGTGATGCAATATACAGTTTCTGCAACTCCATTTTTAAAGCTGGAAAATGATCGGTTAAATCTATCTATCAATCTAGTGCTGCTTCTCACATCGCCTCTAGATAAATATGCAAAACATATGGAAAGCCGCAGGCCATGATAGGGCAGGTACTGCTTAATAAAGATGGGGAGCCGCGAGAGTGGTTTCCCTTCTTTTATGATGTCCTCCCAAAAAAAGGAGCTCCCTGGGGATTCTATGAAGATTTATATACATGATTGAAGGTATATCGAACTAGGCACTTTGGATGGGAATGGATAAAAAGTACCATTTATTCAAAATTCGTAATATTACGATAAATTTTGGCGATAATTCGACAAAATCATGATATATTATTCTAGCATTTTACTAAACTAGAAGGGTTGTGAAGTATGTCGTACAAGATGCATGTTAAGAAGATGCTCGCCCCGATTCTTGCTGTGAGTTTGATTACAGCGCCATTTACCGTACCGGGGGAGGCATCCGCCAAAGAGTCTAATAAGAAACCGGCCACGACTGAACCATTTATCATTTCAGCTCCTACTGTTCATTACTCAAAAGGCACCAAAGCGACTGTAACGGTCACACCGAAAAAGGGGAACAAAGGAAATGAAACCGTTGTCTTTCAATTAATGAATGGGACGAAGGTCATTTCACAATCAGCCGTTGAGGCGGATATTAAGTCGGCCCAAAAGTTCTCGGCGTACTTCAACTCATACAAATCGGGTTATTGGGTTAACGTATCGGTTGTCTCGAATTATAACGGCCATACGAGTGACTTCGGCAAAAGCCTGGCAGCTTCCGTTTCGGATGCACCATTTGAACTAAGGGTCATGGAAACGACTGATATACACACCAATCTGGTGAGCTATGATTATTATAAGGATGCCGTATCGGACTCCGTCGGCTTTTCCCGCACGGCATCTTTAATCAAACAGGCACGAAAAGAAGTGATAAATAGCGTTTTAGTGGATAACGGCGACCTTATTCAAGGGACCCCCCTAGGTACGTACAAAGCGAAAATAGCGCCTCTGAAAAAGGGTGAAGTCCATCCCGTTTATAAAGCGATGAACTTGCTTGACTATGATGTGGCCACATTTGGCAATCATGAATTCAATTATGGTTTATCTTATTTGGACGAGGCCATCAACGATGCGAACTTCCCTTACGTCAATGCCAATGTTTATAAAAAGGATAAAGACAATAATCCAAAGAATGATAAAAATAAATATGCTCCTTATAAAATCGTCACGAAGAAAGTGAAGGACATCAATGGAAAAGAAAAATCAGTAAAAATAGGATACATTGGATTTGCCCCTCCGCAAATCATGGATTGGGATAAAGCGAATCTAGACGGTAAGGTCATGACAAAGGAAATCGTCACGACTGCAAAAAAATATGTACCTGAAATGAAGAAAAAAGGCGCGGATGTCATCGTGGCCCTCACGCATTCCGGGTTTAATGGCGATACCAAGAATACCGAGGATGTCATCTATTCATTAAGCAAGGTATCCGGTATCGATGCCATCACGTTCTCCCACACGCATAAAGTCTTCCCGGCACAAGATGAGGCTTCTTTAGACAGCCTATTCAAAGATAGCCAAGGAAAAGTCCTTGAAGGCGTGGATAATAAAAAGGGTACCATCAATGGTGTACCAGCCGTTCAAGCAGGATATGGCGGCAGTAATCTCGGGATCATCGATCTTGATATCCAAAATATCAAGGGGAAATGGAAAGTCGTGAATTCCGAGTCATCAACACGGGCAATCAACGACAAAATAACAGGAAAAAAAGCGGCTGAAGATGCAGCTGTCGTCAAAGCCGTGAAGAAGGAACACGAAGGAACGATAAAGTATGTTAACACGCCAATCGGAACGACTACAGCTCCAATTCATAGTTATTTCGCCCTTGTGCAAGACGATCCTTCCGTACAGGTCGTGACGAGCGCACAAAAATGGTATGTAGAAAAATACATTCAAAGCAACCGCCCTGAATACAAAGACCTGCCCATCCTCTCTGTAGGAGCACCATTCAAAGCGGGGCGCAATGGCGTCGAGGAATTCACGGAAATCAAGGAAGGCGGACTGACCATCCGCAGCGCCGGTGATTTATATTTATACGATAATACCTTGAAGGCAATCAAGATCAAAGGGTCCGTGGTTAAAGAGTGGCTTGAGATGTCTGCCGGGAAATATAATACGATCGATCCTGCCAAGTCTGAGGAACAGGAGCTGCTTAATGGAAAGTTTGCCGTCTATAATTTTGATGTGATTGACGGTGTCACTTACCAAATCGATGTCACCAAGGCTCCGCGCTATGATGAAAAAGGGATAAAAGTGTCGGATTCAAGCAGGATTGCAGATTTGAAATATAATGGTGAACCAGTGGACCCGAATCAAGATTTCATCGTCGTGACGAATAATTACCGTGCTTCGGGCGGGGGGAACTTCCCGGGAGTCAAGGGCAGCGAATATGTGGTTGACTCTGCGGATGAAAATCGCCAGATCTTGATGGATTACATCACACAAGAGGGTAAGATCAATCCAACCGCTGATAATAACTGGTCGATAGCACCGATTTCAGGCAAGGTGAACGTTACTTTCACCTCATCGCCAAAAGGTGCGGAATATTTAAAGGAAGACAGCCCGATTTCCTATACAGGCAAAAAGGATGATAAAGGCTTTGGCATTTACAAATACAATTTAGGAAAAGAAAACGTTAAGGTGCAACTGCTCGGGATCAATGATCTTCACGGCCAGCTTGATACCACCTCCGATTTCGGCGGCATCAAACAAGGGCGTGCCGATTATTTAGCCGCGCACTTGAAGCAGCGTAAAGCTGAAAACCCTGAAAATACTCTTTTACTTTCGGCAGGGGATGCCGTTGGGGCAAGTGCACCCGTTTCTTCTTTGATCCAGGATAAACCGACGCTTCAGTTTTTGAATAATATGAAATTCGATGTCGGAACTGTCGGGAACCATGAGTTCGACAAAGGGGTAGAAACCTTGATGGCTCAGATCAATGGCGGAAAGTCGCCAACATCCGAAGTGGTATTCGATAAATTGAACTTTCCATATGTAGTGGCCAATGTCGTATATAAAGACACGAAAAAACCGATTTTGGACCCTTACGTCATAAAAAAGGTCGGCGGGGTTGATATTGGGTTCATAGGTGTAGTCACTAATGCAACACCTCAAAAAGTAAGTCCGGATGGCATTAAGAATGTGGAATTCATAGAACAGGCACCTGCCGTAAATAAGGCGGTTAGTGAGTTGAAAGGTAAAGGCGTCAAAGCGATCGTGATCATTTCACATGACCCGGGCACGGAAAAGGAAGGGGTCATCACAGGCGAAGTGGCTGATCTTGCCAATGCCGTGGATGATGAAGTGGATGTGATCTTAGCCGGAGATAATCATGCAAAGGTCAATAACTATGTCGATAATAAATTGATCGTACAAGCTTACTCTTATGGAACGGCTTTTGAAGATGTGGATTTGGAAATCGATCCAAGCACAAAGGATATTGTCAAAAAGTCAGCTGAGATTGTTACGGTTACACAAGATGGCATCACACCGGATGCCGGGACGACGAAATTCATCAACGACTACCTGGACATGTTCCCCGAGCTGAAAGCTCCGCTTGGGACAACGGACGAGAAAATTTTAAGAACCAACGCCTATACGCAGGAAACGAGCCTTGGAAATTTAATTGCCGATTCAATGAAGGCCGATTTGAACTCCGATTTTGCCTTCATGAATCCAGGCGGAATCCGTGCAGATATTCCAAAGGGGGAAGTCACTTTTTCCGATTTAGCGAAAATCCAGCCGTTCGGAAACGTATTGGTTAAGCTGGAACTGACTGGAGCGGAAGTGAAAACGCTGCTTCAACAGCAATGGATCGTGGAAGGATCTCCGAAAACTTTGCAAATTTCTGGACTGAGCTATACAGCCGACTTCAGTAAACCTGTCACGGAGCGTGTCACCTTATTGAAGAAAGCGGACGGAACACCGATCAAGGATACCGAAACATACACGGTGGCCGTCAATGATTTCATGGCAAGCGGCGGTGATAACTATACCGTCCTGAAAGGAAAAGAGCGCGTGTTTGGACATGCAGACCTGGAAGCATTCGTTAACTATGTGAAAGAGACCTTTAAAGGCGGAAAGATCACCGCAGGAATTGAAGGCAGAATTACGAATATAAATAATTAGTTGAGGTTTACTCGTAAAAATAGCACATTTACTCGTGGGTTTAGCGGGTTTACTCGTGAAAATTGAGCAATTACTCGTGAGTTTTCAACTTTTACTCGTGAAACTCTAAAGGGAGCGCTCCTTAATATAAGGGGCGCTCTTTTTTGTGATTAATAGTTTCTGAAAATGGAAAAGTTCAATCTAAATAGCAAGGTGACCCCATGCTATATAGGGAATCATTGCTAAACCTGATGTACGGTCTATTTTATAAAACTCGAATGCCGTCACTGTTATCAAGGTCAGCAGTGAAGCCATTTCAATAAAGGCTGTTCCGCGCAAGCCCCATTTGAAGAATAAAAAAGACCATAAGAAATTCAACCCTAGTTGAGTATCATGGAGGAGTTCAGCGGACTTCGATTCTTTTTCTTCAATGCGATATTTCGCTATTCCCATAATCGTATAAAGGCTGGTCCAAGCAACGGGGAAAGTCCGGGAAGGAGGAGCAAAAGCAGGTTTCTTGAGTTTGTCATAAATTTCTTTTGAATTCCTTGTGGCGAATATCCCCACAAGTGAACCTCCGACGACAGGTATCAACACACTTTTAGCCAATTTTCCGTAGTTCATAATGCAATCCTCTTCTTTCTTCATTTCTTATACCTTTACTTTCGCACCTGAAAATAAAACATCCCCTTTAATCAAGAAGTGTAACTTTCTTCCAAACTTTACGTCGGTAGTATTAAGAAAAGGGGGGAATACCGATGAACCGTAAAACAATGATGCTAATGTTCAGTTTGTTCCTTTTACTTGCTGGATGCAGCAGTTACGAAAAAGGTGATTCAGCATCGGAATCACAGGATGAAAAGGCGGAAAGTAAAATGGACGCTTCCATTTCCGGGAATAAGGTGCAGGAAGAAGCAGCGGAAAAGGAAGGGATGACGGATGAAAGAAAGGTCATCCATCAGGCCCAGCTTGAGTTGAAGGTGAAGAACCTTGAAAAGGCACTAATGAAGATTGAGAATAAGGCGGCTGGATATGGCGGATATGTTGTTGAGTCCAATGTATACAGGGAAGATGAAGAACTGGTGGAAGGAACGATCACTGTTCGGGTCCCTGAAGCCCATTTTCAGGATTTTCTAACCGATAGCGAGGGCGAGGCTTCAGAAGTGGTCGGAAGGAATGTGACAGGACAGGATGTAACGGAGCAATATGTGGATCTAAAAGCAAGATTGAAGTCAAAGAGGGCAGTGGAGGAAAGGTTACTTGCATTCATGAAGGATGCTGAGAAGACGGAAGATTTGCTGAAAATATCATCCGATCTTGCCGTGGTGCAAGAAGAAATAGAGCAGCTGACCGGGCAAATGAAGTATCTTGAAAACCAGACCTCATATTCGACGGTCACCATTACGTTATCACAGGACAGGATAGTTGTGCCGGGCATTGATAATAAGGAATTGAATACATGGGAGAGGACAAAGAAACAACTTGCAACGAGTGCGAATCTATTACTTAAAGCGGGTTCAGGAATCATTGTTTTTATAATCGGAAACTTGCCGATCCTCATTATTTTAGGCGGAGCTGGTGCGGTGGTCCATTGGGTGATCAAAAGAAGGGGTAAAAGGTGAAGGCAAGAAATAGAGGGTGCCAATTAGATTGGCACCCTCTGGCATTTATCTTTTCCGTTTATGCAAGCCGGTCACATAATACAGGACTACCAACAGTAAGATCCAAATCGGACCAACGATTAGAGCGATTCTTGTATCTGCTGAAAAACCGAGTACGATCATTACGAATACTAAAAAGGCTAAAGTGAAATAAGAAGTCAATGGGAAAAGAGGCATCTTGTAAGATAAGCCTTGTTTTTCTCCCTGACTCATTTTTCGTCTAGACATAATCTGTGTGACAAGTATCGTTCCCCATGTCCAGAGGGCGCCGAATGTAGCGACACTTGTGACGTAAGTGAAAACTTTATCGGCTTCCATGTAGTTAAGGTAAACGCCGAAAAGAAGTACGATAGCCGAAACGATAATGGCAACGCCAGGAACGCCTGACTTTGTTGTACGTTCGAAACTTTTTGGTGATTCACCTTGCTGTGCCAGGTTGAATAACATTCTTCCTGTACTGAAGATCCCGCTGTTACAAGATGAAAGGGCTGCTGTCAGTACGACAAACTGAATGATTCCTGCTGCGCCTGGTATACCGATTTTATCAAACATCATAACGAATGGGCTGTTTTCTCCATTCATTTCATCCCATGGAGTGATTGATAAAATGACCGTCAGAGCTAAAACGTAAAAAAGTAAAATCCGATAAAAAACGGTATCGATGGCTCTTTTTAAAGATTTTTCAGGGTTTTTAACTTCACCTGCGGTTACACCGAGCATTTCAATTCCCAAATAGGCGAACATGACCATTTGGAACGAGAGGATGACTCCAGAAATCCCATTAGGGAAAAATCCACCATTTTCAACAAGGTTGCCGAAACCGACCGCGATTCCGCCGTTCCCCAAACCAAAGATGATCATTCCGAAGCCAAGGACAATCATCAGGATGATCGTTACGATTTTAATGAGGGCGAACCAAAACTCCAATTCACCGTAAGCTTTTACAGCAAGAAAGTTAATCGTTGTCATGATGGCAAGTGCGGCTAACGCCCAAGCCCATTGCGGAGTATCAGGGAACCAAAATTGCATGTAGATTCCGACTGCCGTAATTTCGGCCATACAGGTGGCGATCCAAACGAACCAGTAATTCCATCCGGTAATATATCCGGCAAGAGGACCGACAAATTCGCTTGCGTAGCGGCTGAAGGAGCCTGCGACTGGATTTTTTATTGCCATTTCACCTAGTGCACGCATGATAAGATAGATCATAAGTCCGCCAATGGCATAAGAAATGATGATTGCTGGACCGGCTAATTTAATCGCAGATGCCGAGCCGAGAAATAAACCGACTCCAATGGCTGCGCCAAGAGACATTAATGCGATATGTCTTTCTTCCAAACCTCTATGTAGTTGAGATTCTTTGGAGTTTTGCATAATTTTCCCCTTTTCTATGTTGGAGTTTAATTTTCTCTATCTAGCATTTTATCACTAGTAGAGGAGAATACATATTATTTATTGATTTTTCACATAATATTACAACTAAATAATATATTTTAATAGGATGAATGTAAAGCAAAAAATGAAAACGCTTACTACAGGAGTGCTCCCGTGTTTTTTCTCGTATAATCATTTTTCGAAACTATTTATAATGCTATACAAACAAAATATAATTATGTGATTTTTCAAAAGATTTAGATATTTAAAAGTGGAAAAGCTGTCCCAAAGATAAGGAATAGCTTGGTTTAGTTTCATCATTGCCAGATGGCGGAGGCCCATTCAGGATGATCAATGAAAGGGTTGCGATTATGCTGATATTGATTATAAATGATCTCATTTCGGTTACGCTCGAATGCATCTACAGGATCCTGTTCATTCCACTCCAGCAAGACAGCCAATTTACCATGATAAGGGGCGGTGCCATTGTTCACTTGATTATTCAGCTCTAAATTGACTTCCCCTGCATCACCCTCGTAACGAACCGCCATATAAAACAGCATCCGGGCGACATCACCTTTGACGCTATCGCGAGGTTCCCACGAATCAGAATCATAGTAATTTCCTGTCGCTTCGGTATGTTCAGAGCCTCCATTATCAAAGTCCAGGTTGTTTCTTGTACTGTTGACGGAGGCATCAGTAGGGCGAAGGTGGTTCATTCTTTGTGAACATGTGATTCCTCCATAATTCGATTCATGACCATTTCCAGAGAAATTGGCATGTATATGTAAGGTTATGGATATTAGCCGCTTTTTCCTTTTGGATTGTCAAAAATGAGAGAAAACAGCTAGGGATGCTTAGCGGAATTTAGTGAAATAGCCCGGGAAATATCGAAGGCTGTCATGGAAATGACACGAAAAACCGTCAGCATGCTACTGACGGTTTTTTTTACTCTGTTTTATAAGAAGACTTTGAATGAAACTCAATAACAATGATCCGATTAAAGCCCCCCAAAAAGAATCGATTACAAAGCCACTGACAACATAGGAAGTGATTTGGAATGTGAAGGCATTGATAATGAAAGAAAACAACCCGAACGTCAGGATGGTGATCGGCAATGTGATAAGTTGGAGGATGGGTCTAACCAGCAAGTTCATGATCGATAATATAAAAACCGCCAGCAAGGCAGTTCCGTAAGATTTGATCGTGATGGAGTCGAGAAGCCAGTCAATAACGAGCAATACCAGCCCGTTGATAAGAAAACGCATGATTATGTTCATGAAAAACTCCTCCTGAAGTCACTTTCTACAAGTCATTATACTAAAATTTAATGAATTCAGTTATATGTTTGCAGAATTGTCACAAAAAAAAGAGGATACGATATGCATTCCCAGAATGGAATAGACGCTTTTTATTTAAAATGTCCTTCGATTTCAGAAATCCGCTCCCTTTCCGCCGACCGTCTGCCAAGCCTCCTCGGCGCAAGCGCCTGTGGGGTCTCGGCTAGCCAGTAATTCGGCAGGAGTTTCGCAAATTTCTTCAATCCAATATAGGTTTTATCAATATAAAAGTAAACCATGACGGTAAGCAAGTCCTGTTTTAAAAAGACGTTTCGACTACAGCCTTTTCATTTAAAAGGTCCAGTCGATTTCAGAAATCCGCTCCCTTTCCGCCGACCGTCTGCCAAGCCTCCTCGACGCAAGCGTCTGTGGGGTCTCGGCTAGCCAGTAATTCGGCAGGAGTGTCGCAAATTTCTTCAATCCAATATAGGTTTTATCAATATAAAAGTAAACCATAACGGTAAGCAAGTCCTGTTTTAAAAAGACGGTTCGACTACAGTCTTTTCATTTAAAAGGTCCAGTCGATTTCAGAAATCCGCTCCCTTTCCGCCGACTGTCTGCCAAGCCTCCTCGACGCAAGCGCCTGTGGGGTCTCGGCTAGCCAGTAATTCGGCAGGAGTGTCGCAAATTTCTTCAATCCAATATAGGGTTTCATCAATATAAAAGTAAACCATGAAGGTAAGCAAGCCTTGTTTTAAAAACACGGTTTGGCTACAGTCTTTTCATTAAAAGGTCCATCGATTTCAGAAATCCGCTCCCTTTCCACCGATCGTCTGCCAAGCCTCCTCGGCGCAAGCGCCTGTGGGGTCTCGGCTAGCCAGTTATTTGGCAGGAGTGTCGCAATTTTCTTCCATCCAATGAGGATTACAGGTGAAAAAAATTTAAAGGATAAACTAGTTTTAAACTTGGTTCCGAATAGATATCTGCCTGCAGTTTTTATTTTAAAAAACATTTCGGTTGATTGGAACGGAAGGTACGAGACTCCTGCGGGAAAAGCGTGGCCAAGGGAGACCCCGCAGGCGACGCCGAGGAGGCTCCCGGACCGCCCGCGGAAAGCGAGTGCCTGTAGTGGAAATCAACGTTTCTTATTACAAACCCTCAAAAAGGACGTTTCAGCTAGTTTTCTTCAATCCGTTGAGGATTTTATAAAACAGTAAAAAACCATGAAGGATAACTTGATTTTTGTAAAATTATGGTTGTGATAAGACCATTCCGAACCCCATTTGTCTACAAAATGGGATTCATTAGGTTCTCTTTAGTTGTTGGCAATGATCTTTTCGAATTCACTTAATTCCAAAGTGTTTTTTAATTTGGGATTGGTGTTTAAGGAAAGCAGGGCACTTTCAATAAGAAAGGTTCGCGGTTCAACGTTTTGTAATAATTCCTCTTGGATAAAGTGAATCAATTTTAAGTTTTTAACCCGTTCCGCTTCATCATCTTGGCAAAGCCTCAAGATCATCTTTTTTAGGTCATTTGCAGAGTGCAGGAGTGCTGTATGAAAATCCTGCTGGTTATGGAAGCACTCAGGCAGCCATTGCTTGATGAGATCGGGTTCCAAAAGCTGTGCATTTGACTTGCTGACATCTTCGAAAATCGATTTAATCCTATCGACACAATAACGGATAATTTCAGTAGGGTTGAACTCGGGCTCTTTAGCCAAGGCATTAAAATGAATCGTTTGATGCATCATTCCCGAGTAAAGAATGGCACAGTCCAAAATATAAGGTTTTTTATCAGCACCGAAAATATCCAGAAACCGTTTTGATAACCAATGGATATGCTGGAATTTAGCGTGTGTTATGAAGTTCTTAAGTTCTTTATCATTTGAAATCATTACTTCTTCATATAAGAAAAAGATTTTGTTGTTTTTGTTTGAGTGCATTTGTAATTCTGATTGTTTGATGAATATTTCAATATCTGCAAGGTTTTGCCCAATCAGCAATTCATTCCGCTCTTTTTCGAATTTTTCTTGAGAAGTTAGGAAGACTGCCTTAAGCAATTCGCTTTTAGAAGAAAAATAGTTGTAAAATGTTCCTTTTGAAATGCCGCTATAATCTAAAATATCCTGAATGGAAGTTGCTTGGTAACCCTTTTCAATAAATAATTGGTGCGCATATTTAACTACCATTTGTTTGCGCTCATTCATATATATCACCCTTACTCTTATTGGACGGTCATTTTAACGTAATAGTATCTTATTTTCTATATGAACACAAACCTGTACAAATTCTCTAGCAAAATAAGGGGGATGGCCTTTTGTTTCAGCTGATTCAGGAAGGGCTCTGTTGAAAGATAGGATTCACAAAAGCAATGAAAAATTCAGTTTCTGTGCATCAGGCTATTCGTCATTCTGTAAATAAAGTCTGACGAAGTGAACAAAGTCACAGGAGAACAATTCGGTTTGTTATAAGATGAATAGAAGGAATGAGGTAAAGTAGTTCAAAGTATCTATGATTATTCGTTAACCATTCTCGATTGCTGTCCCATTGGTAGGGGAAATGATAAAATCACTCGTCATGAAGGAAAATCGCCTATAAGGGTCGTATACCATTATTAGGAATGGAATTATGTGAATAGGCTGTTCCATCAGCATTTATACCTTTTGCACTATCCATATTATGGGTGTGTTTGGTGTTATATCATCAACGAACGAATAATGAATTGATTATTATATTAAAATTATTATAAATAAGTATTGATTTTTTTCTGAGAAGCTTTATCATTATATACATAAATAATAATGAAAAGGTGGTTCAATTATGTCGAATAAGAAAAACCTTACTACAAGCTGGGGAGCACCAGTTGGAGACAATCAAAACTCTATCACTGCCGGCGAACGCGGCCCTGTGCTCATTCAAGATGTACACTTATTGGAAAAGCTAGCCCACTTCAACCGTGAACGTGTCCCTGAACGTGTGGTTCATGCGAAGGGTGCCGGTGCATACGGCACTTTCGAAGTAACGAACGACCTTTCTCAATACACGAAAGCTAAACTTTTCAATGGTGTGGGCAAGAAGACAGATCTGTTTATCCGTTTCTCCACAGTTGCAGGTGAATTGGGTTCTGCAGATACAGTCCGTGATCCGCGTGGATTTGCCGTTAAATTCTACACCGAAGAAGGAAATTACGATATTGTCGGTAATAATACGCCAGTATTCTTTATTCGCGATGCGATTAAATTCCCCGACTTCATTCATACACAAAAGAGAGATCCTAAAACACATTTGAAAAATCCTACGGCTGTTTGGGATTTCTGGTCACATTCACCGGAATCCCTGCACCAAGTGACGATCCTGATGTCCGATCGGGGCATTCCTGCTACACTTCGCCATACACATGGTTTCGGTAGCCACACATTTAAATGGGTGAATGCAGAAGGAAAAGGCGTTTGGGTGAAATACCACTTCAAAACAGAACAGGGCATCAAAAACCTAGATGTGGACCTTGCTGCAAAACTAGCAGGGGAAAACCCTGATTACCATACGGAAGATCTTTTCAATGCCATTGAAAAAGGGGACTTCCCTGCCTGGAAATTATATGTTCAAATCATGCCTCTGGAAGATGCGGATACATACCGTTTCGATCCATTCGATGTGACGAAGGTATGGTCTCAAAAGGATTATCCGCTGATTGAGCTTGGCCGTATGGAATTGAACAGAAATCCTGAAAACTACTTTGCTGAAGTAGAGCAAGCCACATTCTCACCGGGAACATTCGTACCGGGAATTGAGGCTTCCCCGGACAAGATGCTTCAAGGGCGTCTATTCGCATACGGAGATGCACACCGTTACCGTGTGGGCTCGAACCATAACCAGCTTCCGGTTAACCGTCCGAAAGTGGAAGCGAACAACTATCAGCGTGATGGCTTCATGCGTTCAGATGACAATGGCAAGGGATCTGTTTATTATGAGCCGAATAGTTTTGGCGGCCCTGCCGAATCAACGGAAAATAAATTCACTCCTTTCGAGGTAACCGGGAAAGCTGCACAAGTTGGTCATAATAGTGATGATCACTACACTCAAGCAGGTGACTTATACCGTCTATTGAGTGCCGAAGAGAAAACGCGCCTTGTTGACACGATCGTGGGCGCAATGAAACCTGTGGAATTAGAGGAAATCAAGCTTCGTCAAATCGGTCATTTTTATAAAGCCGATCCGGAATACGGAACGCGCATAGCCGAAGGTTTAGGTTTATCAGTACCGCAGGAAGTGTAATATATGGTACTCCCAATCTAGTAAATGCAAACAGGCATCCATTCATGAATGGATGCCTGTTTTGTTTATGCAGGGCGCCGTTTTTAAATGACATCCGACAAGTTCGTTAAGAATATATAGTTATAAATGTCTTCAGGGAAAGTTTTGCAATCAGATTAATTGGGGGCCAGTTAAGATTTACAGTAAAGGGTGGTATTAATGACCAGTAAAAAGGTTCGGGTGTTAGTGGGCAGTCCAATTTACCAAAAACCACATATTTTACAAAAGTTCCTGCTTTCACTCAAACGGTTGGATGCGGAGGGGAAGGAACTTGCCTATTTTTTCATTGACGACAATGAAGATGAGCGATCAAGCAAGATGCTCGAAGATTTCAGTCAGGAGCAGAACAATGTCAAATTACTGGCATCCAATCAAAGCGATGTTTATGTGTGTAATGGCACTACCCATTACTGGAATGAAAATTTGGTATGGAAGGTCGCGGATTTCAAAAATATGATAATCGAACATGCGATTAAAGAACAATATGATTATTTATTTCTAATCGATTCAGACCTCCTGCTATATCCTCAGACCATCAACCAGCTTATTTCTGCAAATAAGGATATCACCTCTAATATCTTCTGGACAAAATGGCAGCCTGATGCCGAAGAGCGTCCTCAAATTTGAATTGCCTCACAAGTTATCCGACATACGATTGAAGCATCTGGGCTGGGCCAAAAAAGAAGATCGGATGGCGAAATTCAAAAGATATCGGGAATTGGACCCTGATGGTACGTATGGAAGTACTGAGCAATATCAAAGCATTCTGGATGAAAACCCCAATTTGGTTCGTTTTGAGGAGTGACTTTTGCTTTGGCAATAATTAAATCGAATCAGCATACATTTGGTTAAGAGGAGGTGCAGTATGGATGTTTTTGTGCGGCAAAATGATTCCTTGTGGTATTATAGCCAGTTATTCAAGGTGAATTACCAACTTATCATTGATTCCAATAGTGGGATAGATCCACTTGCACTTATGATTGGCCAACAAATCAAAATACCTGGCTTTACGACAACCGGCTATAGTATAAAGCAAGGTGATTCGTTATGGGCAATTGCCAGGTCACGCAATCTTTCATTGGATGCCCTATTTTTAGTTAATCCCAATCTCAACCCGAATGCCTTGCAAGTCGGTCAGACAATTTCTGTACCATTAAGGATTACGTGGAGGCTCATTCAAGGAAATCGGGAATATGCTTATGAGACGATGATGACCGATGTTAGACGTTTGAAAACAATCTATCCATTTATAAAAACCTCGCCCATCGGGGACTCCGTGCTTGAAAGGGATATCCCCGAAGTTCTGATTGGAAATGGCAACAAACGAGTTCACTATAATGGTTCCTTTCATGCGAATGAGTGGATAACGACGCCTGTGATCATGACCTTTTTAAATGATTATTTACTTGCAATCACGAATCAGGCTGACATTCGCGGTCTAGATATGTTTCCCTTTTATCAACAGACGATGCTGTCGATCGTCCCAATGGTGAATCCGGACGGAGTGGAGTTGGTTTTGAAAGGACCGCCTGCAGATGAGCCTTTGAGAGGACGGCTCATCGAATGGAATAATGGCAGCGAAGACTTCTCTGGCTGGAAAGCCAATATTAATGGGGTAGATTTGAATGATCAATTTCCCGCCGAATGGGAACTGGAACAAGCCCGTAATAATGTAACGGAGCCAGGTCCGGCTAATTATCCAGGGGAAGGGCCGCTTACACAGCCAGAGGCCATTGCAATGTCTGAGTTGACAAAAAAACGTGATTTTGGCAAAGTCCTTGCGTTCCACACCCAAGGAGAGGTGATTTTTTGGGGGTTTGAAGGTTTGGAACCACCCGAGTCGGAAACGATAGTCAATGAGTTTGCGAGGGTCAGTGGATATGAGCCTGTTAAATCCGCCAATAGTTATGCAGGGTATAAGGATTGGTTCATTCAGGATTGGCGCAGGCCGGGATTTACCGTGGAGCTGGGCAAAGGAACGAATCCCCTTCCCATATCTCAGTTCGATGAGATTTATCAGAAGTCGCTTGGGATTTTCTTGGCAGGGTTATATATGTGAAATTTGACCAAATGAAAAAGCTCAACTCCGTTTCCATGGGGTAGAGCTTTTTAGTCTTATAAACTATTAGACTTGAAACGATGAGGGCTGCTGCAAAAAATAAGTAAAGTTATGCTTTACTTATCGATTGCATGATTAAATTGCTTTTTAGCTTGAAATGAACGGACATTTTCCATGCCTCGGTTATATTGCAGCCCCTACCAAAAGGAAATCTAATAGTTTTACGGTAAAGAAGTTAACCTTCCTTAGCGCTAGTATTGGCCCCACCTACGCCATATACTGTGACGGCCACGCATGCCATCCAACCTAATTTCATTATAATAGAAAGCGCTTACATTTTCAAAAATAATCGTACTGCAAATTTCGACATTCGTATAAGCGTCCCTTACCAGTAGGTGGAGAATGAGCATATTACTGATAAGGGCCCTATAAGATTCAGGTTAATTTGCAATGAATTCCTGTAGCTTTTGCCTTAGGCCACCATTGCCGAATTTAATGAACTTTGTCTTTCCGGCTTCCTGTTCCGAGGTAGAAGCGAAATCCAAAAAGGCTAAAAGGTTGATCCGGCGGTGAAGGATATGGACAATGCCGTATTCATAGAACCAATGATCGATCGTGTTGTAAACCCCTTTATTCAGTCGATATTTCTGCTGGCACCAGTGGAAAAATAGTCTGTCAGGAAGATTAAGGTACTCCATATCTTCTAAGCCCCCATTTTTCTTCTCATTCATGACAGGGGAAATGGTCCTAAGCAATTCCTTTTGCATAGTAAACTCCTCCCTCATTGATAAAAACGAAAAAACCCCCTATTCCTGTTGAATAGAGAGCCTCCAGTAGACTAGTCAGCTTATATATATTCCTTATATAAAAGCAGTATAAAGTTTATTAATCCTATTTGTCAAGTTGGTATTTGATAACGGGAAATAAATATATTCATTTCCTGTTTTCAGTATGAATTTAAATGAAAATACGAATAAATATTTATGTTTATTCGTTTATAGTTCGTATATAATGTTTTTGAGGAATTAAGGAGGAGAGACTGAATGTATAAATCGAAAAAGATTTTATTATTGGGCTCGGGTGAATTGGGGAAAGAGGTCATACTTGAAGCTCAGCGATTTGGTGTGGAGACCGTTGCTGTAGACCGCTATGAACATGCCCCTGCCATGCAAGTCGCTCATCGCAGTTATGTGATCGATATGCTGGATGCGGAACAACTAAGGGGAGTTGTAGAGAAAGAACAACCCGATTTGATTGTACCGGAAATAGAAGCCATCGCCACATCCGAATTAGTCAAGTTGGAAGAGGAAGGCTTTCAAGTCATTCCGACAGCAAGAGCCGCTAAATTGACGATGGATCGTGAAGGGATCAGGAGGCTGGCTTCTGAAACTCTGGAGATTCCGACAGCAGCCTACAAATTCGCAAACACTTATGAAGAATTTGTCCAAGCTGCCAAGGAAGTTGGGTTTCCCAATGTCGTCAAACCGCTGATGAGTTCTTCAGGTAAAGGGCAAAGTGTGTGCCGCACGGAAGGTGACCTGGAGGATTGCTGGAAAATCGCGATGGAAGGCGGCCGGGTTCAAAATGGACGGGTGATCATTGAAGAATTTATCCGTTTTGATTCGGAAATCACGCTGCTTACTGTCCGGACCGTAAATGGTACCATGTTTTGTGCTCCAATCGGTCACATTCAGCAGGGCGGGGATTATATTGAATCCTGGCAGCCGCATAACATGACAGAAGCACAAATAATAGAAGCGAAAAGAATTGCCCATGCCATTACGGATGAACTTGGCGGGTACGGATTATTCGGGGTAGAGCTGTTCCTCTCAGGGGATAAAGTCTATTTCAGTGAAGTTTCCCCACGTCCGCACGATACGGGGCTAGTGACATTGGTGACTCAGAATTTGTCCGAGTTTGCCCTTCATATTCGGGCGATTCTAGGATTCCCCATCCCGGAAATCAAGTTGATCAGTCCGGGTGCCAGCCGTCCATTAAAAGCGCAAGATGAGTTATCGGAATATTCAATAGTCGGTGTTGAACAGGCTTTGGCTTTACCTAATACACAAGTGCGTCTTTTTGGTAAACCTGTTACAAAGGCAGGTAGAAGGGTTGCGGTCGCCCTGTCGTCTGCCGATTCCATAGAGGTGGCGAGAGTGAATGCGGCCCGTGCTTTGGAATGTTTAGTTGTAGAGAAAGAATAGTGAAAAAAGCGCTCTTTGAATGGAGCGCTTCAGCTTGTCGACAAGAGGGAGCAGATTTCTTAAATCAAATGGAACATGATCTTCACTCCAGGTACTCGCTTTCCGCGGGCGGTCCTGAAGCCTCCTCGGCGCCATTTGCGCCTGTGGGGTCTCCCTTGGACACGTTTTTCCCCGCAGAAGTCTCGTACCTTCCATTCCAATCAACTGGAATGGTTTTTAAAGTAAAACGTAGGCTGGTCTCATCCCGAACGGTTTAAGAATAGTTTGTACTTCATGATTTTCCTGCCGAATAACTGGCTAGCCGAGACTCAGCTAGATGCTTGCGACAGGAGGTTTGACAGTCAGTCGGCGAAAAAAAGCAGATTTTCAAAAAAATGTAACGTTTCTCAAAGATGACTTTGTCTGCTGTCTTACTCTAAAGCATCCTTATTCGGATGCTTTATTTTTTTTGCTCTTTTCGTAAGGAGTGTTGTTTTTAAAACGAAACTATTTAAGGTTGATTGGAGCGGAAGTGCGAGACTCCTGCGGGAGCAGCGGGACAGGTGAGACCCCACAGGCGTATTCGCCGAGGAGGCTCACCGCCCGCCCGCGGAAAGCGAGCATCTGGAGGGGAAATCAACCACAACTCACTACCTGGTAAATAGCAACAAAGTATGTGAAAACAGCCATTTTTTTCTCCATTAATAGCACATTAAACTCCTAACAATCATCCGATTTGAAGATGTTCAATGACCTGTAAATATACCCTAGCTACTGATAATTTCCCTGAATAACCAATTCCACATGCTGTCTTTACTTTGTCTTAACAATTATCCTGTCATCTTTTTACATAGCCTTGACATTGAGTTCATTTTCTTCACCTATAGTTAAATTAAATAGAAAACATTAACGGGAGGTCATTCATTTGAATCGCACTTGGAGTAAAAAGGTTTTACCCATCACGCTCGTTTCTGCATTGGCATTTGGAAGTTTATCATGGTCCGGTGCGGATCGTGTTTCGGCAAAGGGGAACCCAAATAAAGAACCGGAAATCAAGAACGTCATTTTCCTTATCGGTGACGGCATGGGTGTTTCCTATACCTCCGCTTACCGGTATTTAAAAGATAATCCTGGTACGAAGGTGGCAGAACGGACAGAGTTTGATAAATACTTGGTTGGCCAGCAGATGACTTACCCAGAAGACTCTGCACAAAATATAACGGATTCAGCTTCAGCCGCTACGGCAATGTCTGCAGGAGTGAAGACTTATAACGCTGCCATTGCAGTGGATAATGATAAATCCGAAGTCAAAACAGTATTGGAAGCAGCAAAGGAAAAAGGAAAAGCGACGGGATTGGTTGCCACTTCGGAAATCACTCATGCTACGCCTGCATCTTTTGGCGCCCATGATGAAAATCGGAAAAACATGAATTCAATCGCAGACGATTATTATAACGAATTAATCAAAGGCAAACATAAAATTGACGTCCTATTGGGTGGAGGGAAGTCCAATTTTGTCCGGCCTGATGTCAATTTGGCGAAAGCTTTCGAAAAAGACGGTTACAGTTATGTGACGGATAAAAATCAAATGCTAAAGGACAAAAATGAGCAGGTTCTTGGTTTATTCGCTTCTGAAGGACTTCCGAAAATGATTGACCGCCCAAGTGAAACGCCTTCTTTGGCAGACATGACAAGTTCGGCGATCCAGCGCTTGAATAAAGATAAAGATGGATTCTTCCTTATGGTCGAGGGAAGCCAGGTCGATTGGGCAGGGCATGATAATGATATCGTAGGTGCAATGAGTGAAATGGAAGACTTTGAAAAAGCATACAAAGCGGCCATGGAATTTGCGAAGAAAGACAAACATACCTTAGTGGTGGCTACGGCGGATCACTCTACAGGAGGATTCTCGATCGGAGCAAAAGGAATATATAACTGGTACGGTGAGCCAATCAAGGCAGCCAAACGCACTCCTGACTTCATGGCGGATGCCATCGTCAAAGGCGCTGATGTCGAAAAGACGCTAAAGCAATATATTAACCAAAATGTAGTGAAGCTAACTGACGGTGAAATCAAAACGGTAACTGAAGCTGCCAAATCAAAAAATGTGACGAATGTCGATAATGCCATCGAAGCCATATTCGATAACCGGACCAATACTGCCTGGACTACTGGGGGACATACGGGTGAAGATGTTCCAGTCTATGCATACGGGCCTTATAAAGAACGTTTTGCCGGGCAGGTCGATAACACGGATCAAGCCAAAATCATTTTTGAGCTATTAAAGAAATAATGACTTCAGGGAGGGATTCAATGAACAGACTGATGATCGGTGCCCTGTTATTAACGGCATTTGGTGCTCTTAATACCCAACCAGCTTACGAAGAAGAAACGACAGCTAAAGAAAAAACAGAGGAAATTGCACGACCACTGGAAAAAAAGGATGTCTATGTTCCGAATCCGCAGCTTCCTGATGATATAAACTTGAACCAGATCGGACAGAACGTTTCCGATGCCAAAGGCGAATTAACTTTGAAGGCCTATAAAAAAGTGAATGAAACGTTGAATGTTGGCCCGATCGAGGTTAACATCAAAGAAATGAAAGTGATGCATGCCACTCCGGATTACAGCATGATCGATTTCTTCCACGGCTATACGCATGATGAAGATTTCGATATCGTAAAAGTGAACGTGGAAATCAAAAACAATTCGGATAAAAAAATTAAGTTTTCGCCAGTTGCTTTCCTTGAAACGGACAGAGGAGAACATCTGACATGGGAAGATGAGATCTATTTGGAAGAACTTACTGGTGAAATAGAAGGAAACGGTTCAAAAAGCGGAAACATTGGTTTCATTCTAAATGATGGAAACATAAAAGGCATATCCGTCATGTCAAGTGATGCGGTGGATGACGAAGGGAAAGTCCTTGCAAAAGGCAAGTCAGCTGAATTCGCTTTTTAAAGAATATGTATAAATGGCTTGGAAAAATAAAATACTAGAACAAGTGATGGGGATTACTATCACTGAACGGAATATCCAAATCCTAATGATGAGGTGACACAGAATGAGCTATAAAGATCAATTAGATCCACATTCTCAAAAGTTTCACCATAATTGGACAAGACCTAAGCGTTCAAAATCTCAAGTTAATGGCCACACGCAAGAATCACAAACAAACATTATACTAAGAAGCAATGCAAAGGCTCACAGGTGGTAACGGATATTTCCTACAAAGAAGGAGGCTCCCAGCGAGTCTTCTTCTTTATATTTAGAATCATCTTAATCCAAGCAAGGCATTCATGGCTTTTCAATCATAATTATGATACCATTTACCTTTAAGATTGAAGTGATGAGCTTGGCGTGAAACTGGAGTCGATTGAAAGTTTCACCTTATACGAATAGAGGACGTGAATTGTAATGATTAAAATTGAAATCCCTGCAGCGGATATAAGCATCAAACAAAGAAAGCAAGTTATAGAAGGAGACGAAGCTGTCATTCCTGAAATTTACGGGTTTATCGATTTTCATTTGATTCCCCGTGATAAAGGCGGCATCATCTTGTTTTACAATGAGAATGATGAACTGATTTTTGTCGGTAAAGCCCGTAAATTAAGACCAAGGGTCAAGAAGCATTTCGAGGATAACGTATCTCCGATTAAAGAGCATCGTAATGAAGTCAAGAAAATTGACATTCTTTTAGTCGAAGACGCTATGGAACGTGAAATCTATGAAACGTACATGATCAATAAGCTTCATGCTAAATACAACGTCGATAAAGTGTTTTATAAATAAGAAACACCTATGAAAAGCTGATTGCATATGCACTCAGCTTTTTTGTGTTTATATATGTACAGAAATAATTTCGTACATTTACAGCAGCTACATGTTAGGTTAACAATGTTGGTTTATATTTAGAGTATTCCAATACATTCTCAGGAGGAAGCTATTGAGAAAATACTTTGTAAAAAGGTGTTGGTTATCTCGATCGGGACAGTGATTGCCTTTGGGAATTTAACGTGGTCCGTATCACAAGCTTCTAAACTGGCGAAACAGAGAGAGATTGAAACTTTTGAACAAAAGACAGTAACATCTTCAGGGTGGGAAATGGCGGAATAAGCACAATGGCCAATAATTTTTTTCTCGATTTGCAACAAAGAAAAAGAAAAATGTATTGGATAATGAAACGTTGTTAATGATCAGCTGCTTGTAAATATTGAAGTACATTAAAATGATTAAATGCAATGGAGGTTTCTTACACATGATGTAATGTGTGATGGGGCTTCCATTTAATTTTTATTGTTTTAATGTAAGCCCCTTTCATTTATCCATGTGTCGGAGCAAGCGTGATTACATGGGTTCAAGAGAAGTATTCGGAGGCAATTTTGAAAAAAACTTGCAAATAGTAATGATTACGTTTTATTATTAGAGAGTGTTTTTATATGGAGATTGCTTTGGTGTTTAAATCGTAATGATTTTGATTTACTTTAAGCAAAGAAATTAGGTAAAGGAGTGGTACGGGTTGGAGATGAAGAAAATTCCGGTTACGGTATTGAGTGGATACCTTGGTGCAGGAAAGACGACGCTTTTGAATCATATTCTTGAGAATCGGGATGATCTGAAGGTTGCCGTCATCGTTAATGATATGAGTGAAATCAATATTGACGCTTCGCTGGTCAAACAAGGAGGGTTTACCCGGACGGATGAAAAACTGGTGGAAATGCAGAATGGCTGCATTTGCTGTACGCTTCGTGAGGATTTGATGATTGAAGTGGAGAAATTGGCGAAACAAGGGGACATTGATTACATCGTGATTGAATCGACTGGGATAAGCGAACCGGTCCCTGTAGCCCAAACCTTCTGTTATGTTGATGAAAGCATGGGAATTGATTTATCGAAATCTTGCCGGCTTGATACGATGGTTACCGTTGTTGACGGGTATAATTTTTGGCAAGACTTCACTTCCGGAGAAACGCTTATTGATAGGATGCAGGCAACTGATGCTGCGGATGGCAGGGAAGTGGTCGATCTATTAATAGATCAGATAGAGTTCGCCAATGTCATCCTGTTAAATAAAATCGATCTGATGGATGCTGATACCGTCGCGGAATTGAAGGCGGTTCTTCATAAAATGAATGCCGATGCGAGAATTATCGAAACAAACCATTCCAAGGTGCCGCTAAAGGATGTATTGAATACACATTTATTTGATTTTGAAGAGGCAAGCCAAGGAGCCGGCTGGATAAAGGAATTGAATGAAGAGCATATCCCGGAGACCTTGGAGTATGGGATTTCTTCCTTCGTTTACAGGAGGGGAATACCCTTTCATCCCGAACGGCTGATGGAGTGGTTGGAAAACTGGCCCGTACAAGTGGTGAGGTCGAAGGGATTCCTTTGGCTGGCATCGAGAAATGATACGGCAGGCTTGCTTTCGCAGGCAGGACCGTCATTGACTTTACAAGCAGCCGGTAAATGGATTGCAGCTTACCCTGAGGAAGAACAGCGCCAAATTTTAAAGGAAGCACCTGAATTATTGGAACGGTGGAATGCAGTATACGGTGACAGGATGACGGAGCTTGTGCTGATTGGCATTCAAATGAATCAACAGGAACTCGAAAATGAATTAGATCAATGCTTATTGACGGAAATGGAGATGCAGCAGGATTGGTCTCTTTATGAAGATCGATTGCCTGCATTTACGGAAATCGTTCATTAAAAAACTTTAGGAGGAAATAGAAATGAGAGTAAACATTACGTTAGCATGCATAGAATCAGGGGACCGAAATTATATTACGACGAAAAACAAGCGGAATAATCCGGACAGGATCGAATTGAAAAAGTACTGCCCGCGATTGAAGAAACACACGCTTCACCGTGAAACGAAGTAATTTTAAGGTTTAAATCGTAATGATTATGTTTTATCGAAGAGAATGGATGTGAAAGGAGGGAAGTTCATGTTGGAATGGATCATTGTTGGCGGAGGCATTCAAGGTATGACGATGGCTGCATTTTTACTTAAGTCAGGAAAAACGACGGTGGACCAGCTGGCGATTGTCGATAGAAATGAAGAACCATTGGCAAGATGGAAGCAGTGTACGGAAGTCATTTCAATGCCATATTTACGTTCTCCATCCGTACACCATCTGGATGTGAATCCCTTCAGCCTGCAGAAATATGTGGAGAAGGCAGACTGGAAAAATAACTTTTACGGCCAATATAAGCGGCCATCCCTACAATCCTTCAATGAACATTGTGTTCACTTGGCTGATGATTTAACCATTAAGCAGGCATGGGTGCAAGGGGAAGTCATCTCTGCCTGCAAAACGGGACAGGGCTGGGAAATCCAATTGCAAAACAAGCGACGGCTTGAGGGGCAAAAACTTGTGATTTCAATTGGCATTGGCGAACAGCCTTATTGGCCTGAATGGGCACGGCAATTCAAACAAGAGCATGGGGGTCCCGTTTACCACATATTCGATGAAAATATTCCGGAGCTGACACAATTACAGGGACCCATTACGATCATTGGGGGCGGCATATCTTCTGTCCATCTCGCTTTAAAGCTGAGTAATATCTATCCACATGATGTGACGGTTCTGAAGAGGCATCCTTTTAGAATTCATGATTTCGACAGTGATCCTGGTTGGTTGGGGCCGAAAAAACAGCGACCTTTCCGTGCTATATCCAGCTTTCAAAAAAGACGCGAGACCATTATCCAGGCCCGTAATAAGGGATCCATCCCACCTGACTTACATAAAGCTCTGATGAATCAGGTTAAACAGGGATTATTGCGTGTCATGGATGTTGAGGTGAAAAGCGCTGTGTGGAGGGACGGGCATATCAGCCTCAGGGATAAAAACGAAAAGGTCATTCAACAAACAGGGACGATCCTTTTAGCGACCGGCTTTAAGTCATCATTGCCAGGGAAGGATTGGCTGACGCCAGTCATCCGGTCGCATGATTTACGTTGCGCGGAATGTGGTTATCCAATTGTATCGCAGTCGTTGCAATGGGGACCTGGTTTATATGTCACGGGTGCATTGGCTGAACTTGAAATGGGACCGATATCCAGGAATATATCGGGAGCAAGACAGGCAGCGGAACGAATTGTGAATAGTTTATAGATTTTTCATACATTCAAGATTTAAAAAAAGGAGAATATAAATGGCGAAAAAATCCAAGGTGATAAAAGCGCAAAAACAGTTGGCAATGGTCGAAAAGTATGCAGAACTTAGAAAGGAATTGAAGGAGAAAGGGGATTATGCCGCATTGGCCAAACTCCCTCGTGATTCCTCGCCGACAAGGGTCCACAATCGTTGTGGAGTAACGGGGAGGCCCCGTGGATATATGCGGAAATTCAACATGTCGCGTATCGTTTTTAGGGAACTTGCTCATAAAGGGCAACTGCCGGGTGTCAAAAAGTCAAGCTGGTGAAGCGGGGAGTTCTAAATCATTCATAAGAAAAGGAGCCCTTGTTAAACAAGGGCTCCTTCCCATTCAAAAGTGTTTGCTTACTTGACTGCCTTTAATGCTTGTTCGGATATATAGAAGTCTTTTCCGTTGTAAACGGTGATCGCATTAATTTCTTTTTGTTTAGTGGATTTAGGAGTCTTGCTGATAACGATATTCTTATTTGCAGGCAACTCCACTTTTTGCTGCCCCTTTTTCGCTACGAAAACCGGGTTATTCGGGTCTGTAACATCAATGCGGGTTGAATATCCTTTTTTCTCAAAGGAATCTTTAGCATTCATGTATAGTTTGTTCGATAATTTTTGTAAATCAAAGCCCATGAATTCGGCCATTTTTTTAGCGAGGTCTGTATTCTCCACTAATCCAGTCGGTTTTGAAGGGCCATAAGAATACAGGAATACGTCTTCACCTGTATGACCGCCAGTTGTAAAGCCAATGTTGGCACGGTTAGCAAGCAGCTTTGTCATTTCAGCACCTACGTTTTTAGAAGAGGTAAGTTTTGCTGTTTCTTCAGAAGTCAGATTATCCAGTCCATACAGTGCCGCAACTTCTTTCAGATTGGAATGATCTGGTTTTAGCTTACTTAAGGCCCCTTCAACAGTCATTTTCGCTTTCTTTAATGGATCGATATAAGCTGATACGGGTGTTTCAGGGTAGGAGGAGTTCGTGTTTACGTTACCCATTGTAATTCCGCTGTTCCCATGGTCCGTTACAGCAATGACCATCGTGTTTCCGTCATTTTTTGCAAACGTAAGGGCTTCGTTCACGGCATCATCAAAAGCTAAAGTATCACTAATCATTCCGATCGTGTCGTTTCCGTGAGCAGCCCAGTCAATCTTGCTTCCTTCAACAAATAAGAAGAAGCCATCTTTATCTTTTTTCAAGGTTTTAAGGGCTTTATTGGTCATTTCAGCTAAAGTGGGTTCACTTGGCTTTGTTGTTTTACGATCTAAATCATATGCCAGGGCGCTTGGTGCAAAGCTTCCCCAAATTTTATTCGATTTGGATTTTAACAGCTCGTCACGGGTTTCAACAAAATCATATTTGTCTTCATCGAGCACTTCCAAAAGGTTTTCTCCATCAATTCTTGCATTTTTTGTTTTACCTGGTAAAAGGGATTCTTTGCCCCCTCCCAAAACGACGTCAATCCCCTGATAAACCTGCTGTTCCGCAATATCACCATAATTGCTTCGATGTGTCACGTGAGCGGAGAAGCCTGCGGGTGTAGCATGCTGGATTTCAGATGTAGAAATGATGCCCGTAGCCTTTCCGGCTTGTTTCGCACCCTCCAAAACGTTAGCGACTGGTTTATGGACATTTTTCGGATTAACTGGATCGAGCCCTGGAGAATTAACGATGGTTGGTAGGACACCGACAAATTTATCATTTGATTTATTTCCTGTCGCAAGCGCTGTTGCTGCAGGAGCTGAGTCGGTAATCGCCGATTCAGCCGAGTATGTACGCATGCCGCCAGACAGCATTTCGTCCATGGCTAGATTATCGCCTTTATACCACCTTGAAAGGGTTGTTGCTCCTGTGCTTGTTCCATCCATCACCATCATGATGACGTTGGTTGGTTCTTTTTTCTTGTCTTTAGCCTGGACATCTTCCTTCATTGTTGAAATACCAAGTGATGATATGGCCACCGCGCCCGCTAAAGTAATTCCTGCTACCTTTTTGCTCATTTTCCCCAAAATGCATACCTCCAAAAATATGATTACTTTTAGGATAAATGCAGTATATTAAGAAATTACTTCAAGTAAGTTAAGAAAGGTTTTTTATCTGTAAATTTTGTTTGAAGAATAGAGTGAACGTTAAAAAAAGCAGTAGTCTATAAGACTCTGCCTTTTTAGGATGGTTTTTACCTTTGGAAAAATTCAATCCACTCTTTTTCCGGTCCATATACGTAGAAATAGCGATAACCATTCGGAAGGGTGACGATCTCTTCATCAATCAGTTCGGTGTTATCCAAGCTTTTGATCCGGTCATATTCTTCTTCGATATCATCCACGGTAATGGCAAAATGGTGGATCGTTGCTTCGGAGGGAAGTGTGTCGCTATATCCCTGAATCAGTTCTATTTCTGTTTCGTCCGACTCTTCGTAACCGAGGAATGCCAGTTCGATCACTCCATTAGTATGAGTCATGCGTGCCTTTAATTTTAAATCCAGCACATCTTGATAAAAGGCGATGGATTTTTCAAGATCTTTTACAACAACGCCAATGTGATCGACCCTTTTTACAGCCAAGAAATCTTCCTCCTTCATTAAATCCGTAAGCAACTTGCTAATAGTAGTATATATAAGATTATTCGGAATTAAATTACTTTTTTATAGCCGTTTTTAGATAATTTTTAAAATGATGTTAATAAAGGGAAAGTATTGGTGAATAATGAAAAATGATAAATGGCTTATGGGATAATACTTTTCTTCCATAGTATCTCTTGATAGATTCTTTTCTTGGAAAGAAATGTATTCATCATTTTCCAGGGCAAAAATTTGTTTCTAAATGGAATAGTCGATATACTATGGAAACAACTCCATTATTAATGGATAGGAGAGGAGAGGTAGTATGGGAAAAATTCGTGAAGGTGAAGTTTTCACTCTAACTGATGACAGTGATGAAGGCCATGAAGTTGAGGTTTTAGGTTCATTGGATGTAGAAGGAACGGAATATGTTGCAGTAGGCTTGCTTGAAGATATTGAAGAGGATACGGATGAAGATATCGATATTTTCTTTTTCAGGGTCGAAGGCGAAGGTGAACTGCTCGATATCGAATCGGATGAAGAATTCGAAAAGGTATCATTGGCGTTTGAAGCGGCATTTGAAGCGAAAGAATGACAAGATAAAAGACGGCACAATGTGTGCCGCCTTTTTTATATGTATAAGGAAAGTATCGGCCCCGCCTTCGCCAAATACCATGATAGCCACGCGTGCTATCCAGCCTTACTTAAGTATAGGGTTGTATTATTGATAGGACGTGTACTCCATATGAAGGTTTTGTTAATAAACGGAGTATTTTTCCATATCAAAGGCATAGGATAAAAAAGCGGAGGTGATGGGATGGCCGTTGTAAAGCACACTGATGCCGATATTGCCTTATTGGCAAGATTGCTTAGGGCGGAAGGCGAGGGTGAAGGTGATCAAGGCATGCTGATGATCGGTAATGTAGGGGTCAATCGGATTAGGTCGAATTGTTCCGATTTCAAGGGGTTGAGGACGATTCCAGACATGATTTATCAGGAGCATGCCTTTGAGGCTGTACAGAAGGGGTATTTTTATCAGCGGGCAAGAGACAGGGAAAAGAGGCTTGCACGCCGTAGCGTAAGCGGCGAAAGGCTATGGCCTTCGAAATTTAGCCTATGGTACTTCAGGCCACCGGGAGATTGCCCGGCAACCTGGTATAATCAGCCCCTTGTTGGGCGTTTCAAGCTCCATTGCTTTTATGAACCAACAGGTACAGAATGTCCCAACATTTATAATACATTTTAAGGAAATGGCTGAACCTAATGGGGGGTTGGCCTCTTTGTGCATCAATCCTTAACTTGGAAAAAACATATGATAAAACTGGCAAATGATTTACTGATACTGTAAAATTGAGACTGTAAATTTCCGGATAAGAAAGGAATAAAAAATTGATGAGTAAAAGGCTTATTGATTATGGACAAGGGCAAATGGGAGAACAGCCGGAGGATAGTACCGAGAAATTCAAGTCTTTCATGGAGAACAACCCGGACGCCATTTCCATTGTTGATCTGGAAGGAAAGACCCTTCAGGTGAATGCAGCATTTGAAGAGTTTTTCGGATGGACGAATGATGAGCTCATTGGCATGCCGTTTCCAATTATTCCTGATTTCTTGAAGGAGTCAGTCAATGAATTGCATGACCAAATTAAGGCTGGGGTACAAAAGAAAGGCTTTGAAACGGTCAGGTTAAGGAAGGATGGCCAGTTAATCGATGTAAGCATCTCCCTGTTCAATATCCGCGATAATGAAAATGAGCCGTGCGCTTTGGTTTTCGTTTATCGGGATATTACGAATCAAAAACTTGCTGAAGCTGCCTTGAAGGAAAGTGAACAAAGGTATCGCAGTTTAGTGGAGGTGTCACCTGAAGCGATTTTCGTACATCGCAATGGGATCATCGAGTATATGAATCCCATGGGGGCAAAAATGCTTGGGATGGATAGTGTGGAAGATATTATCGGTAAATCGGTTTTTCAGTTCGTCCACCTGGAGTCCCGGGAAAGTGTACAAAAAAGAATCGAAATCATGAGGGACGATCATCAGGCGGTTGGTTTACTGGAACAAAAGTTCATTCGGCTTGACGGACAAGAATTTTATGGAGAAACACTCGGTCTTCCGATTATTTATAAAGGGCAACCAGCCATACAGGTATTCTGTAGGGATATTACGGAGCGTAAAAAGACCGAAGAGCTGCTCTGTAAATCCAATATGTTATCGGCAGTGGGACAGATGGCTGCAGGCATCGCACATGAAATAAGAAATCCATTAACTACGGTCAAAGGGTTTTTGCAATTATTAAGGGAAGACCCTGAGCAAAAGGACTATCTTGAAATGACGGTCAGTGAAGTTGAAAAAATCGAAGTCCTGGCCAATGAGTTTTTAAGTTTAGCAGGGCCTGAAGCGAAGGTTTGTGAACTCATTCAGCTTAACGAGATATTGGACAGTGTGATTACGTTAGCCGAATTTCAAGCGATATTGAATGATGTCGAAATCATCAAGGAATATACTACGGATACGGCATCTGTCTTTGGCGAACCGAATCAGTTAAAACAAGTATTCACGAATGTCGCCAATAATGCGATAGAAGCCATGCCGAATGGGGGTAAACTTCATATACAGTTAAACCATGAAGGTGACTCTGCGATGATCCGGTTCATTGATGAAGGCTGCGGAATCTCAAATGAACGAATGAAGCATCTAGGGCAGCCTTTTTATAGTACATCTGAAAAAGGAACAGGGTTTGGGCTCATGGTCAGCACCAAAATCATCCATGAACATAATGGGGAAATTCATTTCACTAGCGAAGTGGGAGAAGGGACGATTGTGGATATCAGTCTCCCTATCTATGAAAGTTCACAATGAAAAGTGACGAGAAGCCATGCTCTCGTCACTTTTTGGTTCAAAGTTTAACGATCGTCCTGCCTCTTGCTTCCCCTTTTAATAGGGTAGGAAGGACGTCAGGCAATTCTTTAAGTGTAATTTCCTGTTGAACGAGCTGTTCCAAATCCTCCAGTTTAAAGTCGGTGGCAAGGCGTTGCCAAACTTTCAATCTTGTATCCATCGGGCAATTGACCGAATCGATCCCAAGTAGATTAACACCTCTTAGGATGAATGGAAAGACGGTGGCAGGAAGGCTTGTCCCAGCTGTCAATCCGCTGACCGCCACAGCTCCGCCATACTTGATTTGGCTAAGGACCGAAGCTAACGGTTCACCGCCGACGGGATCTACCGCCCCGCTCCACTTCTGTTTGCCCAGAGCCCGCAGCTTGCCATCATATACATCTTCACGCGATACAATGGTCGACGCACCGATTGCCTTCAAATATCCATGTTCCGATTCCTTTCCTGTACTAGCCTCAACGGAATAGCCAAGTTTGGAAAGGATCGAGACGGCAAAACTGCCGACCCCGCCAGTTGCACCAGTGACAAGAACGTTCCCTTGCTCAGGTGTGAGGTTATTTTCTTCCAGCCGCAGAACCGATAGTGCTGCAGTGAAACCGGCCGTTCCGATGATCATCGCCTCTTTCATTGTTAGGCCATCAGGAAGCGGGACGATCCACTCTGCAGGAACACGGGCAAATTGACTATAGCCCCCTGATTGGGAAACGCCAATTCCGTAGGAGGTCGCAATGACTTCGTCTCCTTCTTTAAAGCGGGAATCCTCAGATGAAACGACAACACCAGCCATATCAATTCCCGGAACGATCGGATAGCCGCTGACAATGTTTCCATTTGGAATGGCTGCAAGGCTATCTTTATAGTTCACACCGGAATAATGAACACGGATGAGCACTTCGCCTTGAGGTAGATCATCAAGTGATAAATGCTGAATGTTAACGGTGAATTGATCATCTTGCTTATTCACGACTAATGCATCAAATTGCTGTATCATGGTTCGTTCCCCCTTATAATAATGAATCTACCCCATTATAAAAGAAAAAATAGAGGAATGTATAATGATACAATTCGAAATAAGTAGCGCTTCCTTTTCTTTCTGCTTCTAAAAATGGTACTATTAGATTTGATTCAGTTCAGTTCATATTAAAGGAGATGTTTAACATGGCTAAAAAAGGATACATACTTATGGAAAATGGAGAAAAAATCGAATTCGATCTTTTCCCGAACGAAGCACCTAACACAGTGGCTAACTTCGAAAACTTGGCAAACACAGGATTTTATAATGGCGTAGTCTTTCACCGTGTAATCCCTGGTTTCGTAAGCCAAGGCGGAGATCCAACAGGTACAGGCGCAGGCGGAAGCGGCACACAAATCAAATGTGAAACAGAAGGAAACCCTCATAAACATGAGGCAGGAAGCCTATCTATGGCACATGCTGGAAAAGACACAGGCTCAAGCCAATTCTTTATCGTGCATGAACCACAACCGCATCTTAACGGTGTTCACACAGTATTCGGTAAAGTGACTTCTGGACTTGAAACAGCCAAAGCTATGAAAAATGGCGACAAAATGGAAAAAGTCGAAGTTTTTGACGCTGAATGATGGAAGCGAAAAGAGGGGGCAATATGCCCCCTCTTTCTTTTTGCTCTGTTCATGAGCGAAGACAGGGAAATATAGAGTCATTTTGGAGTCATGCTTTCAATGAAACGATATTTGACCCCTGTCAAGGTTTCTGAAATATCCCATAACCTTTTCGACGTTTCTTCATTATATAAGGTATGGATGACCTCGTCTTTTCTGGGAAAGCCTTTTCTGCCCTTCTTTCCATCGGGTCCGATATACTCCCCGCCTGTCAATGAAGGTTCCGTTGCGGCATAAAGGGTAGGCAATGCTCCCATACTTGCCGGCTGGGTGATGGTTTTGGAAAGAAAGTGCACGAATCTATTTATGGGTTTGCCGGAACCGCGGGACATGAGATTAGTATGGGAAAGGCCCGGATGACAGGCAACACTGATCGGGGTTGCGCCATGCTGGTTGAATTTATTCTGTAATTCGCAAGCGAAGAGTAGATTGGCCAGCTTGCTTTGCCCATAGTATTTCATTGGTTTATAACCGTTTTCACCATTTAGATTTTCGAAGTCTATATATCCATTGATGGCGGCCAAGCTGCTCAATGTGACCACACGCGATTTTGGCGTAGAAAGGATACGCGGAAGAAGGAGGCCTGTCAAAGCAAAATGACCGAGGTGATTGCTGCCGAATTGCAGCTCGAAGCCATCCTTTGTCCTACTGTAGGGCGGAATCATCACACCTGCGTTATTGATGAGGACGGAGAGAGATTCATAGTTTTCCTGAAAGGAAGCGGCAAAATGCCGAATGCTGCTCAAATCACTTAAATCCAGCTCCATCACACGTACATTTGCCTTTGGATGGACCGATAAGATTCTATCGACCGCCTTTTCACCCTTTGAAGCATTCCGGACCGCAAGGATGATCTCTGCCCCCTTACCGGCCAATGCAAAAGCCGTTTCGAAGCCAAGCCCGCTATTTGCACCAGTAATCACAATGGTTTGCCCCGATACATCTGCCATTTCTTCGCCATTCCACTTTTCAATCATCCAATCACACCTTTCCACACAGTCTTTACCTATCATATACCCAAATAATCCCTATATGTCACATTCTGTGCGGGGAACAGTGTGCTGTCGTCTATTTTTTTAAAAGATTAGCCGCCCATTAAGTAATCCATTATATTTTTCACGATCAAAATGACGGTCACGATGATAAATAATACTCTTACATATGCCACTCCTTTCTTAATGGCAAATTTAGAACCGGCCAACGCTCCTGCTATCATGGAGATCCCCATTGGAATTCCGTAGGAAAAGTTGACGGTATCAAGGAAAATGAACATGATCAGTGCCGCCAAATTACTTCCGAAGTTCAAAAATTTGGCATTTCCTGCAGAGTGCAAAAAATCAAAACCAATCATTAAAAAGGCAAACAAAATGAAGGATCCCGTTCCAGCGCCTAAAAAGCCATCATAAAAACCAATGGCAAATATAGCGAACGCAAATAGTGCAGCCTTTTGCCATGTGAGTGTATGGTAAGTCGATTTCTGGCCCCAGTCCTTTTTAAAAAAGGTATAGATGGCAATAGCTATTAGTAGAACCAAGATCATTGGCTTTAATAATTCAGGCGAGACGAAATTGACAACCCAAGCTCCTAGCAGGGAACCTATGAAAATCAATGGGAAAAGTTTTGAAACCAATTTGAAATCAACCTTACCTGAGCGAATGAAGGCAATGGTGCTTGTTAAAGACCCCATGGAACTTGCTAACTTATTCGTAGCGATCGCTGCTGACGGGGAAAGTCCTGAAAATAATAAAGCGGGTATCGAAATCAGGCCGCCGCCGCCGACCACGGAATCAATGAATGCTGCCAAAAATCCGAAAAACATCAGCAGCAATAGTGTCGAAATTTGTATATCTTCCATCCAAGAAGCCTCCGTATCGATGGCATTATGGCTGAAATGCTTGTTTTGCTGGAGCCATAATCCACGCGTTCATATTAGTCACTATTTAGATAGTAACTAATATGAACCGTTCTGTAAATAAGAATATTTGAGCCATACTGTTTGAAATCGAATAGATTTCGATAAGAGATTTGGTATGATAGGCATATAACTTACCAAAGCACTAGGAGGTACTATGCAAGATATCATTCAAAAACTACAGTCTCTCGGGTTTAGTCAATATGAAGCAAAGGCTTATGTTTCTTTGGTTCGCCAAGGCCCAACCAGTGCCTATCAAGTAAGCAAGGAGTCAGGAATTCCAAGGGCCCGCATCTATGAAATATTAAATGGACTGCAAGAAGAAGGAATCGTCTTAAAAGAGGAAATCAATGACTCGATAAAATATTCACCGCTGCCAGTCGATGTTTTTTTGGAATCGGTTCAATCAAAATGGAACAATACCTATCAATCCATCAGCCATACATTAAAGCAATTCGAGAAAAACGAACCGATGTCCGACAATCGTGTAATGACGCTTAAAGGTGAAGGGCACATCCTATCCTTCTGCCGTACCTTGATTCAAAAAGCCGAGAAGAGGGTGGTGGTTTCCCTATGGGACGAGATGTATGGAAAACTTGAACAAGAGCTAATAGGGGCCGCTGCGCATTGCACGCTGAAGGGGATTGCATTTCAGGTTGAAAACCCATTATCGGGTATAGATATTCATCGTCAAACAAGCTATGTGGAAAATATCGGGGAAAACAAATGGTTCATCTTATCCATTGATGGCAAGGAGACGATTTACGGCCCTTCGCCCGAAACGAGAGAAACGGCGTTTTACACAGATGATCCCATTCATATCAATTTTCTCGAAAATTACATTTGGCATGATATCCTCGTTAACCGCTTGGTTAAAAAGGATGAAGAAGATGCCGAGAAATGGATTTCAAGTGAGAGAGACCGTTTTTTCTCCCTATAAGATTTGAAAAAAAGAGCTGATAACCCCATATGCAGGGGATATCAGCTTTTTTATTTTGGCTCTTTTCGAAAAGATTGTTGTTTTTAAAACGACACTATTTAAGGTTGATTGGAGCGGAAGTGCGAGACTCCTGCGGGATTAGCAGGACAGGTGAGACCCCACAGGCGTTTACGCCGAGGAGGCTCACCGCCCGCCCCGCGGAAAGCGAGCATCTGGAGGGGAAATCAACCACACCGCACTACTTGTTAATAGCAACAAAGTATGCGAAAACAGCCTTTATTTTTCATTCGGATAAAAGGGTTTTAGGAAATTTAATGGCCGTGGGCAAGCTGGATTTATCTCGATAAGACCTGTAAGACACAATCGTATGATTATGCGCTTGAACGTCCAACTGAAGAACCTGTGAGCTTTTCATTTCCAAATAGTACGTAACGTCTTCTATTTGTAAATGATAAAAGGAAAAAGGTATCCCTAAAAGGTCTTTCCTGATTAGTTTTGTTTCGGGCTGATTGATGATGTGCTCACTCAATTCCGCTATCGTAACAGAAGTTGTTCCTGTAATGGCTGTTATTTTTTCTTTTGCATAATCGACTGCATGACTGAAAGTGCCGGCAATGTTCTTCAAGATTCCGTTCATGGGTGCATCTCCTTTGAATTAGGCTATGTATGTAGTATTAGACGCGGCTAATGGTTTATGCAAAAAAAACGGCAATGATGATATAGAATCGTCACTTTATGAACATGATTAAGAAGTGTGCAACAAATATAAAAGGGCAATCAAGAAAGGACAGAAGGTCAAAGCATGAGGAATAAAAAAATATTTATGGGCCTGCTTTTCATCGCAATCCTCGCTTTTTCAGCCGTGTTCATTCAGTTGAATATGGATGACAATTCCAGAGCGGAAAAAGGGGAGGACGACGATGCGGATAATCATGAGAGAATAGAGAAATTGCTGAATAAAATGACGCTTGAAGAAAAAATCGGACAGCTTATGATGGTCGGTTTCAAGGGGACTGAAAAGAGCGATGAAATTACGGAGCTCATCGAACAAAAACATATAGGAGGCGTCATCTATTTTGACCGCAATATGAAATCACCTAAACAAGTGGCCCGGTTATCCAACTCGCTTCAGCAAACGGCCAATCAAAGTGCACATTCGCTTCCGTTGATGGTGGCCATCGATCAGGAAGGGGGGGACATCATCAGGATGAAGGAAAGGGTATCGCCCCTCCCTGCGCAACAGGATCTTGGGAAAAATGCCTCTATTGAAGACATGTACAAGGTGGCCAGATTGAATGGGACAGAACTGGGATCCATGGGGATTAACATTAATTTTGCCCCTGTACTTGATCTATCAAAAACGGATAAACGTTCATTGGGGCAAGATCCGGAAAAGGTCTATCAATACGGAAAGAAAGCCATTCAAGGCTTGAATGAGGTATCGATAACGGGTGCATTGAAGCACTTTCCCGGCAACGGACGCAGCGAAATCGATCCGCATGTCGAAACTTCATCCGTGGAGGCCAACCAACTGGATCTGGAAAATTCGGATATCTATCCCTTCAAGCAAATCATAAGTGAAATGGATAACCAAAAGTTTTTCGTGATGGTGACCCACATTAAATATCCAGCCTATGATAAAGAAAAACCAGCAAGCCTTTCTAAAATCATCATAGAAGACCTGCTTCGGGGGAAACTCAAATATGAAGGACTTGTCGTTACCGACGATTTGGAAATGGGAGCCGTGAACAAGTACTTCTCCTATGATGAGATGGGGAAGCAGGCAATCCTTGCAGGAGCGGACTTATTACTTGTCTGTCATGAATATTCCCATGAGCTTGAGGTATATAACGGATTACTGCGAGCAGTAAAAGCAGGGGAAGTTCCAATGGATAGAATTAACGAGTCAGTGAAAAGAGTGCTGACATATAAACTTAACAACATGAAGCAAACGAAAGCTGACCCTGATCAAGCGGAAAAAGTCGTGAAAAATCCCGAAAGCATAAAATTCATCGAAAACCTGAGCGAGGATGAATAAAGCGAAACCGCTCTCTCAAAAAGGTGCTTTTGTTTAAATCAGCTGATAGAGGGAATACTATATAGGACTAACTTGAAGGAGGAAACTAACATGCCATCAAACAAAATGCTTGGAACCGTCCTGATAGGAGCAGCCGCATTTTTAATGCGCAATAAGAAAACCCGTGAAAAAACCATGAGTCAAATAAGATCTCTAGCCACACCAGAAACCATTGATAAGGTGAAGAGCCAATTCCAATCAATAACCAAAACAAAATCAAGTAACCCATCCGTACGTTAAGGTGAAATGATCCCATTAAGTTAATCTTAATGGGGCTTTTTTATGGTTTAATGAATTCATCATGCCGGTAAAAGGAAAAGCACTCGTTTCTTTCGAAGGCCATGGACAGGCATTCAAAAGTACAAGTGCTTTCATGAAGGATCAATGATCATTCAGCTTCATCTTCGCCGTCATTTTCTTTATTGAACCAAAGCGGATCCTCATTATCGACTTCACCATTATAATTAATCAGGATTTCCTCTCCTGCTTTTATGTCGGTGTAAGCAAAGAAATCAAACGTATGATTCTTGAAGTTTATGTCATACGTAGCGTTGGGTGTATAAGAATGATTAAACAGCATGCCATAGCCTAAAAGCATGGCAGTATGGTTAATTCCATATTCAAACGCATAATCAGCCAGCAATGTCTTCTCAATGAAAACATGCTCCTCGTTCGGATATGCAATGACAGGTGCCTCATGCAAAAGCTCACCTTTTTTAATATCTCGTGTTGCGAATACGCCTCTATTGAACTCGCCATCACTGAGTGTGGAAGTTTTAACTTCAATCATGTTCGTCACCTACTTGTTCTATTCAATATAGTCCAGATCATCTAAGCTTGACAGTTAATAAGAAGAAAAGCAACTATTTTACGGAATTAATCATTTTTAGTAAAAGAATCAGTTTGTTTTTAATGAGGCCCCGCCTGTACCGTAGGACGGAATTCCTCACATGAAGGGCGGCCGAAATGATCCTCGGAAGGTAGACCAATAAATAAGATGAAAACACCTCCGCTAGCAGGGAAGCTAGGGAGGTGTTTGATATATAGGTAAATCTGTTAATTCACACCGACAGCAGTAAAGGCATTTTTGACAGCCGTGACTTCTGAACTGCTTGAACCGTATAAATCAGAGGCCGATTGTATGACGGCCGCTCTGGCTTGTGAAAAAGTAGACGACGAAGTTAAATATGTTGTGTTTGCCCGATAAAAGATGGTTCCTAGTTTATCGATGCCGATTCCGGATACACTCACGCCATGGTGGGTTCCGCCTGCAGAGATTAAATAAGCTGCCTTATTAATGATTCCGCTGTTCGTGTGGACTCCGCCATTATCACCCGTTCCTGTATAACGGTTCGAATAATGGTCAGGGTCCCCATTCAATGTTGGATTAGCCATCGAGCGGAGTGCATCACCGGAAATGTTAGGTGTGTAAATATCTTCCCCGACCAAATAATCGGCTTTGGCACTTTGATTCTTAAATTCTACGACAGTGCCAAAAATATCAGATATCGCTTCATTCAAAGCACCGGATTCATATTGATAGGTAAGGTTCGATTCCGAGGAAGTGACGGCATGCGTCAATTCATGCGCAACGACATCGAGCCCGCCGGACAATGGGATGAACGTCGTGCCATCTCCATCACCGTAAACCATTTGGGTGCCATCCCAAAAAGCATTATTGTATCTTGAGCCATAATGGACGGTTGATTTCAGGATGGTTCCATTACCATCATAGGAGTTCCGGCCAAATGTGGATTTGTAATAATCATAGGTTTTACCCGCATAATAATGGGCATCCACCGCAGCTTTATCGGCAGAAGCAGTAAAAGCATTTGTTGTGTTGGAAAAGAGTGTACCAGGCAATCTTGAACGGTTATTGGCGTTATACGTGTAGATGCCTTTACCGCGTGTATTGTCTTGTAAGTAGTATTGACCGTTGGATAAGGTAGTGTTCAGCGACACCGTATTGTTTAAGACGCCAGTGCCCGTTCCGACGGAGTTGGTCCCCGTCACTTCATCCAATGTATTATATTTATTCAGGATTTTACCCGTTTTGACTGAAATGAAATAATTATGATTTCCTGGTTCCGGACTTAAGAATTTCAAATTGACTTTATATACATAATCGGCCTTGCCTTCATTTGCGTATACATACAGGTCAGATTCAGGTGATTGCTCGTAGGCAGGTGTGAACCCCAGATCCGCTTCAGCTATTTTGATAGCTTCGGATTCACTGATGCCTTTTTTAGCCTTTTTCCCTAATTTCGTGTTTAGATTGGCTTCAACCGTACCGGACACGACGGTCAATACACCTTTAGCGTCAATCAATACGGCTTGTGTGGAATTCCATACTGGTACGCCTTTATAGGTTTGTTGCAATTTAAGGACGGTATTGCCCAGTTCATCCTTGCTTTCTTTCTCGATCGTGAAGGAGTCCTTCGCCTTTTGCTTTTCTAGCTTGTAAGACTTTTTGTTCTCATCAAAAAAGGTAAGAATGATATCTTCTGCCGTTTGCTTTGAGGGGTCCGTAAGCTTCCCAGACTTGTATTCTAGCGAATCCCTATGCTTATTGTACTTTTCAACACTTAACACATTTTTTGCCGCTAAAGCTTCTTGATGGGGAATAGCAGAAAATAATAGACCGATTGATAGTGCAGTTCCTAAAAATACCTTACCTTTCATAACACTCAACTCCTTCATGAGAATACCTCATTTTTACATCGTTTCATAATTATTATCAAATGGAGAAAACTCGCAAAAAATATGACATTTAAAGGAATAAAATGGAGAAAAATGGATTTTGATAGAAGTATTCTTTGAATATATTCTTTTAGTAATATTTGGAATGTATTTAAATTAAACCAAATGAATAAATGTGCAAAAAACCATGGCATAATGTGCAAAAAACCATGGCGTAAAGTGCAAAGAAATTTGTCTATTGAAGGCATTTTTTTGGATAATCTGTTGAATATTGCGCTTTGTAAATTTGGCATGAAAATTGCATATATTCAGAAAAGGAATTCGAATTGTAAATTAGATCTATTTGAGAGTCTATGAAATAGGAAAATTTATTAAATGATTTCCCCATATATGAAAGCGCTTATATAGAAAGGGATGAAAAATTATGATACCAAAACAAGAAAATGACATCTTGCATCCTCCAAAGCAAGAAGAACAAGGGTTAAAGCGCGGTTTGAAATCCCGCCATTTAACGATGATTTCCATTGGCGGGGCTATTGGTACCGGGCTGTTCCTCAGCAGCGGTGCAGCCATTCATACAGCTGGGCCAGGCGGGGCATTACTTGCTTATGCCTTAGTTGGGGCAATGGTGTACTTCGTGATGACGAGCTTAGGGGAATTGGCAGCCTTTATGCCGACAAGCGGCTCTTTCAGTACCTATGGATCGAAATTCGTCGATCCGGCATTTGGTTTTGCCTTGGGATGGACGTATTGGTTCAATTGGTCGATGACGATAGCCGCAGAGTTGGCAGCCTCGACAATGATCATGAAATTCTGGTTTCCGAATAGTCCATCATTGTTATGGAGTTCATCATTCTTGGTGCTCATTTTCCTATTGAACTATTTATCCGTTAAAGGATATGGTGAAGGGGAATACTGGTTTTCCTTCATAAAAGTAACCGCCATCGTTATTTTTATTATCGTCGGGCTGCTAATGATCGTCGGCATTATGGGCGGCGAAGCGGTAGGCTTTAAAAACTTCACCGTCGATGACGCTCCTTTCCCGGGCGGGTTCATGGGTGTCTTCATCGTTTTCATAGCAGCTGGCTTTTCTTTTCAAGGTACCGAAATCGTCGGTGTGGCTGCCGGGGAAAGTGAAGATCCTGCACGGAATATACCGAAGGCCATTAAAAGTGTCTTCTGGAGAATCTTGCTCTTTTACGTATTGGCAATCTTCGTAATAGGACTGATTATCCCTTATACGAACTCAAGTTTGCAGGGTGATAACGTCATGGTAAGTCCATTCACGCTCATTTTTGAAAAAGCTGGAGTCGCCTTTGCCGCTTCGCTTATGAATGCCGTCATTTTAACAGCGGTATTATCTGCAGGTAACTCAAGTCTATATGCATCAACGCGTATGTTATACTCAATGGCAAAAGATGGGCAAGCACCGCGTATTTTTGCAAAACTTAATAAACGCGGCGTACCGGTTGCAGGCATGATTTTGACATGCTCCATCGGCATGCTGGCCTTTTTAGCCTCCATATTCGGCGATGGTAAAGTGTATATTTGGTTAATGAATGCCATCGGAATTACAGGATTCATCTTTTGGCTCGGCATTTCCATAAGCCATTACCGTTTCCGGAAAGCGTTCATCGCTCAAGGCCATTCATTGGAGAAGCTGCCATATAAGGCATTATGGTTCCCGATCGGACCGATCTTTGCCATTTTAATCGGCATGATCGTCATCCTGTCCCAAAATATCCAAGCCTTTTTCTCAGACCATATCGATTGGGGCAATGTTGTAGCTGCATACTTGGGGATTCCGCTTTTCCTTGGTCTATGGCTTGGCTATAAATTTATAAGAAAAACTAAATTCGTTAAACTTGATGAAGTCGAATTTGACTTTGACAAAAAATATGAATGAACAAGCTTAAAGTAAAAGCAGCCGGACAATATGTTTTAAATTGTCCGGCTTTTACTTGTTTTCTATAGGCTCTTATCAAAAGCCAGGAAGCTGATTCCTGGTTTTTTATTTTTATTAAATGGAAATTTATACAAATGTTATGGGGGGTGTTATATGATAATCGTAAACTCGGCTAAATTGCATGTACGGAACGACTGGAAGGCTTTTACTATTTTCAAGGGAAAGGGAAGGTGCACGGCTGATGACCTTATTGACTCATTTAAAAGTATTGGACTTTTCAACGTTACTGCCAGGTCCATTTGCCACTTTGATGCTAGCGGATTTAGGAGCGGATGTTTTGAAGGTGGAGAGGCCGGGGGCAAAGGATTCATGGGGTGTGAACCAATATCTTAACAGATCGAAGAAGTCGATCACACTGGATTTAAAACAATCCGAGTCTATCGAATCCGTAAGAAACCTAGTGACGGAATACGATATCGTCATTGAACAATTCCGTCCAGGTGTCATGGAACGTCTGGGTCTGGGGTATGAGACATTAAAATCGATCAACCCGAAGCTGATTTACTGTTCGATTACGGGCTACGGCCAGACTGGTCCCTATAAAGACCGACCGGGACATGATATCAATTATATTTCGATAGCAGGCTTATCAGGCTATTCCGGTACGAAAAAGGACGGCCCGGCAAAAAACGGAACCCAAATAGCAGATCTTGCCGGAGGCTCATTGCATGCTGTCATCGGAATATTATCTGCAGTCATTCACAGGGAAAGAACAGGATTCGGCCAAGCCATCGACATCAGCATGACCGACTGCAGTTTTACCTTGAATGCCATATCCGCACCTCTGAATTTACAAGGTGGCCTTGAACTTGAACCAGAAAAATTGATGCTGAACGGAGGGTCTTTTTATGACTTTTACGAAACGAAAGATGGACGCTATTTTTCGGTAGGCAGCCTTGAGCCCCCTTTTCGAAAAGCATTATGTGAAGCGATTGGTGCACCCGGATTATATGAGCTGAGCATGAAAAGCGATGAAGAAAGCGGAATCAGGTTTAAAACGGCCGTCCGGCTGGCTTTCCTCGAGAGAGATTTTCATGAATGGCAGGAGATATTCGCTGAATTCGAGGCTTGCGCAGAACCAGTGCTGACTTTCACCGAAGCGGCCGAGCATCCCCAATTGAAGGAGAGGGGAATGATCGTCGAGGTACCTGACGGAAAAGGGAATGTCCAGAGGCAAATCGCCTGCCCGATCAAAACATCGGTTTTCACCCCTGGATATAAACATGCAGGCTTGGAGCCAGGACAAAACAACGCAGAAATCCTTCGCACCCCCAATCGCTAAATAAAGATGTAAAGGCTATCGCTTTTCCGGGTTTTTTGGAAGGTGATAGCCTGTTTTTTTGAATGACGGAAAAAGCAGGGGAAGGGTCGATATAGTCGTTCGAAGGTCGAAGTGAAGCGGAAGGAGAACAATTATCATCTTATCATTTTTGGAAAGCAACATATTACCACTGTGAAAATTTACTAGTTATAACTAGTGTGGGCAGGGTATCAGAGTAGCATCCTGGTAAGGAAATCGCTGGTAAGGAGGGGGTTAGTTAAATATGTTTGGTCTCTCTGATATCATTAAATTTCTATTTTCCTTTTTTTTGATCATGCCGATCGTTACACTGATACATTTGAGCGGGCATATTTTCTTCGTTACGATCTTTGGGGGATCGGAAAAGAAAATCTTGATCGGGTGTGGTAATAAGCTTTTCGCCTTTCGGAACATAGAGGTGAGGAAATATTATTTTTGGAATGGGACTTGCGAGTTCAAGGGTTTGAAACATGATAATCGATTGACGAATACCCTGATCTATTTAGGGGGGGCTATCTTTAATTTAATCAGCATGCTGATCATATACAGCTTAGTGTATCAGAATATCCTGGACAGCTCGGTAATCTGGTATCAATTTATCTATTTTTCTTTCTACATTATGTTTTTCTCCCTGTTTCCGATGTATTTCTCGGACGGATCGCCTAGTGATGGGAAGGCTGCGGAATTGGCCTTGAGGAACAAGCTGGAAGATAGGGTGACGGATGATATATTCGTGAAGAAAATGGAGGATGATGACGATAGCTGCAAGTAAAAAGGGAACGTCCAGATGGCCGTTCTTTTTTTTGTTTGCTTTCAGTTTTAGGGTTTTAAGTATAAACCTAATCGGCACGCTTATATTGAAGCCGATTAGGTTGTTCGAATCCTGTAAATAAGTTTTAAAGTCTCCGTAAAATAATCATTCCCATACTTCTTTCGCTACATCAACGACGAATTTCAGCTTTTCCCATTGCTGTGCTTCGGTTAGCTTGTTGCCGTGATGTGTGGAGGCGAAGCCGCATTGAGGGCTTAAGCATAATTGTTCGAGCGGAACGAAGTGCGATGCTTCTTTAATGCGTGCCTTAACAGCTTCCTTGTCCTCGATTTCTCCATTTTTTGAAGTGACGGCACCAAGTACGACCCGTGCACCGCCATTTGGAATGTATTCCAATGGTTTGAAATCCCCTGAGCGTTGATCATCATATTCCAAGAAGAATCCATCCACTTTTTCTTTTGCCAATAAAGTTGGGGCGATACGGGCATAGCTTCCTTCAAACGCCCATGTCGACTGGTAGTTTCCGCGACATAGATGGGTAGTGACGATAAGGTCTTCTGGTTTGCCTTCCAATGCGCCATTAATGACCCGAAGTGCAAGATCGATTAATTGTTCCCTCGTATATTTTCCATCTTTGAACTGGAAATCCGGGGCTGAAAGTCTGGCAATATATACATCATCCAATTGAAGGTAACGCACACCTGCTTCATAAAAGGCTTTCAAAGCATGCTGATAGGCTTTGATGATATCATTTGCATAGTCTTCAATATCAGGGTAGACGTCTTCATTATGAATGCCTGCAGCAAATAATTGATTCGGACTGGGAATGGTTTGCTTGGCAACGGCACGTCCGTTCACGACTTTATTCAATTCAATGAAATCACGAATGAAGGGATGTTCAGGGTTGAATGAAACCTTCCCGGTATTGCGAACATTATATCTCTCTGTTTCGACACCATCGAATGTAAGGCCTTTTTCAGTTACATAACCCTCGATGCCATTTAAATGTTCGAGGAAGTCAAAGTGCCACCATGTCCGTCTGAACTCACCGTCCGTAACGGCCTCTAAACCAACTTCGATTTGTTTATCGACGATCCGATTGATTTCTTCAGTTTCAATTTCACGAAGCCGCTCAGCTGAAATGGTACCTTCCTTAAAGTCCTTTCTGGCAATATGTAAACGTTCCGGTCTTAATAAACTTCCGACGTGGTCCGCCCTGAATGGTGCTTTCGTTAATGTGATTGACATGTTGATTCCTTCTTTCCTTTTAAAAATAAAAGCTCTTTTCGTAAAGATTGTTGTTTTTAAACGAAACTATTTAAGGTTGATTGGAGCGGAAGTGCGAGACTCCTGCGGGAGCAGCGGGAGAGGTGAGACCCCACAGGCGTTTACGCCGAGGAGGCTCACCGCCCGCCCCGCGGAAAGCGAGCATCTTGAGGGGAAATCAACCACAACCCATTACCTGGTAAATAGCAACAAAGTATGTGAAAACAGCCAAAATAAAACCTCTTCTTAAAAATAAGAAGAGGTGTTGGCAACAAAGCTATATACTCTTCTTATCTTCAAGTTTTTACACTTCTGGAATTAGCACAGTACAAGATCAGTCTGTTGCTGAGGCATCAAAGGGCCAGTCCCTCCACCTCTCTGGATAAGAGTTGTCTATTAAATTAACTATGACTATACAGGTAGTTTTTATGAAGGTCAAGGGGTGGAACCGGAATATTTCGAATATACCGTTTATTAATCCGGGCTGGAATGTTAACGGCATCAGGGAATCCGGCATATGCTTTGAGTGGGGAGGGAATGCAAGGATGAGTCCATTCAAAAATGGCATACCGATTACGGTAACTGAAGCCATGATAGAGAGAATCATAAAAATGAAATCATCTGGTCAGGATATTAAAGTCGAAATTACGCCAAAGCATATTGAGCTTTCCGGAACGATGGAAGTGAAAAAAATGATGTTTAAGAAAAATGTGGCTTTCCGGATTACATTAAAACCGGTTCATGTGGACAAAAGAACGATTTCATTTGAATTAGTAGAAATGGAACCCATTGACAGGAATTTCATCAACCAAAGGATATTTAACAGACCGCCATTTTTTGAATATGAAAAAAGAGCGATCAAAATGAATGTTAATGCTTGGAGCATCGTGAGAAAAATTCCCATTGGCACAATTAAATCGTATGAACTCGTCGAAGGTGCATTGAAAATGAAACTTTCTTTATGATTCAAGGGGATATTTTACATATATCCTTAGCCGCAAACTATAAAGGGTGTGAAAGGTATGATAGTGTTAAGGTTACATGGCTCATGAAAAAATGTGTTTGATAAATCAAGTTCTTTAAAATATACTAAATGACTTGAAGTTTTGAGTTTTTCTGGGAATGAGGAGGATAATGATGGATCAGAAGATTTTGCCTGCTTCAGCAAGCATGAAGGATTTTGAAAGATTTCTAGAAAGTTCCTATGAAATAGGTGTGTTTCTTGATTTGCATATCTCACAATTGAAAAATGTAAGTATGATGGCAAAGCAGCATAATAAGAAAATGATTTATCATGTCGATTTGATCCATGGCATAAGAAGTGATGAGTACGCGACAGAATTCATTTGTCAGGAATATAACCCCTATGGGCTGATTTCGACTAAATCAAGCGTTATATTGAAGGCGAAGCAAAAGGGGGTCATTGCCATCCAGCGAATCTTTTTAATTGACTCACATGCACTTGAGAAAAGTTATAAGCTGGTGCAGAAAACCAAGCCGGATTATATCGAAGTATTGCCGGGCGCCATGCCATGGATGATAAAAGAAGTGAAGGAACGATTGCAGACACCGATTTTTGCAGGCGGCCTCATACGAACTTCGGATGAAGTCCTGAATGCCCTTGATGCCGGCGCCTCGTCAATCACCACTTCAAAAACTGAATTATGGGATATCATCTAATAGGGAAAAATTGAAAAAAATTACAGAATAATAGATTAATTTTTCACAAATTATTGACAGCGTTTTCATAACCTAGTATATTTTACAGTACAAGTTAATATATGTGACGGAGACTAGGAGATTCACAACAGATCTATTCATAATTTTTTTTATGAAGATGGTTCTGCTGTGGATCTCCTTTTATTTGTTGGCAAGGTTTAAAAAATTATCAGGGGAGGGGTTTTATCATGACTCCATTTTGGGGAGAAGTGTTAGGCACGATGATTTTAGTTTTATTCGGAGCAGGTATTGGGGCAGGTTCATCCTTAAAGGGTTCCTATGCAAAAGATGCCGGCTGGATCGTTATCACGATTGCGTGGGGATTGGCTGTTACCATGGGTGTATTTGCAGTGGGTTCCATAAGCGGGGCGCATTTAAACCCGGCGGTCACGGTAGGGTTTGCCATTATTGGAGAATTTCCATGGAGTGATGTGCCCGTTTACATCGTTGCCCAGATGATTGGCGCGATACTCGGCGCAACTCTAGTATTCCTGCACTATTTGCCACACTGGAAAGCTACGGATGATCCAGGGGCGAAGCTTGGTGTATTCGCGACTTCACCTGCAATCCCGCACACATTTTCAAATCTATTAAGTGAAATGATTGGAACTTTCATCCTTATTCTTGGTCTATTATTTATAGGGGCCAATAATTTTACAGAGGGTCTAAACCCATTCGCAGTCGGGTTATTGATTGTCGTGATCGGGATGTCACTTGGGGGAACGACAGGATACGCCATTAACCCGGCCCGCGACCTGGGGCCGCGCATCGCTCACTTTTTGCTGCCGATACCCGGTAAAGGAAATTCAAACTGGGGCTATTCATGGATTCCGGTCGTTGGACCGATTGTAGGGGGTTCACTTGGTGCCGTTTGTTATAAAGCATTTTTCATGGGGGAAATAACGGCAGGATTTTGGTCTGTTATGGGTGCAAGCCTGGTACTATTGATAGTAGCCTATGCTTTTGGTAAAAAACAGTCACATGAATTGGATAGCAGAAATATCGCTAGTTAATTAAAAGGAGGGGCATGCACAATGGAAAAATACATTTTATCATTAGATCAAGGAACAACAAGTTCGAGGGCGATTTTATTTAATGAAAAGGGGGAAATCGTCCATTCCTCCCAAAAGGAATTCACACAGCATTTCCCTAAACCAGGCTGGGTCGAGCATAATGCCAATGAGATTTGGGGATCGATCCTGGCGGTGATCGCCGGTGTACTATCTGAATCCAGTGTAAAGCCAGAGCAAATTGCCGGTATCGGGATCACCAACCAGCGTGAAACGGCAGTCGTTTGGGATAAGGAAACAGGTACGCCTGTCTATAATGCGATTGTATGGCAGTCCAGGCAAACAAGTGGAATCTGTGATGAGTTGAAGGAAAAGGGACTTAATGATCTATTCCGGGATAAAACGGGATTGTTGATAGATGCCTATTTTTCCGGAACGAAAGTGAAGTGGATCCTCGATAATGTGGAAGGGGCACGGCAAAAGGCGGATGAAGGCAAGCTGTTATTCGGTACCATCGATACTTGGCTGATCTGGAAGCTATCAGGAGGCAAGGCTCATGTAACGGACTATTCCAATGCATCCCGGACATTGATGTACAATATCCATGAACTGAAATGGGATGAAGAACTGCTTGAGATATTGACTGTACCAAAGTCGATGCTGCCGGAAGTGAGGCCTTCCTCTGAGGAATATGCACGTACGATCGAATATCATTTCTTCGGTCAATCGATTCCGATCGCCGGGGCAGCCGGTGATCAGCAGGCAGCATTATTCGGCCAAGCCTGCTTTAAGGAAGGAATGGCTAAAAATACGTATGGAACAGGCTGTTTCATGCTCATGAATACAGGAACCAAGGCTGTCAGCTCCGAACACGGACTATTGACGACCCTTGCTTGGGGCTTGAATGGGAAGGTCGAATATGCACTTGAAGGCAGTATATTCGTAGCTGGCTCCGCCATCCAATGGCTCCGCGATGGCCTGCGGATGCTGCATGATGCCAAGGACAGCGAGGACTATGCAAAACGGGTGGAAAGTACGGATGGAGTATATGTGGTACCAGCTTTCGTAGGACTTGGAACTCCATATTGGGACAGCGAAGTGCGGGGAGCCGTTTTTGGTTTGACGCGCGGCACATCAAAAGAACATTTCATTCGCGCCACACTTGAATCACTTGCGTATCAAACGAAGGATGTCCTTGATGCAATGGAGGCGGATTCAGGAATCGAGCTGCAAACATTAAGAGTGGATGGCGGGGCAGTCAAGAATGACTTCTTGATGCAATTCCAGGGCGACTTATTACGTGTGCCCGTCGAGAGGCCGACCATAAATGAAACTACAGCATTAGGTGCTGCATACTTAGCAGGCCTTGCTGTCGGGTATTGGAAGGATCAAGAAGAAATCTCCCGGCAATGGGCGGTGGACAAAACCTTTGAACCATCCATGGAAGAGCAAGAAAGTGAAAAGTTATATGAAGGCTGGAAGAAAGCCGTACATGCCGCTATGGCGTTTAAATAAAAAACAACATGAATTCTTTCTCAAATGAGCTGGAGTATGCTATAATGAAATCAAGTTAATAACTCGGCCGGAGAACAGGAGAGACCATGAATGCGTTATCGTTAATTCGATAATGTGCATTTATGGTCTCTTTTTTTGTTTTTAATGGCAGATTAGGGATATTAATATCTATATAACTTATGCGAACAAATGAACCAATTGAATATAATGACCGAATTCACGAGTAAATCGTGTGAATTCACGAGTAAAAGTGCAGAATTCACGAGTAAATGGCGCGAATTCACGAGTAAAGGTGCAGAACTCACGAGTAAATGGCGCGAATTCACGAGTAAACCGTGAGAATTCATGAGTAAACCGTGAGAATTCATGAGTAAATCGTGAGAATTCACGAGTAAACAGAACGAATTCACGAGCGATCAGCGCCCATTCATACAAAAAACAATAGAATGCAATACTTAAAGGAGGAGTCAGGCATGAGGTTTTCAAATATATATCGGGAAGAAACGGTCGAAACTCTGAGAAAAGAGAAATTTGATGTGGTTGTCATTGGTGGGGGAATTACCGGTGCAGGGATCGCTCTGGATGCAACGACACGTGGGATGAAAGTGGCTTTGGTTGAAATGCAGGATTTTGCTGCAGGTACTTCAAGCCGCTCGACAAAACTTGTTCATGGCGGATTGCGGTATTTGAAGCAATTTGAAATAAAAATGGTTGCCGAGGTTGGTAAAGAGCGAGAAATCGTATATGAGAATGGACCGCATGTGACCACGCCGGAATGGATGCTGTTACCGATGCATAAAGGAGGCACCTTCGGGAAATTCAGTACTTCGATTGGGCTTCGGGTCTATGATTTCCTTGCAGGGGTTAAAAAATCTGAACGCAGGAAAATGCTTTCGGCGGATGAAACACTAAAACGGGAGCCTCTCGTTAAGAAAGAGGGACTGAAGGGCGGAGGCTACTATGTTGAATATCGGACAGATGATGCACGTCTTACGATTGAAGTCATGAAGGCGGCTGTCGATAAAGGTGCAACACCGATAAATTATACAAAAGTTGATAAATTGTTATATGAAAACGGTAAGGTGAACGGAGTCCAAGTGGCCGATTTGCTTTCAGGTGATGCTTATGAAATATACGCAGACAAAGTTATTAATGCAGCAGGTCCGTGGGTGGATTCCATTCGTGAGAAGGACCAATCGAAACAAGGGAAGACGCTGAAGTTATCCAAGGGTGTTCACGTGGTCATCGACCAATCGAAATTCCCGTTGAAGCAGGCGCTTTATTTTGATACGCCTGATGGCCGGATGATTTTTGCCATCCCGAGAGCCGGTAAAGCTTATGTAGGGACTACGGATACTTTTTATGATGGTGATCCTGCAGTGCCGACCGTTACTTCCGAAGACCGTGCCTATCTATTAAAGTCCATACATTATATGTTTCCAGAAGTGAACATTACGGATGATGATATCGAATCCAGCTGGGCTGGGGTAAGGCCGTTGATTCTTGAAGAAGGGAAAGATCCTTCTGAGATATCAAGGAAAGATGAAATTTGGGAGTCCGATTCTGGCCTTATCACGATTGCTGGTGGGAAATTGACCGGTTATCGCAAAATGGCCAAAACGATGGTCGACCTTTTGGCAGGGAAGCTTGCCCAGCAGTCCAATAAAACTTACCCAGCAAGGAGCACGAAAGGAATGCCGATTTCCGGAGGGGATGTCGGGGGATCAAGCAACTTCTCCGATTATATCAAGCAACATGTTCAAATGGGAGTTGACTCAGGGCTCGCTGTAAAGGACGCCAAAGAGATATTGGCCATGTACGGGTCCAACGCTCCTGTGTTATTCGATATCGCCAAAAACGAAGGAGACGGAGGAGTGAACAGCGGCCTTCCAAAGAAATTGTTCGTACAGCTGAAATACGCAGTGGATCATGAAATGGCCGCAACTCCAGTGGATTTCTTCTTCCGCAGGACGGGGACATTGTTATTCGATATCGATTTAGTCCAAACGAATAAACATGCAGTGATCGATTATATGGCTGGATATTTTGGATGGACGGAATCAACAAAAATGGAGAGAACCAATCAATTGGAACAGGAAATATTGCGCGCGATTAAAGTATCTTGACCAATATGCAAAAAATCTGACGCCGGCGGAATCGCTGGCGTTTTTTTGTATTCGGAATTGATTATCGGGGGATTTGCAAGTGGAAAAATAAAAATGTTCATGTAAGATTTCCTGACGCGAAAAACTATTGTTTAATCTATTAAGATGAAATATAATCGATAAAAGATAAGTTTGAATTTTCTAAATTTAATTTAAGGGGGAAATTGATTGTCTGATTTTATTACGGCTTTAAATGGGGTTTTATGGAGTACGCCAGTCATTTATATATTATTGGGAGTAGGTTTAGTATTCTCTATTTTAACCCGGTTTCTGCAAGTGAGGCATATTAAGGAAATGGTCATTTTGATGTTCCAAGGGAAAAGTTCGGAAGCGGGGGTTTCCTCATTCCAGGCTTTATCCATAGCCCTTTCAGGTCGGGTCGGTACAGGTAACATTGCAGGAGTGGCCACGGCTATCGCCTTTGGCGGTCCCGGTGCCGTTTTCTGGATGTGGGCCATAGCATTCATAGGAGCGGCCAGTGCATTTGTGGAATCAACTTTAGCTCAAATTTATAAAGTCAAACAAGACGGTCAATATCGAGGGGGACCAGCCTATTATATTGAAAAAGGAATGGGCGTGAAGTGGTTTGCTGTCCTTTTTGCATTCGCTGCACTTATAGCCATGGCTGTGCTGATGCCTGGTGTTCAATCCAATTCGATTGCTGCCGGGGTGGAAAATGCATTCGGCATCAAACCGGTGTTCACTGGTTTGGCCATTGTCCTTTTACTTGGCTTCATTATATTCGGCGGTGTAAAACGGATAGCCAATGCTGCAACCTTAATCGTCCCTTTTATGGCCCTTGGTTATATATTGCTATCTGTTGTCATCGTTCTGATGAATATCACAGAATTACCAGGAGTCATCTCTTTGATATTCAGAAGTGCCTTCGGGTTGGATTCCGCATTTGGGGGGATCATTGGCATGGCGATAGCTTGGGGAGTAAAACGCGGCGTTTATTCGAATGAGGCCGGGCAAGGGACAGGAGCTCATCCTGCGGCTGCAGCGGAAGTATCACATCCGGCAAAGCAGGGTCTTGTTCAAGCATTCTCGGTTTATATCGACACATTGTTCGTTTGTTCCGCTACGGCCTTCATGATTTTATTTACAGGCATGTATAATACACAAGCGGAAAATGGTTCATTTATCGTCAATAATTTGGGAGATGTAACACCTGGTCCAGGGTATACACAAGCGGCAATTGATAGCGTAATCCCAGGTTTTGGTGCTGGCTTTGTCGCAATCGCCCTTTTCTTTTTCGCCTTTACGACGATCATGGCCTACTATTATATCGCTGAAACCAATATCGCCTATTTAATGCGCAACCGAAATGGTAAATCGGCCATGTTCGCCTTGAAGCTCATCATCCTGGCGGCCAGTTTTTACGGATCCGTGCGTACGGCAGAGCTGGCTTGGGCATTAGGGGATGCAGGTTTAGGCATTATGGTATGGCTCAATGTCATTGCCATCTTAATCCTTGCTAAACCGGCGCTCATTACGTTAAAGGATTACGAAAAGCAAAAGAAAGCAGGAATCGATCCGGTTTTCAATCCAAAAGCTTTAGGCATAAAAAACGCCGATTTTTGGGAGCGTGAGTACACCGGCGACAAGGAAAATGTTTCTTAAGGGAAAATGCTATTAAATTAATTTAATAGAAGAAGATACATGAAAAACCAGCTCAAGTTATTTACGAGCTGGTTTTTCATGGTTTTGCGATAACCAGGGGGGATAATATGTTAGCCAAATTAGCTCAAGAAATTGTGAACATAACAAGTGAAGTAATCGTCCATGATGTACTTATCACGGATAAAGACCGGAATGTTTCTTGGTTCAAGCGATAAGCCGGGAAATTCTTGTTGGGGGCACTTCGCAAAGTGTAAGAACCATTGAAACTCTGGGTCTTAGCAAACTATCGAAAGAGGTAATCAAGGATTTTGTTCGTACTGGGAGGCCTAAAGTTTCCGCATAAGGAAAGTCCAGTAAATAGGTAAAGCATGAATAAGGAGAGAAGAAACTGGCAGACCTCGCCGCGTTTCTTCTCTCCTTCGCTTATTGAATCACCCGAACTCAAAAACGGGATGTTCTTTAAGATCTCTGCTTTATAAGCTGTAAGTCGATGTATAGTTGCATTCTCGAATGAAAGTCATCAAAATCGATGGAGGTGAGATCGGTTATTTGATTCAATCTATATTTCAATGTGTTGGTATGAATGTATAGCTGTTCCGATGTCGGTTTGATCCGGCAATTGTTCAAGAGATATATTTCCAGTGTTTGAAGGAGTTTGGTTTGGCTTTCCAGGTCCTTCTTTTGAAGAATTTCTAAATCCGTATTGATATAATTCGTTTTAGTATGATGGTTGGAGATCATTTCGAGGTAACGGAAAATCCCAAGCTTGCTATATTGAAAGGGAAGCTGTTCGGGTTCACCGATGAATTTGGCTGCGTTGATCACTTCCAGGGCTTCGAGATAGGATTTTCTTAATTGAAGAATCGAAGAGTACTCATTTCCGATTCCCGGGAATACCTTTTTGTCAGTGAATTGGGAAAGAACGGTATTCGTTAAATCATTGGCGCTATCGGTAAGCAGGTCTTTCCCTTTTCCGTTGCTGCCAATCAGGACGATGATCTTCAATTGGTTTGTGAATACATGGGTAAAATGATTCAGCGCATTGGCGAACAGACTGACTGTATCCGCTAATTCATCGAAATGTTCCGCATCTGATTGAGCGATGGTAAAGACATTGACAAGGAAGGTTTCCGGAATGAGAAGACTCATATTGGCGGCTTCCCATTTTATTTGGTTTTCCGTTTGATAGACTTCGTCAATGACCTTTTGATAAAACTCATTTTTTTCTTCATCTTTTTTCATGTTTATCTGTTTTTTCTGATAAAGAAGCTTGCCGATATGATGGGAAACTTCGTGTAAAAATTCCAGATCGGAATCAGTCATCATTTCCGTTTCTTGGACCCAAATGAACCCGAAGACCTGTCCTTTATGAACGGCGCTCACAACGACCCTTTGATTTAACCCGATTTCCTCGATTTGTTTCACCCTAAAGGGATGCTCCACTGTTTTAAGCTGTTCGACAATGCCCTCATCCATGAATTTTTCCAGGATTGGAATCGGCCAATGCTTTGTGAAGATTGTTTGCCGATTGGCTTGGTCGAAGTGTTCGATATAATATGAACTATATGCCAGCAATAAAAATTGGTCATTTTCGATGACGACTGGTTTTTTTAAATAAGTGCTGACCATATCCGTTATATCGTTGATGTTTGTTAGAGTCAGGATTTTTTCTAATGACATATATGGCCCCCTGTAGTTTTTTGAAGTGTATGACAACTTAGTTTAATAATACTTTTAAACTAATGATGTGTATAGGGGCAAGAACAAAGAAGGAACGGTATATGAAAAAATACCGTTCCTTTTAGGGGTTTTATTATTGTTTTAAAGTTTTTTCGAATTCTTCGAATTTCGCTTCTACTTCTTTTGATGGTTTCGCTGTTAGAAGACTGACCAGGATGATGGCAATCAAGCTTGCGCCAAAACCAGGAATCATTTCATAAAGCGTATCGGATAATCCTGCCATCGACCAGAAAATTACAGTAGCGGCACCAACGATCATCCCGGCTAAAGCTCCCCATTTTGTCATTCGTTTCCAGCATAGGCTCAGTAAGACCAACGGGCCGAATGAAGAACCGAATCCAGCCCAAGCATACCCGACAAGTCCAAGAATTGTGTCATTCTGTTCCCAAGAGAGAATGAGCGCTATGACGGATATGGTCAGTACGGAAAGTCTGCCCAGGAAAACAAGCTCTTTATCTGAAGCGGAACGACGGAAGAAGGTTTTGTACATGTCCTCCGTTAAAGAGCTGGCCGTAACCAAAAGCTGCGAAGAAATCGTGCTCATGATGGCAGCCAGTATTGCGGAAATCAAGAAACCAGTGATAAGCGGGTGGAAAAGTATTTCCCCTAAAACTATGAAGATCGTTTCAGGATCATCTAACTTGAGGTCGTTTTGATGGAAATACGTGATTCCGATGAATCCAGTCAGCATGGCACCGATACTGGAGAAAATCATCCAGCCCATTCCGATATTACGGGCTTTCTTGATTTCCTTAACAGAACTGATTGCCATAAAGCGGACAATGATATGCGGCTGTCCGAAGTAACCGAGTCCCCAGGCAAATAATGAGATGATTCCTAAAAAGCTCGTCCCCGTGAAAATATTCAATAGAGCTGGATCAATGGAACGTGCCGTGTCGATGGATTCACCAAAACCGCCCACATGAGTAAGGGTGACGATCGGGACAAGAATCAAGGCGACAACCATGATGATCCCTTGAACAAAGTCTGTCCAGCTTACTGCCAGGAATCCACCGAATAAAGTATAGGCAACGGTGACGCCTGTCAAGATCCATAGGCCTGTATGGTAATCAAGGCCAAATGTACTTTGGAATAAGACTCCGCCGGATACCATTCCGGAAGAAACGTAAAAGGTAAAGAATACGAGGATAACCAAAGCTGAAATGAGCCTTAAGATCTGTGAACCCTCGCCAAAACGATTTTCCAGGAAAGCGGGGATCGTAATCGAGTTATTGGCGACTTCCGTATAGGTCCTCAATCTAGGTGCAACATACAGCCAGTTCATATAGGCTCCTAATGTGAGACCGATTACAATCCAGATGGAACTTAGTCCTGTTGCGAACATGGCACCAGGCATACCCATTAAAAGCCAACCGCTCATATCGGCGGCACCGGCGCTCAATGCAGTGACAGCAGGTCCAAGACCCCGGTCGCCCAGCATATAATCATTTAAATTGGAAGTTTTTTTGTAAGCGAAGTAACCAATGAAAAGCATGCCAGCCATGTAAATGCTGATCGAAATTATTAATGCGTAATCCATAAAAGACTCCCTTCGTGATGAAATATATAATTTTTTGTTTTAAAAGAGGAAGCAACCTATTTGTCACTTCCTCCATTTAACCTCGTTTCGGTTTCCGTATCCAGAATGGAGGATACGAAAACCATAGAGGTTTCAAATTATCTTCAAATTGCTTAATGGAACATTATCAGTATGTTTCGGATGTTGTTTTTGCTTGCATATGAAGCTGCAGGTAGTCCGGTCCGCCTGCCTTGGAATCAGTTCCTGACATGTTGAACCCGCCGAATGGCTGATAACCTACGATTGCACCAGTACAGCCGCGGTTGAAATACAAGTTCCCGACATGGAATTCTTCGCGTGCCTTTTCCATGTTAAGGCGATTTGTCGTAATGACAGCCCCAGTCAAACCATATTCAGTGTTATTGGCAATCTCAAGTGCTTCGTTAAAGTCCTTGGCTTTTGTGAAGGCAACGACTGGTCCGAAGATTTCTTCTTGCATCAAGCGGCCTTGCGGATCGACATCAGCAACGATTGTCGGTTGAACGAAGTAGCCTGTAGAGCTATCTCCTTCTCCTCCAGTCAGAATGCGTCCTTCTTCGTTCCCGATTTCAATATAGCTCATGATTTTGTCAAAAGCAGCTTGATCGATAACCGGTCCCATGAAATGATTTTCTACAGGATTACCAACTGTAAGCTGTTTTGTTAATTCAACAGCGCGAGCTAAAACTTGATCATATACATCTTCAACGATGACAGCACGGGAACAAGCAGAACATTTTTGTCCAGAGAAGCCAAATGCAGATTTCACGATCGATTGAGCAGCCAATTCAAGATCTGCCTCTTTGTCGACGACGATTGTATCTTTTCCGCCCATTTCAGCGATGACACGCTTCAGCCAAATTTGGCCTTCGTTCACTTCTGAAGCACGTTTGTAAATGCGCAGACCTACATCACGTGAACCTGTGAAGGAGATGAAACGTGTTTTAGGATGATCGACCAGGTAGTCGCCGACCTCTGCTCCGCTTCCTGGAACGAAATTCAACACACCTGCTGGAAGGCCTGCTTCAAGCATCACTTCAACGAATTTCGCAGCAACGATAGGAGTAGTAGAAGCTGGTTTCAACAGGATTGTGTTCCCGGTAACGATAGCGGCAACAGCTGTACCTGCCATGATCGCAAATGGGAAGTTCCAAGGAGAAATGATGATGCCGACTCCTAATGGAATGTAATCATAGCGGTTGAATTCTCCCGGACGGCTTTGAACAGGCACACCATCTTTAAGAGTCAGCATTTGACGAGCATAGAATTCAAGGAAATCGATTGCTTCCGCTGTATCAGCATCAGCCTCATTCCAAGGTTTTCCCGCTTCTTTCGTCAATAACGCAGAGAATTCATGCTTGCGTCTGCGAATGATGGCAGCCGCTTTGAATAAAACGTCAGCGCGGATTTCCGGCTTCACTTTTTTCCAGCTTTCAAAAGCGGTAACAGCTTCCTGCATGGCTTTTTCAGCAAGGTCCCTATTCGCTTTCGATACGCGGCCGATGACCTCTTGCTTATCTGCAGGGTTGTATGAAACGATTTTCTCATCAGTCGTCACTTGCTCTGCTCCGATATAAAGAGGGTAGTCTTGCCCTAAGTAGCCCTCAACAGTTTGAAGTGCTTCCTGATATGCTTTTTTGTTTTCCTCGTTTGTAAAATCAACAAATGGTTCGTGTTTATATGAAATCATTGATAATCACACCTTTTAATAGATTTTTTTTAGCAATTAATAATGTTGAAAGTATATTTAGCTTCTGACCATCCCTTTGAAGGCAAAGGCAATATTGGATGGCCTTTCTGCAAGCCTTCTCATGAAGTATCCATACCAATCCAGACCGTATGGTACATAGACGCGCATTTTGTAACCTTGCTTGACCAATTCGTATTGAGTCTTGTTCCTCATGCCATAAAGCATTTGGAATTCGAATTGTGTATTTGGGATGTCATATTTCTTGGCCAGCTCTTTTGTATATTCGATGATTTTGTCATCATGTGAGGCAATGGCCGTATAATTTCCGTTAAGAAGACTTTGCTTAATCAACTTTTTATAGTTTTCGTCCACATCATTCTTCTCGGGAAAAGCCACCTCTGGAGATTCCTTATAGGCACCCTTTACGAGACGCAGGAATGGCTTATATTGGCCAAGGTCCTCCAAATCTTTCTCTGTGCGGAATAAATATGCTTGTAGAACAGTACTTATGCAGCTGTATTTTTCTTTGAACTGTCTAAAGATATCGATTGTTGCCTGACAGCGAACTTCATCTTCCATATCGATCGTGACCATGACTTTATGCTTTTCGGCTGTATCAAGAATTTTCGTCATATTCTCAATCACTAGTTTATGATCGATATCAAGTCCCAAAGAAGTCATTTTCAGAGAAACCTGTGAATCAAGTTTTTCCCTGCTGATCATTTCGATGGTTTCGATGCATTCTGCCGTACGTTCCTGAGTCACTTCCTTGGAATCAACGAATTCCCCAAGATGGTCGACTGTAACCGACAAGCCGCTATTATTAAGTTGTTTAATGAATTTAATGGAACTTTGGAAATCAGTTCCCCCAATGATCTTTCCAGCAGCAAAATTTCCTCCGCTTTTTTTAGCAATATTATTAAGCAGGTTATTCTTAGATAAAAATAAGAAAAAGTCCCTTGTAATGGCTTCCATATAAAGCGCACCCCCTAAGAAGATGTATTTCTTAAATTAAGCTTAAGGTTTTTCGACAATATTCTCAATGTTCTTAAAAAACAATAATTCTGTCATTTCTTTGTCGGTTTTGGACAAATGAAAAGGTTTACATTTCTGCTATTGTAATGAAGGTTTATCTTTTGACTTAAAAAGAAACGCTAGAGGTAAAGCCTTTATAGTGATTAGGACTAATATGAACGCGTTTAAAAGTGGAAGCTCGACCATAATCATCCAATGCGTTATAATGAACCTTATTTAACTGAATCGGTCAATGTTCGAAGAAAAAACGATAAATGAAGCTTTCAGACGTGAAATCGGTGAAAAACCGTAAAAATAAGTGCATCGGCAAGCCGGGGAGGATAATGAATGGATGCTGTACTTGAAGAACTTAGAGAAACATCGGGATTGATAGTAGGATTAATAATGGCCCTGGTAATTTTGGGTCTGATCGGTTATGCCCTTACGAATGTACATGAATCCATCGTGTCACCTGTGGTTCAGTTCATAAAGAAAATGGTCGGCCGAAAATAGCTCAAGCGGAATACATAACCTTTTGTCCCTAATCGATAACTAGCCCTTGTTTAAAGAAATCCCTGCAGGGTTTGTCTAAAAGGGACAAAGAGCCCCGAATATAAACATATCAGCTTAGAATGAAGAAAATCCCCCGCTCCTAATGGAAGTGGGGGATTTTAATTCAGGGGATGTCATTGAATCTCAGTTGAACTTTGAAAAGCTGGGGCGTTGGAATGAAGGTTATTTCCAAAAGGAAAGCTTGGATTTTGGGAGCATGGATAGGAGAGTATGAACAAGAATTGAATAATACATTTAGGCCCGGCCATAAGCCAGGCCTTTTTGTTTACAAATCAAAGTAGTCATCTGCCTTTGCGCCTGCATCTATACTTCGAACCGCCTTCATGATTTTCTTTAAAACCCCGGCTGACGGCACATACCTTGGATCGCTGCAAACCCTGCTTATCGTATTGCGTGAGATTCCTGACGCACTTACAAACTCCTCTTGGGTATATCCGTGCTTATCGATTAATTTACCGACCTTGCTTCGCGGCTTTCTCTTCCCGAATCTAAACATTTGATAACCTCCTAGAATGATTTACTAGCAGTCTCGTCCAGCTTTCACAAAAATATACACATAGTTTCGCAAATGATTGGGATACAAAGTTGAAAAGCGGTTCCCGGGTTGGTTGTATGATGAAGCTTCAATTTCCTTGAATTTATTTCCATTTAAATTATAATAATAAATAGGCAGCGAACACAGACTGAATAATGTAAATGAATGGCTAATTCATATGTACCTTAGGAGGAAATCATGGGAAGAATAGTTCATTTCGAAATTCATGTGAATGATATGGAACGGGCAAAGACGTTTTATGGAGAGGTGTTCGGATGGTCATTTCAAGACTGGAGTGATTATGCAGGGATGCCTTACTTTGGAGCAGTGACTGGCAATGAGAATGAACATGGCATCGATGGTGCTTTGAATGCAGCGTCAAAGTGCTCCGCCGGAAACACACCAAGCGTTAAATGCATTTGCGTGTACCATTGGCGTGGAAAATTACGATTTAACGGAAGCTAAAATCATTGAGAATGGCGGCAAGCTCGCAATGCCCAAATTTGCCCTGCCTGGAATGGCTTGGCAAGGATACTATATCGATCCCGAAGGCAATACTTTTGGAATTCACCAACCCGATGTGAATGCAAAATAGAGTGGATAATAGGTGAATTAAAACATGGAATCACGATACACGGAAGCCATGCTTGATCATGTACGCAATATCTGTCTTGCACTGCCGGAAGCTGTGAACATATTGATGGTTTCGGTCACAATACTTTTAAAATCAATGGAAAATCCTTCGTGATTTCTGGTGAAAGCGAGAAAGGGTTCAGCTTGTCATTCAAGTCAGATCGAGAAACTCAAGAATTATTGCTACAGAAAGAGAAATATTTCAAAACTCCATATATAGGACGTCACGGTTGGGTTTCCATTCAAAATCCGGATAGGGAAGACTGGGATGAATTGACCTCTCTAATTCAAGAAGGTTATTTACGTGCGGCACCGAAACGTATGGTAAAGAAATGGAATGAGTTGAATACAAAGTGAAGAAAGGCGGACGATCTGCCTTTCTTTATTTTTTACGTGTAAGAGGGACTCCGGATTTGGAAAATATAAAGAGAGGGATTGTTGTCCCTCATCAGAAGAACGTTTAAAATTAATAGTAGGTTAAGATTTGTATCTTATAATAAGCAGCTAACTTTAAAGATTGCGAGAATCAATCAAGATTTGATTGAAGGAAAGGTGTTTGGTTGAAGTGAATGTTGAATCTTTTTTTTCTGAGAACATTAAAGCAGCACTTAAGAATGATCCGCCCGGTGCATGGATGCCAGATCTGCCAGATGGTTGTATTCGCTTGAGTTCAGGCTATCCTGATCCTGCTCTCGTTCCTGCTGAGGAGCTTAAGGAAGCTGTAGCCAGACTTCTTGATGAGGAGCAGGATTTGCCGCTCCATTATCTCGGAAGTCCGCGAATTCCAAGACTAAAGAAGCAAATCCAGAAAAGGTTGGCAGAGCGTGGAATTTGCGTTTTGGAAGAACAGCTTTTGGTTACATCGGGAGCTTGCCAGGGGATTGATCTTATTGCCCGCGTTCTTCTTGATGATAAAGCGGTTGTAGCGGTAGAGTCTCCCACCTACATGGAGGCTTTGGAGATTTTTCAAAACTATACGAAACGGATTATTAGTATACCTATAGATGAACAGGGACTCCAAACATACCGATTAAAGGAAATGCTGGATGAAAGGAAACGCACAGGTCAAACTCTCCCGCGTTTTTTATATACAATCCCAACTTTTCAAAATCCAACTGGAACGACTATGACAAATGAGCGCCGGGAGCATTTATTGGAGCTTTCCATCGAGTATGATTTCCTCATTCTGGAGGATGATGCATACGGGGAATTATCCTTCGATAAAAATCCGGTCCCAATAAAATCTATTGATAAATGCGGGCGAGTCCTGCAAGTCGGGTCATTATCCAAGGTTGTTGCGCCAGGAATGCGGATTGGATGGATAGCGGGAGAAAGTGAATTCATCAAGGCTTTTGAGTGGTTTAAAAAAGATTTAGACCATCCGTTTGCTCAAAGTTCAATGGCTGTATACTTAGAAAACACCGAATTTGGGAAACGGCTCGACCTTTTAAAAAATACGTATCGTTCTAAATGCACTGCGTTAATCCATTCGATGGAACAATTCCTTCCAGAATCCGTTTCCTGGTATGTTCCAGATGGCGGTTACTTTGTATGGGTGAGAATTCCAGGAGTGGATACATCGCTGTTATTATCACAGGCTCTGGCTAATGGTGTTTCATATGTTCCAGGGAAATACTTTTTCTTGGATCAAAACGATGGAACTGAGTTTCTCCGACTCTCGTTCAGTTATGCCAATGAGAAAGAAATGATCGAGGGAATACGAAGACTAGGACAGCTTATCGCATCTAGTGTCCTGAAGGATTGTTAATTTGTTAATCTATAAGTTATTTCGATGTATTTGTACGCCTGCTTCCTTAAGGAGGTAGGTTTTTTATTATAAAAGCAAAAATATGATGAAATTTTATCGCAATGCTTGAAGGAAATATTAGGGGGCAGTGGTGGACAAATTGACAAAAAGAAAAAACCCTTGATATATCAAGGGTTTTCGGAAATGGAGCATAGCGGGATCGAACCGCTGACCTCTACGCTGCCAGCGTAGCGCTCTCCCAGCTGAGCTAATGCCCCGAATTGAGGTACAATAATTATTTTATCGGATTTTGGTGAAAAGTCAATATAAAATATGAGATTTTTGCAAAAATGATAAAAAACCCGTTTGAGTGTAGTCAAACGGATCAGACTAGAGACGCGATGAATCACGTAGCTACAGATTTTTTGTTTATACGATTGGATGTAAAAGACCTGCCGCAAAAGGTTTCATGTTAATCCATCTCTGGGTTCATTTTCATTTATCACGTGCTTCATCAGATTCCAGTAATTTAAGCTTATATTTTTTTACTTATCCTGAATTATACCAGTGATGGTGTATGTTTTAACATCAACACGGGCAATGGAGAGATCCCGGTTTAATACATAAGCCTGATCCCCATCCTGGCTAAAGATGATTGCTTGCCTTGGTTCTTTGAACCCCCCGATTGTCTTAACTACGCGGTGATCAGCGACATTGATCACGTCAATCGTATGATCAGCTTTGTTGCTTGCGAAAAGGAGTTTATCATCAGGAGATAGAGCAGCGCCATATGGCTCGCGTCCCACTTTGATTTCACCCTTTACTTTACCATCTAGCGTATCCACTGCGGAAATGCTGTTGCGTCCGCTGTTGGCTGCATATAATGTTCCTCCATCAGCGGTAATCGAGATTCCGCGAATACTGGAGAACCCTGTTATTTCACGAATGATTATTTTTGTGGCGGCATCAACGATAGAGACTTTATCACCTTGAAAGTTCGTGACAAAGATATATTTTCCGTCCGAAGAGACTTTAATGCCTTGCCTTGGTTGGGCGAAACCGGTAATGACGTCAATCGGTTTTCGTTTTTCCAGATCCACAACCGTGACGGAATTGTGTGCTTGATTGTTCACATACAATGTCTTGCCATCCGGACTGACAGCAGTCCCGAATGCACCTGGACCAACGACAACTTCATCTTTCAAGGTGAAGCTTTTTAAGCTGTAAAAACGAATCGTACCGAGAGTGCTGTCAGAGATGATGAACTCTGAGCCGCCATCAATAAACACGATGTTTCTCGGTGAACCGAAGCCGTCGATCTTTTTACGCAACTTGCCACTGGTAAGATCATAGACCAGGATGGATTGTTCACGGCTATCCGAGACAATCGCTATTTGTTCATCCGGACTTACGGCAAGGGAATTGTTGGTGATGTGGGTGTCAAAGCCTGTCGCCAACTCTGGGCTTTTACTTTTAATAGAAGAAGCACCTATTACATTTGGTATGAAAAACACAAATAGTAAGGGTATCCATATACTTTTTACCTTCATTTTTTTAAACATCACTCACCTCGGGAAATTATTTTCTTGATAATGGTTTATATCCCTGTCAATATCATGCGGGTTGTCCTGACCACCTTCCTTTAAAACGTTTAAGTCAAGCCGGAGTTCGTCCTTTCACTATATATAACGAATAGAGCAGGATATCGGTTTGGTCATTTTGCGATTATAATAAATGTATAGAGCGGACCCTTAGATGAATAATGGATTAGGCCACAGTGAAGTCACGTAACACTAGACTTCCTCCCTGACCGATGGATGAGAGTAAATGTCCATATATAGGTGTTAGATTCTGATGCTGGAGATAAAAACTGAGGATTGTGGAAGTTGCGATTGGTTTAAGCAGGCAAGACTTAGCCATTAATTGATGCTCAACTGTACTTGCCAAGGGGTCAAAAATGGTTTAACGGAGTGGACTCGTATAGGTATGGAGGAAAGTTAAGGAGAATTTCAAAAGGGGTTCGGAATGTTTAATTCCCAACCCCTTTTAGTTTGAGTGCAGTCAAACGGCCTTTAATTTTATACATTTTCGATCTCCACCCGTGCAATTTCCTTAAGATTGGAGACGGTGTAATACACTTCCGATGTTCTGACTTTGTGATCGACCAGAACTTTAAGGGTCAAAAGGTGGTTGTCATTTGCCACATCTTTGATTCTGAGATTTTTGATGAATATTTTTTCGTCTTTGATTTTTTTCAGTACGATTGCAATGTCATCTTTATTTTGTACGACCAGCTGCAGAAAGATTTCTTTTTGCCGTAACTTCATCGGTCCGAGCCAGGTAACGATTGCGGGCACTAATTCCACACTAATGATCAATAAGATGACGCCGGCTATGGCTTCGAGAAAAAAACCAGCTCCAACGGCAATCCCTATTCCCGCCGCTCCCCAGATGATGGCGGCTGTCGTTAAACCGGATATGCTGTTGTTGTCACGCCGGAGAATGACGCCAGCACCTATAAAACCGACGCCGGAAACGATCTGGGCCGCAAGACGCAAGGGGTCCATTGTGATATTAACGTCTTCGCTACCCGGGAATTTATAAGCGGATTCCATGGAAACGATCGTTAATAAACAGCTGACAATTGAAATGACCAGGCTTGTTTTTAATCCAACGGGTTTTCGTTTCATTTCTCGCTCTAGGCCGATAATTAGTCCAAGGAGAGCTGAAATCCCCAATTTGATTAGGATTTGCAGTTCCGATTGAGGGTCGAATGTCCATTCCATTTTGTTTCACCACTTCCGAATTATTATCGAAGAATAAAATCGTCTGTTGCCATATACCCGTTTTTCAAAAAAAACTACCCTAATAATTTTAACATAGTAGAATAGAGTTCTATGTAACGTAATTCCGTTGAAAGGAGCAATCTAAGTGCAAATGCCAAAAGTGAATCCCTATGTAGCGTTGGCAATCGGCGTGGCATCCGTATCGTTTTCGGCCATCCTTGTTAAATTGGCGACCGCTCCATCGGGTGTTATCGCCTTTTACCGTTTATTATTTACCGTCCTTCTTATGTTGCCGGTTTTCATGGTGAAATACCGTCATGAACTTAAATTCATTGAAAAAAAGGATTGGCTGTATTCGATTGCGGCAGGAGTGTTTTTGGCTTTTCATTTTATCTTATGGTTTGAATCGCTTAATTACACATCGGTCGCAAGTTCAACCGTCCTTGTAACCCTCCAGCCTTTATTCGCTTTTGCCGGAGCCTACCTGTTTTTTAAAGAAAGATTTTCAGTGAAGGCAATATTGAGCGGCATCATTGCGATAGCAGGCAGCCTTGTAATTAGCTGGGGTGATTTGAGGATCAGCGGCATGGCGCTTTGGGGAGATATTCTTTCGCTTGTCGCATGTGCGCTCGTAACCGGATATTTACTATTTGGTCAAAATGTCCGAAAACGCATCTCTTCTATAACATATACATTTGTCGTGTATGCAATCAGTGCCGTCGCCTTGTTTTTTTATGTGATCTTCAAGGGAGAGGCATTGGCGCCTTATCCTGCTTCCGATTGGATCTATTTCGTTTTGCTTGCCATTTTCCCGACTTTATTAGGACATTCTTTATTCAATTGGTCACTAAAATGGTTAAGCACATCGACGCTTTCGATGGGAATATTGCTTGAACCGGTGGGAGCGACAATTCTGGCTTACTTCATATTAGATGAACCGATACTCTGGACGCAGGTCCTTGGAGGTACCATCATATTGGGTGGTTTGATGATGTTCTTAAAGGATGAAAAGAAAAGCAAGGAACATAAAGAGGCGCAAGTCTCCGTATAAAAGCAGTAAGTCTTCCGACTTACTGCTTTTATCTAATATGGATGAAACAAATAGGTGATCCGTGTGAAAATCAAAGCGAAAGTAAAGCTGAATAAAAACGTCGTACCATTCACCTTGCCTTTTTCTCTGCTGAACTTGATGGCTTCATAAAAAGCGGTACTGAATAAGTAAAGGGCCATACTGTAGGAAATGAGTAATCCGATTAATGGCAGATTCATTGCTTCACCTCATGGAAAAAAGATATCTATATATGACTATTTGTGTTTCTTTGGAAATATGCTTCGTTTATTCATAAAACATGGGCATGGCCCGGATGTAGGGGGAGGGGTGTGATGATGTAAAGAATATATAGAAGGAAATAGGTGAAACTGTTTTTTTTGAAAAAAGTTTTAAAAAACGTATTGCAAACATTTTTAGTACATGGTATATTATTTCTTGTCGCTAAGACAGCAACTTAAACAGCTAACAAGTTGTTAAAAAAGATTTTAAAAAAGTTGTTGACGAAACGTGACAGAATGTGTTACATTATAGAAGTCGCTTCTGAGAGAGATGACATCGAAATTGCTCTTTGAAAACTGAACAAAACAAAGCGCCAACGTTAAATTTTAAGTGAGCACACACTATCAAAAAAGCAAATGAGCAAGTCAAACATTTCTTCGGAGAGTTTGATCCTGGCTCAGGACGAACGCTGGCGGCGTGCCTAATACATGCAAGTCGAGCGAATCGACGGGAGCTTGCTCCCTGAGATTAGCGGCGGACGGGTGAGTAACACGTGGGCAACCTGCCTATAAGACTGGGATAACTT
>NZ_JBHZPD010000007.1:0-288112 GCF_042787955.1 Peribacillus sp. YIM B13477
GCATGTATTAGGCACGCCGCCAGCGTTCGTCCTGAGCCAGGATCAAACTCTCCGAAGAAATGTTTGACTTGCTCATTCGCTTTTTTGATAGTGTGTGCTCACTTAAAATTTAACGTTGGCGCTTTGTTCTGTTCAGTTTTCAAAGAGCGATTTATCGTCGTTACTTCGTAAGCGACTTTAATAATATATCATCTATATTATTCCTTGTCAACGACTTTATTCTTTCGCTGTCGACTTAGTTATTATATCTAGTATCAGGAATAAAAGCAATAGTTATTTTAAAATAAATAATATTCATCCATTCATAGATTTTAAATACTATGACTTTACCCCTGATCAAGAAGAATAAGCTTAGATTTCAAGAGTGAATTTTTTCTTTAAACATTATGTATTTCTTTATATATATAATTCACGATCCCACTATCCATCACCTTCATGACTGGTCATGTTTGCGAGCCGGCATCAATAAAAATGTTTTCAGCGATGAATCCATTGTTCAGTTTGACCCGGCTTCCCATGGAATAATTAGCGAAGCTGATAACAAGGTTTTAACTACCGCAATATCAAATTTACCAAAGTCATCATGGAAGACCATTTCCAATACCTTAAACGGTGACTGTTTCTTTCTATATGCCCTTTCGGAAGTCATGGCGTGAAGTACATCTGCAACAGCAATGATTTTTGAAAATGAGTTCATGGGCTTTGTTTTCAATCTTATGGGATAACCCGTTCCATCTAACCTTCCATGTTGCTCTAGAACGGCTACCTTCACACTATCCTTAATGATGGAACTATCCTTGATCACCTTGGAGCTGAAGATGGGATGGACATGTATCTCCTTATAATCATCTGCCGTCAGGCTTTCCCTTTTATTTAATAAATTTGGTGGCAGCTTTGCCATCCCGCAATCTGCCAGACATCCTCCAATTGCAGCTTGATGGACATCAGCCCTATTGCACTTCATTTTAAATGCAATACATTGTTTCAAAAAAAATCAAAGGGAATTTCAAAAGGGGCTCGGAATTAAAATTCCGAACCCCTTTTTTAGTAAAAGATTATTCTTCCGTATCTTTTTCAGTTTCTTCATTTTCTTCATTTACCGTAGGTTCAGGATCAGAATCCGGATCTAGAGTTGTTACCGCCTCTATTTCCATGTCTTTTTCTTCTTCTTCTTCCCTTCCTACGATGGCCACCGTAGAAACATATTCATTATCTGCAGATTCGAGTCGGATGAGCTTAACACCCTGTGTATTACGGCCCGTTTTAGAAATGCCTTCGACTTCCATTCGGATCAATACACCAGCTGCTGTAATCAGCATCAAATCTTCATCTTCACCCGTAACTGTTTTCACGGCTATAAGTTCACCATTTTTCTCAGTGACATTACATGTTTTTATTCCTTTGCCTCCACGGCTTTGAATACGGTATTCTTCCGCTGAGGTCCTTTTTCCATAACCGTTTTTCGTAACGATCAGGACTTCTTCATCATCTTCAAGAATTTCCATTCCGACAACTTCATCATTTGTCCCTAAGGAAATTCCTTTTACTCCTGCTGCAGTACGTCCCATTGTCCGTACATCCGTCTCTGGGAAACGAATCATCATACCGGACTTCGTTCCAATTATGATCTGTTTCTCTCCATTCGTAAGTCGGACAGAGATCAATTCATCATCTTCACGTAAACCTAGGGCAATTAAACCGTTATTACGGATATTTGCAAAAGACGATAAAGGTGTACGCTTTGATATCCCATGTCTGGTCGTGAAGAATAAATACCAATCGTCCGCAAATTCCTTCACAGGTATGATTGCATTGACCCACTCGCCTTTATCGACTTCCAACAAGTTGATAAGAGGCAATCCTTTTGCCGTCCTGCCATATTCAGGTATTTCATATCCTTTTGAACGATAGACTTTACCTTTGTTGGTGAAGAATAATAGAGTGTCATGAGTCGAAGTGGTTAACAAGTGACCGACAAAGTCATCTGTATTCGTTCCCATACCCTGTATTCCACGCCCCCCGCGTTTTTGACTGCGGTATGTGGTTGCAGGCAAGCGTTTAATATAACCGTTATGCGTAAGTGTCACGATTATATTTTCCTCTGGGATTAAATCTTCATCTTCAAGGCTTTCAAAGCCGGCTAATGTGATTTCAGTTCTCCGTTTATCATCAAAACGTTCTTTAATTTCAAGAAGCTCTTCACGGATAATTTCAAGAACCTTTTCCTCATCGGCAAGAATCGCTTTATATTCTGCAATTATAGCCATTAATGCCTGATATTCATCTTCAATTTTTTCACGTTCCAGACCTGTCAAGCGCTGTAAACGCATATCCAGGATAGCTTGCGCCTGTTTTTCGGAAAGTGAGAATTGTGTCATTAAGCCTTCACGGGCAATATCTGTCGTTTGGGAACTGCGGATCAACGAGATGACTGCATCCAAATTATCAAGTGCAATACGCAAACCTTCTAAAATATGGGCACGGGCCTCCGCTTTCCGCAGTTCAAATTCAGTCCTGCGACGTATGACTACCTGCTGATGCTCCAAGTAGTAGCGCAGGCATTGTTTTAAATTCAGCACCTTTGGCTGACCGTCCACCAAAGCAAGCAGATTTATTCCGAAGGTGGTCTGCATCGCGGTGTGCTTATACAGGTTGTTTAAAAGGACATTCGCATTAACATCCTTTCGAAGCTCCATGACAATACGCATACCATTGCGATCCGATTCATCCCGTAAGTCGGTGATGCCTTCGATTTTCTTATCTCGGGCAAGTTCTGCAATTTTTTCAATCAATCTTGCTTTATTCACTTGATAAGGGATTTCCTTAACAAGGATTACCTGTTTACCATTCGGTTTCTCTTCAATCTCGACTTTCGCCCGTTGAATGATTGACCCTTTACCGGTTTCATACGCCTTTCTGATTCCGCTTCTCCCTAAAATCAAACCGGCTGTCGGAAAGTCCGGACCAGGAATATATTCCATCAACTCTGGAATTGTAATCTCAGGATTCTTGCTTAAAGCCAATACGCCGTCAATTACCTCACCTAATTGATGGGGCGGAATATTGGTTGCCATTCCTACCGCTATTCCTGATGAACCATTCACCAACAAGTTCGGGAAACGGGCAGGCATGACGGCTGGTTCTCTTTCTGAACCATCGTAGTTATCCTGGAAATTGACCGTATCTTTATTTAAGTCCCGGAGTAACTCCATCGAGATTTTCGACATTCTCGCTTCGGTGTACCTCATTGCGGCAGCTTGGTCACCATCGACCGAACCGAAATTCCCATGGCCATCTACAAGCATATAGCGATAGTTAAAAGGTTGCGCCATCCGTACCATCGTTTCATATACTGCCGAATCACCATGCGGGTGATATTTACCGATAACTTCCCCGACAATACGGGCTGATTTCTTAAATGGTTTATCCGAAGTCATTCCAAGATCGTTCATTGCATAAAGAATTCTTCGGTGTACCGGTTTCAAGCCGTCCCTTACATCAGGCAAAGCCCGCGACACGATAACGCTCATCGCATAATCCAAAAACGATGTCCGCATCTCGGTACTTATATTTATTTCTTTAACACCTGATCTTTCATTTTCTGACATGGAGCCAACCTCCTATTAAAAGCTTATATCTCATTTAAGTTTAACTGTTCGTGCACTATGTAAAGAACAGGATGTAAAAAGCATCCTGTCAAAAATCAGATATCAAGATTTTTTACATAAATTGCATTTTCTTCAATGAAGTTACGTCGCGGTTCCACCTTGTCGCCCATCAGCATCTCGAAAGTTTCATCTGCCTCGGCGGCATCTTTCAAACTGACTTGAAGCAGCGTTCTCGTTTCTGGGTTCATGGTCGTTTCCCACAATTGCTCCGGATTCATTTCCCCCAGCCCTTTATAACGCTGCAGGTTAGGCTTTGGAGTACTTGGCAAACTTGCCATGATTTCTTCAAGCTCGCGGTCATTATAAGCATAATCCACTTTTTTCCCTTGCTGAATCTTGAAAAGTGGCGGCTGAGCAATATATATATATCCATACTCGATGATTTTTCGCATATACCGGTAGAAGAATGTCAACATCAGTGTTCTGATATGTGCACCATCCACATCCGCATCGGTCATGATAACAATTTTATGGTATCTGGCTTTTTCAGTATTGAATTCATCACCAATGCCCGTTCCAAGTGCTGTGATGATCGTACCTATTTCTTCATTGTGCAGGATTCTGTCCAATCGCGCTTTTTCAACATTCAGGATTTTACCCCTTAGCGGCAATATGGCTTGGAAGTGGCGGTCCCGCCCTTGTTTTGCCGAGCCTCCCGCAGAGTTTCCTTCAACGATGTATAATTCGCTGATACTCGGGTCCTTAGAAGAACAATCTGCCAATTTACCTGGTAGATTCGATACTTCCAAAGCACTTTTCCTCCGGGTCAATTCACGTGCTTTCTTCGCTGCCAAACGGGCTCTCGCTGCCATTTGCCCTTTATCTACTATTTTTCGGGCCACGGCAGGATTTTCGTATAAGAAGGCATCAAGTCGTTCCGAAAGAATGGAATCAGTAACCGTCCTTACCTCAGAGTTTCCGAGTTTGGTTTTCGTCTGACCTTCAAATTGCGGATCAGGATGCTTAATCGAAATGATTGCCGTTAAACCTTCCCGGACATCTTCACCTGAGAAATTGGCATCCGCTTCTTTTAAAAGACCATTTTTCCGTGCATAATCATTGATGACACGGGTCAAAGCAGTCTTGAATCCCGATTCATGCGTACCGCCTTCATAGGTATGAATATTATTGGCAAAAGAAAAGACATTGCTGATATAGCTGTCATTATATTGCAGGGCCAATTCAACGGAAATTCCATCTTTCTCGCCTTCCATGAAAATCGGTTCCTCATGCAATACCTCTTTAGAACGATTCAAATGCTCAACATAAGATTTGATACCGCCCTCATAGTGGAACTCCCTGATTTTTTCTTCTTCTTCACGTTTATCTTCAATGATCAGCTTCAACCCTTTATTCAGGAATGCAAGCTCACGGATTCGCGTGGCTAATGTATCAAAGTCATATTCCAAGGTATCCGTGAAGATTTCACCATCAGGAATGAAGTGTACAGTCGTTCCGGTATGATCGGTTTCCCCGATGATTTTCAAATCTTCTTTTGGGATACCACGGTTAAATTGCTGATAATGGATTTTACCTTCACGATGAACGTAAACTTCCAATACCGTGGATAAGGCATTAACTACTGATGCCCCCACACCATGCAGACCGCCGGAGACCTTATAACCTCCGCCGCCAAATTTACCGCCCGCATGAAGGACCGTCATGATTACTTCTACAGCCGGACGTCCCATTTTTTCATGGATCCCCACTGGAATTCCCCGCCCATTATCGACTACGGTTATGCTATTATCTTCTTCGATCGTCACTTTGATTTCCGTACAGAAACCAGCCAGTGCCTCATCAATACTATTATCGACAATTTCCCAAACAAGATGGTGAAGTCCTTTTGCAGAGGTAGTGCCGATATACATCCCCGGACGTTTACGAACTGCTTCTAAGCCTTCTAAAACCTGTATCTGATTCTCATCGTATGCCTGAGCTTGTACTTCTTTTTGTTCCATTGTCATACGTATCACCTACACTTTTCTTTTGGCATTTATCAATTTTCAGGAGTAATTATAACGTTTAGCTACAATTCAAAGAATATCTATATCATCGATTAAGAGCGATGGCTGCAGTGAACGCTTTTTCAAGGTGGACGACGCGAGCGGTGAATAATAAACCTGTTTGTCCGTCACTACAATCGATTTAACCGAGTTTTTTGCTAAATGGGAAGTTACATCGGACTTTTTCTCCAAAAATTCACTCATGATTGGAGAGGCCTGAAGCAGCTTCTTATCTAAAATGGCTATGACATCGTCCGTTTTCACAAGAATGTCTTCACCAATGTGGAGATACATACATTCACCTCATCATTTAACCTTTTTTATACTTCCTTGACTAACATAAAAGGTGGACGCTTCTCGTAGGGTTTGATGATCGATTCCATCAACGGAGGGTGTCGTCACAAATGTTTGCACTTTCCCCTGTATCGTATTCAGTAAATGGGATTGGCGGAAATCGTCGAGTTCCGATAACACATCATCCAATAATAAAATGGGATACTCGCCGATTTCTTCATGGATCAGCTCAATTTCGGCAAGTTTCAAAGACAAGGCAGTCGTACGCTGTTGTCCTTGTGAACCATATGTCTGGACATCACGGTCATTCACAAAAAAAACCAGGTCGTCACGATGAGGACCTACCAGTGTAACACCCCGTTCAATTTCCCTTGTTTTTATTTTATCAAATTTTTCTGTGTATACTTCTATCATTTTCGTCAAATCCATAGATTCTGATACATCAAGCGACGGTTTATATTGGATTTTCAATACTTCTAGATTTCTGGAGATCCCCGAATGAATAGGTTCTGCCCATTGCTGGAGCTTTAAAAGAAACTCGTACCTTCTTTCGACAATTTTCGCTGCATACTGAATAAATTGATCGGTCAGCACGTCAAGCATCGTCGTATCCGTTTGTTTCCGGGTCTGCAGAAGCTTTAAGTAATGATTTCTTTGTTGAAGTATTTTATGATATTGGCTCATATCATGAAGGTATACGGGAGAAACCTGGCCAATTTCCATATCTATAAAACGGCGTCTGACTAGAGGACTTCCCTTTACAAGGTTAAGATCCTCAGGCGCAAACATGACCACATTCATATTTCCGACATATTGACTCAACTTTCTTTGTTCAATATGGTTGCACTTCGCCTTTTTCCCTTTTTTTGAAATGGTCAGCTCAAGTGGTATTGAGGTATTTCTCTTTCTAACTCTTCCCTCTATTTTAGCATACTCTTCATCCCAGCGAATAAGTTCTTTATCATTTGAGGTCCGATGGGATTTTGCCATTGCTAAAACGAAAATGGATTCCATGACATTTGTTTTTCCTTGAGCATTTTCGCCGAGGATAACATTGACTTTATTCTCAAAAGCCAGATTCAATTCGGTATAGTTGCGGTAATTTTTCAAACTTATATTTTCAATATACATATTCCGCTCTTCCCTTATGTTTTAGCTTGTAATTGTGTAGGTGCCAAATCCAGGAATCTCTATTTTATCACCTGATCTTAATTTCCTGCCTCTTCTCACGTCTAATTCGCCATTAATGTAAACCTCGTATTCACTTAAGAACCATTTCGCCATTCCGCCGCTTTGGATCAAATCGGCCAATTTCAGGAATTGTCCAAGCGTAATATATTCAGTATTGATTTTTATGGAGTCCATTCATGCTTCACTCATTTCTAAGTAGTCTTTAATATTTCATTTTACTAAATTAATCCCATTAAGACAAAGTATAGCTTTTTCAGTTCTTGTTTTTAGCGATTGAGAGTCTCGTACAGAATTGAAAAAACGGCAAAGACCCTTTGGAAACCTATGTTTACATATAAAAAAATTAAAGACCTGCTATACAAGCCTTTAATTTTTTTGAAATATTATTATTTTAGCTTAATAAGTCCTTACCGGGAGAATTAATTGCAGCATGGAATCGTCATGTAGCGGACGAATGACAAACGGACGCATTGCACCTGTGAAATTAATTTTTATATCGGAACCTTCCAATGCCTTTAGAGCATCCATTACGAATTTGGCACTGAATGAGATCTTCAGGTCTTCACCTTCAATGGCTTCTGCCTGAACTTCCTCAATTACTTTACCAATTTCAGGAGTATTGGAAGAGACTTCGATTATACGGCCTTCCAGGGTTGTCAATTTAACGACATTATTTCTTCCTTCTCTCGCCAATAAAGAAGCCCTGTCGATCGCTTGAAGGAAATCCTTGGTGTGAACAGTCACATCGGTTTTGCTATCTGATGGAATCAAGCGTGATGTATCGGGATAATTCCCTTCAAGAAGTCTTGAGAAGAATAATAAATTTTCAGCTTTGAAAAGTACTTGATTTTCGGTAATGACGATTTCAATGAGTTCATTTGTATCATCAAGGATTTTACTTAACTCATTCAGACTTTTACCTGGGATGACAACGCTATAGGTCCCGTTAATTTTATTTTCTATTTTGGCTGTTCTCATTGCAAGCCTATGACTATCTGTTGCAATACAGGTCAATTCGTCATCTTGAACCTTCAAGTTTACACCTGTTAAGATGGGGCGTGTTTCTGACGTGGACACTGCAAAGCCAGTTTGGCGGATAAGGGTCTTTAAAAGGTCCGTTGGAAGTTTGAAAATATTTTCTTCTGCAATGATCGGAAGATGAGGATATTCCTCAGGATCCAGTCCATTTAGATTAAATTCAGCTTTTCCCGAGCGAATAATCGTTTGAAAGTTATTCTCCACTTCAATTTCTACAGTATCCATCGGCAGCTTTTTGACAATTTCACTGAAAAAACGGGCATTCAGGACTATACCGCCGCTGCTTTTAACTTCAACTATCTCATCTCCCTCAACCTCAGCAGGAATGAATGATTGGATGGAAATATCAGAATCACTACCTGTTAGAGTGACTCCCTCACTAGTAACGCTTATCTTTATCCCTGTTAGGATTGGAATCGTCGTTCTTGATGTGACAGCTTTCATTACTTCTTGGACACTATGAACTAATCGATCTCTTTGGATTATAAATCTCATGTTTCATCCTCCAATTTTTTATTGCCGAATAGGCATATTTATTAATAATTTTTATTAAAAAAGATAGTAGTAATAGTAGTAGGCCTTGTTGATATGTGGATAAGTCCACTCAACCTAAGGAAAAACAGTCTATCCACATGTGGACAGACTGTGTGTAAGTAGTCGCCAGTTATTCACATTATCCAGAATCCATTATACCCTCAGCTGGTCCTGGATTTCCTTAACCTGACGTTGAAGCTGGGTGTCCGTTTGCATGAGTTTGGAGATTTTTTCATGCGCATGGATGACGGTCGTATGATCGCGGCCTCCAAATTCATCACCTATCTTGGGCAGGGATGAGTCCGTCAATTCCCTGGAAAGATACATGGCAATCTGTCTTGGAAAGGCCACGGATTTAGTCCGTTTTTTCGCCTTGAAATCCTCAAGTTTGACACTATAATGTTCACCGACCGTCTTCTGGATTTCCAAGATGGTGATTATTTTAGGTTTTGAGCTAGGAATGATATCTTTTAATGCTTCAGCTGCCAAATCGGCATTTATATCTTTATTGATCAATGAAGAATAAGCGACGACACGAATAAGTGCACCCTCAAGCTCACGAATATTGGAATCGATTTGGTTGGCTATATAGAGCATGACTTCGTTCGGGATATCAAGACCCTCAGCTTTTGCCTTTTTACGCAATATGGCAATCCGCGTTTCCAGATCAGGTGGCGTGATATCCGTAATCAAGCCCCACTCAAACCTTGAACGGAGGCGATCCTCTAGTGTAGGTATCTCTTTTGGCGGGCGGTCACTCGAGATGACGATCTGTTTGCTTTCTTCATGCAGCGCATTGAATGTATGGAAAAACTCTTCTTGAGTTTGTTCTTTTCCCGCAAGAAATTGAATATCATCAATTAATAAAACATCCACGCTTCGGTATCTATCACGGAATTCCCCAGCTTTATTGTCCCGGATCGAGTTGATGAATTCATTCGTGAACTTTTCAGACGATAAATAAACGACCTTCGCATTCGGATTATGCTCTAGAACATAATGCCCGATTGCATGCATTAAATGAGTTTTTCCAAGGCCGACGCCCCCGTATATGAATAAGGGATTATAGGCTTTGGCCGGAGCTTCTGCGACAGCGAGAGACGCGGCATGGGCAAAACGATTGCCGGAGCCGATGACAAATGTATCGAATGTATTTTTCGCATTAAGCATATGCTGTGGAAATGCAGCATGCTCTTTATCCTGTTTTTTTATCTTTTTAGGCTGAACAGGAACGGCAAAATCATCATCTTCTTGATTGGGGGGAATGATGAATTTTGCTTCCAATTCCTCACCGGTAAGTTCAAACAATACATCGGAAATAAGATGGGAATAGCGTTCTTCAAGCCAATCCCTGGCAAATTCATTGGGAGCGGTGACTGTTAATGTATCACCTTGCAGTAAATAAGCCTTGGTTGATTTAAGCCAAGTTTCAAAGCTTGGTTTACTGATTTTCTTTTCGATTTTTCCGAGCGCCTGGTTCCAGAGGCTATCGATGTTATCCAAACTTATCCCTCCTTTGCAAAAAAAATTTTAATCATTGTATCTAAATGTATAGGCACAAATAAACTCATCGATTGCCGTCTTCATATTAATTTTGACAGCAAAGGTTCGGTGAGCTGTATTAAGGAATTTTTGTGTTGTGTAATGTGAAGTGCCCAAAACTATATCTTGCGCTGTACAACCTTTGTACAGACTACATCTGGTGAGCCAGTGCAGATTTGAATGTTTATTCATCAACAGGTATTTTAAGAAATATATAATAAAGAAGAAAAAAGGGTTTTCGACAATATCCACCATCTGTGGACAGATTAATATACACAGGTCGGATAAACTATCCACAAGTTATTCACAGTCTGTGGATAAACGTTACCTGTTGATAAAGTTATTCAGAGTGAAAACACAAATATAATATCAGAAATTCAGGCGTCTTGCAATGGGTTAGAAAACTTTATCCACAACTTACCGGGCTTGTGGGAAAAACTTTTCCACAGGCCATTGTTATGTGCAAAAGTCTCTAAAATGGGATGTGGATAGAAAAAAACATGTCGAATTTTATCCACAGACCATGATTATAGGCTCGAATTAATTTGATATGAACCAGGTGTTCAAGCCGGAAGACCTGCATGGGGAAAGATCGAAAGGGATTCAGGTTCGTTCTTATAATTTGTCGAATGGTGTGTCGTAAGGGAGGATTACTTGCGAATCTATATTCGTGCCCATGGATAAAATGATGGAAATTTCCCTTTCCCCAAAAATTTCTATATCAGTTCGGAGCAAAATCATTTACAATAGGCTAGGTAGTAAAAAAAGGCCTACTGGACATTGAGCATTAAAAAAAGAAATTTTTTATGGATGAGGTTGACAAGTAGAAACCTCCATCTATATAATTGTAAAGACTGTCTTTAACTGTTATTCCTCAGGGAGGTGTCATATAATGAAAAGAACTTATCAACCGAATAACCGCAAACATAGTAAAGTTCACGGTTTCCGTGCACGTATGAGCACGAAAAACGGACGTAGAGTAATCGCTGCACGTCGCCGTAAGGGCAGAAAAGTATTATCTGCATAGACCACTGAAAAGTCTCAGTGGTCTTTTTTCGCAAAATAAGGGATTTACTGAGACTCAATTCATGTAATGAAGGTGTAAAAATGAAAAAAAAGTTAAGGATTAAGAAAGAGGATGAATTTCAGCTTGTGTTTAAAAAAGGTGAATCTTCTGCTAATCGGCAATTCGTTGTCTATGTCCTTGAAAAGCCGGGTCAGGATCATTTTAGGATCGGCCTTTCTGTCAGTAAAAAAATCGGGAACGCCGTTATGAGGAACCAAATTAAAAGATACATACGGCAAGCGTTTTTGGAATTGAAAGAAGATATAGAAGAGGGTAAGGATTATATTGTGATTGCTCGAAAACCAGCGGCGGAGATGGACTTTTCCCAGGTGAAAAGCAGCTTGATACATGTCCTGAAACGTTCTAAATCACTAAACTTTAAAATGAAAAAACAATAAAGTCCCCTTAATATCGAATAAGACTCCTCGTATCATATGGTTACTTGAGTAAGATGACATAGAAAATTCCGATTGTAACTGTGGAAAAAGTGGATTACTTTTCCTTGAAATCTTCTAATAAACAGTTCACAATTGTTTCAAAAAAGATTGATTGCAGTTAGGAGGAAATTACGGTTGAAAAAACGAATATTACTCATTATTGGACTAGCCTCGATAATGATGCTGTTGGCAGGGTGTACGGAAATTAAAGAACCTATTACTGCGGATAGTGAAGGTTTTTGGAATTCATACATTGTCTATCCATTATCAGCCCTGATCATCTGGCTTTCTGAAGCATTGGGCGAGAACTATGGTTTGGGAATCATCGGTGTTACACTAATCATTCGCTTAGCAATACTTCCATTAATGATCAAACAGGTGAAAAGCTCGAAAGCCATGCAGGCCATTCAGCCTGAAATGAAAGAACTTCAAGCTAAATACAGCTCAAAAGATGCTGCCACACAACAAAAACTACAGCAAGAAACAATGGCTCTATTTTCGAAATATAATGTGAATCCATTGGCGGGATGTTTGCCGATATTGGTGCAAATGCCGATTTTGATCGGATTTTACCATGCAATCAGCCGTACGGAAGAAATTGCTTTACATAGTTTTCTTTGGTTTGATTTAGGTTCCCCGGATCCTTATTATATTTTACCGGTCGTTGCTGGTATCACCACTTTCATCCAGCAAAAGATGTCCATGGCTGGAATGAACTCGAATCCACAAATGGCGGCACAAATGACGATGATGCTTTACATCATGCCAATCATGATTGTTGTATTTGCTATTAATTTCCCCGCTGCTCTTTCTCTTTACTGGGTAGTTGGTAACATTTTTGGTATCGTTCAAACATATTTCATCAAAGGTCCGGATCTTAGAAAAGCAGCTGCGGAAAACGCGGGAGGGGCAAAGAAAAAGTGAAAAAAGTGACTGCTACAGGACAATCTGTCGAAGAAGCAGTAAATTTAGCTTTAGCTCAACTGAACAGCACTAAGGATCGCGTGGAGATTGAAGTAGAAGATGAAGGAAAAAAAGGGTTTTTTGGTTTATTTGGTGCAAGGAAGGCAATCGTCCATGTGACATTGCCTCCGGATCCCATTGAAGAGACACTTGGATTTTTGAAGAATGTCTGCGTCGAAATGGGAGTCAATGCACAAATAAATGTCACCCGTAAAGGTAAGAACGTAACATTCCATTTATCAGGTGATAAAATTGCATTATTGATTGGAAAAAGGGGTCAAACACTAAATTCACTTCAGTATTTAGCACAGCTGGTAGCAAATCGATATTCGAAGCAGTTTTTGAATATTACCGTAGATGCAGAAGATTATCGAAGCCGCCGCAATGACACCTTAATCCAATTGGCTGAAAGAATGGCAAATAAAGCCACGAAAACAGGTAAAGCTGTTTCACTGGAGCCGATGCCATCCTATGAACGTAAGGTCATCCATAATGCTCTGCTGGATTATCCAAAAATAAAAACAACCTCAAGTGGGACGGAGCCATATCGTCACTTGGTCATCACTCCACTTAAATGAACCTTCTGCCTTTAAGCAGGGGTTCTTTTTTTTAGGCCCTGAATGTCGAATATTTTTTTTGCGAATTTTCCATTCAACAATAAGTGACAAACTTTTTATATTTTCTTGATCCTTAAAGGGGAGGGAAGAAATTGAAGCGGGCGATATTTGTTATTCACATGTGGATAAGTTAAAATGGTTGTTACAGAATATGGATTGATGGCGTGTGGATAACTCTTGGAAGGAAGGAGTATCTACTTTTTTTCATGAATATACTGTGGTATTGTAGTAATTTAGGATTCGACGATTTTATTATCAGAAAAAAATAGAACCATCAATATATAAGAGGTGAAAGCATGGAATTCGATACAATCACCGCTATCTCTACTCCCTTAGGGGAAGGGGCAATCGCCATCGTTAGAATCAGCGGTGATGAGGCCATAGAAATAGCCGATAGGATCTTTAAAGGACCAGGTGGAAAAGGATTGCTTGAAGTGAAATCACATACGATTCATTATGGCCACCTTATCCAGCCTAAAACAGGTGAAATCATAGAGGAAGTCATGGTTTCGGTCATGATGGGTCCAAAGACATTTACAAGGGAAGATGTAGTTGAAATAAATTGTCACGGTGGAATCGTTTCGGTCAATCGGGTACTGCAGCTTATTCTCTCACAAGGTGCTCGTTTAGCGGAACCTGGTGAATTTACGAAACGGGCTTTTTTGAATGGCAGGATCGATCTTTCCCAAGCTGAGGCCGTTATGGACTTAATCCGTGCTAAAACGGATAAAGCCATGAATGTTGCATTAGGTCAAATGGAAGGCCGGCTTTCGAAATTAATCCAAAATCTGCGTCAGGAAATTTTACAGACCCTCGCTCAAGTCGAGGTAAATATAGATTATCCGGAATATGATGATGTCGAAGAAATGACGCATCGTTTATTTTTGGAAAAAGGCAGTTATGTTAAGCATGAAATAGAGAAGCTGCTTCACACGGCCCAACAGGGGAAAATACTTCGGGATGGACTTGCGACCGTTATCATAGGTCGTCCTAATGTCGGAAAATCTTCATTGCTTAACAGCTTAGTTCATGAAAACAAAGCGATCGTCACTGATATTCCAGGTACAACACGTGATGTTATTGAAGAGTATGTCAATGTTCGCGGTGTACCGCTTAAACTTGTCGATACAGCAGGAATTCGCGAAACGGAAGATATCGTTGAACGAATTGGAGTTGAACGGTCTCGTGCAGTATTAAAAGAAGCGGATTTAATATTGCTTGTATTGAACTATTCCGATGATTTCACTACTGAAGATGAGAAACTATTCCAAGCGGTTGAGGGAATGGATGTTATCGTTATCATCAATAAAACAGACCTTCCACAAAAAGTCGATATGGCAAAAGTTAAGGAAATGGCGGCATCCCATAAAGTTGTTACGACTTCATTACTGGAAGATCGAGGGGTCGATGAATTGGAAGAAGCGATCGCTTCTTTATTTTTCGAAGGTTCTTTAGAAACGGGAGACCTGACCTATGTGTCCAATGCAAGGCATATAGCTTTGCTGGGACAGGCATTACAGGCTATCGAAGATGCAATTGATGCTATTGAAATGGGTACGCCGGTTGATTTGGTTCAAATCGATTTCACGAAAGCATGGGAGTTACTTGGAGAAATCATTGGCGAAAGCGTTCAGGATAATTTGATCAACCAATTGTTCTCTCAATTTTGTTTAGGAAAATAAGCGTAAAAGGAGGAAAAGGATATGCAATACGAAGCAGGTAGCTATGATGTCATTGTTATTGGTGCCGGTCATGCTGGCAGTGAGGCGGGCCTTGCAGCTGCAAGAGTAGGAGCTAAAACGTTGATGATCACCATTAACTTGGATATGGTCGCCTTTATGCCATGCAATCCCTCCGTCGGCGGGCCGGCAAAAGGGATAGTCGTTAGGGAAATTGACGCTTTAGGCGGTGAAATGGGAAGAAATATCGACAAAACCCATATTCAAATGAGGATGCTCAATACGGCAAAAGGTCCGGCCGTTCGTGCGCTGCGGGCGCAGGCAGATAAATTTCTCTATCAGCAAGAAATGAAAAAGACGATAGAAGACCAAGAAAATTTGACATTGATTCAAGGAATGGTAGAGGAATTAATTGTTGAAAACGACGTATGTACGGGTGTCATCACTAAAACAGGTGCGGTGTACCGTGCGAAAACTGTCGTAATTACGACGGGAACATATTTACGCGGTGAAATCATTTTAGGGGAACTGAAATATTCAAGCGGCCCTAATAATCAGCAGCCTTCCATCAGGCTTTCCGAACACTTGGAGCAGTTAGGATTTGATTTGGTCCGTTTTAAAACAGGAACGCCTCCACGTGTGAATAGTTCTTCCATAGACTACAGCAAAACGGAAATTCAGCCTGGCGATGAAGTGCCTCGTGCCTTTTCTTATGAAACGACAAAGTTCATAACGGATCAATTACCATGCTGGTTAACGTATACGAATGAGGGTACACATCAGCTCATTGATGAGAATCTACACCGTTCACCAATGTATTCCGGAATGATTAAAGGAACCGGACCGCGTTATTGTCCATCGATAGAAGATAAAGTCGTTCGTTTTAATGATAAACCACGGCATCAAATCTTCTTGGAACCTGAAGGTCGCAATACAAAGGAAGTTTATGTGCAAGGTTTATCCACCAGTCTGCCTGAAGATGTGCAAGTGAAAATCCTGCAAACAATTCCGGGACTTGAAAAAGCGGAAATGATGCGTGCTGGATATGCAATTGAATATGATGCCATCGTTCCTACGCAGCTATGGCCTACACTTGAAACGAAGAAAATCAAAAATCTATATACTGCAGGTCAAATTAACGGGACATCCGGTTATGAAGAAGCAGCAGGACAAGGATTGATGGCCGGTATTAATGCAGGATTGAATGCAATGGGTAAGGAAGAACTGATTTTAAGCCGCTCGGATGCCTATATTGGTGTTCTCATTGATGACCTTGTAACGAAAGGTACGAATGAACCATACCGATTGCTGACTTCACGTGCAGAATATCGTTTATTATTGCGTCATGATAATGCCGATCTACGCTTAACGGAAATTGGATTCAATATCGGAATGATCAAAGAAGAACGCTACAAACGTTTCCTTATGAAAAAAGAAGCGGTAGAAATAGAAAAGGAACGATTGAAATCAAACTTCATCAAACCGACCAAAGAGGTGCAAGAAGTCATTACTGCAAGTGGCGGCAGTGAATTAAAGGATGGAATCCGTGCCTCCGATTTATTGAAAAGGCCTGAAATGGATTATTCCCATATTCAGAAGTTGGCGCCAAGTGATGTCGAACTGAGTGAAGAAGTGACGGAACAGGTCGAAATCCAGATCAAGTATGAAGGATATATCGAAAAATCCTTGCAGCAAGTCGATCGCCTGAAAAAAATGGAGAACAAAAAGATTCCAGAGAATATCGATTATGATGCAATTTCTGGTCTTGCAACGGAAGCACGTCAAAAATTAAAGCAGGTCCACCCGCTATCAGTAGCTCAGGCTTCAAGAATTTCCGGTGTGAATCCCGCTGATGTTTCCATTCTGCTTGTTTATTTGGAACAAGGTAAGATTGCCAGAGTATCTCAGTAACGGAAATACCCGAAAAGGATTGAAAAAACATGAATATTGAACAGTTCCAACAAGCACTGCTGGAGAAAGGGATCGAGCTTTCTCCTCAACAGCTTGATCAGTTTGACACGTATTATCGATTATTGGTGGAATGGAACGAAAAGATGAACTTAACAGCCATCACAGATAAAGAAGAAGTTTATCTAAAGCATTTTTATGATTCAATCAGTGCAGCCTTCTATTTTGACTTTAACGAATCCTATCGAATTTGCGATGTTGGGGCTGGAGCTGGATTTCCGAGTATTCCATTGAAGATTTGTTTCCCTGATATCCATGTCTCGATTGTGGATTCCTTGAATAAGCGAATTTCTTTTTTGAATCACCTTGCGGATTCATTGCAATTAAAGGGAGTTTCCTTTTATCATGACCGGGCGGAAACCTTCGCCCAAAAACCGGAGCATCGCGAATCCTATGATATTGTCATGGCGAGGGCTGTAGCCAGGATGTCGGTTTTAAGTGAACTATGTTTGCCGCTTGTTAAACTGGATGGGACGTTCATTGCCATGAAAGCGGCTAGTGCACAAGATGAAATGGACACAGGGAAGAAGGCCATTTTTACATTAGGCGGAGAAATCGAAGAAATTCATCCTTTCACATTGCCAGAGGAAAATAGTGAAAGGAACATCATTACTGTAAAAAAAGTGAAGAAGACTCCTAAAAAATACCCTAGAAAACCAGGGACACCGAATAAGCAGCCTATTGAATAACTTCTGTACGATGAGTATGTTTTCATAGTAAGAGCAGAGGATTCAGATATATATGGCTGGTACTTGCCCTTATTTTCTTTTACTATAAATGTATGACCTTATTATTTTCACTTAATACTGCATTTGCCAACAAGAAGGCATTTTCGGTACAGGTTAAGACGTGTGCCCTTAGCTTGCTGATTCAGGGAAATAATTTTGGGAAAGCCGGCCGATATTTATAAAAACTGGCCGTCGACCCTCATTATTGCCTTGATGGCGCCAGTCGACATGTTTTTTACAGTGAAGGGACATATGTATAACCATGTCGGGAAATGTATGCAGGACTTGTCCTTTAAATAGAGAATATGTTATTTGGGAGTTTTAAAAGGTGGTGTAGGAAGATGAAGCATCCTTTTTCGCGGTTCTTTGGGTTTGGCGAAAAAGAAGAAGAGCAACTAGAGATGGAGACACCTAGCAATAATAATGAAGAAATAAGAAAAATTTCCATTTCCGACATTGTGCCTAATCGATTTCAACCAAGGACCGTTTTTAATGACGATAAAATTGCCGAATTGGCTCAAACGATCCATACACATGGGATCATTCAACCAATTGTAGTAAGGGCTTATGGTCAGGGAAAATATGAAATCATTGCAGGTGAGCGTCGTTTCCGGGCCATGCAAAAGCTTGGCTGGGAATTGGCACCTGCTATAATCAAAGATTTCACCGATACAGAAACGGCTTCCGTTGCGCTGATAGAAAACCTTCAGCGTGAAGAACTGACACCGATTGAAGAAGCTTTGGCTTACGGAAAACTATTGGAGCTGCATAGTTTAACCCAAGAAGCCCTGGCACAAAGACTGGGAATTGGTCAATCTACCGTGGCGAATAAGCTTCGGCTGCTTAAGCTGCCGCAGGAGGTTCAGGATGCACTTCTTCAAAAGCAAATTACGGAACGCCATGCCCGCTCGTTGATACCGTTAAAGAGTCCTGAAAAGCAGTTGAAACTGCTTTTGGAAATCATCGAAAAAGGGTTAAACGTCAAGCAGACCGAAGAGCAGGTCGTCAAGCTCTTAACGGGTACTGTGCAGAAGCCGAAACCTAAGCGAAAAGCGTTTAGTAAAGACATGAGGATTGCCGTGAATACTATCCGCCAATCACTCAGTATGGTTACAGACAATGGAATAAATCTGGATGCAGAGGAAGAAGAATTCGAGGAGTATTATCAGTTCACGATTAAAATACCCAAGAAAAAAACTTGATTCCCCATCCTTAGCCCGCTTGGTAGTCTCCGATTACCAAGCTTTTTTTATTTTCTCTCCAAAACTGGCATTTTCCACTTTTATAACATTCAATTTTTCCTGGATTTTTAATGCTTTTAGAAGTATTTCAAATTTTAAGAGGAATTTCAGAAAACGATTTCTTCCAGTAACATTCATGATAAAATAGAAAGAAATAATTGGATTCACGGTAAAAATCAATAGATATAGCGTCATGAAGATAGTTGAAAGCGGGTGAATTCGTGGGTAAGATTCTCGCCATTGCCAATCAAAAGGGCGGTGTTGGAAAAACGACAACTTCTGTCAGTTTAAGTGCTTGTCTTGCATACATTGGACAGAAAGTCTTAATGGTCGATATTGACCCGCAGGGAAATGCGACAAGCGGTGCAGGTATTGACAAAGCAGATGTGGAACAATGTATTTATGATGTATTGGTTGATGATGTTGAGGCCAGTACCGTTATCATGGAAACAAAGGTGGAAAACTTATATGCTATACCTGCGACAATTCAACTTGCAGGTGCAGAAATTGAACTTGTTCCAACCATCTCAAGGGAAGTCCGATTAAAAAGGGCGTTAGAAGAGGTGCAAAGCCAGTATGATTACATTGTGATTGACTGCCCTCCATCATTGGGTTTGCTTACGCTTAATGCCTTAACGGCTGCCGATGCTGTTTTGATCCCAGTACAATGTGAATATTATGCATTGGAGGGTTTGAGTCAACTATTGAATACGGTCCGCCTCGTCCAAAAGCATTTGAACCATGATTTGAAAATCGAGGGTGTGCTATTGACGATGTTGGATGCAAGAACAAATTTAGGTCTCCAGGTCATAGAAGAAGTCAAAAAATACTTTCAGGATAAAGTCTACCAAACCATCATTCCCCGCAATGTCCGTTTGAGTGAAGCACCGAGCCATGGAGAACCGATAATTATATATGATCCAAAGTCACGAGGGGCGGAGGTCTATCTAGAATTGGCAAAGGAAGTGGTATCAAATGGCTAAAGGGCTTGGCAAAGGACTTAACGCACTTTTCAACAGTGGGGAGATCAGTAAAGATGAAATCGTGCGCGAAATCAAATTAAGGGAATTAAGGCCAAATCCTTATCAGCCCCGAAAGAGCTTTCGGCTAGAAGCTATAGAGGAATTGAAGCAATCCATCATGGAGCATGGGATATTACAGCCGATTATTGCCCGGAAAAGTATTAAGGGATATGAAATCGTGGCTGGGGAAAGGCGTTATCGTGCTGCCAAGGAAGCCGATTTAAAGACAGTTCCAGTCGTTGTGAGGGAATTGAGTGAACAGCAGATGATGGAACTGGCCATTTTGGAAAACCTGCAACGGGAAGATTTGAATCCGATCGAAGAGGCTGCCGCTTATCAAACGCTTCTTGAAAAATTGGAATTCACCCAGGAGCAGCTGGCCAACCGGCTGGGGAAAAGCCGACCCCATATTGCGAACCATGTTAGATTACTATCTTTGCCTGAAGGAATTAGGAAATATATATCCGACGGTGAAATTTCCATGGGACATGGCCGGGCATTGCTGGGTTTAAAGAAAAAAGAGATGCTCAAGCCGGTAGCGGATAAAGTCCTCAAGGAAGGGATGAATGTCAGACAGCTGGAGCAGTATATACATCAATTGAATGATACCGTTTCACGTGAAACCAAACCTAAGAAACAAGAGAAAAAAGATATCTTCATAAAGCAAAGGGAGACAAGTCTGCGTGAAAGACTAGGAACGAGCGTAACGATAAAACAAAGCAAGAAAAAAGGAAAAATAGAAATAGAATTCTTTTCAAAAGAAGATTTAGAGAGAATTTTGAACTTGATCGATCAAGAGAACCTTTCCTCTTAGCTCCCCTTATGAAAAGATCATGAAGACATATGCAGAAAATTAGGTGGATGAGATGGTATTATTAGGGGCTTTGGTGAACGGTGCCTGCATTTTAATCGGCTCGATTTTAGGAAGGTTTTTACAACATATACCTGAGAAGATTAAAGAAACGGTCATGAGCGGTATCAGTTTAGCCGTGATGGTTTTAGGTTTGCAGATGGGGTTTAAAAGCGATAATTTCCTTGTTGTCATTTTAAGTATTGTCGGCGGGGCGGTCCTCGGTGAATGGATGAATCTTGAGGGCAGGCTTAATTCTTTAGGCAATTGGATTGAACACAGGATGAAAGCGAAGGAAGGAACCTCGATATCTCAGGGGTTTGTAACAGCTACGCTCATATTTGGGATTGGGGCGATGGCCATTATCGGTGCCCTGGATAGCGGTATCCGGAATGATCATGACGTTTTGATAACAAAAGCGATAATCGATGGATTCACAGCACTTGTCCTCGCAAGCACGTTAGGCATAGGGGTACTTTTTTCAGCATTTCCTATCATTCTTTATGAGGGATTCCTGGCGGTTTTTTCAAGGCAAATCAATACGATGATCCCATCTGCATTAATGGATTCCTTCATATTGGAAATGACGGCAACTGGTGGAGTCATGATTTTGGCGATTGGTTTGAATATTATCGGTGTCACCAAAATCAGGGTGGCGAATCTGCTTCCGGGCATAATGATCACTGCCATTCTGGTTACTTTCATGTATTATGCATAAAAAAAAAAGGAAGGGCTGGCCCCTTCCTTTTTTTTATGAAAAAACCGATCAAAGGGTTTTTTCTTGCTTGAATGACCATGTGAAAGGAGTGATGGAAGGTTTTATTGGATAATGATTTTGTGCTTCATAAATCCCCTCGGCAATGGTTTTCGCCATTTTTAGCACAAGATTAAGACGCGTGTTCTGCAAGACCATGAACTCCATGAATCCACTTACATTCACGATTCCTGTAATATGGGCATTTCCGACGGAAGGAAGGTCTTTATTGACCCCGGCACCCGGCTTAACTGGTCCCTGGCCGATCTGAACGATGCCGACGCTTTTCATTTTCCCCAAGCAAGCATCGATTCCGACTATAAAGGCATTGGCATGCAGCTTTTTAATTTCATTTAATTTTTCCTGTAAATTCATCGCATGTATAGGGTCATCCAGAGTACCATAAACATGGAATGAAGAAGAACTGTTTTCAGCCTTTTCACTAAGCAGAGTGCCGACAAGTGGTCCGAGTGAATCGCCTGTGGAACGGTCTGTGCCTATGCAGACGATGACGATTGGTTGAAGCTTTCCTGTTGGGAGGAGGTTGATTAATTCCTGGGAAATTTGTTTGGATGCATCCGTATCTTCATGCAGGATGCGACTCAATCTATTTTTATTATTATTAAATAGACTAGAATTCAGATTCATCGGCTCAACTCCTTTACTTTATTTGGTATTACAGTATACGGATAAAAAGGGGAAAATATACGGTATTTAACATGATGGGTGAGGGAATTTTTTGCAAAACATGCAAACAGGTGAAGGGGATATGAATCGATGTTATCCTCTACCAATTGCTTTCATCTATACTTTCTAGTAAATAATCATTTGAATGTTCGGGAAAAAATTTCTAAATTCTATTAACTATATACCCATAATTTTTTTGTACAGAAACCATTATTTATTGATAAAATAGAGAAAATCTCTCTATTTCATGGTTACCTCCATGCATGGAGGGTAGAGGAATACGTCGAAGATATAATAGTTTTGCTGTTATTTGCATTAGGCAGGAGGAAAATATGGATCGCATTTATGATAGCGTTGCAAAAGAGATATTGGATGAAAAGATATGGCTGCTGATGGGCGAGGGGATTATTAAAATCTTCCTTGTTCTGCTGTTATCGCGTATTATTATTACAATAGGAAAGACTATTCTGAATAAATTTTTCAAAGCACGTTTAAGAAGTCCCATTCGGGTAACGGAACGCAGGGAAGCGACACTCATTAAATTGCTGGAAAATATCATTACCTATGTCATCAATTTCATTGCCTTGTTGATGATTCTGGAGATTCTTGGTCTTCACGTAATGCCATTACTCGCTGGTGCCGGTGTTCTCGGTTTGGCCATTGGATTTGGCGCACAAAGTTTGGTCAAGGATATAATTACCGGGTTTTTCGTTATCTTTGAAGATCAGTTCTCGGTCGGGGATTATATTAAAATCAATACTTTTGAAGGGGAAGTCCTTGAAATCGGGCTTCGTACGACGAAAATTAAAAGCGGTGCAGGTGAATTGCACTTCATACCCAACGGCAGCATCATCCAGGTTACGAATTATTCCATTTTAAATAGTATGGCAATTGTTGATGTGACCATACCTAACGATGGATCGACCGAGCGTGCTGAGAAAGTGCTGATTGATCTTTTAAACAGTATGGAAGGCAAATACGAAGCCTTGATCAAAGCACCTGAATTTTTGGGAATTGAAAAAATCAGTCCTGAAGAAATCGTCTTTCGGATTAAAGCGGAAACAAAGCCGATGCATCACATTGAAATCAGTAGGATATTAAGAAAAGAAATAAGTGCTGCGCTTGATGCAAGTGGGATTAAATCTACGTACAATGGCAGCGAGTCATAGGAATTGGGGGGCTCATGATTATGGAGGAAAAGGAATTTGCACTTAAGGATATTGTGGAAATGAAGAAACCACATCCCTGTGGAGTGAATAAGTGGAGAATTATACGGCTCGGAATGGATATCCGGATAAAATGTGAAGGATGCGGTCATAGTGTGATGCTGCCTCGACGTGAATTCGCGAAGAAAATGAAAAAAGTTCTGCAAAAGCATGAGGAGTGATCATGCTTTTTTTTTGGAGTGAAAGTAGTCCGGCGTTTCTCATGATTTACTTGTCTTTTTAGGAAGCGAAATCTATAATTGGGAAAGGTTTAGGTATTGGATGGTCTTTAAAGAAGATCAGTTCTTTTCCCATATGTACGAATCATCTTGAAGGAGTGAAATATAAATGGCTTTAACAGCTGGTATAGTCGGTTTGCCTAACGTAGGTAAATCCACTTTATTTAATGCAATAACTCAGGCAGGTGCGGAATCTGCCAACTACCCTTTCTGTACGATCGACCCGAATGTAGGGATTGTGGAAGTGCCAGATCACCGTCTGCAAAAATTGACTGAATTGGTAAAACCGAAAAAAACGGTTCCGACAGCATTTGAATTCACGGATATCGCCGGGATTGTAAAAGGAGCAAGTAAAGGAGAAGGTTTAGGTAATAAATTCCTTTCCCATATCCGTCAAGTGGATGCAATTTGTCAAGTCGTCCGTTGCTTTGCAGATGATAACATTACCCATGTTTCCGGAAAAGTAAATCCAATCGATGATATCGAGGTCATCAATCTTGAATTGATCCTTGCCGATTTGGAATCTGTTGTCAAACGCATCGACCGTGTCGGAAAAATGGCCAAGCAAAAAGATAAAGCCGCTGTGGCAGAACATGAAATCCTTGTGGCTTTAAAAGAAGCATTGGAAGATGAAAAGCCTGCACGTTCCGTCGAGTTTACCGAAGAACAGCAAAAAATCGTGAAGGGCATGCATTTACTTACAGCTAAGCCAACGCTTTACGTGGCGAACGTGAGCGAAGATGAAGTGGCGAATGCTGACGATAATGAATATGTTCAGCAAGTTCGTGAATATGCCGCTAAGGAAAATGCCGAAGTAATCGTGATTTGTGCCAAAATCGAGGAAGAAATTGCAGAGCTTGAAGGTGAAGAAAAGGAAATGTTCCTATCTGAACTTGGCATCGAGGAGTCAGGTCTAGATCAGCTGATCCGTGCTTCTTATTATCTGCTTGGATTGGCAACATACTTTACAGCTGGCGTACAGGAAGTGCGGGCTTGGACATTCCGTAAAGGAATGAAAGCCCCTCAATGTGCCGGTGTCATTCACACGGACTTCGAACGCGGTTTCATTCGTGCCGAAACGGTTTCTTATACCGATTTACTTGAAGCGGGCAGTCATAGTGCCGCAAAAGAAGCGGGTAAGGTTCGTTTGGAAGGTAAAGAATACATCGTTAACGATGGCGATGTTATCCATTTCCGTTTCAACGTATAAGAATCAAAGACCCTACCATTCCATATGTAGGGTCTTTTTTATAGACTTAAATCATTAGATTACATTTAATTGTAATAAGTCGAACCGTTCGTTGCAAAGCCTCTTTAACTATGCTATAATTTTATCTTGTGAGTAATTATAAATAATTGCTCCTTGCCCAATTGGGCCGCTTAGACCAAAAGGAGGTGACAGTGATGAGAAAATACGAAATTATGTATATCATCCGTCCAAACATTGAGGAAGAAGCTAAAAAAGCTTTAGTTGAACGTTTCAACACAATCCTTTCTGATAATGGTGCGGAAGTAGAAGCAAAAGAATGGGGTAAACGCCGTCTAGCATATGAAATCAATGATTTCCGTGATGGTTACTACATGCTTCTTAAAGTTAACGCTGAAAGTGCTGCGATTCAAGAATTCGATCGTCTAGCTAAAATCAGTGAAGACATTATTCGCCACATGGCTACTAGAGAAGAAGTTTAATTCGATAATTAATATAAATTCTAATCTTGTTTCACATGAAACAAGCTTGAAACCTAGGGGTTGATTCTGATGATGAATCGCGTAGTTTTGGTAGGACGCTTAACTAAAGATCCTGAATTACGATATACACCTAATGGAGTTCCCGTAGCTACCTTTACTTTAGCTGTCAACCGTAGTTTTACGAATCAGCAAGGTGAACGTGAAGCGGATTTCATTAACTGTGTAGTTTGGCGTAAACCGGCAGAAAATGTAGCTAACTTCTTGAAAAAGGGCAGTTTAGCTGGCGTGGATGGACGTGTCCAAACACGTAATTATGAAGGACAAGACGGCAAACGCGTATATGTGACGGAGATTCTGGCTGAGAGCGTTCAATTCCTTGAACCACGAAGCAGTTCAGCGGGTGAAAGAAATGAAGGCGGTTCTTACGGTGGAGGTCAAAGAAGTTATGGTAATAACGGAAATGACAACAATTCGTATGGACAAAATCCTAATCAGAATCAACGAAGCAATAACAACTACACTCGTGTAGATGATGATCCATTTGCAAATGACGGTAAAACAATCGACATTTCAGATGACGATCTTCCGTTTTAAACAGCCGTTTAAAATGAAAATTCAAAAAAGCAGGGAGGGAAATATATTATGGCAATGGGTGGACGTAAAGGACGCGGTAAGCGTAAAAAGGTTTGTTATTTCACATCTAACGGAATCACTAAAATTGATTACAAAGATACAGATCTTCTTAAAAAATTCGTCTCAGAACGCGGTAAAATTTTACCACGTCGTGTAACTGGCACAAGCGCTAAATATCAACGTAAATTAACGATTGCTATTAAACGCTCACGTACTATGGCATTACTACCATACGTATCTGGTGAATAATAAATTGGCACGTTGAGGAGTTATCCTTAATGTGCCTTTTTTAATAAGTTTTCACTTATGCCTGTAAACCGCTGAATTGCGGTTTTTTTATTTCAATCCGCGCGTTTTCCTCAGAAAAAATAATCATATCCCAAAAAAGACTGTGATGTTTGAAATATCCTGGCCGTAACGGATACAATATAAAGATGGAGATAAGACATCAATCATAACAGGGGGTGAAATAAAGATGAATAGCGGGAGACGAATTGCCGAGGGCGGAGCACTTCTGGCACTATATTGCATTTTATTGTTCATCACCATTCAAATCCCACTATTGGGTATTTTCACTACTTTCTTTTTACCCATTCCATTCATACTGGTCACAATCAAACAAAAGTTATCGTGGAGCCTTGGTTACTTATTTGTAGCCTCGTTATTGTCGATCCTCATCGGGACGATATTGTCTGTTCCGCTGACATTGCTCATGGGGGCAACGGGAATTGCGATCGGCTATTTTTTGAAAAAGGACAAACCGATGGCACCTATGTTCATAAGCGCAGTCCTTGTCTTCCTGGGAGGCATTTTATTAATATATGCAGCTTCAGTGTTGATAACGGATGTTAATTACATAGAGGAATCGATGAACATGGCCGAGGAGTCCCTTGAAAATACAATCGGCATTATGGATACTTTTGGACAGGCACCGACGGAGCAAGTCAAAAAGCGGATGTATGAATCGATCGATATGATGAACACGCTGATGCCAAGTTTGTTCGTCTTGATGTCCGTCATCATGGTTTTATTGATTTTCTTTGCAGCGCATCCCATTGTGAAGAGGTTCAGTGATAAGGCGTTAAAATGGCCTCATTTTCGAGATCTGCGACTCCCGAAAAGCCTTTTATGGTATTATTTAATTACGATGCTTCTTGCTCTTTTTGTGAATACGGACAAGAACAGTTTTGTATATATGGCCATAACGAACCTATTTTTCATACTGCAGTTCTTCATTTTATTACAAGGATATTCCCTGATATTCTATATCGCTCATGTTAAGTCATGGGTTAAGGCGATACCTGTTTTAATTGTGGTTTTTTCTTTACTTCTGCCGATTCCGATTATAACGACGGCCGTCCGATTTTTAGGTATAATAGATTTAGGCTTTCCTTTTAGGGAGACAATCAAGAAAAAGGAATAGAAGACTTTTTTGTAAAACAGATGCTTTTAGGAGCTGAAACTATGCCATCTTATTTGAAAGAATACTCGATTAAGTCCCCATTGTATGGGGTGCTGGCCGCAGTCGTTTTACTTTTGGGCGTACTGGCTTATTATAATTGGGTTATTGCACTTGTTGGACTATTGATTCTTGCTGGTTTATTTTATTTAACATTAAGAATGGTAGAAAAAAAGCAACGGAAGACAGAAGAGTATATAACGACTTTATCCTACCGTTTAAAGAAGGTGGGCGAGGAAGCGTTATTGGAAATGCCGATTGGGATCATGCTCTTTAATGAGGATTATTACATTGAATGGACCAATCCATTCCTGGCTTCTTGTTTTAGTGAGGACTCCTTGGCAGGAAGATCGCTATACGATGTTGCGGACTCGATAGTACCGTTAATCAAGCAAGAGATCGAGACAGAGACACTTACGCTCCACGATCGGAAATTCAAGGTGGTCCATAAGCGTGATGAAAGGCTTCTTTACTTTTTTGATGTGACGGAGCAAGTGGAAATTGAGAAATTATATGAAGATGAGAGAACGGCAATTGCGATCATTCTTCTTGATAATTATGATGATTTGACACAGGGTATGGATGATCAGCGTAAAAGCAGCATTAATAGCTTGGTTACCTCACTTCTCGATAAGTGGGCAAGGGATAATGGCGTTTTCTTTAAACGGGTTTCCTCGGAACGATTCATCGCTGTCTTTAATGAGCATATCCTTCAGCAGCTTGAAAAGGGGAAATTCTCGATTTTGGATGAAATCAGGGAAACGACGGCCAAGCAAAATGTACCACTGACATTGAGCATCGGGGTCGGCTCGGCCGTGTCATCCTTGCCGGAACTAGGTACGCTTGCCCAGTCCAGCTTGGATCTCGCTTTAGGGCGGGGCGGTGACCAGGTAGCCATAAAGCAAGCGAATGGAAAAGTGAAATTCTATGGCGGCAAAACCAATCCGATGGAAAAACGCACGAGGGTCCGTGCCCGTGTGATTTCCCGTGCATTGAAGGATATAGTCCTTGATAGCGATAAAGTCATTGTCATGGGCCATAAAAACCCGGATATGGACGCAATCGGTTCGGCGATCGGCATCTTGAAAGTTGCCCAAATGAATGAACGTGAAGGCTATATTGTCATAAACACCCAGCAGCTCGACAGCAGTGTCCTTCGTTTAATGGAAGAGATCAAAAATAAAGAAGAGCTGTATGCCAGGTTCATAACACCTGATAATGCATTAGAAATGATTACGGATGAGACCTTGCTGGTTGTGGTCGATACCCATAAACCTTCCATGGTGATTGAAGAGCGGTTATTGAATAGAATCGATAAGGTTGTGGTCATCGACCATCATCGGCGGGGTGAGGAGTTCATCAAGAACTCATTGCTCGTCTATATGGAGCCATATGCATCTTCAACGGCAGAGCTTGTGACGGAACTGCTTGAATATCAGCCGAAACGCTCAAAAATTGATATGCTTGAGTCGACGGCGCTTCTTGCAGGTATCATCGTCGATACGAAAAGCTTCACCTTAAGAACAGGATCACGCACTTTCGATGCAGCCTCATATCTAAGGGCGCATGGAGCTGATACGGTACTTGTCCAGAAATTCTTAAAAGAAGACGTGGACACCTATATCAAACGATCGAAGCTCATTGAAGAAGTCATCTTTTATAAAAAGGGAATTGCCATTGCCGCGGCAAAAACCGATCAGGTTCATAATCAGGTGCTCATTGCTCAGGCTGCGGACACCCTATTGACGATGGATGGCGTTGTCGCTTCCTTTGTAATGGCTAAGCGGTCTGATGATACGGTGGGGATAAGTGCGCGTTCTCTTGGTGATATCAATGTACAGGTGATCATGGAAATGTTGAATGGAGGCGGACATCTAACGAATGCCGCCACTCAACAGGTATGCTCCATTGATGAAGCCGAAAGTCGATTGAAAGCAGCTATTGATGAATATTTAGAAGGGGGATATAAAGAATGAAAGTGATATTTCTTAAAGACGTTAAAGGTAAAGGGAAAAAAGGGGAAGTTAAAAATGTTGCGGATGGTTATGCACATAATTTCCTGCTTAAACAAGGATTGGCCGTTGAAGCAAATAATTCAAACGTGAAAACTTTGGAAGCACAGAAAAATAAAGAAGAATCACTTGCAGCAGAAGAGCTGCAGCAGGCTGAAGAATTGAAAGTGCAGCTGGAGAAATTAACGGTTGAACTATCTGCCAAAGCCGGTGAGGGCGGGCGTTTATTCGGTTCCATCACGACTAAACAAATTGCATCTGAGCTTCAGAAAAAACACGGTATCAAGGTTGATAAACGTAAAATGGAGCTTGCTGAAGGCATCCGCACTTTAGGGCATACAAAGCTTCCGGTGAAGCTTCATCCTGAAGTCACTGCAACACTGACTGTGCATGTGAAAGAAATTAACTAATTTTAGCTGTTTCATATCTGTGAAAAATTGATAAAATAGAGATAGACGAAAAATGTGATTGGGCACGTTGTCCTTTCACTTTTTTCTTTTTTACTAGAAACATATAAAAGGTATCCTCTTAGAATGGGAGGTTTTAAGATATGATAGAACAATTTCAGGATAGGATTCCGCCTCAAAATATAGAAGCCGAACAGGCTGTGCTAGGAGCCATTTTTCTTGAGCCCTCTTCATTGACCGTAACTTCGGAAGTTTTGATTCCGGAGGATTTTTATAGAAGCTCTCATCAAAAGATCTTTAATGTGATGCTTAAATTGAATGACGAAGGAAAAGCTGTCGATTTGATTACGGTGACAGAGGAATTGGCTGCGACAAAAAACCTTGAAGAAGTTGGCGGGGTTTCTTATTTAAGTGAATTGGCCGGATCGGTGCCTACCGCGGCCAATATTGAATATTATGCCCGCATCGTCGAGGAGAAGTCATTGCTGCGGCGTTTGATCCGGACTGCGACGAACATCGCTCAGGAAGGCTACAGTCGCGAGGACGAGGTCGAGGAGCTGCTCGGTGAAGCAGAAAAAACGATCATGGAAGTGGCCCAGCGTAAGAATTCCGGGTCTTTTCAAAATATTAAGGATGTATTGGTTGCGACTTACGATAACATAGAAATTTTGACTACCCGTAAAGGGGATGTCACGGGAATACCGACAGGGTTTGCTGAACTGGATCGAATGACAGCGGGGTTCCAACGTAATGACCTCATCATAGTTGGTGCCCGCCCTTCGGTTGGTAAAACCGCTTTTGCATTGAACATCGCTCAAAACGTTGCGACCAAAACGGAGGAGAATGTAGCGATTTTCAGTCTTGAAATGGGTGCAGAGCAGCTCGTTATGCGTATGCTCTGTGCTGAAGGGAATATCAACGCCCAGAATTTACGGACAGGTTCCTTAACTGATGAGGATTGGCGTAAACTGACGATGGCGATGGGAAGCTTGTCGAATGCCGGCATTTATATCGATGATACGCCAGGTGTCAGGATTGGTGAAATCCGTTCAAAATGCCGTCGTTTGAAGCAGGAACATGGCCTTGGCATGATATTGATCGATTACCTGCAGTTAATTCAAGGCGATGGCCGTTCAGGCGACAACCGTCAGCAAGAGGTATCCGAGATTTCACGTTCACTCAAAGCGCTGGCCCGTGAACTTAAAGTGCCCGTCATCGCCCTTTCCCAGCTATCGCGGGGAGTGGAGCAGCGTCAGGATAAGCGCCCGATGATGTCTGATATCCGGGAGTCCGGGAGTATCGAGCAAGATGCTGATATCGTCGCATTCTTATACCGTGATGATTATTATGATAAAGAATCCGAGAATAAAAATATCATTGAAATCATTATAGCGAAACAGCGTAATGGTCCGGTCGGCACGGTTTCGCTTGCATTCGTAAAAGAATATAATAAATTCGTTAATCTCGAACGCCGTTTCGATGATGATTCGATGTCTCCCGGCGCATAGGGGACTGCCTGCCATTCATGCAATGGCGGGCTTTCCCTGTTTCGGGAAAAAGAAAGGTCCTAATGATAATAGAAAAAGAAATCAAAGGGTACAATAATGATTGACGATCCTAAAAAAACCGGAAAGAAATTTCTTATATTTACGAACAAAGAATTTTTTAAAAAGTGTATTGTTCGGATTTTGTATTGACTTCCAGTTTGGATTATTGATAAAATAGGTTTGTTTGATAAGAACCGGTTAATGATCGGTATTACGTGAACCTTTGGAGGTGCTTTATTCAGATGTCATCAGTTGTAGTAGTCGGTACACAATGGGGAGACGAAGGTAAAGGTAAAATAACAGATTTTCTATCCCAGAATGCGGAAGCCATCGCTCGTTATCAAGGTGGGAATAATGCAGGGCATACAATTAAATTTAACGGCGTTACCTATAAACTGCATTTAATTCCGTCAGGGATTTTTTATAGTGATAAGATTTGTGTCATTGGAAACGGTATGGTAGTTGATCCAAAAGCTCTTGTAGAGGAGCTTGCTTATTTACATAGCCATGGGGTGAGTACGGATAATCTTCGTATCTCGAACCGTGCACATGTCATTCTTCCTTACCATATCAAATTGGATGAAGTCGAAGAAGACCGTAAAGGCGCCAACAAAATTGGAACGACTAAAAAGGGAATCGGCCCTGCATATATGGACAAAGCTGCTCGTAACGGAATCCGCATGGCAGACCTTTTGGACCGTGAAATTTTCGAGGAAAAATTGTCTCAAAATCTTGTCGAAAAAAACCGTATGTTCGAACGCTTCTATGAAACGGAAGGTTTCAAAATCGAAGATATCTTGGAAGAATACTATGAGTACGGACAACAAGTGCAGAAATATGTTTGTGATACATCCGTTGTATTGAATGACGCACTTGATGAAGGAAAACGGGTATTATTCGAAGGGGCACAAGGTGTCATGCTTGATATCGATCAAGGAACATACCCATTCGTCACTTCTTCCAACCCCGTTGCAGGTGGAGTTACAATCGGTTCGGGTGTAGGTCCTACGAAGATCAACCATGTGGTTGGAGTATGTAAAGCATACACAAGCCGTGTGGGCGATGGTCCTTTCCCTACAGAATTGCATGATGAAGTCGGTAACCAAATCCGGGAAATTGGCCGTGAATATGGTACAACTACAGGCAGACCGCGCCGTGTAGGCTGGTTTGACGCTGTTGTCGTTCGCCATGCTCGCCGTGTCAGCGGGATTACCGATTTATCATTGAACTCGATTGACGTATTATCAGGTCTTGATACGGTCAAAATTTGTGTGGCCTATGAATACAAAGGCGAAATCATTCATGAGGTACCAGCGACTTTGAAAGCGATTGGCGAATGTAAACCAGTCTATGAAGAGCTGCCAGGCTGGTCAGAAGATATCACAGGCTGCAAATCATTGGATGAGCTTCCAGAGAACGCTCGCCACTATGTAGAGCGCGTATCTCAATTGGTAGGCATTCCTTTGACCACTTTCTCTGTCGGTCCTGACCGTAACCAAACAAATGTCGTGAGAAGCCCTTGGCGTCTAGCGTAATTCATGAAAAGGAGCTGGCTTTTTTTGCCGGCTCTTCTTTCATTTTTAAGATCGATGCATTATATGTCACGTTAGGGAGGACCGGGTTGCCGAATGAATGTGGATAAAAACTGGAGGGAAAATAAAAAAGATAAGAAAAAAATAATTTTATTTCAAAAAACTATTGCCTAAACTATAAGAACCATGATATTATCAAAAGCGTCGTCACAATAGAACAAGCCATTAACAAGCTGGTTAACATCCAGCAAAGAAACATTTCATTAGAACGAGCCATTAGCTCAGTTGGTAGAGCATCTGACTTTTAATCAGAGGGTCGAAGGTTCGAATCCTTCATGGCTCACCATTTTTTTCCGGCCCATTGGTCAAGCGGTTAAGACACCGCCCTTTCACGGCGGTAACACGGGTTCGAATCCCGTATGGGTCACTTCTTTATATATATGCTTTACTGGTCCCGTGGTGTAGCGGTTAACATGCCTGCCTGTCACGCAGGAGATCGCGGGTTCGATTCCCGTCGGGACCGCCATTTTATTTTTATTCTAAAATAGAATATTTGGCTCAGTAGCTCAGTCGGTAGAGCAAAGGACTGAAAATCCTTGTGTCGGCGGTTCGATTCCGTCCTGAGCCATCCTTGTATAAACGCCTTTCCTTTAGGGCGTTTTTTTGTTATGCGTCCAGAGGATTATGAATGAAATCTTGTTAATAGATTGTTAACGATTTGTAACATACCATTTTCGGCCAATTCGGAATAAAACTCGCTTTTCCCCTTGCTGGGCTTAGGCCCACTCCTTTTTCCGCAGTTTATTGAACTGTCCCCATTACCATATCCATTGGTACATGTTGTCACCATTTATACAGTTCTATTACATTATGAAGTCTGTTTCTTGTTTTTTTTCTTAATATGGTAGAGTTATGAGTGATAAAAATCATTATAGAAATCAGTCATAAGCATCTGGATATTTAAATTGGACTAATAAATCTCAAATAAATTTGATTAGTTTCTTAATTGGTGACTGAGCCGTTAAGGAGGACAATATATGTTTAGCTCAAAAGGCAAGGGGATCATCCTGTTGATGGTTTCCGTCATTTTGGTGCTTGCGGGCAATCGGGTAACTGCTGCTGGGATATCGGAAACTACAACCATACAGCATGTTTATCTTAATGATGAGTTCGTCGGCAGTGTAACGGATGAAACGGAAATCGAAAACATCGTAGCCGATAAGGTAGAGGAAGCACAGGAAGATTATCCTGACTTTACATTCGATAAGGAGACACAGCTGAAGTTCGTACCTGAAGAGGTATTCGATGAAGATGTTAAAGAGGAACAGGCTGTTAAGGGAATTCAAGATCAGTTGAATGTGAAGGCCGAGGCATATGAAATCGACATAGATAACCAGGCGGTCGCTTATGTTGCGTCAAAGGAAGATGCAGAGGACGTTCTGGAGAAAATCACTTTATTATATGTAAATGAAGAGGAATACGCTGAATACGAATCAGGTAAAAAGGAAAGTGAAAAAGATGCCGATTCGTTAAAAGAGCCAGGAAGCAGAATTCTGGACATCGAATTTTCACTTCCCGTTACGTTTAAAGAGACAATGGTATATCCAGACGAAATCAAGAGTGTCGATAAAACCCTTTCCATGATAGAAGAAGGAAAGGAAGAAACGACGATCTATGAGGCTAAGGAAGATGAAGATCTTGAAGCCATTGCCACTAGCCATGATATGGACCTGGATCAACTGCTGGAGCTGAATCCGGGACAGGATGAGGACAAAGGTGTTAAAGAGGGCGAGCGTCTCTATGTGACCCAACGTACCCCCTATGTGAACGTAATGGTAGAAAGAGAAGTATTAAAGGAAGAGAGGATTCCTTTTGAAAAGAAAGTGAAGGAGGATGACGAACTTCCAAAGGGCGAACTCATTACTGAACAAATGGGGAATGAGGGGATTCTTGCGTTCACCTATAATGTATCTGAAACAAATGGAAAGAAAATCAGTGAAACGATCGTAAAAAAAGAAGTCACGGAAGAAGCTAAAACGGAAATCACCAGAAAAGGCACCAAGGTCATACCTTCACAGGGCAGCGGTACATATTCATGGCCTGCAGATGGGGGCTATATTTCCAGTAAGCAGGGCCAGCGCTGGGGGAAACTTCATAAAGGTATCGATATTGCACGGCCAGCCACCATGACCATAACGGCTGCAGATCATGGGATAATCGAAACTGCCGGGAATTCCGGAGGATATGGAAATAAGATAACGATCAATCATAATAATGGGTATAAGACAGTGTATGCCCATTTGGATTCAATAGATGTAAAAGCGGGACAAAAGATTGAAAAAGGCATGAAAATTGGCATGATGGGTTCAACAGGTCACTCGACCGGTGTCCACCTCCATTTTGAAATATATAAAAACGGGTCTCTCGTTAATCCGCTAAACTATATAAGTCAGTAATCGCTGGAAGTCTTCGAAAATTATTCGAAGACTTCTTCTGCTTCATTCATAGATGAGAATAATAGGAAAAAGGTGATTTAATGCCTATAAAATGATAAAGTAGAATAGAGACAATTTGCTTTCATTCCGGTGTTCAGCCCCTTTTATTGGGTATATATATGTAACTTTGCCGAAACTAGGTTGCGAAGCTTTGTGCAAGCAGAAGGAAAAGTGAATAAGGTCCCGGATAAGGACACGGTTTTTAATAGATTTAGTTCAGTTATTAAAAAGGAGATAAGTACATGGATAAAAAGATTCTGGTAGTGGATGACGAAAAGCCAATTGCTGATATATTACAATTCAATCTAAAAAAGGAGGGCTACGAAGTTTTTTGTGCTTATGATGGCAATGAAGCCCTCAAAATGGTGGAAGAACGGCAACCTGATTTGATTTTACTTGATATCATGCTGCCGCAGCGCGATGGGATGGAAGTATGCAGGGAAGTAAGGAAGAAGTATGAGACGCCGATCATCATGCTAACGGCAAAAGACTCGGAGATAGATAAGGTGTTAGGATTGGAGCTTGGTGCAGATGACTATGTGACAAAGCCATTTAGTACCCGGGAAATAATTGCCCGCGTTAAGGCGAACCTTAGACGTCAGCAAGCTGTTCCGGTTCCCGATCAAGAAAATGAACCGAAGGAAATTACGATAGGCACGCTCACTATCCATCCGGATGCCTATGTGGTATCCAAGCGCGGCGATACGATAGAATTGACGCATCGTGAATTTGAGTTGCTTCATTACTTAGCGAAGCACATCGGTCAGGTCATGACAAGGGAGCACTTATTACAAACCGTGTGGGGCTATGATTATTTTGGTGATGTGCGGACGGTCGATGTAACGGTCAGACGTCTTCGTGAGAAGATTGAAGACAATCCAAGCCATCCTGGCTGGATTGTAACTAGAAGAGGGGTCGGTTATTACCTGCGTAACCCTGAACAGGAGTAGTTTCTATGAAAAAGGTTGGTTTTTTTCGCTCAATTCATTTTAAATTTGTTCTGATTTATGTATTGCTCATTTTCGTGGCGATGCAAATAATCGGGGTATATTTTGTTGGGGAATTGGAAGAAAATCTTGTCGGGAACTTTACGAAATCAATAAAAGGTCACGTTAACCTGCTTACCTACAGTATTGGTGAAGAAATGGAAAAAGAGAGGGGAGAGGAAGATCCGACCCTCGAAGAAGCGATTGATGCGATATTGAGAGACCGGGATAATTCATCGAATGATATTTCGGAAGTACGTGTCATCGACACCCGCAGCAGACGCGTGATCGGAACTTCAGCCCGAGGTAACCAGGATATTGTAGGGAAGAGGACGACAGAGGTCCTTATCAAGAATACGCTCACTTTTGGAAAAGAAGATAGTGATATATTTCGGGATAAGAAATCAGGCAGGCGGCTCTGGGTCCTTTCGACACCCATTGAAGCAAATGGGGAGGTCATTGGCGCCGTCTATGTAATAGCGGAGATGGAAAATGTCTTTGAGCAGATGGATGAAATCAATAGCATCTTCATGACGGGTACGGCCATCGCTTTGGTCATTACGGCCATCTTGGGGATCCTGCTTGCAAGAACGATCACCAGACCCATGTCTGATATGAGAAAACAGGCACTGGTGATGGCGAAAGGGAATTTCTCCAGAAAAGTCAGGGTATATGGCGATGATGAAATTGGCCAGCTTGCCGTCACTTTCAATAATTTGACCAAAAAGCTTCAAGAGTCGCAATCAAGCACAGAGGGAGAGCGGCGAAAGCTATCATCCGTCCTTGCCAATATGACGGATGGCGTAATTTCAACGGACAGGCGCGGTCGGGTGAACTTGATTAATGAACCGGCGGCACAATTATTGAATGTCTCGAGTGAAACCGTCATGAACCAACCGATCATTGAGGTTTTGGGTCTTGAAGAAGAATATAAATTTGAGGATTTATTGGAAGAGCGAGAGTCCATTATCCTTGATTACAGCAAAAAAAATCGGCCTTTCATTTTGAGGGGGAATTTTTCGGTCATTCAAAAGGAAACGGGATTCGTTAATGGTTTGATCACTGTTTTGCATGATATAACAGAGCAGGAAAAAATCGAGAGCGAACGCAGGGAATTCGTTGCCAATGTATCACATGAACTGCGAACTCCGCTAACGACGATGAGAAGTTACCTGGAAGCATTGGCGGAAGGGGCATGGAAGGACGAGGAAATCGCTCCATCGTTTTTAAGTGTGACCCAAAATGAAACGGAGCGAATGATCAGGCTTGTTAATGATCTGTTACAGCTTTCGAAAATGGACAGTAAAGATTATAGGCTTAAAACCGGCTGGGTGAATTTCAATAAATTCTACGACCACATCATCGATCGTTTTGAAATGTCGAAAAATGATGACATCACGTTTAAGCGTGATTTGCCAAAGGAAGCTTATTTTGTGGATATTGATGAAGATAAAATCACCCAGGTTCTCTATAATGTAATCTCCAACTCATTAAAGTATTCACCTGAAGGGGGTCAAGTGACTTTCCGCGTCAGGGCATCTGATGGCTTTATCATTGTGAGCATTACAGATCAAGGAGTGGGTATCCCGAAAAACGTCATTGATAAAATATTCGACCGCTTCTACCGTGTGGATAAAGCAAGGGCCCGTAACTTAGGCGGGACAGGGCTTGGTTTAGCGATTGCAAAAGAGATGGTCGTGGCGCATGGCGGGAAAATATGGGCGGAAAGTGTGGATGGAAAAGGAACTACCGTGTTCTTTACACTTCCTTACGAACAGGAAGAAGAGGATGATTGGTCATGAATTTTGAACGTGCAAAAAGTATCATACTGATTATTTTGGTTGGGACAAGCATTTTTTTGACATGGAGCATTTGGACGTACGAGCCTGAGTATGATTCATTTGAACAATCGTCGGAATTCATAAAGATTAAAAGCGATGTCCAGATTGTCAGTGATGTCATTAAACCAGTCAGTATCCTTTTCCATGGCAATGGGCAGCATTTCCAGACTTCCAATCCGGCAGAAATCAATGAAATGGAAAAGGAATTTTCGCAATGGCGTTTCAGAGGCCTAAAAGAGGTATCCGTAAACAGGCTGCAAAGGAAATTTGACGATTTTGTCCATGAAGATGGATCGATTGAAATCGAATTTTCCGATGATATTCCCATTGCCCTTTATAAAACGGTATTGAATATAACGGATACGGAAGTGCCTAAATTTTCGTTTGATCGAATCATCATTAAACAAAAGGATATCAGTGGTAATGAATCTGCTGTTTATTTTGTTTCCTACGATCACGGGAAGATTTATCAAGGTATGGTCAACTCTAAAAAACTAAGGAATTTCATGGATTCATTTTATCGGGGTTCTTACGATAAGTATCCTGAATACACGGCCGAAACGATAAACAGTAAAAGGACACTGTTCGTCCCGGAAAACCCAGTGGAAATCAACAAACTTGAATATTATATTGACCCTTTGGATATTGGAAACTTGAAAAATGCGTTATTTAGTTTTCCGAAGTTCGTTCGCCAGGAATCGGTTTCGGTCGGTGAGGAATATACGGATGGAACAAGACTGATGACGGTCAATAAAGATAATTACTTAATTTCTTATATCAATCCGGCACAAAAGAGCAAGTTATTTGACAGTTCCAGTGACCTTTTGCAAAAAAGCATTGATTTCATCAATGAACATGCCGGTTGGGAAAATAACAATTACCGCTTTGCCTATATGTCGGAGAATGAGCAACGAGTGGTATTCCGCTTATTCGTGAATGGTTATCCGGCCTTCAATGAATCCGGAATGACGGAAATCGAGCAAATTTGGGGGAAAGAAGAAATTTATAGCTATGACCGTCCATATTTTAAACTGGACTCAGTCCTCCCTTCAGTAGGATCGGCAAAGACTTTACGAAGCGGTAAAGAAGTAGTGAATCAGCTGAAATCGAAAGATAATATCGATTTCAAAAGCGTGGAGGACATCTCGATAGGCTATAAACTGGATAAATCCCTGGATTCCAAACTTGTAACTCTAGTTACACTTGAGCCCACTTGGTATTATCGTATCGGCGATAAATGGTTTATTGTGCCTTTTGATGACACGGGAGGCGATCGAAGTGGATTGGAATAATACAAAGTCGATTTTCATCATGGTTTTCTTCGTTTTGAATATTTTTCTTCTTTATCAATTCCTGGAAAAGATTAATGACTCCCAATATGAAAGTTTCACGGAGTCCACTACGGAAGAACTGTTGAAAGAAGATGAGATTTCCATAGAAACCTCACTTCCGAAACAAAAGTCGGATCAATTCCTGATTGCCCAAAGCAAGACTTTCGAGAAGAAAGATATACAGTACCTGAAAAATCAAAAAGCAAAAATCATCGATGATAAGAAGCTTGTTGGTACATTTAAAACACCGGTTGGCATGAAAGCGGAAATTAATGCTGCAGACCTTGATATATTCCTGAAGGAGTATATATTAAATGGAAGTGAGTATCATTTCTGGAGCTTTGATGAAATCAGCCAGACCATCACCTGCTATCAAGTGGAAGATAAAAAGATGTTTTATAATAATAGTAAAGGGAAGGTCACTTTATATCTGAACAAGAAGGGTGAAATCGTTTCCTATGAACAGATGTATTTAGAGGAAATCAAAAAATTCAATAAACCTAAAGAATTGAAATCTGCCATAACTGCTATTGGAGCATTGTATGACAATGGTGATATTAATCCCAAAAGTAAAGTCACGAATGTAAAATTGGGATATTACAATTCGCTGCAGACGACATCTGTGTCACATTTACTTGTGCCAACATGGTGGGTGGTCATTGATGACGAAACGGATCTCTTCGTGAATGCTTTTGATGGAGAGGTCATTGAATTGAATACAGAAGAAAAAATACTGGAGTGAGTATAGATGACAATGCATTTTAGTGTTCTCGCAAGCGGGAGTACGGGAAATGCCTTTTTCGTGGAAACGGAGGATCAATCATTCCTCGTCGATGCCGGCTTAAGCGGTAAAGCCCTGGAAGCATTGTTTCAGGATATAGGCCGTGATATGTCCAAGCTATCCGGTATCCTTGTTACCCATGAACACAGCGACCATATTAAAGGTCTTGGCGTGGTTGCCAGAAAACATAAACTCCCGATATATGCGAATGCAAAAACATGGAATGCCATGGAGCGATCGATCGGTGAAATTGGAACTGAACAAAAATTCACATTTGAAATGGAACAGGTCAAAACGTTCGGCAGCCTTGATATAGAATCTTTCGGCGTTTCACATGATGCGGCAGAGCCGATGTTTTACGTCTTTCATCATGAAGATAAGAAACTTGTGGTCATTACCGATACAGGGTACGTAAGCGATCGGATGAAAGGAATCATTTCAAATGCCGATGCTTATGTATTCGAAAGTAACCATGATGTGTCCATGCTGAGGATGGGAAAATATCCATGGAGCATCAAGCGCCGGATTTTAAGTGATGTCGGACATGTTTGTAATGAAGACGCTGCCCTTGCAATGAGCGAAGTGGCCGGTGATAAGACCAAGCGGATTTACTTGGCCCACTTAAGCCTTGATAACAATATGAAGGATCTAGCAAGAATGTCGGTGGAACAGACGTTAAAGACAAAGGGGATCATCGTGGGTGAACAATTTTCCTTATATGATACTGACCCGAAAAGACCAACGGAACTTGTTACATTATAAATGAAAGGAATGGATGAGGGATACCTTGTTCATTCCTTTTTTATTTTTAAAAAATTTCGATTCGTAAGTTACGAATCGGATTAAAAGGGGTATCGTTTGGTTAGAACTGTATAGGTAAAAGGAAAAGGGCTGATACTAGTCAATTTTATGTTGCCCCTTAAATTAAGCATGCATTTTTTTAGAAAAATTTCGGTAATTGAGTATAATTGAGGGAGGATACCAAACAATAGAATTGCTATAATACATTCCTAAAATGAGAGGATGGGGCGGTCTTGGGTTATTATGATCAGAATGATGAGAACCAAAATAAACGGAAAAAAAGCCATACGAGCTATTTTCTAGCAGGCTTGGGGGGCGCCATCATCGGGGCCTTACTTATTTTATTAGCCTTTCCGGGAAGCGGACTGTTAAATAACGATGAAAAAGAAACTACAACGGAAAAATCAACGGAGAGAAGGACCACGGAGCAGTCCCAGCAAAACCTTACTCTTGATGTAACAAGTGCCGTCACCAATGCCGTTGACAAAGCCAGCGACGCAGTGGTCGGCATCACTAACATTCAGGAAACGAACTTCTGGGGTCAAGGGAGCAACGCCGAGGACAGTTCGGCAGAAGCCGGAACTGGATCTGGAGTCGTCTACAAGAAAGATGGCGGCAAGGCCTATATCGTCACGAATAATCACGTCATTGAAGGAGCTAATGAACTTGAAGTGACATTAAGTGATGGCACTAAATTGCCAGCTGAACTACAAGGCAGTGACCCATGGACTGATTTAGCTGTCATTGTCGTTAATGGTGAAAAAGTCAAAACCATTGCTGAATTCGGAAACTCCGGCAAATTGAAACCTGGTGAGCCCGTCATTGCCATTGGTAATCCATTAGGCCTTCAATTCTCCGGGTCGATCACACAAGGGATCATCTCCGGTTTGGAGCGCACGATAGAGGTGGATATCAACGAGGACGGACAAGTGGATTGGAATGCGGAGGTCATCCAGACCGATGCGGCGATTAATCCAGGTAACAGCGGAGGGGCACTCGTTAATATGTCAGGGCAGGTCATCGGAATAAATTCGATGAAGATTGCAGAAAATGCAGTGGAAGGAATCGGTCTTTCCATTCCGATCGATTCAGTAATCCCGATTATTAATGATATAGAGGAATTTGGTGAAGTGAAACGTGCTTTCTTGGGTGTTAACCTGGCATCTGTAGAAGAAATTTCCCAATATCATCAACAAAATACATTAAAGCTGCCAAGGAAAGTTACTTCAGGCGTTGCAATAACAGGCGTTCAAAGCAATTCTCCAGCATCAAAAGCAGGATTGAAGGAATTTGACGTCGTAGTTGGAATGGATAATGAAAAAATCCATGATGTCGTGGAATTAAGAAAATACCTTTACAATGAAAAACAAGTCGGTGATAAAGTTAAAATCATTTATTACCGTGACGGAAAGAAAGAAACAACGGAAGTCACGCTTTCAAGCAGCGAAATTTAAAGCACAAAAGGACAGGGGGCAAAAATGCCTCCTGTCCTTTCTATTTCCTTGCGCTTTTCTTATTTTTTGTTACGATTACCTGTGGATATATAGTGAAATTAAAGATCTCAAGTGACTTGTGGATAATTGGGAATGGAAGTACTGGGAATAATGAATGGGAAAGGAGATATGTAAGATGAAATTATATTGCTGTCAGGAACACGTGGACATGGCGCTGGATGAAGTGGTATACGAATGTGAAACCTATCCTGTTTTAACGCTTGTTCCCGAAGAAAATCAGTTATCAACAACCTGTGAATATTGTCGAAACGTGGCAATATATCTAGTAGGGAACTAATATTCCCATACAAGATGTGGATAGATTTTGTGGATATGTGGATAACTTTTGTGGATAACATGTTTGTAACCTGTTCTTAACATTTTCCGAAGATTAATCCGGCGGGTGGAATGGTTTAGATTCAAGCATTTGTTATACGAATAATCAAGATAATTGTTCGGATTGGAACTAAGTCCAGCCGAATTTCTTCAATAATGAAAGTTACCGTTGCCGCTTTCAGGGGGCAGCGGTTTTTATTTTAAAAGCATAAAAAATTGGAAAGGATATGCTTGTTTTGCTTATAGGTCACTGTAAGGTATGATAATAGGTAGGCAAATCCAACAATTGATAGTAAAAACATAATGAAAGCTAGAGGATATATATGAAAATAACGATTATTACTGTTGGCAAGCTAAAGGAAAAATACTTAAAGCAAGGAATTGCTGAATATACAAAAAGGTTAAGCGCCTATGCTAATATAGAACTTGTCGAAGTACCGGATGAAAAGGCTCCGGAGAACCTGAGTACAGCGGACATGGACATTGTAAAGCAAAAGGAGGGTGAACGAATCCTGGCAAAAGTCAGCCCGGACACCTACGTAATAACGCTTGAGATCAATGGAAAACAGCTTACCTCAGAACAGCTGGCCACTCATATGGATCAGCTCGCCACCTATGGAAAGAGCAAAATTGCCTTTATTATTGGCGGGTCGCTTGGACTTGGCACCGAGGTGTTATCAAGAAGCGATTATGCCCTTTCCTTCTCGAAAATGACCTTTCCGCATCAATTAATGAAATTGGTTCTTGTGGAGCAAATATATCGGGCTTTTCGGATAAATAGAAATGAACCATATCATAAATGATAGAGACTGATCCCGGGGGAGTTCCCCTTAATGTAATGGGTTAAAGTATTAAATCTTACTGTAATGAAAAGAGGGTAACGAATGAATAAAGAGTCCATTTATGGTTTAACATTCGAACAATTGACAGTGTGGCTTTCGGACCATGGCCATAAAAAATTCAGAGCTTCCCAAGTCTGGGAGTGGCTTTATAGAACACGTGTGACGAGTTTCTCTGAAATGACGGATGTTAATAAAGAGTGCATAAAATTACTTGAAGAGCACTTTGTCATCCAGACTTTGACTGAGCACGTCAAGCAAGAAGCAGCGGATGGCACGATCAAGTTTCTGTTTAAATTACAGGATGGCAACCTTATCGAAACGGTCATGATGAGACATAAATATGGAATTTCGGTTTGTGTCACCACCCAAGTGGGCTGTAATATTGGCTGCAGTTTCTGTGCAAGTGGATTATTGGCCAAAAGCCGTGATTTATCCAGCGGGGAGATAGTGGAACAAATCATGAACGTCCAACTGCATCTTGATAAATTGGAACAAGGTGATGTTGTAAGCCATGTTGTTGTAATGGGTATTGGCGAACCGTTCGATAACTTCGAAAATATGTTAGACTTTTTGAAAGTGCTCATGGACCATAAGGGTCTTGCTATCGCGGGCAGGCGCATTACTGTTTCGACAAGCGGTCTTGCCCATAAAATCTATGAATTCACAGATACTCAATTACAGGTGAATCTGGCCATCTCATTGCATGCGCCGAATAATGAGCTCAGGACAAGAATCATGAAGATAAACCGAGGCATCCCGATAGAAAAATTGATGAAATCTCTTGATTATTATTTAGAGAAAACGAATAGGAGAATTACGATCGAATATATCCTATTGAAAGATGTCAATGACCATCAAGAAGAAGCCGAGCAACTTGCCGATCTTCTTGATGACAAAAAACATCGTCTTTATGTCAACCTGATCCCATATAATCCTGTAGATGAGCATAGCCAATACCAAAGAAGTGACAAAGAGTCCGTTCTCTCGTTTTATGATACGCTGAAAAAGAGAGGCATCAATTGTAAAATCCGCCAAGAACATGGAACGGATATTGATGCAGCTTGCGGTCAGCTTAGAAGTAAACAAATCAAAAAAGCCGAAGCTAAGTAAATTCATTAAAAAACAAAAAGAGGACGCATATTTTGCGGCCTCTTTTTTGTGTGATTTCATTATTTAGCTATTTCCTTTACCGAGGCGACTTCATACGTTGTAAGCTCGCTGCCTAGAATTGGAGATTCTTTTTTTGCTTCACCGGAACCTGGTTCAGGCCGTTTATGTGCAGCTTTGAATGCATCGCTATTTCTCCAAGCCGTAAAGTTATCAAGGTTTTCCCAGTACATATTAACGCTAAGCTCATCGTGATCCGTCAAATTCTGCGTTAATAATACTTCAACTTTTACGAAGCCTTCCATCGTATCAAGTGGACCTGGTGCAGTAAATCCTGGGGCCATGACTGCACCCATCCCTTTTTTGACTCTGATTCTATTCGTTACGATTATCATAATGAGTCCTCCTTTTGGCCATCGGTTTGGAATATACACCCTTTATTTCCGCAATTTCATACATATTTTAGCATATTGAAAGAAGCAGGGTCCATTTTGATTAACTCCAATCATGTGGGCCCTGAAGACATTGTTTCAATGAAGACGGACGTTTCATTATATTGAAATAGAACTATTGAATTTGGATATTACAAGGTTTATTGGTGCATATCGCGTATAATAGAACTCTGTATAAGGAAATTACGATTATGGGAACAATAAAGCAACATACTAAACAACAAAAGAGGCTGTTATATGAATGAATTGAGTTTTACTGACTATACATTAAGCGATGAAATTGTTAGGGCATTAGAAAGCTTGGGATATCAACATCCAACCGAAGTACAGCGCGAAGTGATTCCAGTGGCGCTGAAAAAGCGGGATCTTGTCGTTAAATCGCAAACAGGAAGCGGCAAGACCGCTTCATTCGGCATACCGATCTGCGAAATGGTCGATTGGGAAGAGAATAAGCCTCAGGCGCTTATTTTAACACCGACACGTGAGCTCGCCGTGCAGGTAAAAGAGGATATTACGAATATTGGCAGATTTAAGAGGATAAAGGCTACTGCAGTTTATGGAAAACATCCATTCGCACTGCAAAAAGCGGAATTGAAACAAAAAAGCCATGTAGTCGTCGGAACCCCGGGTCGTGTTCTGGATCATATCGAGAAAGGGACATTTGCCTTGGAACGCTTAACTCATTTAGTTATTGATGAAGCGGATGAAATGCTGAATATGGGCTTCATCGAACAAGTGGAAGCCATTATTAAGGAGCTTCCGAAAGATAGAGTAACCATGCTGTTCTCTGCTACATTACCTGAGAGTATAAAAAAACTATGCAAGCAATATATGAAGGATCCTTTGGATATTGAAATCAAAGCAAAGGGTTTAACGACGGAGAAAATTGAACATGCCCTTATAGAAGTGAAAGAAGATGACAAGTTTTCCCTGCTTAGAGACGTAACCATCACGGAAAACCCCGATAGCTGCATCATTTTTTGCCGGACGAAAGATAGGGTGGACCAAGTATGTGAACAGCTGCTGGAACTGGAATATCCGTGTGACATGATTCACGGCGGCATGCTTCAGGAAGATCGCCTTGCAGTGATGAATGAATTCAGAAGAGGTGAATTCCGCTATTTGGTTGCAACAGATGTTGCTGCCCGTGGAATTGATATCGACAATATAACCCATGTAATTAACTATGACCTGCCATTGGAAAAGGAAAGTTACGTACATCGAACGGGAAGAACGGGCCGTGCCGGTAAAAAAGGAAAAGCCATTACTTTTGTGACGCCGTACGAAGACAAATTCCTTACCGAGATCCAAGGATATATCGGTTTTGAAGTCCCTAAGATGACTGCTCCATCTAAAGAGGAAGTTTCCAATAAAAAAACGGAATTCGAAGCCAAACTGGAAGCCCGTCCAAAAATCAAAAAAGATAAAAGTGAACAATTGAATAAACAAATCATGAAGCTGTATTTTAATGGCGGCAAGAAAAAGAAACTCAGGGCTGTGGATTTTGTCGGAACCATCGCAAAGATTGATGGAGTGAATGCAGAGGACATCGGGATCATAACGATCCAGGATAATGTTTCTTATGTGGAAATATTGAATGAAAAAGGACCGCTTGTCTTGAAAGTGATGAAAAATACGAAAGTGAAAGGCAAGCTTTTGAAGGTTTCAGAGGCCTTTAAGAACTAAAGATGTCGAATGAAAGAAGCGGGAAGACCGAAAATCGGTCTTCCGCTTCTTTTTTATATGACTTGGGACAGGAATTTTTCGACCCATACACAGATGATTCGACCTCCCCCGAAATAATCCGTCCTTACTGAAATAGTAGTTTTTTTGTTTATGAGGAGGTTAAGATTCTTTCTCTAAATTCTGTTTATCCATTAAAACAGAGTGGTATATGAAGAAGGATTACGCGATTATTTCGAAACAATAAATACATCTGTTTGTAGAAAAAAGGGTTTATCTAATTTTAAAACAAAGTTGATTGGAACGTTAGGTGCGGGACTCCTGCGGGAAAAGCGAGTCCAGGGGAGACCCCGCAGGCGCAAAGGCGCCGAGGAGGCTCACGGACCGCCCGCCGACAGTGAGTGCCTGGAGTGGAAGTCAACGATCCTGTAGATAATAAACAACGCGATTTAATCTGAATTCTTAGACATGGAGGGATTGAGTGGGATGACGAAAGCAAATGAAAGCGGAAGAATCGATGGGCAAAGTAAGCAGCGGCAGTTGGATCAATATCGAGTGGACGATAATGGGAAAAAGATGACGACTAACCAAGGTTTGCGTGTTTCTGAGGATGAGCATTCTTTGAAAGCGGGAACCCGTGGTCCAACTTTGATGGAGGATTTTCATTTTCGTGAAAAAATGACTCATTTTGACCATGAGCGTATTCCTGAGCGGATTGTCCATGCGCGTGGATCAGGGGCACATGGATATTTTCAGGTATATGAACCGATGACCGAATATACAAAAGCCAAGTTTCTTCAAGACCCTTCAGTCAAGACACCAGTATTCGTTCGTTACTCCACGGTGGCAGGTTCCCGCGGATCGGCAGACTCGGTCCGTGATGTAAGAGGATTTTCCACAAAGTTTTATACGGAGGAAGGAAACTATGATTTGGTGGGAAATAATATTCCGGTATTTTTTATCCAGGACGCCATTAAGTTCCCGGATCTAATTCATGCGGTTAAACCGGAGCCTCATAACGAAATACCTCAGGCCGCATCTGCTCATGATACGTTTTGGGATTTCGTCGCCAACAATGAAGAAACGGCACATATGGTCATGTGGCATCTATCTGATAGGGCCATACCGAGAAGTTTCCGGATGATGGAAGGGTTTGGTGTTCATACATTCCGTTTTGTAAATGAACAAGGCGTGGCCCATTTCGTTAAATTCCATTGGAAGCCTGTACTGGGAGTTAAATCCCTTGTCTGGGATGAGGCACAGAAAATTGCAGGGAAGAATCCTGATTTTCACCGCCAAGATTTGTGGGAAGCGATAGATACCGGGAATTATCCTGAATTTGAATTTGGCGTCCAAATGATTAAGGAGGAAGATGAATTCAAATTCGACTTTGATATCCTTGATCCTACTAAACTATGGCCGGAAGAACAAATCCCGGTTAAAATAATCGGAAAAATGGTTTTGAATCAAAATACGGATAACTTTTTTGCAGAGACGGAACAGATAGCTTTCCATCCGGGGCATGTTGTACCGGGTATTGATTTTTCAAATGATCCGCTGCTTCAGGGACGTTTATTCTCATACACCGATACCCAGCTATCCAGATTGGGAGGACCGAACTTCCATGAGCTACCGATTAATAGGACGGTTGCCCCCGTTCATAATAATCAGCGCGATGGCATGCACCGGATGTCAATAAATCCAGGGCCGGTCAGCTACCACAAAAATTCCCTTGCAGGCAACTCTCCTGAACCTGCTTCGGAAGGGGAAGGCGGCTATGCACATTACCAGGAAAAGGTTGATGGCAGGAAGGTCCGGCAGCGCAGTGAAAGCTTCAAGGATCATTACAGCCAGGCTAAATTATTTTGGAATAGCATGACGGAAGTGGAGAAGGAGCATATTATTCAGGCCTTCCACTTTGAAGTGGGAAAAGTGAAAAGTAAGGATGTTCAGCAGCAAATTGTCGAGATGTTCAGCAATGTGGATGTTGAACTGGCCAAAACGATTGCCATGGGAGTGGGCGTGAATCCTCCAGCCAACAAAAGTGAGGTTCAAATGGACTTGGCTTCTCCGGCTTTAAGCCAGGAGCAAATGAAAGTGAACACGGCCGCAACAAGAAAAGTGGCAATCTTGGCTGCAGATGGTTTCAACGGTTCAGAGGTTAATCAAGTCTTGGAATCATTTAAATCGGCAGGTATAACGGCTGAATTCATCAGTCATAATCGTGGAGTGGTTACAAGTTCTGAAGGACAGCAGGTCGAGGTGAACCAGACATTCCTGACAGCCGATTCGGTACTTTTCGATGCTGTATATGTAGCAGGGGGGCAGGAGAGTGTCGATGCTTTAATGGCATCCAAGGAACCCATTTACTTTGTTGATGAAGCCTACAATCATTTCAAAGCGATTGGTGCGGGAAGAGAAGGAGCCATGATCTTATCGAAAGCAGGCATCGTTTCCAATGATCCAGCTTCAGGCATTGTAGCTATTACGGATAAAAATAGCGGTTCTGCCTTTATCGAGGCAATTGCCAAGCACCGTCACTGGAAACGCGCTTAATATTATTGAAAACCCCCAGACTTGAAGTCTGGGGGTTTATTTCAATAGATATTTCGTATCAAGCTACTTTGCTTTTTCTTCAAAAAGTGATGCAATGCCAACGATCACTTTAGTGGACAGTATCATATTATCAACGGAAATAAACTCATATTTTCCATGAAAGTTCTCCCCGCCCGTAAAGATGTTGGGTGTTGGCAGGCCCATATACGATAATTGAGATCCGTCCGTACCACCGCGTATTGGCGAGACTTTCGGTTTTATATTGAGTTTCTCCATTGCTTCATGGGCGATATCCACGATTTCCTTCACGGGCTCAATTTTTTCCTTCATGTTGAAGTATTGATCGTGTAATTCGAGCTGGATTCGGTTTTGCCCATATTTTTCTTTCAAATCTTCGATTACTTTTGTTATATATTCCTTGCGTTCATTGAATTTTTGGCGGTCGAAATCCCTGATGATGTAAGAAAGCTTGGTCTCTTCCACATCACCATGAAAGGAAAGCAGGTGAAAAAATCCTTCGTAACCCTCCGTATATTCCGGTGCTTCTGCCGCTGGGAGCTTATTATGGAATTCCATGGCGATTTTCGCCGAATTCACCATTTTCCCTTTAGCCGTTCCAGGATGAATATTCGTCCCTTTGATCAGGATTTTGGCCGATGCTGCATTGAAGCTCTCATATTCAAGTTCTCCAAGCGGGCCACCGTCCACGGTGTAGGCAAATTGGGCATCAAAGGCATCTACATCAAACTTATGGGGTCCCCTGCCGATTTCCTCATCGGGAGTAAAAGCAACACGGATTTTTCCATGCTTGATTTCCGGATGCTGGATCAAATAATCCATGGCAGTCATGATTTCGGCAATTCCAGCCTTATTATCTGCTCCCAACAGGGTTGTCCCATCCGTTGCAATCAAGGTATGCCCTATATAGTTCTTAAGCGAAGGAAAATCATCAGGTGAAAGAATGACATCCAGTTTTTCATGTAGAGTAAGATCTTTGCCATCATAGTTGTCAACGATTTGCGGTTTTACATCTTTTCCAGTGAAATCCGTTGCTGTATCGACATGGGCCAAGAAACCGATTGTCGGGACATCCTTATTTGAATTGGCTGGCAAGGTTGCCATGACATAGCCGTTCGGATCAATAGTCACTTCCTTCATCCCAATGGATTGAAGTTCCTTGACCAATGCATTTGCCAATGTCAGCTGTCCGGGTGTAGAGGGGCATGAGGGATTTTCCTCATTTGATTGGGTATCCACTTTCACATAAGAAGTGAATCTTTCAATGATTTCATTTTTCACTTTTCCTTCAACTCCTTTCGCCCTTATCTTACCATGATTAATTAAAATGGAAAAATTATCTTTATTTGAAATCCTCAAGGGCGGTGTCATCAGCAAAGAACGGCATATCTGAAAGCGACATGCCGTTCTTTGATATCCCCTTTTTAGAGTGGATTATTCAAGGCCCATACGGATACGCTTTTCCCATGAACGGGGAAGGTCGCGAAACCATCTTCTTCAATGGTAATGTGGTCATCTTTATGACAAGTTAAATCAATCCAGATTTCACCAGCACGATGTTCACCGACGAACATCCTTTTTTCACTGTTGTGATCTCCATTGGAGATAATGACGGCACACCCCGAGCCTTCTAGCTCTTCAACTCCGTGCCGGACCCATCCTATCGTATTTGGATCATCAAAGTAGTCGGTCTGTTCTCCGTAAGCTTTTTCATACCTGGCATATAGTAGGCGATCCAGGATATCCTTTTTCCCAGGCACGGGAGAAGGTCCGCCGATTCCATAATAGTCCCCGTAAAAGACACAAGGATAACCGCAAAGTCTAAGCAGGGTAAGTGCATATGCCGATGGTTTGAACCAGTCCTTTACCCAAGATTCCAGTGATTCATGAGGCTGGGAGTCATGGTTGTCGACAAAAGTGACGGCCTGTGCCGGATTGGTTTGGACGAGGGTATCATCAAAGATGGTTGAGAGGTCGAAGTCAGCTCCTGCTTTTGAGGCCTCATGAAATTTATAATGCAGGGAAACATCGAACAAGTTGAGGTCATGATTGGTTTGCTCTAAGTAAGTTTGACAAGCTTTAACATCCGCCTTCCAAAATTCGCCGACCATGAAGAAATGTTCCTTTGTATAAGGAATGAGTTCTTGGAGAAATTCATTGATGAATTCATAATCGATATGCTTAACGGCGTCCAAACGAAAACCATCACACTTTAACGTATCAACCATCCATTTTCCCCAGCGAATCATTTCCTGACGAACTTCCGGCAGGCTGTAATCGATGTTGGCAAACATTAAATAATCATAGTTTCCGAATTCATCAATGACATGCTGATTCCAGTGCTTATTTTCGCCTGTGATTCGAAATACACCCATTTTGTCGTTCTCGGCATCATAGTCTGTACCGTTAAAATGGGTATGGTTCCACTTAAAGTCAGAGTATTTATTTTTACGGCCCGGGAAATCGAATTTTGTCCAGCCTTCCATTTCAAATGGTTCTGAGATATCTTCCATCCGGTTGTCTGGATTGACTTCAATCACTTCAAATTTTTCGGTTCCATCAGCTCCTGCTTTATGGTTCATGACTAAATCGATATAAACGCAAAGTCCGTAGTTATGGCAAGTGGCTATTGCTTGCAGCAATTCATCTTTGGTCCCGTATTTGGTACGAACTGTTCCTTTTTGGTCAAATTCCCCCAAATCGTAACCGTCATATATTCCATATCCATTATCCCCAACGGATTGCCCTTTGGTAACTGGCGGAAGCCAAACGCAATCAATTCCTATATCCTTCAACTTAGAGGCTGCGTATTTCAATCTGTCCCAATGAGAACCATCTGCCTCAAGATGCCACTCAAAAAATTGCATCATCGTATGATTTCTTTTCATCCGTTTCCCCCCTGACACCGACCCGATTTTAACAAAAGTGAAACTGTACGATCGGATAAAGTAATAATGAAAATCTTTACCCCCTAAATTCAAATGATAAACAAGTGAATAACCCTCTTGAGTGAGGTTCATTCACCCCTCTATTTTACTATTTTATACCAAATAAGGATATTTTATATTGGTTAGCAGCTAAAAATAATTCAAATGTGTAGGAATAACCGGGAAAAGTCTAGACGCCCATTCAATAATTTTGGGGGAGTGGGTGGATATCAATCGTTCCTTTCCACTGCGGCCGCTCGCTTTCCGCGGGCGGTCCGGGAGCCTCCTCGGCTCTTTGCGCCTGTGGGGTCTCCCATGTACGCGTATCTCCCGCAGTAGTCTCGCACCCTCCGTTTCAATCCACTTCGTTATGAAATTTAGTAGAATCTCTTTTGCCTATAAAATAAGGCACCCCGAATATTTTGGGATGGCTTGTTCATATTGGAAGGGTATCGCCCTTATCCTTTTTTACCTCTTCGTCTAAAGAAGTGGGCGAAAGCCATTGCACCTAATAATAAGATTAGGAGCATGGAAGATAGAATGATCATATCTTTTGAGGAGCTGCTGTTACCTGCCCCCTTTTGGCCCATGTTCCCGTTTATACCAGGAGGTGCACCATTCGCTCCGCCGCCCATACTGCTTTCTGTCTTGGCTTCCACAAACTTTTTTATATTTAATAGATAAATAGAGAATAGGCCCCATTTTTAACCTTTTCTTAATTTTATTGGAATTTACTAGAAGAAAAATGAGTGGATTTACTCATTGAGAACAATTATCATTATCAGTAAAATAAGGTTCATGATAATGATAATTATTCTCAATTAATTCAATACATGGAGGTTCACTATGATAACGAACACGCTCACAAAAAATGACCAACTACTGGAACAACAAAATACAAGGGAATCAAATGCCCGGTCTTATCCTAGAAGATTACCCATGGCGATTGATCAGGCGGAGGGAATTTACCTGACAGACATGGATGGGAAACAATATATCGATTTTCTTGCCGGGGCTGGAACATTAGCGCTCGGACACAATCATCCGGCAGTGCTTGAAGCAATGGAAAAAGTTCTTAAGGATAAACGTCCTTTACATACATTGGACTTTACGACGCCGATCAAAGAACAATTCGTCGATGAAATTTTTGAATGCCTGCCAGAGGAATTCAGAAAAAATGCAAAAATTCAATTCTGCGGACCTACTGGCGGAGATGCCATCGAGGCAGCACTTAAACTGGTTAAGACAGCGACAGGCAACAGAAGCATTTTATCTTTCCAGGGAGCTTACCACGGGGCAACGCATGCAACGATGTCAATTAGCGGCAATACAAAACCAAAGGAAAAAATCCAAGGGTTAATGCCAGATGTGCAATTTCTGCCGTATCCCTATCAATATCGGTGTCCCTTCGGAGTAGGCGGAGAAGAAAGCCATAAAATCAGCAGCCAGTATATCGAAAATCTATTGAATGATCCCGAATCAGGATTATTGGCACCTGCAGGGATGATTTTGGAGGCAGTACAAGGCGAGGGAGGTTCCATTCCAGCTCCAATTCCATGGCTTAAGGAAATCAGGAGAATAACGAAAGAGAAGGGCATTCCGCTTATTATCGACGAAGTTCAATCAGGTATCGGCCGTACAGGGAAGATGTTTGCCTTTGAACATGCAGGTATTGTCCCGGACGTTCTTGTCCTATCCAAAGCAATAGGCGGAAGTCTTCCATTATCGGTGGTGATTTATAACAAAGAGCTGGACCTATGGTCACCAGGTGCACATATCGGTACGTTCCGCGGAAATCAAATGGCGATGGCAGCAGGAACAGCGACTTTAAAATACATGAAAGAGACGAATCTTGTGGAGCATGCCGCTAAAATGGGAGAAATCTTAAAGGATATTCTTAAAGATTTGCAAAAAGATATTAAGCAAATCGGCGATGTCAGGGGCCGGGGATTAATGGTCGGTGTAGAAATGATCAATCATGAAGAACCGCAAAATGCGAATGGAAGCCATCCTGCTGATTCGCAACTTGCCAGTGCCATTCAACAGGAATGTTTTCAAAGAGGGTTGATTCTGGAAGTTGGCGGCAGACATGGAAGTGTAGTGAGGTTCCTGCCTCCATTGATCGTAACGGAATCCCAGCTTCGCGAAGCCACTGCAATTTTTGAACAAGCTGTTCGTGCAGCAGTTGCAAGAGGGTGAATGATCAATGATCGAAATGATAAATAAAACGGATTTTGCATATTCTCGGATTTTCTTGAATAACGAAGAAGGCTTCAACAACTACAGCCAGTCATTGAAAATCATTGAAAAAAGGCTGACAGACTTTTTAAAAGGGAACGATTCACCATACTCTGGGAAAAAACCGTATGAAATCGAAGCAAGATTAAACGAGCTATCCCTTGCTTCTCCAAAAGGGAAGACAATGGAAGCTGTAGCGGATGAGCTGGCGGAGTTTGTTATTAATGACAGCATCAATGTACACAGCCCCGCTTGTATCGGACATTTGCATTGCCCGACATTAATACCTGCCGTGGCTGCCGAAATGATTATCGGCACGTTGAATCAATCCATGGATTCATGGGACCAAAGCTCTGCTGCCACCTTCGTTGAAGAGCGTTTAATAGATTGGCTGTGCAGCCAGGTGGGGTTACCTGAACAAGCGGATGGGATTTTCACAAGCGGTGGAACCCAATCCAATTATATGGGACTGCTATTGGCGAGGGACGCTTATTGCAAGCGTTTCTGGGGTGTGGATGTTCAGCAGCAAGGTTTGCCAGTCGAGGCGAAAAAATTGCGGATCCTATGCTCCGAGGCTGCCCACTTTACGGTCCGTAAATCAGCGGCACAGCTGGGGCTTGGTGAACAGTCTGTAGTCACGATTAAAACGGATTCAAACCACCGTCTGTCCATGGATGAATTAAATCATCAAATGTCGATTTTAGAGGAACAGGGTTTACTGCCATTTGCCATCGTTGCAACTTGTGGAACAACGGATTTCGGTTCAATCGATCCTTTACATGAATTGTCCGAAGCGGCAAGGAAAAATGGGATATGGCTGCATGTGGACGCCGCATATGGAGGCGCGATGATTTTAAGTAAGGATTACAAAGAGTTAATCAGCGGAATTGAACGGGCCGACTCGATTACGGTTGATTTTCACAAATTATTCTATCAACCCATCAGTTGTGGTGCTTTTCTTGTCTCTGACAGCAACTCATTTCAATATATCCAGCATCACGCCGATTACTTGAATCCACAGGAAGATGAAGCCGAGGGCATGGTTCATTTAGTCAATAAATCGGTTCAAACGACGAGAAGGTTCGACGCATTGAAGCTCTGGATGTCATTGAAGGTCGTTGGACTGGATACCTTTGCCGAAATGATCGACTATACTTGTCATCTTGCACGTAAAGTGGCAGCGAAGATTGATAAGGAGGAAGGATTCACAGTATTAAATAAAGAACCCGAATTGAATGCGGTTGTATTCCGTTATAATCCCGAGGGAGAAAGTGATCAGTTAGTCAATCTATTAAATAAACAGATTCAGCAGGAGTTACTGAAAAGCGGACGGGCATTTTTAGCAAAAACGCGTTTTGACGGACAGGTATATTTAAAAATGACACTATTGAATCCAATGACAAGCCTTGAACACATAGAGGGAATTTTAGATGAAATCCGAGTATTAGGTGAAATGTTCAAGATAATGGAGGAATGAAGATGAATGGTAAGCAAATAGCTGAAAGGGCAACGATGCAAAGCTTTCTGAATTGTTATTTCCGGGAAACCGGAAATTACAATTTAGAAGAAACGAAAAACTGGCCAAACTTAGATGGGGCCATCCGGGATTCATTAGTGGTCAGTAAGCTCATGTCCCAAGATATTGCAATGCTTGTTCCGCTGAAATATTGGTCGGAAACGGGGCGTCATATTTTCAACTTCCCGATTTACTATCAAACGGCATCCAAGCAAGTACTTGAATTAGATTACGTGACAATGGTCTCGATCGTTTCTAAAGAATTATTGAATGAACAGGGCCGGACGGATAGTGAAGATGAATTGATGCTGCGTGTCATCCTTAGCAGCCAAAACATTCAACGGTATGTGGAAGCGAGGACGGAAGACGCTGATGCCCTTCAAAGTCCTGATTTCACCTACATCGAAGCAGAGCAGTCACTTTTATTCGGACATCTGTTCCATCCGACACCGAAAAGCAAGCAAGGCATTTCGGCAAAAGATGAATGGATCTATTCTCCTGAATTAAAAGGGGAGTTCCAGCTGCACTACTTCCTGGCAGAACCTTCGATCGTCATCCAGGATTCCAGTGAAGGCCGATCGGCAAGTGAAATCATTAAACAGGAATTAGCCGGTGACTTGGAGATTTCCAGTGAATTTCGTGACACGTATTGCCAAAAGGAAAGCCCATACATCATTATCCCGGCACACCCGCTCCAGGCAAAAGCCCTTATCGAAAAAGAGGAGGTCAAGAGGCTGATCGAGCAAGGGACACTAGTTTATGCAGGACCGCTTGGGAAAAAATTCACGGCCACCTCTTCATTTAGAACGGTATATAGTGCCACATCGAGATATATGTACAAATTTTCCGTTCCGGTAAAAATCACGAATTCTTTACGTGCAAATCTGCAAAAAGAATTAGATCGTGGTGTCGAAATTGCAAAATTAATAGATTCTAAAGTGGGCGACGATCTAAAAGAACGGCACCCCTCCTTCCGTATCATCAAGGACCCTGCTTACTTAACGATTAAAACGACCGAGCAAGAATCGGGATTCGATGTTGATATCCGGGAAAATCCTTTTTATGAAAACGATAAACAAGCAAGCCTGATTGCCGGCTTATGTCAGGATAATGCCTATGGTGCACCATCAAGGCTTGGAGCGATCATCCGGAAATTATCAGCTGATGAAGACCGCAGTACCGAAGTAGTAAGTGAGGATTGGTTCAAAACCTATCTGTCAATGACATTGAAACCGATGCTTTGGCTATTTGAAGAGTATGGAATCGTTTTGGAAGCCCATCAACAAAATTCCATCATTCAGCTTCAAGATGGGTATCCAGCCGCTTTTTATTATCGTGATAATCAAGGGTATTACTATTGTGAGTCCAAAGTGGACAGGCTGCAGAAAATCATGCCGGAACTAAGTGAAAAAAGCTTCACGATTTGTTCTGATGAAGTCGCTGAAGAAAGACTGCAATACTATTTCTTTTTTAATCACTTATTAGGCTTAATCAATAATTTTGGAACGGAAGGATTAGTATCGGAAAACAAACTGTTACAGCTCGTTCAGGAACAACTGGAAACATACAGCAGGGATAGCGAAGATGAAGGGTTGAATCGAGTTGTTTCAAAGTTGCTTCATGCCCGTGAATTAACTTGTAAGGCTAATTTACTGACACGATTCCATGATATGGATGAGCTTGTTGGTTCACTCGAGACACAATCCGTTTATACAACGATTGATAATCCGTTCGCGCAGGGGGTCATGGCCGTCCATGAAAAATAGTTATGAGGAAATGCTCAAGGACTGCAATAAACAGCTTTCATTTGTCAAAGTTGAATTTGAGAGGGATTTGGATACACTGCATGAATGGATGCATGAAGATCATGTGATACCCTACTGGAATTTGAATTTCACAAAAGAAAAATTCGCTGTTCATTTAAAAAAGGCATTGGCTGATACACACCAAACACTTTATTTAGGCTGTCTGGACTCCATTCCCATGAGCTATTGGGAATCGTATTGGGTAAAAGGCGATATCATCGAAGATTATTATGAATCCGAAGAGGGAGATCAAGGCATTCATTTACTCATTGGTGATCCGGATTATCTAGGAAAAGGACTGGCTTTGCCGTTTTTACGGGCAATGGTGAAATTCCAACTACTTACTTCAACCACAAACAAAGTGATGGCTGAACCGGATATCAGGAATGCAAAGATGATTCATTTATTTGAAAAATGCGGGTTTACCCCAATTAAAGAGATAGAACTCCCTGACAAAACAGCATTGCTTATGTCATGCACACGGGGGAATTTCGAGAGGAAGTGGAACTATGGAAAAGCAACAATCTATCTATGATCTGGTAGGGGTAGGGATTGGTCCTTTTAACCTTGGACTTGCGGCCCTTTTGGAGAAAACCCCGGAGTTGAATGCCGTCTTTTTTGAGAAAAAGGGGGAATTTAATTGGCATGAAGGGATGCTGCTGGAAGGGACAACGCTGCAAGTGCCGTTCTTTGCCGATCTGGTCAGCATGGCAGATGTGACAAGCCCATATAGCTACCTGAATTATTTACAGCAGCATGATCGGCTTTATCATTTCTACTTCCTTGAAAAATTCCTGATTCCACGAAAAGAATATAACGACTATTGCCGCTGGGCTGCCCATCAACTTGATAGCTGCCGTTTTGGCAAAGCGGTCGAGGCGGTTGAATATATAGGAAATCAAGGTGAACCCTGCTATCAAATCAGTGTAAGGGATGCACAAACACAAAAGATCGAAGTCTATTATAGCCGCCATGTAGTCATGGGAATTGGCAGTTCCCCGACTGTTCCATCGGCCTTTCAGCCATATATGGGAGAGAGCATCCTGCATTCGGCCGAATATTTACGGAATAAAGAAAACATCTTAAAGAAAAAATCCGTAACGGTTGTCGGATCTGGACAGAGTGCAGCCGAGGTCTTTCTGGATTTGCTTAATGAGCAGGAGAAATATGGCTACCAGCTAAACTGGTATACAAGATCCAAGGGGTTTTTCCCTATGGAATATTCAAAACTTGGATTGGAATACTTCACTCCGGATTACCTTGATTTCTTTTATCGGCTGCCGCAGGAAAAGAAGGATGAAATCCTGCCGAAACAGGATTTATTGTATAAAGGGATCAGCGCTACGACCATTGCAGCAATTTTTGACAAGATGTATGAGAAATCGATTGGAAATGCCGAACTTGCCATTGAACTTCGGGCCATGACGGAAGTTGCGGCAGTTACCCCCGCCGAAAATGGCTGGCAATTGAAATGCCGACAGTGGGTTGAAGATAGCGAATTTGACGTGGACACAGAGGCGATTGTTTTTGGGACGGGCTATAAATCAACCCTTCCGGCATTCCTTGAAACCATGGAGGACCATTTAGTCCGCGATGACTTGGGGCGTCTTGCAATAACGAAAGACTATAAGGTAGGAACGGCCATCTCTACACCGAATCACCTATTTATTCAAAATGGCGAGATACATACACATGGTGTGGGTGCTCCGGATCTAGGTCTGGGGGCATTCCGAAATTCGATTATCATCAATCAATTGGCAGGTAAAGAAGTTTATCCATCGAAGCCAAAGGGTGCATTTCAGTCATTCCGTGTAAAAAAACCCGTCATGGCTTACTGAAAAAGGGAAGGGGAGAATTATATGCAGTTCATAAATGAAGTGGAACAGGCAGTTTCAGAAAAAAATTGGTCGATAGTAAACCAAAACCTGCTAGCCAAGATGATTTCTGAGTATATGTATGAGGATATGATCCATCCAGCTGCCCTGAACGAAAACGCAGCAGCAAATCTATATGAGTTAAAGATAAATGAGGGGAAATCTTATCGATTTTTAGCGTCGCCCCGTCTTTTTGACAGCTATGAAGTACAGGCCGAGTCAATCCAGGTATGTGAAACGGAAGGCATTACACAGGCCAAAGATGCTATTCAATTCATTTTGGACATCCAGCCGTTAATTGGAATGACTGCAGAAACAACAGGACATTTAATCAAAGAATTCCATCATACGCTGCTTGCGGATCTCCAATTGCTATCCAAACCTGAACAAGATGCGGATGATTTAGTCGAACTGGATTATGCATTACTTGAAGGAGAAATGAGCGGTCACCCTTGGATTGCTTATAACAAGGGAAGAATCGGTTTTGGTTATGATGATTATTTGAAGTTCGCCCCAGAAAACCAGAAGGAAGTTCAGTTATCCTGGATTGCCGTTCATAAAAAGAGGGGGGAGTTCAATTCAGTCGAAACGTTATCCTATAAGCAATTGATGGAGAATGAACTGGATGGGGAAACCCAAAAATCATTTGCAAAGACATTGACAGAAAAAGGGCTGAACGCAGAAAACTATTACTACCTCCCAGTTCATGAATGGCAGTGGAAGAATGTAATCATCCAGAACTTTACCGATGACTTGGCTAAAGGGCTGATCGTAGCTTTGGGAAATGGTCCTGATAAATATTTGCCGCAACAATCCATCCGGACATTTGTTAATGTATCGAATAAGGATAAACACCACGTCAAGCTGCCGATGAGCATTTTAAATACGCTAGTCTACCGTGGATTGCCAGCTGAACGCACGGTCATTGCCCCAAAAATCACAACGTATATAAAGAACATTTATGAAAATGATTCATTCTTGAAAGAACAATGCAAAGTAGTGCTTCCTGGTGAAGTGGCCAGTTTAAATGTTGATCACCCGTATTATTCCAAGCTAGAGAATGTACCGTATCAATATTTGGAGATGCTGGGGGGGATTTGGAGAGAAAGCATTTACAGTTATATGGAAGAAGGCGAAATGCCCATTACGCTTGCATCCCTTTTACATGTCGACAGCAAAGGTAAACCATATGTGGAAAGTCTTATTGAAAAATCGGGATTGACTGCAGAAGCCTGGACAGCTCAATTATTTGACGTCCTCCTATCACCATTACTGCATTTCATCTATCAATATGGATTGGTCTTCTCGCCGCATGGTCAAAATACCATTTTAGTTTTGAAGGATTACAAACCTCACCGTTTGGCCATCAAGGATTTTGTAGATGATGTAAACGTAAGTGATCAGCCGCTTCCTGAATTAAGCAGCCTTCCTGATGATTTAAGGAAAGTACTAAGAAGTGAGACTCCGGAGGGGCTGGTTCAATTTATTTTTACGGGACTATTCATCTGTCATTTCCGATACTTGTCAACACTTCTGATGAAGAGGTCCCTTTTGGATGAGAATGCTTTTTGGGAAGGCGTCGCTCGAACAATCCTTACACATCAGAAAAAATTCCCTATGTTACAGGATCGTTTCGATACGTTCAATTTCTTTGCGCCAAAATTAACAAAGCTTTGCCTGAATAGAAATCGGATGCTTCAATATGGGTATAGCGATGGTGAAGACCGTCCGCATGCCTCTGAGTTTGGGCATGTGAATAATGCCCTTTATGAAAAGTTTCCTGCAAAAACGCTATAAAGTTAAACTGGCCCAGACTTTTGGGCCAGTTTTCTTATGGTTTTAACAATTTGACCGTTGATTTCCGCTCCAGGCACTCGCATTCCGCGGGCGGTCCGTGAGCCTCCTCGGCTTGCGCCTGCGGGGTCTCCCGTAGACGCGCTTTTCCCGCAGGAGTCTCGTCCCTTCTGCTCCAATCAACTTTGTTATTAAATTTGGAAAGAACCCATATCTAAGGAGTTGAAGTTGTTAAAATGTGTTCCGACCCCCTTTCCACAGTATTTTTATGGTTTTAACAATTTGACCGTTGATTTCCGCTCCAGGCACTCGCTTTCCGCGGGCGGTCCGTGAGCCTCCTCGGCTTGCGCCTGCGGGGTCTCCCGTAGACGCGCTTTTCCCGCAGGAGTCACGTACACCCGCTCCAATCAACTAGTTTTAACAGTTAGGTAGAGCTACAGTCTTTTATGTTTTAAAGTAGACTGGATTTTGACGTAATGAGAGTGTTAAACCTATATGTGGGAAACTCAAAGAGACGAAATGTACGCATAAAAAAAGAATTGTTTTGTACTTTTTTGGGTCAAAATTCCTAAAAATTATCTTTGGAATAAGGCTTGCCGTTCATTTAAATTGGTGATAAGCTATGTGTAAACGGTTACACAAAAGTATAGAGGGTGATATTTTGGCAACTATTCGGGATGTGGCAAAGGAAGCTGGAGTTTCTGTGGCAACGGTTTCCAGAGTTATGAATGGCAGTGGTTATGCGCATGAGGACACAAAAAAGGTGGTCATGGCAGCTGTTGAAAAATTGAATTATAAACCGAATGAAGTGGCAAGATCCCTCTACAAACGTAAATCCAAATTGGTTGGTTTGATTTTGCCGGACATTACGAATCCCTTCTTCCCGGAAATGGCAAGAGGTGTCGAGGATTATCTGCAGCAGTTTGGTTATCGGTTGATTTTTGGAAATAGTGATGAAAAGCGAGATAAAGAAATAGAATATATTGACACTTTCCTGCAAAACAATGTAGTGGGCATGATTGCTTCAACTAGTGAAGAAGCCAATGAGAATTTCGATAATCTGGATATTCCAGTTGTCCTTCTCGACCGTACAGCAGAGAAATTACCAGCTGTTTATTCCGATCAAAAAACAGGCGGTAAGCTGGCGGCACGCGTTTTGCTGGATAGAGGCAGTACGAATATCGTCCTCATTAGGGGGCCAGTCGAAATAAAGCCTGTATATGAACGGTACATGGCAGCATTGGAAGAATTGAAACAAGCAAAAGTGAACGTGCAAGTCATGGATTCATCCCTGACTCTTCAAGGCGGCCAAACATGCGTGAAGCAGCTTTTCGAGCAATATCCGGAAACGGATGGAATCATTGCTTGTAATGATATTGTTGCAGCCGCAGCACTTCAAGAGATTTTAAAACGGGGAATACGGATACCGGAAGACATACAATTGATCGGCTATGATGATATCTCCTTCACAGCGTTATTGCACCCACCGTTATCGACAATTCGGCAGCCAGCCTATGAGATGGGGGCACAAGCGGCGGAAATGCTAATTAAAAGGATCAATCAAGAAAAAATGGAAGTAACACATAAAAAGCTCCCTGTTTCTTTTGTGGAGAGACAAACAACGAGAAGGAAGGCGGAGAAGACATGATTAGAATTGCAGTAGTGGGAAGTTCATCAATGGACTTAGTGGTGACATCAGCCAAACGGCCAATGGCGGGGGAAACGGTTTTAGGAGAGTCCTTTATCACGGTTCCTGGAGGAAAGGGAGCCAATCAGGCTGTCGCAGCGGCACGTCTTGGTGCAGAAGTGTCGATGGTTGGATGTGTAGGAGATGATGTCTATGGAGAGATCATCTTAGATAACCTGAAAAAAAATCATGTAAACACGAAGTATGTGGAACCGGTTACAGATTCTACTTCAGGGACAGCACATATTACCCTTTCGGAAGGTGATAACAGCATTATTGTTGTAAAAGGTGCGAATGATTTCATTACTCCTGAATATGTGGAAAAAGCGAAAAAGGTGATAGAGGAATCGGATATCGTGTTGGTTCAGCAGGAAATACCCGAGGAAACTGTGGAGTATCTGGCTGACTTGTGCAACATGCTTCAAAAGAGATTACTATTGAATCCAGCTCCCGCCCGCAAGTTAAGCGAGGCTGTCATTCAACAGGCATCATTCCTTACTCCGAATGAACATGAGTTCGAGATACTATTCGATGGGAGAGATAGAACGGAAGTCTTGACTGAGTATCCAAATAAATTATTCATTACCGAAGGGAAAAATGGCGTCCGTTACTTTGATGGACATGAAGAAAAGGTCGTTCCAAGCTTTGAAGTGGAGGCGGTGGATACAACAGGTGCAGGGGATACATTCAATGCAGCCTTTGCGGTGGCTGTTGCAGAAGGAAGAAGTTTTGACGAAAGTTTGTTGTTCGCGAACCGGGCAGCTTCTATTTCCGTGACGAAATTAGGTGCTCAAGGCGGCATGCCGCAAAGGGTAGAGGTCGAGAGGGGCTTTGAAGCATGAAACGTCAAGGAATCATCAATAGTTCAATAGCAAAGGTCTTGGTTGACCTTGGTCATACCGATTATATTGTCGTAGGTGATGCCGGGCTGCCGGTGCCGCCCGGAGTTTGCAAGATAGATTTAGCATTGACGCCTGGGACGCCATCATTTCAAGATGTCGTCCGGGCGGTTCACGAAGATATGGTTGTTGAAAAAGTTATTGCTGCCACAGAAGTGAAGGTTAAAAACCCGGAACAGCATCAATACATGGAGCAGCAATTCGGAGCAGCGATTGAATATGTTTCCCATGAGGATTTTAAAAGGCTGACAAGTAACGCGAAAGCCATTATCCGGACCGGGGAGACGACGCCATATTCAAATTGCATATTGCAGTCTGGAGTATTCTTTTAAAGAAATGAGATGATGAGCATGCAAATCGAAATGCACAATATTTATAAAGCATTTGGTCAAAACAAGGTATTGGAAGGTGTTCATTTTTCTTTAGAGGCTGGGGAAGTACATGCACTAATGGGGGAGAATGGAGCAGGGAAATCAACCTTGATGAACATTTTGACCGGGCTGCATAAACAAGATCAAGGAACGATCGAGATTAACGGTAAAGAAACCTCCTTCAGGGATTCAAAGGAAGCCGAAGAGGCGGGAATGGCCTTTATCCGTCAGGAATTGAATATTTGGCCCGAAATGACCGTGCTGGAGAATCTATTTATCGGCAGGGAAATGGTGAATGCCTTCGGTGTCCTGAAGACGAAACAAATGAAAGCGCGTGCAAAGGAGATATTTAAAACACTCAATATTTCCCTTCCTTTTGATAAGGAAGCCGGATTCTGTTCTGTCGGTGAACAGCAAATGATTGAAATTGCCAAGGCGCTCATGACGGATGCCGAAGTTATCATCATGGACGAGCCCACAGCCGCTTTAACTGATAGGGAAATAGAGAAGCTCTTTGAAGTGATGAAGGGGCTTACCAAAAAGGGTGTATCGCTTGTTTATATTTCTCACCGAATGGAAGAAATATTCGCCATTTGTGACAGGATCACCGTAATGCGTGACGGAAAGACAGTCGATACGAAAAGAATTGCAGAAACAAATTTCGATGAAGTCGTTCAGAAAATGGTCGGGCGGGAGCTGGAGGACCGTTTTCCTAGTCGTGAAGCGAATGCTGGCGACATAGTCCTTGATGTGAAAGGTTTAACCAGAAAGGGGCTTTTTGAAGATATCCATTTAGCGGTTCGGCAAGGTGAGATTGTCGGTGTAGCCGGATTGATGGGAGCAGGCAGAACGGAAATAATGCGCGCCCTTTTTGGTGTCGACCAAATAGACAGCGGTGAAATCACCATTGAAGGCAAGAAAGTTTCCATACGAAAACCAACGGATGCAGTTCGACACGGCCTGGCTTTCATTACGGAAAATCGTAAAGAAGAGGGATTGATCCTGGACTTTTCTGTAAGGGAAAATATCGGCTTGCCGAATCTCAAGAGTTTTGCTCCTAGAGGTATCGTGAAAACGGAAGATGAGATGAACTTTGCCGAAATGATGATTAAGCGCCTTCACGTGAAGACATCTTCTGCTGAAACGGTCATCGGCAACCTATCCGGAGGAAATCAACAGAAGGTGGTAATCGCCAAATGGATCGGCACTTCCCCTAAAGTATTAATTATGGATGAACCGACCCGGGGCATAGATGTTGGTGCAAAACGTGAAATTTACGAATTGATGAATGAATTGACGGAGCGAGGCATCGCCATCATCATGGTTTCCTCGGAACTTCCTGAAATAATTGGAATGAGCGATAGAATCCTTGTGGTTCACGAAGGTGAGATTGCTGGGGAATTGTTAAAGCAGGAAGCGACGCAAGAAAAAATTATGGCATTGGCGACAGGAGGGAACTAGGATGAAACTTGAGGCTACAGGGAAAAGCGGGATTTGGCAAAAATTTGGTCCGTTACTCGCCCTGGTACTTTTATTTATCGTAATAACCGTTTTAAATCCATCATTCATGGAACCGAATAATATTTTGAATTTATTGCGTCAAACCTCCATCAATGCACTTATTGCATTTGGAATGACCTTTATCATATTGACAGGCGGCATCGACTTATCCGTCGGTTCCATTTTGGCTCTATCCAGCGCACTCATGGCTGGTATGATGGTCTCGGGATTAGATCCGATTTTAGCAATATTGGTAGGCATTCTACTAGGTGCAATAATGGGTGTAATCAATGGGATACTCGTTTCAAAGGGTAAGATGGCCCCTTTCATCGTGACACTGGCCACCATGACGATTTTCCGGGGATTAACGCTTGTGTACACGGATGGAAAGCCGATTACTGGAATTGGCGATTCCGTTATGTTCCAGATGCTTGGGAGAGGTTACTTCCTAGGAGTGCCAGTACCGGCCGTTGTGATGATCATCGCTTTCATGATCCTATGGTTCCTGCTTCATAAAACATCCTTTGGCCGTAAAACATATGCCATCGGCGGAAATGAAAGGGCTTCCCGGATTTCGGGGATTAAAGTTGACCGGGTCAAGGTGGCCATATATGGTCTGGCCGGTACGATGGCGGCAATCGCCGGTGCCATTTTAACGTCGCGTCTGAATTCGGCACAGCCGACGGCAGGACAATCCTATGAAATGGATGCCATCGCAGCCGTGGTGCTGGGCGGAACGAGCCTTTCAGGCGGTAAAGGGCGGTTGTTCGGTACGCTGGTGGGTGTCCTGATCATCGGTACCTTGAATAACGGCATGAACTTACTTGGTGTATCCTCCTTCTACCAGCAAGTGGTAAAAGGTGCAGTTATATTAATCGCGGTCTTGCTTGACCGTAAAAAATCATAAGAAGAGGTGTAATCAATGAAAAAAATAGTATCGATCATCATGGTTCTTTCTTTAATGGTCTTGGCTGCCTGTTCAATGGATTCTGGTCTAACAGATGATAAAAAAGAAAAGAAAGACTCGATGAAAGACGTGAAAGTCGGGGTCAGCATCTCTACTTTAAACAACCCATTCTTCGTTTCCTTAAAAGATGGCATTGAAAAAAAGGCAAAAGAAAAGGGCATGAAAGTCACAGTTGTTGACGCCCAGGATGATACGGCAAAACAAATCAGCGGAATTGAAGATTTAATCCTTCAAAAGGTTGATGTCCTTCTTGTGAATCCAACTGACTCTGCGGCAATATCTTCAGCCGTTAAAGATGCAAATGATGCGGGCATTCCCGTTATCACGATTGACCGCTCTTCAGACGAAGGCGACATTGAAACGTTCATTGCTTCCGATAATGTGGCTGGCGGGGAAATGGCTGCAGAATATCTAGTTAAAGAGTTTGGCAAAAAAGCGAAAGTAGTGGAACTTGAAGGGGTATCCGGAGCATCTGCAACTCGTGAACGCGGGAAAGGTTTCCACAATATTGCGGACAAGCAGTTAGAAGTCCTGACAAGTCAAACGGCGGAATTCGACCGGACAAAAGGGCTTAACGTAATGGAAAATATCCTGCAAGGCAATAAAGACATCCAAGCGGTATTCGCCCATAATGATGAAATGGCACTAGGAGCCATTGAAGCAATCAAGGCGGCAGGCAAAGACATCATCGTCGTTGGCTTTGACGGAAATGATGATGCATTGAAAGCAGTTGAAAGCGGTGAACTAAAAGCTACAATCGCCCAACAACCGGCACTTATCGGTGAAGAAGCGGTTAATGCGTCTGAAAAGATCTTAAAAGGCGACAAAGTGGATGACACAATATCCGTTCCATTGAAATTGGTCACCAAAGAGTGATTGTCTCCCAAACAAAAAGAGTGCCGGAAATCTTCCGGCACTCTTTTTGTAGTGAGAAAGAAATGTTTTGATCTCATTGATGTGATCTTAGTGTGGATATTCAGCTTGAAATGATATCAATAAGAGGAGATAGAAAAGTAGTTCATTTTTTTAGGCGGCCCTGTGTCGGAACCGCCCATTACATCCATTGATTGCTAGAGTACACCTTGAGTCAGCATCGCATCCGCCACTTTAAGGAATCCGGCAATATTGGCCCCGACAACTAAATTGCCAGGCGCACCATATGCTTCGGCGGCCTCTATGCTGTTTTTATAGATATTTTTCATGATCTCATGCAGCTTGGCATCGACTTCTTCGAAAGTCCAAGGCATCCTGGCACTGTTTTGGGCCATTTCGAGTGCAGACACGGCTACGCCGCCTGCATTGGCTGCTTTTGCTGGTCCAAAAAGGATGCCGTTATTAAGGAATACATCAATGGCCTCAAGGGTTGAAGGCATATTAGCGCCCTCACCGACTGCCTTCACATTATTTTTGACCAGTAATTTTGCTGCTTCTTCATCGATTTCATTTTGTGTGGCACAAGGCAGTGCGATGTCGCATGGTACAGACCAGATGCCGTAGCTTCCTTCATGGTATACAGCCTCCGGGTGCGCATCGACATACTCGCTTAAACGTTTTCGTTCCACTTCTTTTAGACGTCTAACTGTATCAAGATTCAGGCCATTTTCATCATATATGTAGCCATTGGAGTCGCTGCATGCAACAACTTTAGCGCCTAGCTGTGTAGCTTTTTCAATGGCATAAATGGATACATTGCCAGACCCTGAGATAACGACAGTGCTGCCATGGAATTGTAACCCTTTGTCTTTTAACATTTCTTCGACAAAGTAAACCGTTCCATATCCAGTCGCCTCTGTACGGGCCAAGCTTCCGCCGTAACTTATGCCTTTACCGGTTAAAACACCTGCATGGTAGCCGCCTTGCATCTTTTTATACTGACCGAACAAGTAACCGATCTCCCTTGCACCGACTCCGATATCACCAGCCGGCACGTCTGTATCAGGGCCGATATAACGAGATAGTTCCGACATGAAGCTTTGGCAAAAACGCATGATTTCCGCATCCGATTTTCCTTTTGGATCGAAGTCCGACCCGCCTTTACCCCCACCGATCGGCTGGCCAGTAAGCGAGTTTTTAAAGATTTGCTCGAAACCAAGAAACTTTATGATGCTGGAATTGACAGTGGGGTGGAAACGGAGACCGCCTTTGAATGGTCCGATTGCACTGTTGAATTGCACACGAAAACCACGGTTGACTTGAACATTTCCCAGGTCATCAACCCAAGAGACACGGAAGGTGATCATTCTTTCGGGTTCTACCAGCCTCTCCAATATCCCGCTTTTCATATATTCTGGATGTTTTGCAAAAACCGGGACCAATGAAAGGAATATCTCCTTTACGGCTTGATGGAATTCACTTTCGTGAGGATTACGTTCCTTTACCTGTGCGTATACTTGACTTACGAACTCTCTGGCAACCTGCAATTCATCATGTTCGACTTCCTGTGAAGTGGTCATTATTTTCTCTCCTTTAGTTAAAGTCATAAAATATTAAATAGGGTAAGTCTATCGGTTTTTATATGATACTTTCATGATATAATTTAAGAATGAAACGAACAATCTGAATATTAGATAAATAACATGCTGTTTTGATATGAAAGAGGGAGCTTAGAATATTTCATTGAAGTGGCAAAGCGTGAACATATGACGGAAGCAGCAGTGGATTTGCATGTTGCCCAGTCTGCTGTCAGCCGCCAAATATACAATTTAGAAGAAGAGCTGGGTGTGCCCTTATTTATCAGGGAAGGCCGAAAGATTAGATTGACGCCTATAGGCCATACATTTTTATCTCATATGGAACAAGCTATGGATATAATCAATCGTGCCAAGCGTGAGATGGCCGAAAGTCTGGATCCTGAAAAAGGGACAATCCGCATTGGCTTTCCCAGCAGTTTGGCTTCTTATGTATTGCCAAGGGTCATTTCCGACTTCAGGGAAAGTTACCCCCAGGCGAAATTCACATTAAAACAAGGTTCCTATCGCTACCTGATAGATTCTGTGATTAAAGGAAACATTAACATGGCCTTGATTGGCCCCCTGCCGGTGAATGAAAAGAAAATCAAAGGGGAAACGCTGTTTATTGAGAACTTAGTTGCCCTTCTGCCAGAAAGCCATTCTTTGGCCCTGAAGAAATCACTATCCTTGAATGAGCTTCAAGGAAATCCGTTCATCTTATCTCCAAAGGGTTATGTTTTACGGGATCTCGTTATGAAAGCTTGCAAATTGCATGGCTTTGAACCGGAAGTGGCATTTGAAGGGAAAGATACTGATGCCATAAAAGGCCTGGTGGCGGCAGGTCTGGGTATAACTTTGATACCTGAGATTTCCTTGATCGATAGCTTGCCGCGTTTTACGGTTAAACTGCCGCTGGAGAATCCATCTGTAACCAGGGCTGTAGGGGTCATCGTTCCGACTGATAGGGAACTGATGCCAACGGAGAAATTGTTTTACCAATACTTGAAGGACACTTTTGCCAAATTGGAAGGATTTCAAAAATAGGATGATATCTATTAGAAAAGGCATAAATACAATGAGAGAATCCTTAATCGGGTTCTTTTTTGTGGCAAATGTACCTAAGCATTCCATGTAGGCATCCTTAAAAGGGGATAACTTATTTTGAAATAATGAATTATTAAATTTTATTGAACAGTAATGTGTTAAATCTCTATTTTTGAAAGCGTTTTTATTTTATCAGAATAAAAATACCTCTTACATTATCAGAAAATTCATGTTATTATACGAACAGACATTAACAGACATTCAGGTAGTGGTACGCTATACTTAATAGGCTTTTAAATGAAGACCTTTATTTTTTTTGATTCTGCTAAATTGAATATTCTGATAATTAACAAGGAGTGGAGATAAAGTGAGCAAGAAAGAATACATCAGCGATCGAATGTACAAGGCATCAACAGGGATAGCCAACGCTGTTTTGGTTACATTAGGGATCGGGTTATTGTTTGAATCCATAGGAGGATATTTAGGTTGGGAGGTCTTTCTGGCAATAGGCGGAGCCGCGAAGGTCTTGCTGGCACCAGCTTTAGGAGCAGGAATCGCCTATCAGCTAGGAGGAAATTCATTAATTATCTTTGGTGCCATGGCTTCAAGTGCTGTTGGAGGTGCTGCCATTCACAAAACGGCTGAGGGTGCCTTCACGATTGTTACGGGCCAGCCGCTAAGTGCTGTCTTGGCAGCGGTGATTGCAACATATATAGGTAAGCGCATAATCGGCAAAACGAAGTTGGACATCATGGCCATCCCAATGGGTGCCGTTCTTGTCGGTGGAGTTTCGGGATATGGCCTGGCTCTTGTCACCACTCCGCTCCTAACATGGATAAGCAGTCAAACTACCGCTGCGGTCGAGGGTTCCCCATTAATCGGTTCCATGGTCATAGCCTTGGTATGGAGCATTTTATTGATGACACCGGCGTCTTCCGCCGCTTTGGCGATCGCCCTGCAATTGGATCCCGTTTCCAGTGCTGCAGCCCTAATCGGATGTACGGTTCAGTTTGTCGGGTTCACTGTCATGTCTTATAAAGATAATGATATGGGCGGGTTCCTGGCACAGATGGTCGTTACGCCAAAAGTTCAATTTCCTAACCTGATCAAAAAACCATTATATGTAGTTCCGCCTTTTGTGGCGGCAATCATCTGTGCGCCTATCGCTACCTTGGCATTCGATTTTCAAGTGCCGTATGAGCTTGGAGGCATGGGGTTAAGTTCAATGATTGCCCCTATTGCCATCATAACCGGTCAGGGGCTATACACGTTCTTGGTTTATGTGGCAGTGGGGATGGTATTGCCAGCTGTGATCACGCTTGCCTTACATCGCGTATTGAAGATGATGGGTAAAGTTAAGCCAGGCGATCTTCATTTGGAAGTTTCATAATCAAAGTTTTCTTGGAAACCAGCCAGGTTAAGGAACCGGGCTGGTTTTTATTTATAAGGGGATTAGGGTAAAATGGGGAGGAAAGCATTTGCAAAGATAGGATGATATAGATGGGAAAAGAAATCGATATAAAAGTGAAAGCTAAGTTCGTGAGTAAAATCAGCAAGGGTTTTCCCTTGATTGTTAAAGAGTCGATAGCCAATCTTAATGACCTTCAGGAAGAGGGATCCTTGGTGCGCTTGGTGGATGAGAACAACCGCTTTCTGGGAAAAGGATATTATGGCATACAGAATAAGGGCTATGGCTGGATATTGACCCGAAGAGAGAATGAAAAGATCGATCAATCCTTCTTTAACGGAAAAATCCAGGCTGCATATGAATTCCGAAAGTCTTTTTTTGAAGATGGGGAGACTTCTGCTTTCCGCTTGTTTAATGGGGAAGGTGATGGAATTGGCGGTTTAATCATTGATCATTATGATGGCCATTATGTCATTAGCTGGTATAGCAAAGGAATATATTCCTTTAAGGAATACATCATTAAGGCATTGCAGGAAACGGTCGAGGTCAAATCGATTTATCAGAAGAAACGCTTTGATACAAAGGGACAGTACGTGGAGGAAGACGATTTTGTCATGGGCGAACAGCCGGAATTTCCGCTTCTTGTAAAGGAAAATGGAGTCCATTTTGCTGTTTATCTGAATGATGGGGCAATGGTCGGTGTCTTCCTTGATCAACGCGATGTCAGACGGAAAATCCGCGATGAATACGCAAAAGGGAAAACGGTTTTGAATATGTTCTCCTATACGGGAGCATTCTCCGTGTTTGCCGCTTTAGGCGGTGCTGTTAAAACAACGAGTGTCGACCTGGCGAATCGAAGTTTACCGAAGACGATCGAGCAGTTCAGTGTGAATGGCATAGATCCTGAAGATCACAATATCGTGGTGATGGATGTTTTCAAGTATTTTAAATATGCGGTGAAGAAAGCCTTGAAATTTGAAATGGTCATCCTTGATCCGCCTAGCTTTGCCAAATCGAAGAAGTTTACTTTCAGTGCCGGAAAAGACTATACGAATCTACTGAAGGATACCATTTCCATTACGGAAGACAACGGGGTGATTATCGCCTCAACTAATTGCAGTACGTTCGACATGAAAAAATTTAAGAACTTCATTGATGTTGCTTTCAAGGAAATGAATGGAAAGTATGAAATCATGGAACAATTCTCATTGCCGGCTGATTTTAAAACAATTCCTGAGTATAAGGAAGGGAACTATTTAAAAGTAGTCTTCATTAAGAAAATTAAAGGATAAGAAAAGGCGTCCACAGTTCAAGCAGAACTGTGAATGCCTTTTTTATAATGTAAATGTTTCATGTGGAACGATTGGACATTAGATTCACTGGATAGGCCGTTCACTTTTCAAACCTCTCGATACATGAAAGGAAGGTTTCCTGCGAATGCTGTTAGCGATACAAAACTGTGCTGCATAGTAGGTAAGCATGATCAGTGGACCTGAAAAGGCAACATCATCGATAAACTTGTTCCAAGATAAAATGGAGTCGGAAATCATGAAGAGGAGCCCGCCGATGATTGCGGCCGCATTGCCGGTCATAAATGCTGCCCAGCCCATAAGGGAGATGACCGTTACATAGCAAATCACAGGGATGATGAGGTTATGTTCACCTTTTTCGATTAACGAATGTACAATTTCACGGCTAATCCAAGTGGAGTAAATGCTAATCGGAAGAATCGTCGCAAATCGGAGCCATGAAAAGTTCCATCGTCCAAAGAATGCCGAAATATAGAAAAGGTGGCCGATCAAGAAGGCGGAAAGCCCGATGACGAACCAAATCAACAAACCATCTCCAAGCATGCAAAAGAATAAACCAAGAAGGATTAAGGATTGATAACGACCCCGTCTTCCTACATTAGTGCGGGCGTAGAGCAGAATCAATAACATAGGGAGTACCTTGAACAGTATTTTGATGATCAAAGGCTCTTCCGGTATAAGAAAATATAGGATAGTCCCGTGATGAGGATTGCCGCAGGTAAGCATTTCATTAACATTACATTCCCTCCTTCAATCTTTAATTCTATTCAAGGGGAAGGAACCCCTTGTCAATGAAAGAACTGTTTGAAGGAAAGTCGTGAAAATGAAAAAACTGACCCCTGTTTTAACCAGGAGCCAGTCAGTCATAAGAATCATACGGCTGAGTTTTCTTTAACGAAAGCTTGTTTTAACCAGTTTTTCCCCTCAACAAGCCTTGTGACAAGCATGGCACAAACCGTGTTTCCTGTTGAGTTAAGCAATGTAGCGGGAGCATCGATGATCGTGGATATAACGGCAATGATAGGCAGGACTTCCACAGGGAAGCCGAATACGCTAAGAATCAACATTTCCCCAATCATGCCTCCCCCAGGAATGGCACCCATAACAGCTCCAACCAAAAAGGCAACAGCAAGTATACTTAAAATGCTTGAAATGCTTGTCATATCCTTTCCGAATAAGCTGAATAGGAAAACGATTTTCAATACACCGCCGAATACCGAACCATCTTTATGAGTGTTGGCTCCGAGTGGGATGACAGTCTCCGCTATATCCTTAGGCACGCCCATTTTCTTGACTGATTCCAAGTTGACTGGAATGGACGCGGCACTTGAACAAGTTGCGATGGCTGTAATGGATGGTGTCAGGGCATTTTTCCAAAATAGTTTAACGCCATCTTTCCCGCCGGCGATAAAGGCATACAAAGTGAAGAAGCCGAAATAATAAATCAAGGCCAAGATTAGATAAAGAATGAAAGTGCGAGCATATCCTTCTAAAATCTGCGGCCCAAGCTGCCCGATAATCGCCGCAAAATAAGCACCAAGTCCAATTGGGGCATAGTACATGACGATTTTGACGACCTTCATCATGACAGCTGTACCTGCTGTCAAAAACTCAGTAATCGGTCTTGCTTTCTCACCGACCAGTGCAGTGGAAAGCCCGATTAATACTGAGAAAACGATAAGCTGAAGCATATTGCTTCTGGAGAACAGTTCTGGAAAGTCGGAAACGGTTACAGTGCTGACCAGTTGACTGAAGAAGGAAACTTCTTCGATGGTCTCTTCAGGGGAACTGTTTTCCATCAGTTCTTTAATGGCTGTCGTATCTGTGCCCTCCAACGGATTGACGATGGTTGTCCCAATAAATCCAATGACGGCAGCTAAAGCGGCTGTTGTCAGGAAAACGAGAACGATACTTCCCATGATTTTTCCGAGACGCTTCATTCCGCTCATATTGGCAATCGCTGAAGCAATGCTGAAAAATACCAATGGCACGATGATCGTGAACATCAGATTTAAGAATAAGTCCCCTAGCGGCTGTATGATCGAGGTTTTCTCCCCGAAAACCACGCCCGCTATCCCACCGATAATGATCGCAGTGAGCAGTATTAAAGAGGATCGATAGTTTTTGATAAAGCTCTTCATTTAAATTCAGTCCTTTCAGGATGAAGATATCAATAAAAATATACTTCATTATCAACTCTAAAATCGGGTTTGACAATATTTTTTTATAGGAAGGAATGTTAAAAGAATAAAGGCAATAAATAATAATGGGGGATGGATGGTGAAAATATCGAGAAGGAGGGATAGAATGGCATTTGTTGAGGTGGAAGAAGGCGTTCGGTTATTTTATGAAGAAAAGGGCCAGGGGAGACCGATTATCTTTATCCATGGGGTGTGGATGAGCAGCCGGTTCTTTAAAAGGCAGCTGCCGTACTTTTCAGGAAAATATAGAACGATATTGCTTGATTTAAGAAGTCATGGCCAGTCAAATCATGTACATTACGGAAATACGGTCTCCGTTTATGCAAAAGATCTTCATGCGTTCATAGGTGAACTGGGATTAAAGGATGTCATACTTGTAGGCTGGTCGATGGGGGCATTTGTCGTTTGGGATTATCTTAAGCAATTCGGTGAGGGAAATATTCATTCAACTGTGATCGTGGATGAATTGGCCTCTGATTTTAAGTGGCCCGATTTTCATATCGGTGCATTTGATATGGAAACGTTGATTGCCTTCATGACAGAAATTCAAACGAATCGTACCCCGTTTCTGCAAAAATTCCTTGCTTCCATGTTCAACAATGAATTATCTGCAGAGGATACAGGCTGGATGCTTGGGGAAGTGACCAGAATGCCGGAATCCATTGCTGGCAGTATTCTATTTGACCAATCGATTGTGGACTATCGTGACTTCTTGCCAGCAATCAATGTACCTACACTTCTCTGTTTTGGGAGGCATGAAAAAGTCATTCCTGTAGCAGCTGGGGAACATTTGCATAAAAACATTCCGAATTCCAAACTAGTAATCTTTGAAGATAGTTGCCATTGTCCGTTCATGGAAGAAAGCGATTTGTTTAATGAAACCGTGAATTGCTTCATTCAAAAGGGAGTATAGTCATACAGGATAGGAAAAGGGGGATGCAGTGACCGTGTCTGCACTCCTTTTAATTATGGATATAATTGAATTTTCTTCTAACTAAATGGTTTCGGCATGGAATAAGGGGAATACTGGTATTAGGAGATAGTAGTGAAAGGTTAATGGAATTGATAAATTAAATAGGTAATATTTATATATCCTTTTCATAGGAATTGGGCTATTATGAGGTGGATTTAAATTGGTGTGATCATTTATCTGTTATTGAGCGAAACTCATGCAGGAAGTAATGGAGAGGATAAAATGGATGATCGTTTACCATACAATGAAATTATAGATGTATGTTTACTTGCGGGGAAAATCATGCTTCAGAACGGAGCGGAAACATCAAGGGTGGAAGATACGATGGTTAGAATCGCTGCAGCGTTTGGGTGCGGTGAATCACACAGTTTTTCAACCCCTACAGGAATTATTTTTTCGCTGGATGGCATGCACCCAGCTTCAAAATTGATCCGGGTTTCCCAACGATCTACAGATTTACATAAGGTAACGCTGGTTAACAGTATATCCCGAAGCATTTCCAACAAGGAAATGTCACCTGAGGAAGCATATATACGGTTAAAACAAATCGAAAAGGCTGGGATGGGGTATCCCATGTGGGTGCAGGTCTTTGCTGCATTTATAGCGAGCGGCTGCTTTTTAATCATGTTCCAAGGACAGTGGAGTGATTTCATCTGGTCCTGCATAGCTGGAGCAATGGGATTCTCATGCCTGCTTTATTTGCACTGGTTACTGGAAGTCCGTTTTTTTGCTGAATTCATCGCCTCTTTAGTCGTAGGATTAGTAGCTATGTTCTTTGTCCAGATTGGAGTAGGGAGTAATTTGGACACGATAATCATCGGAGCGGTGATGCCGCTTGTGCCAGGGCTATTAATAACGAATGCAGCCAGGGATTTAATTGCAGGGCATTTGGTTTCGGGTCTATCCAAGGGTGCTGATGCAGGTTTGACTGCTTTAGCCATTGGGGCAGGAATATCGGCCGCGTTTGTTTTCTTATGATTTTAGGGGAGGAAGAATGATGATTGCACAGCTTATTACAAGTTTCATTGCCTCAGCCGCCTTTGGTGTCATCTTCAATGTACCAAAGAATTCATTGTTTCAATGTGGTTTCGTAGGGATGTTGGGGTGGATCTTATACTTTGCTCTGGTTGAAAATGAGATAAACAGCATCATTGCAACATTAGCGTCTGCATTTATCGTTGCGGTCATCAGCCAGTATTTTGCTAAAAGGTATAAAACGCCGATCACGATTTTTAATGTATCGGGAATCATCCCCCTCGTCCCTGGAGGTTTGTCGTATGATGCGATGAAGCACTTTGTCGGAAATGATTTTTATGTCGCCGTTCAGCTGGCAGCCAAAGTTTTCATGCTGGCTGGTGCCATTGCGATGGGACTGATCTTTGCAGAAGTCATGAACCAGTTAGTAACTAAGTATAATAGAAGGAAGGTAAGATTGAGAAGTTAACGGGAATCTTCCTGATGAGTATGTTCTGAATAAAGAGAAAGGAGAGCAGGCCGAAGCCTGCTCTCCTTTCTCTTTTTGATATTTTAAAATAATAATGAATCTAGTTTATATAGGATCTTTCATCCCAGTGTTGGCAGTAACCAAAATTTCGTCGAATTTTTTGGCATCAGCTTTCTTGCTTGACAGAAGTGTTCCAGCGATGGCTGCGATAAAACCAATCGGGATGGAGATGATGCCTGGGTTGGCAAGTGGGAATAATGGTTCCCCAACGAATATTGCCGCTCCCTCCACCGGAGACCAGACATTGGGACTTAGGAATACAAGCAATAAAGAACTGACCAGTCCAACTAACATGCCTGTTACAGCCCCAGTCGTGTTAAAACGTTTCCAGAATACCGTAAAGACAATGATGGGCAGATTGGCACTGGCAGCGACGGCAAAGGCGAGTGAAACAAGGAAGGCGACATTCATGTTTTGGGCAAATAAGGCCAGGATGATGGAAAGGATGGATACTCCGATGGATGCCCAACGAGCAGCTACGACTTGTTCTTTGTCGGTGGCTTGACCTTTCCGGATGATGTGGCCATAGAAGTCATGGGCAAAAGCAGATGCTGCCGATAGAACGAGACCTGCCACAACCGCTAAAATGGTAGCGAAAGCAACTGCAGAGACAAAGGCGAACAGGAAGTCTCCCCCAATGGCTTCTGCAAGAAGCGGAGCAGCCATATTGCCGGCCGCATTCGCGGCTATGATCTTGTCATAACCAACAAAGGCTGCCGCTCCAAAGCCGAGGAAAATGGTCATTATATAAAAGATGCCAATGATCCAAGTGGCATATACCACGGACTTTCGGGCTGTGATGGCGTCTTTCACCGTAAAGAAACGGATGAGAATGTGAGGTAGTCCAGCCGTACCGAGTACAAGCGCTAAATTAAGGGATAAAGTATCCAAAGGATCCTTGAATTTATTACCGGGGTTAAGGAAATCCCCGCCCAAAGGGGTGGCTGTTTTCATCTGCCTGAACATCTCGATCACGCTAAAGTCGAATTTCGCCAACACGATGATGGAGATGATGAATGTACCTGCCATCAATAAAACGGCTTTAACGATTTGGACCCAACTGGTGGCCGTCATACCGCCGAATACGACGTATACGGTCATTAAAATACCTACAATGATGACGGAGTAAAGATAATCAATTCCAAGTAAGAGTTTTATAAGGGCACCTGCACCGACTAATTGGGCGATCATATAAAAGGTTGAAATCGAAATGGTGTTAAGGGCAGCAACACCGCGTACTTTCTTTTCATTGAAACGGGCAGCGATCATGTCCGCCAATGTGTACTTGCCAAGGTTACGAAGCGGTTCGGCCACGATATAAAGAACGACCAGGTACGCAACCAGAAAACCTATGCTATAGAAAAAACCATCAAATCCAGAGAGTGCGACCATGCCGGCTATTCCCAAAAATGAGGCGGCGGACATATAATCTCCCGCAATGGCCCAGCCATTCTGCCAGCCAGTGAGGCTGCTGTCCGCCGTATAAAAGTCCGCGGTCGTTTTGGTGCGCCGTGAAGCAAAATAGGTAATGACCAATGTTAGTCCGACAATGATAAGAAATAATATAAAAGCAAGAATATTCATTGTGAATTCACCTTTTATCCTTTCGCTTCTTTAACGATTTTTTCTACTAATTGGTCAAATTTCGCAGCTTTTCTGGAATAGAGGATACATAAAGTCCAGGTCATGATAAATTGGGCGAAGGCAAAAATCCAGGCCCAGCTGATTGCCCCGAAAGCAATTGAGTTAAGAACTTTAGAATAGGAAGTTAGTATGGGTAGGGTGAAATAAAAGACCATGAAAAAGATGGATAGCGGGACGATGAAATTGCGTTTTTTCCTTAAGAGTTCTTGAAAAGATTGTGATTGGACGATCTTGGTGTAGTCCGCGGAAGCGCTTACCTCGGTTTCCTTAGCGATTGAATCGTTTGATGCCAAGTTGGTTCCCCCTTCATCATTATTGATTTGGTTTTCATTACCAATTTACGATAACAGTATCAGTATATATTTTTCAGAATATATTGTAAATTTAAATGCTGAAATTAAAGTTTTTTTCGTTCGACATAGTTTTTTCTTTTTACGCACAAGCAAAACCATTAAGGAAAAGTTAAGCTTCTTTCACGATACTGGTTTCAACGAAGGAAACCTGAAAGGAGAAAAGTGATGAAAAAGTTGATAGTGATAGGTTCGGTTTTAGTGCTGGCGATTGGGGGAAGCGTTTGGTTTTTCATGAAGGACAATGCAGAGCCTGTCATTGCGAAATCGGTGACGGCTACAGTTGAAAAGGGAGATCTTGAAGTGCAAATAAGCGGTTCCGGATCGGTCGCTGCAATCAATAGTGAGGACATTACATCTTCCGTAACGGGTGAAGTGGACGAAGTCCTTGTAGAGAAGAATGAATTGGTTGAGAAAGGTGATGAACTTATTACCTTCACGGATGGAAGTGACCCGATAACGGCCCCATTCGATGGTACCGTTACAACAATGGAAGTTGAAGAAGGGGATCGTGTATCAAGCAGTGAAGTGTTGGCACATGTTACGGATTATAAAAAATTGAAAACCACGATCAGTGTTGATGAATTGGATGTTCCAAGTGTTAAAAAAGGACAAACGGTTGAAATTAAAGCCAGTGCTTTTGAAGATGAAACGTTTACGGGGGAAGTAACCAGTGTAGCAAAGGAAGGTACATATGAGAATGGAGTTTCTTCATTCGATGTCACTATCAAAATTGACGAACCCGGCGATATAAAAATTGGGATGTCGACTGAGGTGAGCATTTTGACGAATAGTGTAAAAGATGCTTTATATGTTCCGATTGAAGCAGTCCAAATCGACGGGGAAGAGAAATATGTGAATATACAACAATCCGGTACAACTGAAGGAGCTGCCAGTACAAAGAAAGTGGTTGAGACTGGAATCAGCAACGATAGATATATTGAAATAACTTCAGGGCTTGAAGAGGGACAGTTTGTTTCCTTGCCTATCACCATCAATGAAAGCTCCACTGGCAGCGGCGGCGAAGGAATGAGGGGAGGCCAAGGAGGCGAGATAAGAATGCAGAGCGGCAGCGGAATGCCAAGCGGCGGGATGCCAAGCGGTGGCGGAATGCCGAGTGGAAAGGGAGGTCAGTAAAATGGCGAAACCCATCATAAAAATTAAGAACATGTCTAAATCATATGAATTAGGCGGTGAAACGGTCAAGGCACTTCAGGATGTCTGTCTTACAATCGATAAAGGCGATTTCATTTCGATCATCGGTCCTTCTGGGTCAGGGAAATCGACGTTCATGAATATGATTGGCTGCCTTGATAAGCCTGACATAGGTGAATATCTTCTTGATGGTAAAGAAGTGGAAAAGATGAAGGATAATGAGTTAGCTGCCATTCGTAATATTAAAATAGGGTTCATCTTTCAAAATTTCAATTTGTTGGGAAAACTGACAGCGTTGGAGAATGTCGAACTTCCCCTGGTTTATAGAGGGGCAAGCGTGAAGGAAAGAAGAGAAGTGGCCAATGCGTGCCTTGATATGGTGGGCCTTGGTGACCGGAAGAATCATCTGCCGACCCAACTGTCGGGTGGACAGCAGCAAAGAGTTGCGATTGCAAGGGCACTTGCCGGTAATCCTCCCGTTTTATTGGCAGATGAGCCGACGGGGGCGCTTGATAGTAAAACGAGTAAAGAAGTGCTGCAGATGCTGAAAGAATTGAACGGGAAGGGACAAACAATCATTCTTATAACCCATGACTTGGAAGTGGCTAAAGAAGCGACTCGTGTCGTCCGGATACAGGATGGTCAGCTATTTGAAAACGGAGGTGATTGGATTGAACCTGAGCGAATCAATGAAGATGGCTATACGCAGTATCAAAACCAATAAAGTCAGAGCATTTTTAACCATGCTTGGGATCATAATTGGAGTTGCCTCCGTAATCGTTCTGGTTTCAATTGGGCAAGGTTCTTCAAAGTCCGTTCAGGATGAAATCAATAGCCTGGGAACGAACCTGATAACGGTAAGTGTCACGGATACCGACTCCGTGGAGCTGACGGATGATACAATTGAACAGTTTAGAGAGCTGAGCGGGATAACGGAAGTGGCGCCTGTGGTCACTGGACACGTTTATGCCAAGAACGGAGAAGCTACGGCGCAGGTTTCAATGACCGGTGCAACTTCATCCTACTTATCAGTCAGGGATCTAGAGCTCAGTCAAGGCCGGTTTTTGACGGATATGGAAACGGAATTACGCTCCAAGGTCGTTGTCCTGGGGTCGGATGCAGCCACCACGCTTTTTGAAAATCAAAAAGCCGTGGACCAGAACGTGCTTATCGGCGGTGTTTCCTATCGCGTAATCGGTGTCCTGAAATCGGTAGGCACCTCAATGGGATCGAGCGGGGATGATGTCATCATTGCACCTATCACCACTGCCGAAAGGGCTACAGGCAGCACGACAATCGGAACCGTCTATTTAAAAGCGGAGAACGAGAATATCATGGATAGGGCAATGTACCAGGTACAAGGTGCGATGACCACATCATTCCCAGAACAGAGTGAAAACTACTCGGTGTCCAATCAAGAAGATCTGATGGATACAATGAGCTCTGTATCGGACACGTTCACACTCATGCTTGGCGGTATTGCCAGTATTTCGTTACTGGTAGGCGGAATCGGGATCATGAATATCATGTTGGTTTCCGTCTCGGAGAGGACAAAGGAAATCGGGATTAGAAAAGCAATTGGGGCAAATCGGAAGTCGATTCTTCTTCAGTTCTTAATTGAAGCGATGGTCCTGAGCTGCTTCGGGGGACTGTTGGGAGTTGGAATTGGCTTGGGAATCGCAAAATTGATTTCAGCTTTTTCAAGTTTAACGATTAGTTATTCATGGACGGTGACATTGTTTGCCTTTTTATTCTCCATTTTAATCGGGATAATGTTTGGTGTATTTCCTGCCAATAAGGCATCCAAATTAAATCCAATCCAGGCACTGCGTCACGAATGAACATACCATTTTGAAAGAAAGCAGGCATTAAAAGCCCGCTTTCTTTTGCATATGAAAAAGGATAAAATCAACATATATCACAATTGAGGCGGTTGGGAGGTACCCTGCATGAAGGTTTTGGTGGTAGAAGATAATGTTTCATTATTAGAGTCGATCCGACAGATTTTGACGGATGAATATGAAGTCGATACAGCGGATAATGGGGAAGATGGGCTATTCATGGCTCAACAAAGTATTTACGATATCATCATTTTGGATGTAATGCTTCCGGGGATCGATGGATTTGAAATCGTACGGAAAATCAGGGAAGCAAAAATAGATACAAGTGTCTTGTTTTTGACGGCAAAAGATGCACTTGAGGACCGTGTCAGAGGGTTGGAAATGGGTGGCGATGATTATTTAGTCAAGCCGTTTCAGGCACCGGAACTTAAGGCCAGGATTCGTGCCCTGCTTCGAAGGAGTGGCATTATTTCGCTAGAACAGCATGTGAAATACCGTAATATTGAACTGTTGGAAAAAGAAAAGGATATTTTGGTTGATGGAAAGGTCATTAAAATGACCTTGAAACAGTTTGAATTACTGGAATACCTGATTCAAAATAATGGGAAAATATTGACCCGTGAGCAGATTTTCGACCGCATTTGGGGGTTTGATTCAGATACGACGATTGCCATTGTGGAAGTGTTCATCCATCACCTTAGAAAAAAATTGGAACCTTTCAATTATCATAAAGATATTCAAACCGTTCGGGGTATTGGTTATATGCTAAAACAACCATAAGGGGATCATTATGTTCCAAAAAACAAGGCTTCAACTAACAATATTGAATTCTATCGTCTTTATTGTCTTAATAGCCATATTAAGCAGAACGATTTATTTCTATACGGAAGACCAGATCTATAAGGATGTCAATGATTCACTTATAAAGGATTACCGGGATTTCAATAATGGCGGCATGCCAGGCGGACGTCCGCAAGGTGAGTTTCTCTTAGGACCGGGGCCAAGCGTTATCGTTTGGGGGCCGGATGATACGATCATTGAGCCAAGACTGAGTGTAGACCATTTTTTTAAGGTTAATGAACAACAATTTTCCCCTAAAACTTTTGATGACATTGAAGAAATTTCAGTGAATGGATACACGTATCGGGCCCTTTCCACCCAGGTCGATACGGGGTATGGACAGATGGCCGTACAATTCATCAGGAATGTGGATACAGAAAAGGAAATGCTCGATCGTTTGCTGCTCATATTGTTTGTTGGTGGAGGAATTGGAAGTCTAGTGGCGGTGGGCGCTGGCTATCTTCTGGCAGGAAGGGCCTTGATCCCGGTCAAGAAATCCTGGGATCAGCAGCAGCAGTTTGTCTCGGATGCTTCGCATGAAATTCGAACGCCGCTTGCTGTCATTCAATCGCGGGCTGATTTGCTATTTCAATCACCTAACGCGACAATCGAGGAAAAAGCCGTTGATATATCCATCATTTCGAAAGAAGTCCGCCGATTGAATAAGCTTGTTAACGGACTTTTGACCTTGACCAGAACGGATTCGAATCAAATGGAGGTTAAGAAATCGAACTTTTTCCTTGATGATCTACTTATGGATATCGTGGAACAGTATACGGATATCGCTTCTTTTCAAGAGAAATCAATCATTAGCCATGCTCCCGAACAGGTAGTGTTTCATGGGGATAAAGAGAGAATTCATCAGCTATTGGTGATCTTGGTGGATAATGCCATGAAATTCACCGAGGAAGGCGGGGAAATTTCCCTATCCTGCATCAAGAATGCTTCATCCATCATTCTTACTGTAGAAGATAATGGAATAGGCATTCCACAGGAAGAACTCCCCTTGATTTTTAACCGTTTTTACCAAGTGGAGCAATCCCGTTCGGCAAATGAAGGCTCTGGCTTAGGTCTATCCATAGCCAAATGGATTGTAAACACACATCAAGGGAACATCAAGGTTACAAGTGAGCAGAATGAACGGACCCGTTTTGAAATCACTTTTCCGAGAAATCAAAGGAAAAATTAGCTGCCATCCAATACGAAAAAGACTCTTACTTTCTTCCTTGCTTCTTAAGGGAAAATTAAGGGTCTTTTTAGATAATCATCTTATAAATACATTTATTTTCGGAGGAGAATCATTGATGAAAAGACTTGGCAGGTTACACTTTTTGGTTGGAATATTGGTTTCGGTCCTATTAATGGCCCAAGCAGTCATCGGGATCATGATGTATGTGGATGGAAGCGGCAATGAGCCCATGAATCGACAGGCGGTGATGGGTCAGCCTGCCGACCGCAGCAATACAACAGATTCGGATAATACGGAAAAATCGGCTAGTAGCAGTACGGAGACAGATGATTCATCGACGGAAACGGCAACTAATGATACGCAGGGCACTCCGCAAGGGGAGCCTAATGGTTCCGGGACTTCAGGAGAAATGCCAAGTGGCGGCGGTTTCCAAGGCAGAGGCTCTTTTGCTGGGAAATTCATCGACTTTTATCAAGGGGCAGGTGGCTTGGCCGCTTCCATCATCATCTTTGTAATTGGAGTCACTGGATTAGCGACAACGGTGATATCCAGAAAAACAGCTGCCTGAATAGTCGGTATGAGGCAAGAGGAGGTTCCTTTCGAAGGGGAGCCTTCTTTTTTTATTCACGAAACCCATTATTGTCACTAATTGTTATTTTAAAAAGGGAAATAATAATTGCACTAAAAAAAATATTAGTTTAATATAGACTTCTGGAGAGGTACGTACATGTATTTTGGATGAAAGAGAAAACGTTTGCATAAATTATTTGAGGGTATCCTACTATTAATGCACGAACATTAAATTCACCCTTAGTGGAGGCAGAATATATGAAATTTCTGATTGCAATTTTAGGACTGCTTATTGTTTTTGGACTAGCTATCTTAGTCAGCAGTGACCGGAAGAAAGTTAAAATAAAACCGATCATCCTCATGGTGGTCATTCAGCTTGTTTTAACTTATTTATTATTAAACACGAAGTTTGGCTTAGTGATCATCAATTCAATTGCCGATGGCTTCGGAAAACTTTTGGAATGGGCAAATGAAGGGATCACCTTTGTATTTGGCGGGATTGTAAATGAAGGAGCATCGCCCTTCTTTTTAAATGTCCTTCTTCCTATCGTATTCATCTCCGCATTAATCGGGATTTTACAGCACTTCAAGATCCTTCCGTTCATCATGAAGTGGATTGGATTCGTTCTAAGTAAGGTGAATGGTATGGGTAAATTGGAATCTTACAATGCGGTTGCATCAGCAATAGTAGGCCAATCCGAGGTTTTCATAACCTTGAAAAAACAACTCGGTGCCATTCCGCCATCTCGCATGTATACGCTTTGTGCATCAGCCATGTCAACAGTATCGATGTCGATTGTCGGTGCTTATATGACGATGATTGAACCAAAGTACGTCGTGACGGCCATTGTTATTAACATGTTTGGTGGATTTATCATCGCATCCATTATCAATCCTTATACAGTAACGGATGCAGAGGATATTCTCCCTGTTGAAGAAGGGGCAGAGAAGCAGTCTTTCTTCGAAATGCTTGGGGAATATATCATGGATGGGTTCAAGGTTGCCATCACTGTAGCAGCGATGTTAATTGGTTTCGTTGCTTTAATCGCCGGGATCAACAGCATCTTCGACATGATTTTCGGCATCAGCTTCCAAGACATCATGGGGTATATCTTTGCACCGTTTGCCTTTATCATGGGTATACCGATTTCAGAAACCGTGACTGCTGGTGGAATCATGGCGACGAAACTGGTAACCAATGAATTCGTTGCCATGCTGAGCTTAGGGGAAGCATCAGCTGCCTTGAGCGAAAGGACGATAGGGATCGTTTCGGTTTTCTTGGTTTCATTCGCCAATTTCTCATCTATTGGTATCATTGCCGGTGCAGTCAAAGGACTTCATGAAAAACAGGGAAATGTCGTAGCCCGTTTCGGCTTGAAGCTGCTATACGGTGCGACTCTTGTCAGCATCCTATCAGCGATCATTGTAAGTGTGATACTTTAAATAACGGATCTAACACAAAAGGGCACTTGGGTTTACTCCTAAGTGCCTCTTTTATATTTGTTACGCAAGGTAGAGTTTTTGAATTTGAAGGTGCTTGGCTTGCTGGTATATAATACATAAAATGACAGGCGTGAAAGGGGAGTTTTAGGATGACGATGGATGGAAAAGAAACAGCTATCTTTGCAGGAGGCTGCTTTTGGTGCATGGTTGCTCCCTTTGATGAAATGGACGGTATCATTTCAGTGACATCAGGTTATACAGGCGGTGATTTTTTCGCTCCAAGTTATAAACAAGTGATTACCGGTGCAACTGATCATGTTGAAGCGGTTCAAGTGGTATTCGATCCATCAATCATTTCCTATAAAACGTTATTAGAGATATTCTGGCAGCAAATCGATCCAACAGATGATAATGGACAGTTCTCGGATCGGGGAAAGCAATACAAGGCAGCCATTTTCTATCTTAATGAACGTCAGAAACGGGAGGCAGAACAATCGAGGGAAGATTTAATGATGAGCGGGCGGTTTAAGAAACCTATTGTTACGGGTATTCTACCCTCGGGGGAATTTTACGCCGCTGAGGAATATCATCAAGAATTCTATCGGAAAAACCAATTTCGCTATGCATTGTACCGTAAAGGCTCAGGGCGGGATGCTTTCATTAAAGAAAATTGGCCTAAGGATCATGCACACCTTAGAAAGACCTTAACGGAGAGTCAGTTTCATGTCACCCAGGAAAATGGCACGGAGCCGCCTTTCGATAATGCTTATTGGGAACACTTTGAAGAAGGCATTTATGTGGATGTCGTTTCTGGGGAGCCCCTATTCAGTTCGCGGGATAAATATGATAGCGGTTGTGGGTGGCCAAGCTTCACGAAGCCCATCATGTCGGCAAGTGTCAATGAAAAAATGGATCTCAGCCACCGAATGACCCGGACCGAGGTGCGCAGCAGGGATGCCGATTCACACCTTGGACATGTTTTTCCCGATGGTCCAAGTCCTAAAGGCACGAGATATTGCATAAACTCTGCGGCCCTTCGATTCATCCCTAGAAATGAAATGGAGAAAGCGGGATATGGGGACTTATTATTACTTTTTAAAATGAAATAACTAGGGAGATAGGGGAACACAAATGGATAAAATAGATGAAAATTTATATCGATATATCCTTGATAACTCGTCTAAGATTACGGAAAACTGGCTGGCTTTAAGGGAAAAGCAGTCTGGGTCGATCTATTCAATAGATTCTAATGAGGAAATCGAAAAGCTGCTTAGGGAACAAAATACATGGACCATCAAGACAGTGACAAGTGCTTTACTTGAAGATGAAACTGCTTTTATTGAAACGATGGAGCAGTGGGCCACACTTGTCGCGAAGAGCAGGGTTGAATCGGACACTCCCATTTACGAAGTGTTGGAAGCGCTTAATAAGGTACGTGAAACATATTGGGCATTCATCACTGATTATATGCTCATGGATACGAAGATAACGAAAGAAAAAATCATCCGGTGGAGCCGGCTTATTAATCGTGCCTTCGATCAATTGAACCGTGAGTTCACCGAGCAGTATTACCTTTTGACAAAAGTACGTTTGTCAGCTCAACAGGAGCTGATTAATGAACTGGGCGCACCTGTCATTCCCATTGTTGATGCCATTGCGGTATTGCCGTTAATCGGTGAAATCGATACCTATCGGGCAAAGGAAATTTTGAATGGGACTCCAAGCAAATGCATTAGCAAAAATATCACCCACTTATTCATCGATTTATCGGGAGTCTCCCTTTTGGATACGATGGTTGCCCAACAAATCTACCAATTGATAAGTACCCTGAACTTGTTAGGCATTCAATCGACCATTTCCGGGATTCGACCTGAAGTGGCCCAGACATCGATTCAGTTAGGCCTTGATTTTAGTCAGGTTTCGACACATAGTACTCTCAAACAAGCCCTTTCCAAACAAGGAATCAAGCTATACGAGAAAAAATGATTAATGAAAAGAACCAGATCCGATAGGAATCTGGTTCTTTTTCGTGATTCTATAACTTGAATGAACTTTTCAACCCGACGATTTGGTTGAAGACCAAATGATCGGCCGCAGTGAGTTTTGAATCAACATTATAATAGCCATGCCTGAAGAATTGGAATTTATCCTGAGGCTTAGCATCTTTCATGTTAGGCTCGACAAATCCTTGTAAAATCTCGATAGAATCAGGGTTTACCCGGTCCAGGAATGATTTTTCTTCCTCTTCATCATTTTCCTTATCCAAGATTAAAGGCTGAAAGTTGCGGAATTCTGCTGAAACCGCTTGTGAAGCTTCGACCCAGTGCAATGTACCTTTTACTTTACGGCCAGTGAAGCCCGATCCGCTTTTCGTTTCAATATCGTATGTGCAGCGAAGTTCAATGACGTTACCGGCGTCGTCCTTTATCACTTCTTCACATTTAATGAAATAAGCATGCTTCAAACGGACTTCATTGCCCGGGAAAAGTCGGAAATACTTTTTCGGCGGGTTTTCCATGAAATCGTCCTGTTCGATATATATTTCACGTGAAAACGGGATTTGGCGTGTACCCATTTCCGGTACTTCCGGATTGATCTCAGCATCCAGCCACTCTATCTCGCCTTCCGGATAGTTGGTGATGACCACTTTAAGCGGGTTCAGGATGGCCATAGTCCGTGGAGCCTTCAGCTTTAAGTCTTCCCGCACGAAATGATCAAGCATTTGAGAGTCTACGATACCGCTTGTTTTGGCGACACCTATCTCTTGGCAGAATGCACGAATCGCTTCGGGTGTATAGCCGCGTCTCCGCAAGCCTGAAACAGTAGGCATCCGCGGATCGTCCCAACCGTCCACGAAGCCCTCATCGACAAGTTGCTTCAGTTTTCGCTTGCTCATTACTGTGTTGGTCAGGTTAAGACGGCCAAATTCATATTGCTTTGGTTTGCTTTCCATTTCACAATTCTCAACGATCCAGTCATAAAGAGGGCGTTGATCTTCGAACTCAAGCGTACAAATGGAGTGTGTGACTCCCTCGATGGCATCTTCAATCGGGTGGGCAAAGGCATACATTGGGTAGATGCACCATTTGTTGCCGGTATTATGGTGTTCAGTATGGGAGATACGGTATATGACGGGATCACGCAAATTAATGTTAGGTGAGCTCATATCGATTTTTGCACGCAATACTTTTGCGCCGTTTTCGAATTCGCCGCTGCGCATCTTTTCAAATAGTTCAAGGTTTTCCTCGACGGTTCTATTGCGGTAGGGGCTGTCTTTTCCCGGCTCTGTCAGCGTTCCGCGATATTCACGGATTTGGTCGGCATTAAGGTCGTCCACATATGCCAGCCCTTTATTGATGAGCAGCACAGCTCTTTTATACATTTCATCAAAATAGTCGGAAGCGAAGAAAAGGTTATCCCAGTCGTAACCGAGCCATTTTACATCTTCCTTAATGGAGTTTACAAACTCAATATCCTCTTTCAATGGATTCGTATCATCGAAACGAAGGTTGGTTTTCCCATTGAAATCATCAGCCACCCCAAAATTCAAAATGATTGATTTGGCATGCCCGATATGTAAATATCCGTTCGGCTCAGGAGGGAAGCGGGTGATGACATGATCATGTTTTCCGGACTCTAGGTCATCTTTTATAATATTTTTAATAAAATTCGAAGAGTTATTTTCCAACTGAATTCGACCTCTTTCATTTATATACTTCTTTTAATTTTACCTGTATATATACCATAAATACAGATATTTTTCCATGTTCGAGCCGGAATCACGGTTAATCTGAAACAATTCATCAAGTATTTAGTTTGTACAATCCGAGCGGAAATATCCCTGAAACTTTGATCATGTATATAGGGAACGACCTAACTGGACATAAATTAAACCCTTTTCATCTAAAAAAGCAATACAGGAATTCATGCCTGTATTGCTTAAAATCGCGCTAGCAGTCAGATTTTAGAATTAAAATCAAAAGACTGTCGTTTGCAAAAATTCTTTTGTACGTTCTTCTTTTGGATTGGTGAAGAATTCTTTTGGCGGTCCGCTTTCGACAACCCTCCCATTATGCATGAAGACAATCCAATCCCCGACCTCACGTGCAAAGCTCATTTCATGTGTAACGACTACCATTGTCATCCCTTCCAAGGCAAGTTCCTTCATCGTGGCAAGAACTTCACCGACAAGTTCGGGATCCAGAGCCGAGGTAGGTTCATCAAAGAGCAGGATATCAGGTTTCATGGCAAGGGCGCGGGCGATGGCAACACGCTGTTTCTGCCCGCCTGAGAGCTTGCTTGGATAGACATCCGCTTTATCTGATAAACCGACTTTGGCAAGCAATGTCTTTGCTTCTTCAATCGCTTGGGCCTTAGGGACTTTTTTGACATGTGTCGGTGCTTCGATGACATTTTCCAGTACGGTCATATGCGGGAAGAGGTAGAAATGCTGAAATACCATTCCGACTTTCTCGCGGATTTTATTAATATCATGGGTACCAGGATTGATTTCCGTTCCTTCAATGAGGATTTGGCCGCTGTCTTTCTTCTCTAAATAATTCAAACAGCGGAGCAGGGTGCTTTTTCCGGAACCGCTTGGTCCGATCAGACAGACAACATCGCTGTCGAGTACCTTCATATCGATATCTTTAAGTACATGCAGGTTTCCATACGATTTATTTAAATTCCTAATGCGAATCATTTCTTTTTGTTCCATTTCAATTCCCCCTATCGATCACTGATGGACAGTTTCTTTTCGAATAAATTGACGATAATGGTCAGGAAAGCCACTAGAATCAAGTAGTAGACCGCTACAATCAATAAATAAGTCATTTCATCGAAATTATTCGAGCCCAACGTAGTGGCTACATTAAACAGCTCATTCATGGATATGAAGGCTGCCAGTGATGAATCCTTAAGTCCGATGATGAATTGGTTGCCAAGCGGCGGCAATGCGCGGCGGAAGGCTTGAGGCAAGATGATTCTCCTTAAGGTGAGCGAATTGCTCATGCCAAGGGAGCGTCCGGCCTCCATTTGGCCTTTGTCGATGGATTGAATCGTACCACGTAAAATCTCTGAGATATAAGCTCCATTATGGAAAGCCAGGGCAAGTGACGCCGCCCAGAAGTCCGGCAGTAAGAAGAGATTGCTGATACCGAAATAGAGTATGAATATCTGTACGATTAAAGGCGTTCCCCGTACCAGGAATACATATGTATCTGAAATCCATGCAAGAATTTTTATATTGGATATTTTTAATAGGGCAAATAGCAAACCGATGAAGGTACCCACCAATATGGAGACTACCGTCAGTTCCAATGTGAGGAGCATGGCCCGGATGAATACGTCCGAGGAGCTAAATAATGTATCAAAAAAATGTGAAAAACTTGGCAATGTAATGACTCCCTTTCTATCAATCTTTATTCAGGCTTAGTTGTGATGTCTTCACCAAAATACTTTTTGCTGATTTCAGCAAGCGTTCCATCTTCACGGAGGTTTTCAAGAGCTTCGTTGATGCGTGCAAGCAGCTGAGGGTTGTCGTCAGGCAGTACGATGGCCTGTTCGCTTCGTTCGATCAATTGCCTTCCTTCGATGTCGAAACCTTCCTTGGTCGCTTCCTTGCCGGTTACGAAGTCGGTGATGACGGCATCATGACGTCCTCCGCTCAATGCCTTCAGGGCGGTGATATCACTGTCATACGTTTTTACATTGGGTGTATATTTTTCTGCTGTCGTTGCGTATGTGGAGCCTTTAGAAGCCGCAACTTCCTTCCCCTTTAAATCTTCAACCGTTTTAATATCACTATCCGGGCGAACAAAAATTTGAGGACCTGAGTAGTAATAAGGGGTCGAGAAGGCAACATGTTTACTTCGTTCTTCATTGATTGTATGGCTGGCAACCGCGGCATCTGCCCGACCGGTTTTAACACCTTCCACAATACCTTTGAACTTTATCCGTTTAGGCACAGGTTCTAGGTCGAGTTCCTTTGCAATTGCATCGCCAACTTCAATGTCGAATCCGGTTACGGTCATGTCATCATTGACATAACTGAATGGCTTGAATTCACCTGAGGCAGCAAAAACAAACTGGTCCTCATTGATTAGCTTACTCCCGTCCTCAAGCTGGTCCTTTTCGGCACAGCCGGATAGAAGACCAAGAGCTGCCAGAATGGATACAATGAATGTAACGGATGATTTCATGATAATTTCATTTCCCCCTTTGAAAAAAAACTAATAGAATGGTCTATACCCTTATGAGGCAATGAATAACCTTATTAACTATGGAAAATAAACCTGAAACCAAAAAGGCTGTCCAGCACATACCGACATCTCATCCAAGAATCCCCCTTCACTATGCATTTCATAAAGGTTCTCGGCCTTTGCCTTCATTTCCTTCCAAATTACATGTAATTTCCTGAAAAAATGACAAAAATTACTTAATAGGAGAAGAAATTTAGGATTGAAACAATTCAGGCTGATGATTTATCTATCGAAAGCGAAAAACTGAGGATAACCGTATCTAATGAATGGGATGGGATAAAACTGTGGAGTATTTTAGGCAATGTTGATTTTGTCTACCAACAAAGTCCCGATTTGATTGACTGACTTTAATTTTGGCCATGAATTGAAGTATAATATAGCAAAATAGAAGAAGGGTAGTTGGGAAAATGGTTAGCAACTTTGTGCAAGAGCAGTTACAGGAATATCGCGAAAGAAATCAAGATAGAGGCCGTTTAATTATAAAATGTCCGGACCAGCCGGGAATTGTTTCGACAGTTACGGCTTTTCTTAAAGAATATGATGCAAATATTGTTGAATTGAGTCAGTATTCGATGAATCCTGAGGGCGGTACCTTTTTCACCAGGATCGAGTTCGATTGTCCAGGATTGAATGACAAGGCAGCGGATATGCAACTGGCATTCCAGGAAGTTTCGACAGCATTCTCGATGCAATGGACATTTAATCATGTGAGTGATCTGAAGAGGACGGCAATCTTCGTTTCAAAGGAACCCCATTGCCTTTTGGAATTGCTATGGGAGTGGCAAAGCGGGGATTTATTGGCTGACATTGCACTGGTCATCAGCAATCATGAAGATACGAGGGAAATTGTCGAATCGATGGGCATCCCGTTTTATTACATTCCTGCCAATAAGGATATACGTAAGGAAGTGGAAACTAAACAGCTTGGACTTTTGGAAGAATTCAAAGTGGACCTTATTGTATTGGCCAGGTATATGCAGATATTGACGCCGGACTTCGTAGCGGCCCATCCGAACAGGATCATCAATATCCATCATTCATTTTTACCTGCCTTCATTGGAGCACGGCCTTATGAACGAGCTTATGACAGGGGTGTTAAGCTGATTGGGGCGACTTCCCATTATGTGACGAATGATTTGGATGAAGGTCCAATCATCGAGCAGGATATCGAACGTGTGGACCATCGTGATTCTGCCGGGGATATGAAGAAAATCGGTCGTTCTGCTGAACGCCGGGTGCTGGCACGTGCCGTTAAATGGCATTTGGAGGACCGCGTCATTGTTCATGAAAATAAAACGGTAGTCTTTTAAAATGAAAAACCCCCCTTTGGGTTGCCAAGGGGGGTTCCATTTGCGCCCATCCTAGAACCATGATTTTAGTGGAATACTGAATTATCCTGCATATTTTTAACATGATTATAGGAATGAAACCCTTACTAGATTGAAGAAATTTGCGACACTCCTGCCGAATAACTGGCTAGCTGAGACCCCGGGGACGCTTGCCGGTGAGGAGGCTTGGCAGACAGTCGACGGAGAACCTTTTTAACCGAATTGAAAGTAAATTAGTTCTTCTCTAATTTGTCTACAGTCTGAATCCCCCTTTAGGTTAAGGGGGGTTTTTTATGATGGAATTAAGTGAGTGCTAGTACGAGTATTCCACCCTCACTGAGGCAGTTATGTTCAATTCACCAGGCTGAATCGGGGTAGTCGCCATTTTTGAAAGAGTACTTGTTTGAAAAAGCATTGGAGTTGCCGTTTCAGATAGTTCTTCAACCCTATTAGGGACTGGGTTCAATGAGATTCCTAGCGTTCGAGCCATGGAAAGAGCCTTTTCGTATGCATTTTTTAAAGCGAGAGAAAGTGCCTGGTTATAGTATGCATCTGGATTGGATAAAGAGAAGCGGATGCTGGTGATTGAATTGGCACCGCTTCTGACGGCCGTGTCGATTATGCTGCCTATTTTCTCGATGTCGGTCGTTTGGGCTTGTATGATGTGCTGGACTTTGTAGTTCTTGAACAATTCCTTTCCGTCAATATAATCATATTGTGGATCGATTCTGTAATCACTCGTTTTCAATTGCTCTTCGGGAATGCCCGCGGATTTAAGTGATGCGATGACATTTGCGATTGCTTGGGAATTGGCTTGCTGGGCCTTTTGCGGGTCCTCATCCTCTGTTATGACTCCAAGGGTGATCGTGGCTTGATCCGGAGCAGCAGATAGCGTCTCTGAGCCGGAAACTTTCAATATATGTTCATCGGTGCGGTAATGATCCCTAAAGGGGGCATTGTATTCTTGATTCATTTTGACACCAGCCTTTTTATAGAGATAATCTCACCCCTATTGTACGAATTATGAATGGGAAACATGATTGAAATATCCCCCTTTGTCATTAATTCATCGAACAAACACAAAAAAACACTCGGCCTGGACCGAGTGCACATTACTTATGAATGACTTGAACCCTGCCCACCTGGCCATCAGTCAATCTTACTTTAATTCCATGAGGGTGGGTGCTGGAGTTGGTTAAAATATCCTTTACAGTGCCGCTTGTCAGTTTTCCGGTGCGTTGATCTGCTTTAAGTACAATGTCCACAGAGGCACCTGGGGTAATATCTTTCCGGTTTTTACCGTTCATGTTCGATTCATTCCTTTTCAGAGTTATTTGCAGCCATTCAACCATGCAGTAACTTCAGTATAAGGAAAACGGCGGGCCCAGTCGACTATTAGATAAAATCACAAATTGGCAGTTAGCGAATTTTCTTCAATGGTTCGACAGCAGGACCATTTAACACTTCACCAGCGATGGAGTAGCGGGAGCCATGGCATGGGCAATCCCAAGTACGGTCGCCGCTATTCCAGGCAACTTCACACCCCATGTGTGTACATGTGGAATCAACAATATGAAGCTGGCCATCATGGTCACGGTAACACCCAGCTTTGTCTCCATCCACCTTCACGATTGCTCCTTCATCAATTCCTATGTCTTCCGGGGTTTTATGATTGACAGCCAATTTGCCTTTGATCAGATGCTTCGCCACATCAGCATTATCTTGAAGAATATTCTTCACGCCTTTTAAACGGGCAGGATCATACAATTCCGCATACCGGTTATCTTTTTGCAAAATCCGGTCAGTTAAGATCCTGGCGGCAATCGATCCATTCGTCATTCCCCATTTCGCATAGCCGGTAGCTATCAGGACGTTTTCTTGGTTGGCTGTCACTGGACCGACGAAGGGGATATTATCCGGTGTCACGATATCCTGTGCCGACCAGCGGTAGGGAATGTCTTTCACATCGAAATACTGGGCACTGAAGTCCTTCAGTGCTTCATAATGCTCGATCGTCGAGATTCCCTGGCCTGTTTTATGGCCATCTCCGCCAACAAGTATAAGTTTTTCCCCATTGTCCAATTCCGTATAGCGAAGGGAGCGGCTAGGGCTGTCTGCACTGTAATACATCCCGCCTGGATACTCCTGTTCAGTCCTGATGCCAAGCACATAGGACCTACTTACATGAACACGGGCAAAGTATAAGCCCTTTTCATCATTGAAGGGGAAGTGGGAGGCCACGATGACCTGATTGCTTTTGATGGAATGTCCCGTATCCGTCAGAACGGTTGGTGGATCGCCGTCTTCAATTTTCATTGCCGTTGTCCGTTCATAAATGGTGCCTCCTGCATCGAGAATTGTCGAAATGAGGGCGGTTAAATATTTTAATGGGTGAAACTGTGCTTGATCTTTCATTATCACAGCAGCTTTACATGGAATGGAGAAAGGGATATTCTCCGCATAATCCCCCCGAATGCCAAGTTTTTGATAGGCCCTCAGTTCTTTTTGGATTTTGCTTATATATTCATCCGTATTTGCGTACACATAGGCATCCTGTGCAGTCAAATTACATTCAATGGAATGTTCTTCCACCAAGTCTTTAATCAGCTTCATTCCATCTGTATTGGCTTCATAATAAAGCTTGGCATTTTCTTCGCCATGGTCAGTGATCAACTGGTCGTAAATCAGACCATGCTGGGCCGTGATTTTTGCTGTAGTGTGTCCTGTCGTTCCGGTAAGGATTTGGCCTGCTTCAATCAGTGTGACTTTTACACCTTGTTTAGCAAGTAGGTAAGCAGATGTGATTCCGGTAATTCCGCCGCCTACTATTAAGACATCAGTGCTTAAATCTGTATCTAATTTAGAAAAAGAAGGGAATGTCAACGCACTGCGCCAATAAGGTTCCGGAAATCGGGGAAGGTCTGTATTTTTTTCAGTCATTTGAATACCTCCATACAGTTCATTAGTGAATCGTCCATTTATTACCATACCCAAATTCACTATTTATACGCTTATTTTTGTAAGAAGAAAGACTAAAAAAATACATTATTTGGTTCGTTTACAAATATGTATACATGTAAACGAAAATAGATAGTTTGTACACAAATATGTATACATGTTTACAAATGCGTATACATTGCTATATATAAGGTGTATACATATTTGTTCCTATTGTAAACAATTTGAAAACAAGCTACAGCTAATGAAGCATCGACAAATATAAAATCTCTTCTATCGAGAGTGCTCCACCTAATTTTTTCTATGAAAAAGGGGGTGTTTTTAGATGAGTTCTAGAATCGCAGCAATAGACGTAGGAAATGATGCAATTAAAGCTATTTTTGGAGAGTTAGAGTCTGGAACTATATATACATTGCAAAAGACATGAAGATCGGGCCAGTCATAGGAATAGAAGAACTCGATGTAAAAAAACTTGGAAGGGATACATATTAGAGTCCATTCACCAGCCTTGCAAGACAATAATGCCATTTATCTTGTCGAAAATTTAGTGACAAAAAGTGATAACCCAACAGAACTAGATTTGGGGAGCAGTAAATCAGAGGAGGACCAAACATTAGTATTTGCGTATAGCATAAGCATCTTGTACATTCAATAGAATGTTCTTCTATCAATCCTTTGATAGCTCCGTTCCTTCAGTATTGGCCTCATATAGTATAGTCTGGCCTATTCCTCACTGTGATCAGTAATAAATTGGTCGTAAATCAAGCCGTGCTGGACCGTGATTTTTGCGGTTGTGTGGCCTGTTGTTCCATTAAGGGTCTGCCTCAATGAATGTGGCTTTCACACCTTGCTTGGCTAATAGATAAGCTGAAGTGATACCCGTAATTCCGCACCAACAATTAAGACATCAGTTGGTATATTTGTTTCTAGCTTAGAAAACGAAGGAAGGATAAAGTGCTGCGCCAATATGGCTACGGATATTGAGGAAGTTCTGTATTTTTTCGGTGATTTTAATATTTTCAGACGTTTCATTAGTGGTTTGTCCAATTTATTACCATGACCAAATTCTCCTTTTTTACGCTTTCTTTTATATGAAGAAGATTATTAAAAGTTAGTTTTTTGTTTGTTTGCAATATTGTATACTTGTAAACAAAAACAGTTAGTTTGTACACATAAAAGTAAACATGTTTACAAATGCGTACACACGGCTATATATAACGTGTGTACATATTTGTTCCTAATGTGTACACAAATGAATACAATTCGACAGATAAAGCTACAACTTATGAAGCATTGACTAATATAGAAACCTTTTCTATGCTTAATAGAGTGCTCCACCTAAATTTTTTTATGAAAAAGGGGATGTTTTTAGATGAGTTCTAGAATCGCAGCAATAGACGTAGGAAATGATGCAATTAAAGCTATTTTTGGAAAGTTAGAGTCTGAACTATATATACCAAATGTCATTGCAAAAGACATTGAAGATCGTCCGGTCATAGGAATCGAAGAACTCGATGAAAAAAACCCATTGGAAGGGTTACATATTAGAGTGCATTCACCAGCATTGCAAGACAATAATGCCATTTATCGTGTCGGAAATTTAGCGACAAAAAGTGATAACCCAACAGAACTGGATTTGGGGAGCAGTAAATCAGAAGAAGACCAAACATTAGTCATGCTTTTTGCGGCTATTGCATTGGATGCTGCCAAGCAAGGGAATAATGATAAGTTCAAAAAAGTAAATAACGTTGTCGAAGCGAATTATACGCTTGGAACAGGCTTGCCACTTCGGGAGGTTAAAGAAGGGAAAGACGTCGGGTACCGCTCGAAATTACTTGGTTCAGTCCACCAGGTGGAATTTTTAATTACTCCGAAATACCAAGGCATGAAGGTTAATATCAAATTTGATGAAGTGAAAGTCTATCCAGAGGGCTTCGCCGCATACATTAATTTAGTCATGGACAATGATTTGAATATCATTAACCGTGAATTAATAGATAGAAGAATTCTCATTCAAGATATTGGCGGACTATCGACGGATATCGCTGTCATTAAAAATCGTAAAGTTGACGATGACAAAGCGCAAGGATTCAATTTGGGAGTAGCTGAAGCCCTTGAATCGATTCGTGAAGAAATCAGGAAGAAGCATGGTGTCGAGCTGGATAGCAGGCGCGATGTCGTCGAAATCATCACGAAGAAAAATGATCGCAATCATATTATGGTTCGCGGAAGCCGGACAAGCGTCCATGATATCGTTGACCGTATTCTGGGAGAACTGGCCAAAAAGCAATATCGCCACCTTCGAAACGTATGGCAAAAAAATTCACAAACGGAAATCTGCTATTTTGTAGGCGGGGGATCGATTGTCCTGAAAGACTACTTGAAAACATTGAATCAAAATTTCGATGGCTACAATATAGACTTTTTCGAAGATGAACGGGAAAGCGTTTGGATGATGGCAAACGCCTATTATAAATTGATTTCGGATTTTAATCGCCGGAATGCAAAGGAACAGAATCAGTCACAGCAAAAGAAGAAAGAACAAAGAACGGGTTCCATTAAATAGGTGAGAGAATGAAAAAAACAGCTTCTTCTGAAATTAAAAGAGGACAAGCCATCACTTTTCGTATCCCTTCGGATGTCTCAGACTATACGTTAAGACAGCTGCAGAAATTGAAGGAAACGGAAAGAAGGAATTTTTCCAGTAAAATTGCTGAGTATGTTCTCGATGGAGTCGGGCAATCCACCCATCAGGATCGGGAAATGATTGCCCTGCCCATGCCGAACAAGCTAAGCAAATCTCAGCGTGATTGGCTCAAGCATTCCCACTCAGAAGCTATGCTTGGAACGATTATGTACCACCTTTTATCCGATCCTTTACGCGCTACGGCCTTGCTTGCCTCTTTGAATAATAATGTATTGAGCGAGGAATTGTATGTGCAGGCCGAGCCCGAGGAAAAGGAACCCGTGGAGGTCCAGGAAGACCTGCCTAAGAAAGATTTGGATGACTTTGATTGGAATTTGAGTGAACCCTCACAACAAGAGGAAGAAACAGAACCTGAAGAGGAAAATCTTGACGATCTCCTGGGTGATTTTCTTGATCAAATGAACCAGTGAATATATAGGAGGATATCTGACGACAAGTTGGATATCCTCCTTTTTCTTTGCGGGGGCTAAAAAAAGAGGAACCACCAAGGATTCCTCTTAAGATGATCAAGCCAGGAAAATCAGTTGGTAAAGAAATAAAACGGCAAACATGTACACGAACGGATGCACTTCACGGAATTTGCCTCTTGCCATTTTTAAAATGGGGTAGGCGATGAATCCGAGTGCTATCCCGTTGGCGATGCTTGATGTTAAAGGCATGGCGACAATGACCAAAAAGGCTGGGAATGATTCATCAAAGTGTGTCCAGTCAATTTCATTAATGCTCTTAATCATCATGCTTCCGACGATGATCAAGCTAGGTGCCGTGATTGCCGCTACATTTGAGACAGCTCCTATCAGCGGGCTGAAGAAGGCGGTTATTAGGAAAAGGATGGCCACTATCAACGCGGTTAAACCTGTCTTGCCGCCCGCTCCTACACCAGCTGATGATTCAACCGAGGCAGCGGTCGGGCTTGTGCCGAACATGGCGCCGACAGTAGTGCCGATCGAATCTGCAAAGAAGGCACTGCCGGATTTTTCAAGCTTATTTTCCTTCAGCAATCCAGCTTGACGGACAATGCCCAATAAAGCACCAGTCGTATCGAAAAGCATGACAAGCAAAATAGAGAAGACGACGCCATAAAGCCCATAGTTAATCACATCGGCGATAGATGTGATTGGATTGGCGACTATTAGCCCTTCAGGTAAGGAAGGGGTGGAAACCAGACCGTTAATTTCCAATTGGCCTGTAAAGAAAGCGATTATGGCAGTCACGATCATTCCGATGAATATCGCTCCCTGCACATTGCGAACGATCAGTACGATCGTTATGACCAAACCAACCAATGTAAGTGCCACACTGGGATCCCTGAAGCTTCCAAGGGTAACCAGGTTGGATTCATGCTGTGTGACGACACCTGACAAACGAAGTCCGATGAAGGTAATGAAGAGCCCGATTCCGGCACTGATTGCATGCTTTAAGTTATTAGGGATGGCCTCGATCAATTTTGAACGGAAAGAGGTTAGGGATAAAAGGATAAAGATGATACCGGTAACAAAGACTGCAGAGAAGGCAACTGTGTATGAGATATCATGGGTTCCCAATACCGAGTATGCAAAATACGCATTCAATCCCATTGCCGGGGCTATGACAATTGGGTAATTGGCTAAAAGGGCCATGCATAGTGTACCGACTATTATTGCAATTATGGTTGCTGTGAATGCCTGGTCGAAGGGAACACCCGCATCAGAAAGGATCATGGGGTTTACAACGATGATATAAGCCAGTGTTAAAAAGGTTGTAAGCCCCGCAAGTACTTCCGTTTTAATATTTGAATTCCGTTCTTTTAATTTAAACATGCGGTCACTCCTTTTTTATATACAAAAAATCCTTGCAAAAATCTACAAGGAGGAGATGCTTACCCTTTTTCAAGTAAGTAGCTCGATAGATGGATAATAAATCTTATAAATTATATTAGAAAAATAACTAAAGTACAATAGGATGAAAAATTTTAAGGTACAGGTTTTCTCGAAAATAGATAATGATATACTAACAAATAGCTTAGACTAAGGATAATGACTTGAAATGAAGGAAGCTGTTACCATTTAAGTGGATTTATCAGTAAATTAAATGAAGAAATTCAGAAAGTAGGCCCATACATGACAGAATTCATCGACCTTGGCGTCAGCCCGGCGATTAACAACATATTAAAGCAAATAGGAATATCCGCCCCTACCCCGATTCAGGAGAAATCGATACCCGATATCCTTGCTGGAAGGGATGTCATCGCGAAGGCGCAGACAGGAACGGGGAAGACTTTGGCCTTTTTGCTGCCAATCCTGGAAAAAGTCGATCCCGCCGCATCCCACATACAATCACTGATCGTAACGCCAACAAGGGAATTGGCTTTGCAAATCACTGCTGAATTGAAAAAATTCGCTGATGAAATCGAAGGACTTCAAGTGCTTGCAGTTTATGGCGGACAGGATGTCGAGCAGCAAATGAAAAAGCTGACAAGAAACATCTCCGTGGTGGTCGCCACGCCCGGCAGGTTATTAGATCATTTAAGAAGAGGCACCATCGATCTCTCACAAACTGGAACGCTTGTGCTGGATGAAGCTGATCAAATGCTTCATATTGGGTTTTTACCAGAAGTGGAAGAAATCATGGAACAGCTTCCAGAGGAGCGCCAAACGCTGCTCTTTTCAGCGACGATGCCTGAACAGGTTCATCAATTGGCTAAACGATATATGACTAAACCATTAACTGCCGCTGTGAAGGCTGAGCAAGTAACGGTCGAGAAAATCAGGCAGCTTGTCATCGAGACGACCGATCGTGCCAAACAATCTTCATTAATCAACATGATTAAAGAAGAACAGCCATACCTTGCAATCATATTTTGCCGTACAAAACGTCGCGTTTCGGTATTGAATGATGCCCTGAAGGCAGCTGGATTCAATTCTGAAGAGCTTCATGGTGACCTTTCACAGGCAAAGCGGGAACGTGTCATGAAAAACTTCAGAGACGCAAAGCTTCAATATTTAGTGGCAACGGACGTTGCTGCACGAGGGCTTGATGTAGAAGGCGTGACCCATGTGTTTAATTACGATGTTCCCGAGGATGCAGAAAGTTACATCCACCGAATCGGGCGGACGGGCCGTGCGGGTGAGAATGGCTTGGCTGTCACCTTCATAGCAACGAAGGATCTTCAGCTATTAAGCGATATTGAAAAAGGGATCTCCATGAAAATTGAAAGAAGGACGATTGAAGGAGTGAAAATGTTCCAACCCGATGAGGTGAGGCAAAAAAGGAAGCGGCATGAAGACCCTTCCGATGAGGGTACCCGCCGCCCGCGTTCGGGAGGGGGAAGGAAACATCGGGAACGGATCGATACGAGAGGACCGAATCGGGGCAGTCACCGTTCTGTAAATCAAGCGGACAATCGTGAAGTCGAGAGGGAGAAACCACGTGGAGGCCGGATGGAAAACAGCCGCGGGCCTATACGTGAGGATTCACGGGGAGTTCGTTCGGAAAACGGCCGCGGACCAAGGAGAGAGAATCCGCGGGGTGGCCGCTCGGAAGACGGCCGTGGACAAAAGCGTGACAATCCACGAGGAGATCAAAGAGACAGCCGTAGATCAACTAGTACACAAGGCGCGAGTAATCGCAGAGGTGGATCTGGCAGCAGCCCCAATAGAGGGAGAAACCGGTAAAAGGGGGAGACGGGAGTGAACAAGCCTTGGTTGGCAGAATATCCAGTTTCTCTGGATCTGGCAGGGAAATTGATCATGCTGCAGTTTCCGGAAATTGAGTTGAAAGAGATCAAGCAACTTGGGGAGGGTTTCGATAACACGGTCATACAAATCAATGGGCAATTTGTATTCCGTTTTCCCCGCCGCCCTATTGCAGTTACGTTGATTCAAGTGGAAAATCAGCTTTTGCCTTCCATTGCAGGCACTTTTCCGCTTGCTATCCCTGAACCAATCTTTTTTGGGAAACCAAGCACTTTGTATCCTTATCCTTTTACCGGTTATAAAATGGTGAAGGGACACTTGCCTGTAGAAGGAACAAAAGCAAAAAAGGTCAAATCGGCAAAAAGATTTGCCCGCTTTTTGAAGGTTCTTCACAGTTTCCCTGTCGAAAAGGCTATGCGTTTAGGTGTGCAGCCTGATGGGATGATGAGGCTTGATGTACCCTATCGAAAGAAATCACTTATGGAAAATGTCTCGAATCTAATAAAGCTAGGATACTTTGAACAGGCGCATGCAGTTAAGGGTTTTGTTGAAACCTTAGGTGAAGGTGAATTGGATGTTCAGCATCCGATTTCGCTCGTTCATGGAGACATCCATATCCGGAATGTTTTACTTGATGACGAAGGCGTTCTCGCAGGTGTCATTGATTGGGGAGATGTCCATATCGGGAATCCAGCCATTGATTTCTCCTTTTTATACAGTTATTTCCCAAAAGAGGTGCGCAGTGCTTTTTTCGAAATCTATGGTGAAATCGAAAAGGAAACAGAGAGCCTAGCCCGGTTCAGAGCCATATATATGCTTGTTACATTACTCGTTTATGGCATAGATCGCCACGATGAAGAGCTGATTGCCATTACGAGTACCGGTTTGAAATTTGCTATAGAAGAATAATTGTCATGCTCTTTTGATGTTTAGGAGGTACATATGAAGGCAAGTTATTATCATACAATCACATTAATGGCGAACATATTGGATCAAGCCAATATTCCCTACCAATATACAGGTCGATCTGCACTTTTCGTACAAGGAGTGGATATCGATGAATATAAGAAAATCGGCATGGATGTACAATGGGATGTCTTTAATGAGGCTTTGGATCTTTTTTCCGAATACGCGCCAACAAAGCCTGAAAGAAGTCCTGAGACTGCATTCTTTCTAATGGATGTCGAGGGGATTTCTGTCACTGTTCGCTGCCGGTTTAACACGACCATTAAAACGGACCCTTATCGTTTATCCATAAAGATGGGGGATATGGAGGTTTGGTGCAGGTCGTTATACAGCTATTTATACGAAGAAGAAATGAGAAAGTTCAGTGCCGAGATTCATGCTTACTTATCAGCCGAGCAGAAGGGGTTCACAGCGGAAAATGAACAAGCCTGGAACCAGAATAATTATTTAGCGCTTGTCAATCGTTATGGAAATCCCGTTGAATTGGCATCAAAAATCAAACAAAACCCAAAATGGAGACTGCACCCTTTTTATAAATATATGGGGGAAATATCCGGCAAAAAAATCACACATTTGATGGGATCGAACGGTGTTAAGGCAGTTGCACTGGCCATATTGGGAGCAGAAGTGAAAGTTGTTGATTTTTCCCAGGAAAACGCAATGTTTGCAAATGAGCTGGCAAGTGGCGCCAATGTCTCCATCGAGTATATCGTTTCGGATGTCCTTTCGCTATCATCCGAGCATGAATCAGGGAATCAGGATTTGGTTTTAATGGAGCTCGGTGTACTTCATTACTTAATAGATCTGCAGCCGTTATTTGAAAAAATTAAAAAGATGCTGAAACCCGGAGGCCGATTCGTACTGCATGAATTTCATCCGATTTCAACAAAGCTCATTACTTCAAATGGTAAAAAACATAAAATAACAGGCAACTATTTCGCTCCGGCAATCGAAAATAATGAGGTCGCATTTTCAAAGCATATGCCGGATGAGGAAAAAGGGAGCCTTTCAAGAGTTGTACAGCGTAAATGGACAATCGGGGAACTTATAACGTCAATAGGTCAATCAGGACTCGTTATTAAAGTGCTCGAGGAAGAACCGAATCATAAAATCCATGATATCGGTCTTCCGAAAACATATACCTTGGTGGCGGAACGAGTTTAAGCTGCATGATGAGGGAATGAAAGCTGACTGAAGGAGTGTTTTCAGTCAGTTTTTTATTTATTCCATAATAAAGGGGATGCCGCTTCTGCAGCATCCCCGAAAAAAATTAGTTTTGGGCCGACCATTCCTCTACATCCCATACTTTGGTTACCCAATCTTCATAGAAATCAGGTTCATGGCATACAAGGACAATCGTTCCTTTATACTCTTTCAATGCACGTTTCAGTTCTTCTTTTGCAACGACATCCAAATGGTTTGTCGGTTCATCGAATAACAGCCAATTGCTTTCGGTAAGCATGAGTTTACAAAGGCGCACTTTTGCTTGTTCCCCACCGCTTAAATGGCTCATCGGACGTGTAATGTGCTCGTTTTTCAAACCGACACGGGCAAGAATCGCACGTACCTGCGGTTGATCCAGATGCGGAAATGCATTCCATACTTCATCGATCGGCGTCGTATCGCCTGCTTTCACTTCTTGTTCAAAATAAGAAGAAAAAAGGAAATCGCCAAGTGATCTTTTACCGCCTAGAGGATCGATTTTACCCAAAATCGTTTTTAATAGAGTGGATTTACCAACTCCGTTACAGCCGACCACGGCAATTTTTTCTCCCCGCTCGATGGTCATGGACAACTTCGGAAGCAATGGGCGGTCATATCCGATTTCCAGATCTTCACCTTCAAAGACATAACGGCTGCTCGCACGTGACTCTTTAAAGTCAAAGGTAGGTTTCATTGCAGTTTCAGGACGATCGATGCGTTCCATGCGATTCAATTGCTTTTGACGGCTCTTTGCCCGTCCGGTCGTTGAATAGCGTGCTTTATTCTTTGCAATGAAATCTTCCTGCTTTTTAATGAATTCACGCTGTTTTTCATAGGCGTTAATATGTTGGTTTTTATTCAATTCAGCCAGCTCAAGGAATTTTTCATAAGTTGCCGTGTAACGGGTCAGTTTAGAAAATTCAAGATGGAAGATGACGTCGACGACGCCGTTCATGAACTCAGTGTCATGCGAAATTAGTAAGAATGCATTAGGATATTCTTTTAAGTAGCTGCTCAGCCAGCGGATATGCTCCACATCCAAGTAGTTCGTCGGTTCATCAAGGAGCAGTACTTCAGGCTGTTCCAATAGTAGCTTGGCTAATAAAACCTTTGTCCGCTGTCCGCCGCTCAGGGCAGAGACATCACGGTCCAAGCCGATTGCATCCAACCCTAAACCGCGGGCCGCTTCTTCAATTTTAATATCCAGATTGTAAAAACCGCCGGCTTCCAGCTTGTCCTGGATTTCACCCATTTGTTCCAAGAGTTCTTCAAGTTCCTCCGGAGTGGCAGTACCCATTTTCTCTGTAACTTCATTCAGTGCTTTTTCCTGCTCGAATAAAGGCAAGTAGGCATCCCGTAAGACGTCGCGAATCGATTTACCTTTTGAAAGTATCGTATGTTGATCAAGATAGCCATATTCGACACCAGGTGTCCATTCGACCCGGCCATCATCATGGATAAGTTGCCCTGTAATGATATTCATCATCGTTGATTTCCCGACACCATTTGCCCCGACCAGACCAACATGTTCGCCAGCCATCAGGCGGAAGGAAACATCCTTGAATAAGGTACGGTCACCAAAGCTGTGTGCTAATTTATCTATAGAAAGTAAGCTCATTTATATTGAACCTCCCAATTAATTTGAAAAAATCCCTACGTTTCATCATACTAAAATCTGCACGGGAATGCTATCTAATCTATTAATTTACATATATGTGGGTACGGGGAATCCTTAAAGTGAACCAACCGGTCCAATGCCATGGTGCATTATCGCCCTGTCATAAATTATATGAGATAATAGAGGAACCAGTTTAAAAGCGAAAGGATGTTAATATGAGTAAAACAGTCGTACTGGCCGAGAAACCTTCGGTCGGCAGAGATATAGCAAAAGTGTTGAATTGCGGGAAAAAGGGGAATGGCTTTTTTGAAGGCGATCAGTATATCGTCACTTGGGCACTGGGTCATTTGGTTACCCATGCAGATCCGGAATCTTATGATGAAAAATATAAAACGTGGCGCCTTGAGGACCTGCCCATGTTGCCGCCTACTTTGAAATTGGTCGTGATCAAGCAATCAGGCAAACAGTTTCAATCAGTTAAAACACAATTGAATCGCAATGATGTCAAGGATGTCATCATTGCAACGGATGCAGGCCGTGAAGGGGAACTTGTTGCACGCTGGATTCTCGAAAAAGCGAATGTGAAGAAGCCGGTCAAGCGGCTTTGGATTTCCTCTGTAACGGATAAAGCGATTAAAGATGGATTTAAAAATCTGAAAGATGGCAAGGAGTATGAAAATCTATTTGCCTCTGCTGTAGCAAGGGCGGAAGCGGACTGGATCGTTGGGATGAACGCGACGCGTGCCCTAACGACCAAGCATAATGCCCAATTATCCTGCGGGAGGGTCCAAACGCCGACACTTGCGATGATTGCAAAAAAAGAAGAGGAAATAAAACAGTTCCGGCCTAAGAAATATTATGGCGTTTCGGCAATTGCAGAACCCAATTTGCGCCTCGTCTGGCAAGATGCCCAATCAAAAGATATCCGCACATTTGATAAAAACAAGGCAGAAAAGGTTCTTGCAGCAGTTAAGGGGAAAAGTGCAGAAGTGGTTGAAGTGAACAAGGCACATAAGAAAAGTTTTTCCCCTTCTTTATATGATTTAACAGAACTTCAACGGGACGCCAATAAGAAATTCGGCTATTCTGCGAAGGAGACGTTATCGATCATGCAGCGCTTATATGAAAGCCATAAGGTCTTGACTTATCCAAGGACGGATTCACGCTTTTTATCAACGGATTTGGTTGATACGCTAAAAGAAAGATTACAGGCTGTAAGCATTAAACCATATGCCCAGTATGCATCAAGGATCCTGCGCAGCCCGATTAAAACAAATAAATCGTTCGTGGACGATAGCAAGGTTTCTGATCACCATGCAATCATCCCCACTGAGCAAACGCCGCTGCCGGGAAAACTGAGCGACAAAGAATCGAAAATCTACGATTTGGTCGTTAAAAGGTTCCTTGCTGTATTGATGCCGCCTTTTGAATATGAACAAACGACCATCACCGCAAAAATGGGGCAGGAGATGTTCATGGCAAAAGGGAAGGTCATCCTGAAGTCAGGTTGGAAGGAAGTTTATGATCATCAATTCGATGAGGAAGAAGCTAAAGATGGCCTTGCGGAGCAACTGCTTCCGAACGTTCAAAAAGGTGACAGTTTAACCATTTCGACTGTGAAACAAACAGAGGGTGAAACGAAACCGCCGGAACCATTCAATGAGGGGTCGCTTCTTTCGGCAATGGAAAATCCCGCTCGTTTCATGGCAGGGGAAAGCAAAGAGCTGATCAAGACACTTGGTGAAACTGGCGGGATTGGAACTGTTGCAACACGTGCGGATGTCATTGAAAAACTGTTCAATAGCTTCCTGATCGAGAAGAGAGGAAAGGGCCTTCATGTCACCTCAAAAGGAAAACAACTTCTTCAATTGGCACCTGAAGACTTGCGTTCTCCAGCTTTGACAGCTCAATGGGAGCAAAAGTTAACTGCGATAGCAAAAGGAAAGCTGCCAAAACAGGCTTTCATCGGTGATATGCGCGCCTACGCCAAAAATATCGTCCATGAAATCAAAAATAGTGATCAAAAATTCAAGCATGATAACGTGTCAGGAACGAAATGTCCTGATTGCGGTAAGCTGATGCTGGAAGTGAATGGTAAAAAGGGAAAAATGCTTGTCTGTCAAGATCGTGATTGCGGCCACAAAAAAAGTGTTTCACGTGTAACAAATGCCAGATGCCCGCAATGCCATAAAAAGATGGAAATGCGCGGTCAAGGAGAAGCACAGACATTCACCTGTAAATGCGGTTTTCACGAAAAACTATCTTCTTACAATAAACGAAGAGGGCAAAATAAAAATCAAAAAGTATCCAAAAATGAAGTATCCAATTATATGAAAAAGCAAAATAAAGAAGAGCCGATCAATACTGCATTGGCAGATGCCTTGGCGAAACTGAAATTCGATAAATAAAAGGAAAAGGATGGAGCATCGCTCCATCCTTTTTCGGTATATTCCTGCTTCGACTAAATTTCATTCAGTACGGTGCCATGTAATTCATATTCAAGTGTTTTGTCAGTGTGTGTGTGTTTATCCGAATCTACTCGTATGAGCGTACTGAATGGCTTCTGATCACCTGGACTGAAAATTGCTTCATCATTCTCTGGATTCCATAGGCTGTAAATACTCATGATCGTATCTTCCTCCTTTGGATGAGAAGACTAGTAATTCCCATGTTTGATTATCATCCAACTCTTCAATTGACTCTAACGCTGATCACCGGGACTAAACACCGCTGCGTCATTCTCTTTGTTCCATTGGCTTCTGATTGTACTCATCATGCACTATCATCTCCTTTGGTGAGAATGTCTTACAGTATTTGTATACCCGGATGGGACAGGTTAAAACATATATTTTAAAAAATGAAGAAATTTCAGTTTCTGAAGATGAAGAAAACTCCGGTGGAATGCAAACTTTTGCTACTACAAAGAGTGGTTCAAAATGGGAAAATCATACTAGGTTCATACAAGAATAATCGAATAAAATACAAATATAAATTGGTTAATAAAAAACCTCAGTTTGTATCGGTTTCTAATTACGATTCTTACTTAACTGGAATTAATTTGGAAGTTGACTGGTTACATAAAGGCGGGAAGGCATCCTTCAGTAAAAAGAACAGTACAAAAGATACTGCTAACATAACTGTTGATGGGGTTTATGTGCTAGGTGTTATAATTGCAGGACACCCTATTGGATTTAAATGGAATGGTTCGTGGAAACGCTCTTTAACATTAAAGAAATAGAAGTGATTAATTTTCAATAAAATGAATTTAGGGGTTTATCAGTCTGTATCACTGATAAACCCCTTTTACTATAGTCCAACAAGAATTTTCGAAAATATCCTTTTCACTTCACACATATTCGCCTAATGTTCGCTGTCGGACACCTTCAGCAACTTTTGCACGTAGAAAAATATCTAAGGCTTCATGCAGTGTGTATTCAATCGTGAAACTTTCCGTAGTCTTACTGGTCAATTTCCGTTCCTTTAACGCTGTTCCACGCTGTTTAATAACGTGTTTTTTCATGAAAAAAAGCACCTCCAAACATAGAAAAATAATAGTGATATGGAATATCACTGTTTCCTACGTACAGAAATGCTTTTATCCTACATGCAATTTCCGGCTTTTACGGTCATACCAACAGAAAAAAACCCTGCTACAACACGGAGAAACCGCATTATAACAGGGCTTATAAACTTTAGCGTCCCAGATAGGAATCGAACCTACGACCTACAGCTTAGGAGGCTGTCGCTCTATCCTGCTGAGCTACTGGGACATATATTAAAGTCGACGACTTATTTATTATATTTCTTATAGGCAAACTTTTCAAGCTAATAGCACATACTTATGAAAAAAAATCCTCATGAATGTTTAGCGTGTCGCTAAGCTTTCGTTTTTCCCCTTTTTTCATTAAATGGAATACTTTATTGTTCACTGGTTTCCTGGTACTATTATACTATAAAAAAATCAGGAGAATGATAGTGAAAAAATATAGAGTTTTAAGGATGGCGGCATTGCTGGGGGTTTTGATTTTACCTGGATGCTCACAAGGGATTTTAGAGGGGATAGCCACAAAGACGGCTGCACCGATTACGGAAGATGACATTGAAGTGGCCGAAGCGGCTGAGAATGGGACCGGGCAGGATTCGGAGGGGCAAATCGATACGGGAGGCTGGATGAAGGCCGAGTCCCCGGTCCAGCTTCCGATATTGATGTATCACAGCATTTCTGAAGGGAATGGCCTTCGGGTTCCAAGGGAGGAATTCCGATCACAGATGGCTTGGCTTCGGGAGAATGGTTACTATACATTATCCCCTGAAGAAGCATTCCTCGTGTTAACCGAGAATCGGATGCCAAGTGAGAAGTGCGTCTGGATTACTTTTGATGATGGCTATACTGATAACTACACGGAGGCCTTCCCGATATTAAAAGAACATGATATGAAAGCAACTGTCTTCATGATCGGGAAGTCCATTGATAAAGGTCATCACCTGACTGAAAATCAAATGTTGGAGATGAGCAGGGATGGGATTTCAATTGAAAGCCATACCATCAGCCATTTGGAGCTGAACCGCATGACCGCAGAGCAGCAAGAAGCCGAAATGGTTCAGTCGAAGGTGCTGTTCGACCATATCCTCGACCAGGACACGACAGTGCTTTCCTATCCGGTTGGCCGGTATAACGAAGAGAGTCTCAGGTTGTCAGAAGAAGCTGGATATAAGATGGCAGTCACTACCGAACCTGGGGGAGCTTCAAGCGACCAAGGGATGCATGCTCTGCATCGAGTTCGGATTTCACCAGGGTTATCGATCAATGGGTTTGCGTCGCTGATTGAAAATGCTTCAAAGCATTGAAGGTGGAAGGGTCATTTCGCACTTGTTCAGAAAAATCATATAATAATCGATTCTTACATGGTGTATAATGAAGGCAGTGAAAATTATATACATATGAACGATTTGGTGTCTTAATGACTTAAAAGGGAAGTTGGTGAAATGCCAACGCGGTCCCGCCACTGTATATGGGAGCTGACGGCTGTGTACCACTGTATGAGATATGGGAAGGTGCCGTTGACGATGACCATGAGCCAGGAGACCTGCCAGAATTCGTACACCTGTAACCTACGCGGATGGGAAGGTGTGTGGCAGACCCTAAGAAAGAGTCCGTATTGATATTGTTGCCATGCAAGCATCTTCCGTTTAACGGGAGATGCTTTTTGTTTTAGGGGTATCTTCCGGTATTGGTTTTCTCTGTTAGGTATGAAGAAATTAAATAAAAAGATTGTGGGGAATGAAAATGAAGAAGATTTTTGGTCTGATATTGTTGATGTTGCTTACTGCAGGCATGATGGTAGGCTGCGGTGGTGCTGCTGATGAAGGAAAAGAAAAGGAGCAAACGAATCATGCTCAACACGAAGCTTTCCCGATTACGATTAAAGATGCAAGCGGGGAAAAAGTTACGATAGAAAAAGAACCGAAGAAAATCGTTTCGTTGATACCAAGCAATACGGAAGTGGTCTTTGCACTTGGTTTGGGTAAAAAGGTCGTTGGTGTTTCCGACAATGATAATTACCCGGAAGAGACGAAAGAAATTGAAAAAGTTGGCGGAATGGAAATGAACACGGAGCTGATTGTCTCCATGAAGCCTGACCTTGTTCTTGCGCATGCATCAAGTGCCCATAATTCAAATGAGGGTTTGCAGCAGCTTAAGGATGCTGGAATAGATGTGCTCGTAGTCAATGATGCACAAAGCTTTGACCAAGTCTATGAATCTATTGATATGATTGGAAAGGCAACGGGAGAACATGATAAGGCAAACGAAATCGTTGCGGATATGAAAACGAAGCTCAAGGATATCCAGGAAAAAGCCAAATCCGTAAAGAAAGAGGATAGGAAGACCGTTTTAGTGGAAGTTTCGCCTTCACCGGAAATATACACACCTGGAAAAAATACGTTCATGAATGAGATGCTTCAGATTATTTCAGCGGATAATGCGGCTGCTGAATTGGACGGTTGGGCAAAAATTGATGAAGAGTCGATGATTGCTGCAAATCCTGATGTCATCATTACAACGTATGGTTATTATACGAAAGATGCAGTAAGTGAAGTGACGGCCCGAAAAGGATGGCAAGACGTAAATGCTGTTAAGAATGGCCAAGTCTTTGATGTCCATTCTGACTTGGTGACCCGTTCCGGTCCACGCTTAATAGAAGGAGTAGAGGAACTTGCCAAAGCAGTCTATCCGAACCAATTTGACAACTAAATGGGCGTTTGCTTATTTGATTGCGTTGTTGATTTTGTTATTCGCAATGACGATAGGCATTTCCTTTGGTTCGGTGCCAGTTCCGATTCCCGTACTTATACAAATAATCGGCAAGGAGATTTTCCACTTGCCGATTTCTGCCGATCCGGATGTGATGCTAACGAATATCGTGATGAACATCCGCTTGCCGCGGGTGCTGCTCGCTGGTTTGGTTGGGGCATCACTTGCGATTGCGGGTGCGGCTTTTCAGGGACTGCTCCGGAACCCGCTCGCTGATCCTTACACATTAGGTATTTCATCAGGAGCATCGGTCGGGGCCGTTTTGACAATATTCTTGAATATATCACTGCCATTCATCGGTTTATATACCCTTCCGGCATTGAGTATCTTATGTTCAGTGCTCACGATGCTCTGCGTACTGACTTTTGCAAAAAAAATGGATCGATCGATGAAAGTGGAAACGATCATTTTAACGGGAATCATTTTCAGCTCGTTTTTAAGTGCCTTCATTTCATTGATGATTGCGCTGACAGGTGATGAATTAAGACAAATCATCGGCTGGCTGATGGGAAGCGTTTCAATGCGCGGCTGGAATTATATCGTAATCATTATGCCGTTTTTTATCATAGGTTCGTTGACCTTGATCATGAATACAAAAGAATTGAATGCGATGACTTTCGGGGAAGACCGGGCAAAACATTTAGGTGTGAATGTCAAGCGGCGGAAAATGTGGATCTTGATAGCCGGTTCGACATTGACAGGGGCAGCCGTTGCCGTTTCAGGGGCGATTGGTTTTGTAGGATTGGTCATTCCTCATTTTGTCCGTAAGATTTGGGGGCCTGACCATAAACATTTGCTTCCGTTGTCATTGTTGATAGGAGGCGGATTCTTGATATTGGCCGATTTTGTAGCACGAACGATCATTGCCCCATCGGAACTGCCGATCGGGGTGATCACCTCACTTATCGGGGCACCTGCATTTGCGCTGATTTTATTAAAGAGACGGAGAGAAGGGTAAAACGGATGCTTGAAGTAAAAGGGTTAACAGGTGGGTATCACAACAAAGCTGTATTGGACTCTGTCTCTTTTGATGTACATAAGGGGGAATTATTCGGGATTCTTGGTCCTAATGGCAGCGGGAAAACGACGCTTTTAAGTATGCTTAGCGGGGTGCTCGATTATAAAGGCGGAAGCGTACGGATAAGCGGCAGGGATTTGAAAGATTATTCGTCAAAACAACTTGCACAGGTCATTGCCGTGCTCCCTCAACATTCCTCATTAGCTTTCTCCTATACAGTAAAAGAGACGGTCTCACTTGGGCGATATGCCCATCAATCAGGTTGGTTCCATAGTTGGTCCGCAGAAGATGAATCGATTGTCCAGCGGGTGATGGAACAAACGGGAGTAGCTGATTTTCAGGATCTTCATTTTGATCGATTATCAGGAGGGGAAAGACAGAGGGTCCTGCTGGCACAGGCCCTTGCCCAAGAGCCGGAAATCCTTTTTTTGGATGAACCTACGAACCATTTGGATCTTTCCTATCAAAAAGATCTTCTTGATCTAATGAGGAAAATGGCAAAAGAGCAGAAGTTGACCGTTATTTCAATTTTTCATGATTTGAATTTGGCTGGATTATATTGTGATCGGCTTATGCTGCTTGAGAAAGGGCAGATTCAGGTTGTTGATGTGCCGAATGAAGTGCTTCAACAGGAGCGGATTCAGGGTGTATATCATACGACGATCGAAAAACATCCACATCCCGCCCTTCCGAAACCGCAAATGTTCATCGTTCCGGAAAAGCATGGCCAGGATACTATCCCGTTGGAAATTGATGATTCTTTTTTGACAGTCGGATTTGAGATGATTCAATTGAAGTCTCCGATCCCGCTTAGAACGATGTCTTCTGGAGTGACCGGTTCGGGGACGGGCTGGCATAAGTATTTTGTGAATAGGCACGTCCATCATGGTTATGATTGCGAGGATCACCATGTTGAAATGGCCGACTATTTAACAACTCATGGTTTTGAGCCTCAGGAAACGGTAGGGATGATGACAGCTGTCTTTCTCGATACGGTCGCAAGCAAGCTATTAAGAGCTGAAGATTTCTCGGTTTTTATCATTGTGACGGCCGGTGTAGGGAATGCCATCGACGCTTCATTAGCTGACCGGCATTCTTGGAGTTCCGCTCCAGGAACGATAAATACATGGATATTCGTAAATGGGCATTTGGCAGAAGAGGCATATATCCACAGTATAGTGACTGCGACCGAGGCAAAAGTAAAAGCGCTTCATGATTTGCATGTCATGGATAAGGTGACAAATACTTGTGCAACTGGAACATCGACAGACAGCATTTTGATTGCGGCAACTCAAAGAGGGGCAAAGCTTCAATATGCAGGCACCATCACTCCGTTAGGGAAGCTGATCAGTCGCGGTGTATATGATTGTACAGTGGAAGCATTGACGAATAATCGGAAACGGATTGAGGAATTATGATTTATCATCATCTTTTTGCGGTTACGCTGGCGTTCTTCCTTGATTTATTAATTGGAGATCCGCCAAGTTGGCCGCATCCAGTCAAATGGATAGGAACGATGATTAGCAAGTTGGACCTGGCATTCAATAAAGGGGCATATAAGAAACGGAAAGGGCTCTTCATGTTGATCATCGTCCTATCGGCGGTGTTATTGATTACAGTTCTTACCGTTTATTTGGCTTATCTAATCCATCCGCTTGCAGGTATCTTTTGGGAAGCTGTTGTCATTTCCACAACGATAGCTCAGAAGGGCTTGAAGCAAGCTGGGATGGATGTTTGCCTTCCGCTTAATGAACGGGATTTCCCTGAGGCGAGGGTAAAGCTTTCCTATATCGTCGGCCGTGATACGGCTGATCTTGATGAGCCAGAAATCGTCAGGGGCACCGTGGAAACCGTAGCGGAAAATACCAGTGATGGGATTACAGCGCCATTATTTTGGGCAGCTATCGGCGGTGCGCCGCTCGCGATGGTGTACAGGGCGATTAATACCTGCGATTCCATGGTAGGGTACAAGAATGATAAATATGGGCAATTCGGATGGGCTTCAGCCAAGCTCGATGATATCGTCAACTGGATTCCCAGCCGCCTCACCGGATTCCTGATGTTGCTGAGCTCGAAATCCGGCTATCATGGATTCGGCGCCAGATGGAAGATATTATTCAATGATGCAAAAAAACATCCAAGCCCGAATAGCGGGTGGTGTGAAGCAGGCGTTGCTGCCATTTTGGGAATACAGCTTGGTGGCCGGAATATGTACAAAGGAATTGTTTCCGACCGTGCGAGGATGGGAGTTCCGCTTGTTCGATTGGAAGCAAAACATATACCACAAACGATTACCATCATGCATCGGTCATCTTTTCTATTTCTGCTGATGCTATGGTTAGGGGGAATTATTCTTGACGTTACCTTCTCATGGCTCTAATCCTCATTATCTTTATGAAGCGCTGGCAATCGAAATGCCTGAATCGGTTCTCGACTTCAGTGCTAACATCAACCCATTGGGTCCGCCTTTACGCATAAAGCAACAGTGGTCTGGGTTTTTCGAAGGAATCCTTCGATATCCAGATCCGCATGCCATTGAACTGACAAAATCAATTGCAAAAAAAGAAGCACTTTCTGAGCAATCCATTTTGATGGGGAACGGTGGTGCTGAAATCATCATGCTGGTAGCGAACGGATTAGCCAATCAAAGGGTGCTGATCATACAGCCGGCATTTGCGGAATATGCTGAAGCTTGTTTGGCAGCAGGATGTAAGGTCGATTTTCACCAGCTTGATGCTCCTGCGTGGCAATTGGACCTGGAACGATTGATTCCGCGATTACCCGAATATGATGCCATTTTCTTATGTACGCCTAATAATCCGACGGGAGTTTCATTTAAGCGGGATACAGTTAGGGAATTGATCATTGAATGCCAAAAAGCGGATTGCCTGGTTGTCCTGGATGAGGCTTTTTATGATTTCACGGAGGATGCCTTTAGTTATGCTTCTTTAATCAATGCATTTCCACATTTACTCATACTAAGATCAATGACTAAAATCTTTGCGATCCCCGGTTTGAGACTAGGCTATTTGCTTGCGTCACCTGACATCATAAAACGGGTAAGAAATTATAAACCGCATTGGAGCGTCAACCATGTGGCACTTGAAGTAGGGAAAATCTGTCTTGCAGAAGAAGCCTATATGAAAAAAACAAGAGACTATATTGCATGGCAAAAGCAAAAACTATTCCGGTTTTATGAGGAGCAGGGGTTGGATGTCTCCGATAGCACAGTTAATTTTTATTTGGTGAAAGATGAATCTTTATCCCTTTTCCCCTTTTTGCTGAAAAAAGGAATCGTACCGCGCCATACCTATAATTTTCCGGGTTTGGATGGAAGGTGGCTTCGGTTTGCAGTGAAGAGTGAACATGAAAACGAAGCACTGATGGAGGGGGTAAGACAGTGGAGAAAGCAAGGCTCTGTTTTATAAGCGGGGGTGTCCGTTCTGGAAAAAGCAGCTTCGCGGAAAGAAAAGCCCTGGAGTATGCACTCCAGATGGATGGGAACTTGCATTACCTCGCCTGTGGCCGAGTCAGTGACGCTGAGATGGGTGAACGCATCCTTAGGCACCGAAAAGATAGAGAAAGCAGCCCGGTTGCGTGGAAGACCTCCGAATACGCAACGGATATTACAAGAATAGGGGCGGATATTGATCAGGATTCCATAATTCTGCTCGATTGTCTGACAACCCTGCTTGATAACGAACTATTTGGCCCTGGCCTTCCGCTTGAAGAAGAATTCTTAAATAGCGTTTTTTCAAAAATAATAACCGGAATTAATGAGGTTAGAAAACAATCCAATTGTTTAATTGTCGTGAGCAATGAATTGGTGCAGGAACCGATTTTCCAGGATGATTTCCTTCATATATACGGAAAAACACTGGGATTGCTTCATCAAACGATCGTCGGGCTGGCCGATGAAGCCTATCTAGTGGAAGCGGGCCTTCCATTGCGGAAGAAAGGGGGCATGCAGGAATGAGCGGAGTGATCGGATTTTTAATTAACCTGCAGTTCTTTACGGTCTTTCCAATAAAGAAGCAGCTTCCGATGGAGAAGAAGTATATTCACCGTGCCATTCAAACCTTTCCATTAGTAGGTCTTTTGCTAGGCTTGATATTGGGCGGCGTTTTGTATGCACTTGTGGAATGGACCCCATTGTCATCGCTTTCGATTGCCTTTTTCCTTTGGTTTTTGACCATGGCATTAACGGGAGGCTTGCATCTCGATGGCTGGATCGATGCAAGTGATGCTTTTTTTTCCTATCAGGATAAAGAGCGGCGATTGGAAATCATGAAGGATTCCAGGACAGGTGCATTCGGTGTCATCTCCGTCATAGTCCTATTGGCCGCCCGGTTTCTATTTATCTTTGAAATTGTCGAAAGGGTAAATGAATGGACATACTTCTTGATCATTGCCCTTCCGCTCTTAAGCAAATGTGTGATGGGTTATTTACTCATCCGGATGCCGCTCGCTAAAAAAGAGGGGCTAGGTGCTTTTTTTCAAAGTGCAGTGATGAAAAGCAGTTTGCCCATTTATTGGCTGTACCTCCTTGTAAGTCTGGCGTTTGCCTGGATCATCGATTTTAAGCTTGTCCCCTTATTTTTCATCATGTGTCTGGCTGCCGTGTTTTTCCTGGTATATATGAAACGTAAAATCCTCAGTTGGTTCGGTGGGATAACGGGGGATGTACTGGGGGCATCCGTGGAAGGGGTTGAGCTTTGGTTATGGCTGATTTTGTGGCTATTACACTACTTCGCCATGGGCTGACAGTAGCTAATGAACGAAAGGCCTATTTAGGATGGACGGATTCTCCATTAAGTACCGAAGGAGAAAAGGAAATACTGGACTTAAGGGGCTCGTACCCACAGTATGAAAAAATTTTCAGCAGTGATTTGTCCCGATGTGTGGAAACTGCACGCCTGCTGTTTCCACATGCAGTTCCGATCAAAAACCCTTCGTTCCGTGAGATGAACTTCGGCAGTTGGGAAGGGCGGACGTATCATGAGTTGAAGACAGATGGAGATTATCTTAATTGGCTGGAACGTCCCATGGAGGCACTGGTGCCTGGGGGTGAAAGTTATCCTGCATTTTCCGAACGTGTGAATAATGGCTGGAAACAATTGATTGCCTGTAAGGAGAACCGATTTGCCCTAATGACGCATGGAGGGGTAATTCGTGATTTATTGGTCCGTTATGCCCCGCAGGAAAAGTCTTTTTTTGATTGGGGAATTTCCCATGGCAGGGGATATGAGCTGATATGGGAAGACCGGAACAGCTTAAGGAGGGGAGAACGCTGCACTTTGTTACAGGAGGCGCCTATAATGGCAAAACTAAGTGGGTAAAGCAATTGTATGGTTTGGAAAATGATGTCCTTTGGTTATCCGGTTATCGACAAGAACAGCCGGAATTGATTGATTTCCAAGGCAAGGCAGTTGTATTGCAAGGTTTGGATGCATGGATTCAACAAGATGCAGAAGAGATGGATTCAGATTCGATTCGAAGAAGATGGAAGGAAATCATGGCTGATTGGCGAATATGGGAGAATGAAAGGGATGAACACTGCTGCATTGTGATCGGTTCTGATATTTCCAAGGGAATAGTCCCGATGGAAGCAAGAGACCGCAGATGGCGCGATGCCTGCGGATGGGTCTATCAAGATGTAGCATCCATATCAAAGCGCGTTGATATCATCTGGTATGGAATTAACCAGCGAATAAAGTAGAGGAGGTAATTGGGATGAAAATCTATACACGTACAGGGGATAAGGGACAAACCAGCGTAATCGGAGGTCGGCTTGACAAGGATGACATTCGTGTTGAATCTTATGGAACGGTAGATGAAGTGAATAGCTATATCGGTCTTGCGGTGACAGAATTGGATCCTGCGATATTTACGGATGTACTGGCCGATCTAGAAAAAATCCAGCATGAGTTGTTTGACTGCGGAGGAGATTTGGCAACTGTTTCTGAGAAAGCCCCGCAAAAGCTGACGGATGAGACCATTACCTATTTGGAAGAACGGATAGATGCCTTCATACTTGAAGCGCCGGAACTGGAAAAGTTTATCCTGCCTGGCGGCTCAAAAGCGGCTGCAACGATTCACATTGCCCGAACCGTGACAAGAAGGGCAGAACGGCTGGTCGTTTCATTGATCAAGTCGGGTGCGGCCGTTTCACCATTATCACTTCAATATTTAAATCGTTTGTCGGATTACTTCTTTGCTGTTGCACGTGTGATCAATTTCCGTCTTGCTGTAAAAGATGTGGAATATATCCGCAGCGCAAATGTGTTCCGAGGAGGGAAAAGAAAGGAAAAAGAGTAAACATGGATGTAAGAAAAATTAGTGCAATTGCTATATTCATCGCCTTATCGGCGGTAGGGGCAATGATTAAAATCCCTTCACCGATCGGAAGCATTGCTTTGGATAGTTTTCCGGCCCTTTTGGCGGCTGTCATACTTGGCCCGGTATCGGGGGGGATAGTTGCTGGGCTTGGTCATATCATTTCAGCGTTCATCGGCGGCATGACACTTGGGCCATTCCATTTTTTGATCATGGTCGAAATGGCTGTCCTGACATGGATGTTTAGCATTTTATATATAAACGGAAAAAAAGTAGGCGCATTTTTTCTCTTCTTTATCAGTAATGCCTTCGTTTTGGCCCTGCCTTTCGCATTTCTGATCAGCCCTGGCTTTTACACGTTATTGGTTCCGGGCTTAACGGTGGCGACGGCGGTAAATGTAGTATTGGCAGTCCTTTTATTGCCGCGCTTGGAACCTGTTTTGAAAAAAATCATTCTTAAAGATGGATTAGCTGAATGAGTGATTCATTGATTTTGCCATTTTCCGAATCAGATTCCTTGATCGTCTCAAGTGACAATAGCGGAGGGATCGGGCTGAAGGAAAAAGATCTTGTCCATGTCCCTTATGAGGTCGTTGGATATTATTCCTTTCGGGTTGCCGTCATGGAATGCCTGGGCGTTGGCGGAAGCCCCGTATCCGTCGTACTAAATAATTTCTGCGGTGATGAAGCCTGGGAGGACTTGACCAGGGGTGTCAGGAAGGGGCTGAATGAATTGGGAATGGAGGATCTTCCCATCACTGGCAGCACTGAAAGTAACATGCCGCTTCTTCAGTCGGCACTTGGTCTTATGGTGATTGGTAAACGAGTGAATGAACGTGTTAAAAAGCAACAGCCCTTACGGAAAATCGCTCTGATCGGCAGGCCACTCGTTGGAGAGGAAGTTATGGAACAGCAAGAATGGGTCGCGCCATTATCTTTATATAAAAGCTTATGTGAAATGGTAGGTGTTCAGGTACTTCCAGTCGGCTCAAAAGGGATAGCGTATGAATGGGGGCATCTGGATCAAAGTGGTGAAGGTGTTTCTGTGCATATAAGCAATAAAGTCGATATTGGAAAATCATCAGGACCATCCACCTGCTTCCTCATTGCCTATCCTGAACAACTGGAGGAAGAAATCAAGCAAAGATCCGGTCCTCTTTTTATTGGCGGTTGATCGATCCAAGACTGAATCAGGCATCGAGTTTAGTTCATAATGAACGGGTTCGATGCTTTTTTCATTGAAATCTTACCTTGATGGATTCCTTTCCTATTTAGAGTGAATGCTTAAATAAGATGTTTGGTTTATTTGGATAGGTGGGCTTGTTGCCCGGTTTTATCATGCCAAAGTAAAAAGAAACCCATATATTGCGTTACTGCTCGCTTCCGTCACTTTAGAAATCATCACAGGTATGGATATTCGGGATGTTGCAGATGCTGTTCAGACAGGGGTAGGTATTACTCTTGGTAATGTTGATCGGAGCTTTGGTGAAGATTCAACATGGAATGATGGGTTGATTTCATCGGAAAACCAATCATTGCGCCTCATGGTTTCATTCTTTACATTAGGTTGCGCTAGAGGTTTAAATAAAGGGGAGCAAAACCAATTCATGTCCGCTGCCTCCATCATCTAGATTATTGGAGCGGGCGTTGCATTTAAAAATGTATGGGAAGAGCTGGTTAATGAAGCCATTGCAAGTCAGTCTAGCGACATCCTTTGATATTGTTGGGCTGGCTCGTTACAGCCATGATAAAATTTGCTGTCCTGGTGTTATAGTAAATTGCTGGTCCATTACTCCATCACATGTGAATGGAGCAGATTTTGGATGGTCAGCAGTCGCACACACGATAAAGACTTGAACGGTTATGGAAATGATTATATCAGTCGTTTCACTTATCCTAATCTTACTATTGAATTCAATTGTTTAAGAGAAAGGAGCATGATGTATATATGAAACATTCAGGTTATATGATGGGGATCGATATTGGCACGACGAGTACGAAAGTTGTTCTTTTTTCAAAAGGGGGGGAAGTTGTCCAATCTTGTTCAAGGGGATATCCTCTGCACAGTCCAACTCCTTCCGTGGCGGAACAAGATCCCGAAGAAATTTATAAGGCGGTCATCATTGCTATAGGCGAGGTCATGATTGCAAGCGGAATAGAAAAGCAAGAACTGGGATTGATATCGTTCAGTTCGGCGATGCATAGCTTGATCGCCATGGGTAAGGACGGCAACCCGCTTACGAATAGCATTACATGGGCGGATAATCGAAGTGTTGCTTATGCGAGGAAACTGAAGGCTTCGGAACAGGGGATGCAATTGTATCACAGGACCGGGACGCCTGTTCACCCGATGTCCCCAATCACGAAAGTAATGTGGTTAAAAAATGAGCACCCAGGGATTTTTAACGAAACGGACAAATTTATAGGAATTAAAGAATACATCATCTATAAATTTTTCAATGAGTATGTAATGGATTATTCACTCGCTTCTGCGACGGGCATGTTCAACATGAATGACCTGAATTGGGATGAAGAGGCACTCACCATTGCTGGAATTGGGGCTGATAAGCTGCCGATGCTTGTCCCTACAACGCATATCCTCTCAGGTTTAAGTGAGGAATTAGCTTCAAAAATGAACATTCATGCTGGTACACCGTTTGTGATTGGAGCGAGTGATGGCGTGCTTGCCAACTTAGGTCAAAACGCAATCAAGCCAGGCGTTCTGGCAGTGACAATCGGAACGAGCGGTGCGGTAAGAACCGTCAGTGACAGGCCGCTTACCGATCCTAAAGGCCGGACATTCTGCTATGCCCTTACTGAGAATCATTGGGTAATCGGCGGACCGGTCAACAATGGGGGAATCACCTTCCGATGGGCACGCGATCAATTGGGCCGTGTGGAAATCGAAAAAGCGAAGGCTTCGGGACAGGACTCCTATGAGATTCTGACGGATATGGCTTCTAATATTGCACCTGGTTCTGATGGGTTGATATTCCATCCGTATATGGCAGGGGAACGTGCACCATTATGGAGTGCCGATGCAAGGGGCTCCTTCTTTGGACTGGCGCTTCATCACACTCGTGACCATATGGTCCGGGCAGTACTGGAGGGTGTAATGTATAACTTGTACAGTGTCCTTATAGCCGTAAAGGAATTGACTGGTGCTCCCGAGAAGATTCATGCAAGCGGCGGATTTGTCCGTTCGAAGCTCTGGCGCCAAATCATGGCTGATATATTCAATCAAAACGTGACAATTCCAGAAAGCTTTGAGAGTTCGAGCTTAGGTGCCGCCGTTCTTGGATTATATGCTTTAGGCGAAATCGAAAGCCTTGATGAGGTTGAGGGTATGGTTGGTGAAACGAATGAACTTGTCCCGATCGAAGAGAACGTCAAAGTGTATGAAGAATTGATGTCAATTTATTTATCCGTAAGCAGGCAATTGGAAGGCGACTACAAGAGGATAGCGGATTTCCAAAGACGCCATTTAGAATGACTCTTAGGATGAATGAGCACTGTGCTTCAATTTGTCGAAAAGAGAGCGGACTTCAGAACACGACTGGAACTTTTTTTAATAAAAACTGAGGAAAACAGGCTTTTCCTCGAATTTGTCTATAGTCTAAAAGCACAAATGCATAAGCACTGTGCTTTTCTTTTTGCCTGGTAATTAAAATGGTAAGATGGAATAAAACGATAAGGGGAATTTCTTATGGGAGCCAGTAAAACGAATGCAATGCGAATTCTTGATAACAAACGTATAGAGTATGGCATGATGAGTTATGATGCCCGCGATGGAAAAATTGATGGGATCACTGTTGCGGACAAGATTGGAAAAGCGCCAGAAACCGTTTTTAAAACGCTTGTCACCCATAATGGACCCCAGCAGCTTTACGTATTTGTCATTCCTGTAGCCACCGAACTAGACTTGAAAAAAGCAGCGAAGGCAGCAGGTGCAAAAAAAATTGAAATGCTTGCGGTTAAAGATCTGCAAAAATACACAGGGTACATTCGGGGAGGCTGTTCCCCGATCGGAATGAAAAAACAATACCCGACCTTTATCGATGAAAGTGCAGCAAACCTGACTGAAATCATCGTAAGTGGAGGGAAAATCGGTACACAGATCGTTTTAAAACCGTCAGAATTCCTGGAAGTCACACAAGCGGAATCTGCAGCCCTAATAAAATAAATTGTTTATCTTTAGGTATTCACCTATTAGGCACTTTTTTCATACGCTGTCTTGAAGATCACATCTTTATTGTGAGGGAGAGTGTGAAAGTGACAGGAAAAGTGATGAATTATTTTGCTGGAGGCAATACGGCTAAAGGTTTTTATAGTTTATATGATTCAAATTTAAAAGGTCTGGAAAGATTATTCATATTAAAAGGCGGGCCTGGTTCCGGTAAATCGACCATTATGAAAAAAATCGGCCAAGAATGGCTGGATAAAGACTATGACATCGAGTATTTACATTGTTCGTCCGATAATGATTCCATTGATGGAGTAATCATACCGGCTTTGAAAATCGGTATCGTGGATGGGACTGCGCCGCATGTGATCGAGCCGAAGGCACCAGGGGCGATTGAGGAATATGTGAATCTTGGGGCTGCCTGGGATTCCCAGCAGCTGGCTTCTGAAAGAGCGGCCATCATAAAGTTGACGAATGCGAGAAGCAAGAGTTTCGAAAAAGCATATACCCTATTCGCTGAAGCGTTAAAGATACATGATGAATGGGAAGACATCTACAAGTCAAATATTGATTTCGCAAAATTGAATGGGTTGACCAATAAATTGATTGAAAGCTTTTATAGAGATATCGTCCTTAATAAGAAGTCGGATGTTCGTCACCGATTCTTAGGTGCAGCTACACCAACGGGTGCAGTTGATTTCATCCCCAATATTACTGAGGGAATACAAAAACGGTACTTTTTAAAGGGTCGTCCAGGTTCCGGGAAATCAACGATGCTGAAGAAGATTGCAAAGGCTGCGGAGCAAAGGGGCTTTGATGTGGAAATATATCATTGTGGCTTCGATCCGCATAGCTTGGACATGGTAATCGTCCGGGAGGTGGGGATCGCCATTTTTGACAGCACATCGCCTCATGAATATTTCCCGAGTTGTGGAGGGGACGAAATCATTGATATATATAAAACGGCCATTTTGCCAGGAACAGATGAAATATATGCCGATCAATTAAAGGATGTTTCCACCAGGTACCGGACGAAAATGAATGAAGCGACAGCAAATCTGGCTAAGGCAAAAGAGCTGCATGACGAACTCGAAAAGATTTATGTAAAAGCAATGGATTTTACAGCCATCGATGATATTCAAAAAGACATCAATGAACAGATTACTGAACGGGCACAAGATGCCGATAGAAAAACGATTCTACATTAAGAAAATAAACTGCGCCTACCTTAAATAGGCGCAGTTTATTTATATACATAAAAGGACTTTTTAACCCCTGAAGCCACATCAAGAATATATACGGGTTTGTTAAACGTGTTTATCCATGCCCTTTCGGTTAAAATAGGGATTATATTGAAAAAAGGGGCCGATTGAATTGATAAAGACGATTGCGATTGATATGGACGGAACATTGCTAAACAAAATGCAAAAGGTCAGTGAGGAAAATAAACAAGCAATCCTGAGGGCGCAAAGCGAGGGAGTGGAAGTGATCATTGCTACTGGAAGATCTTATGTGGAAGCAAGGTTCGCTTTAGATGAAGCAGGCATCGTTTGCCCTGTCATCTGTGTAAATGGTGCTGCCCTCTTCACGGAGGAAGGGAAGATTGCCGCTTCCAATCCAATGTCAGCAGCCACTGCTAAAATGGTCGCTGGATTCCTCGAAGAACAAGGGATTTATTTCGAAATATATACGAGTCAGGGGATTTATTCCAAAGACTATGAAAACGCAATATCTGTTTTGGTTGATGTATTCGTTACAGCCAATCCCGACATTGACCCTGAGGGTATGCGAAAATTTGCAGAGCAGCGTTTACAACTGGGACAGGTAACTTCCATTTCCGATTATTCCGAGTTATTCAGCCGTTCGAATGAGGAATATTATAAAATTCTCAGCTTCTCAAAGGATGTAACTTTATTAAATCAAATTGCTTCGAAATTGGAAGGACAGGGAGTTACAGTCACTTCATCAGGACGTGAAAATGTAGAAATCATGAGTGAAACGGCTCAAAAAGGTACGGCACTTGAAACATATGTGAATGGAAAATCCGGCTCGATGCAGGAAACCATGGCTATTGGGGATAATTATAATGATGTATCCATGTTTGAACGGGTAGGTTTGTCTGTCGCAATGGGAAATGCCCCGCTCGAAATTAAAAAACTGTGTGATGAAGTAACAGGCAAGAATGATGAATCAGGCGTCGCGGAGGCCATTTTAAAGGTACTTAAACAGTCAGCCTATTAAACTCATGAATCAAAGGGGGAAAAGACATTGAAAAAATTGCTCTTATTTTTCCTTATGGCTACATTGTTTTTAACTGGTTGCAACATGAATGATGATGACACTGAAACCGAGCCGAATCCTGATAAGGAAGTGACGGGCACTTTAGGGGAAGATCCGGATGTGTTGGTAACGAACCTGCAGGCCCCGTGGTCGATTCAGAAGAATGGGGACACAATGTATGTGTCAGAGCGGACAGGAACCATCGTCGAATGGGACAAGGATAAGATGACACGGCAAAAGGTCAATCTTAAAAAGACATTGTCAGCTAAAACGGAAGCTGGATTTCTTGGATTTTTGCTAGCTCCCGATTTCTCTAAGAGCGGGCAAGCTTTCGCCTATTATACTTATGAAGAGGGCGGGGATTCCATCAATCGCATCGTCATTTTAGAAAAAAATGATGATATATGGCAGGAGATGGAGACCTTAATCGACGGAATACCAAGCGGGGACTTCCACCATGGCGGCAGGATCAAGATTGGACCGGATGATAAGCTATATGCAACAACAGGTGATGCAAGAAAGTCTGAAATCGCACAGGACATAGAATCTTTAGGCGGGAAAATTCTGCGCTTGAACCTGGATGGCACCATTCCTAAAGATAATCCTTTCGGGAATTCATATGTCTATTCATACGGTCACCGCAATCCACAAGGTCTGGCTTGGGATGAAGCAGGACAGTTGTATGAAAGTGAGCACGGAGATTCGGCCCACGATGAATTAAATAAAATTGACCCCGGTAAAAACTATGGCTGGCCAGAGATACAGGGCGATGAGCAGAAACCGGATATGGTAAAACCATTGATTCATTCCGGTGAAAATACATGGGCTCCTTCAGGCATGGCCTATTTTGAAGGAAAGCTATATTTTGCAGCCTTAAGGGGCGAAGCGCTAAAGAGTTACGATGTAAAGAGCGGAAAACTGACCAATATCATAACGGGCTCAGGAAGGATACGTGATGTATTCGTTGATGAAGAATTCATATATTTCATAAGCAACAATACGGACGGCCGAGGAAATCCTGATGAAAAGGATGATAAGCTATATCGTTTGCCGCTATCTCGGTTAAATATGCCTTGATGTTATCAATGAGCAGAAAAGAAGCATATATTTGGGAAACCTCGCCAATAGCGGGGTTTCCTTTTTGTGTATGGCACCAAATTCACGAGTAAAAGCGCAAAATTGATGAGTAACGCCGTGAAACTCACGTGTAAAAGCATGAAACCCACGAGTAAAAGCATGAAATTCACGAGTAAAAGCATGAAATTCACGAGTAAAAGCGTGAAATTCACGAGTAAAAGCATGAAACCCACGAGTAACGCCGTGAAATTCACGAGAAAAAGCGTGAAACTCACGAGTAAAGGCGTGAAACTCACGAGAAAAAGCGTGAAATTCACGAGTAAAATCGCGAATCCCCTGAAAAGGGATTTTTTTGTCTCGGAAGTGGTGTAGAAGCTGAGGATACAGTGTCCCTACGATTGTTTTCGTTCTTCCTGAGGGCTAGACATTTTTATTGAATAGGTGTATAGTTACCTAGGTAACTACTTTACAGGAGGAATACCTTTGTCCTTTCAAAATGGTTTTTTTCATCATAACTTACAATTTTCAAGGTCATTTACGAAAAAGTTAAATGAACAATTGGCCAAGGTTGATCTTTATCATTCCCAATGGTCGATTGTATATTATCTGAGTCAGTTCGGCTGTTCTACGCTTGTTGAAATAAGCACTTATTTAGATGTGGAGAAACCGACGGTAACCAGGACGGTAAACCGATTGGAAGAACTTGAGTTGATTGAACAAGTTCCAGGAAAAGATAAACGGGAACGGAGAATACAGTTAACGGAGTCAGGTTTAAGGACTTATCAAGAGGCCAAAAAGGTAGTTGAGGAATTTGAACTTCAATTAATGAGCGGTTTGGCTGAAGAAGACCGGGAGGCAACGTTACGTACGTTGATTTTCCTGAAGGAAAAATTAAAACAATAGTAAGGAAGAAGGATTGAAATGAATCACAAACCGAAATTGTGGACGAAAGACTTTCTGATTGTTTCGTCTGTGAACTTTTTTCTATTTTTAACTTTTTATGTCCTGATGGTGACATTGACCATTTATACAATGGATAATTTTAATGCGTCGCAAGCACAAGCAGGGCTTGCTTCAAGTATTTTTGTTCTGGGGGCTGTGCTTGTCAGACCGATTGCAGGGAAAAAAATTGACAAGATCGGCCGCAGAAAGATGTTGCTTGGCTCGTTGGTTCTATTCCTGATCGCATCCATCGGCTATTTCCTGGTGAATAGTTTATCCCTCTTATTGATCGATCGGTTTATTCAAGGTTTTGCTTTTGGCCTTGCCACTACGGCAACTGGAACGATTGCGGCGGATATCATTCCGAATGAAAGACGCGGGGAAGGTACGGGTTACTTTGCCATGAGTACCAACTTGGCAATGGCATTCGGTCCGTTCATTGGATTGCTGATAACACAGCATTTCAGTTATTCCATCATTTTCTATGCAGCCTCCTTATTTGCCGCATTTTCTTTAGTTGCATCATTATTCATGAATGTGCCTGAGGGGGATAAGGGCGGAGCTTCGCCACAAAAAGGATTTAAAATCAGCGATTACTTTGAAAAAAGGGCACTGCCCATTTCCATTTTTATCGGGTTTGCCGGATTTACCTATTCGAGCATCTTGTCCTATTTAACGTCTTTTGCAAAGGAAATGGATTTAATGGATGCGGCGAGCTTTTTCTTTGTCGTTTTTGCTGTTTTCCTTTTGGCGTCCCGTCCGTTTACAGGACGGATGTTTGATGTGAAGGGGGAAAATGCAGTTATTTACCCATCGCTCTTACTATTTGCCGTCGGTATGGTCATCCTCAGTCAATCCCATCATGGTATCACGCTTCTGATTGCCGGCGCCTTGATCGGAGTGGGGTACGGTACATTCCAATCAAGCTGTCAAGCGATTTCCATCAAGGAAGCCCCATCAAATCGGATGGGATTAGCCACATCCACATTTTTTACAATGTATGACTTCGGTATTGGTGTTGGTCCATTCCTATTGGGATTCCTTATTCCATTTACAGGGTTTAAAGGGTTATTCATAGGAATGTCGGTTTTTGCATTCGTACTTATTGGCATTTATTACTTGGCACATGGGAAAAAAGCCTCGGCAAGAGTGAAAATGCAGCATGAGGAACGATTGTCTGCCTAAATTTTTTCAATAGGATTGTATAAAAAGAAGAATTTTGGGGATGCTTATATTATGATTGATTTTCCAAAGTATCCCCCTTTTCTCCGCCTGTAATCCAACAGGCGTTTTTTTTATGCCATAAACAAAGAAAACCGCCTTATTGGCGGTTTTCTTAAAATTTATAGGTCCATAATCTTTCTTTTCGGATCCAGTCTAGGAAATCTGCATCCTGATTTTCGAATTTCTCTTTCCAATCGATCACCATTGCTTCCGTTTGCGAACGGTGGGCAGTGAATGTGGCTACCTTTTTTTCTTCGACGGCAGTGATATCATGGACGATGTCGGGCTGTCCCAATTCGTCAATGCAGTTATTCGAGAAGGCGACACAATGAAGTTTAGGTCTCTCTTTCTCTTCCATTCTTTCCACGGCCCGAACTACAGCCCGTGCTGTCGCTTCATGGTCCGGATGGACACTGTATCCTGGGTAAAACGTAATGATCAATGAAGGATTCAATTCATTGATGGCATCGGTAAATAATGAAGTCAGCTTTTCATCATCTTCGAATTCAATCGTCTTATCACGCAATCCAAGCATGCGTAAATCTTGGATGCCGATCGCATTTGCTGCATCGATTAATTCCTTTTTACGAATTTTAGGAAGCGATTCCCTTGTTGCGAATGGAGGGTTTCCTAAATTACGTCCCATTTCTCCTAAAGTTAAGCATAAATAGGTGACAGGAGTGCCCGCTTCTCTATGAAGGGCAAGCGTTCCGGAGACCGAGAAGGCTTCATCATCGGGATGTGGGAATATAACTAATACATGGCGTTCTTTTTCCAAGGTATATTTCTCCTTCCGTACTACTTACAGTAAGTATGTTTATCGGTGAATGGGAGTTTTCATCGGAATCATCATATGATATATATCAAGCAAGTTGTCATCATTCAAAGGGAGTGGGACTGAGCTGCATGGAGACAGCAAGCTTTCCGGAAAAATCAAGGCCTGCCAATAGCAATCTCCCCTGTTCATCCATTTCGAAGTGGTTAACGCCTTCTGCATATACCCAGCCAATATTGAGCTTCAAGCCGATGCGATAGGGTCCATCCCCAACTATCTTGCCATGTTCATATTGAATAAAAGCGTTACGAATATAAGCGTTACGAATATAAGCACCTGCCGAGAAGAAAGCTTCATCTACATGAGTGGCATAGGCGCCATTTGTCGTTTCAAGGTGAAGATATACATCTTGTCCGGCGAAAGAATCAATGGCATTTTGCACCTCTGTACGGTCTATAGGTTTCATTCGATAATTTCCTCCTTAACTGGGCGGCTAGATAAGCTTTTCCTTCTTTCTATTTTACTAAATAAAAACAAAAAAAGCGAAAAAGGCCGCTCGATGAATTTGAGCAGCCATTAAACTTGATGTTTTATTTTTGTGTTTTATCCGCAACTCCATATTTATGGTATGCACCATGATTGACGGGTCCGACATAGTCATTCATTTTCCAAGAATGGCGAACTGCTTCGGTGATGAAGTCTTTGGAAACGAGGATAGCTTCACGCGGGCTTTTCCCTTCAGCCAATTGAGCTGCAATGGCGGCAGAAGATGAACAGCCGGCACCATGTGTATTGGTCGTTTCGATTTTTTCCGATTCAAGGATTTCAAATTCTTGTCCATCATATAAAAGGTCGATGGCTTTATCATGGTCAAGCTTATTACCGCCTTTGATCAAGACATATTTTGCACCTAGTGCATGAATCTTTTCAGCTGCAGCCCTCATATCATCAATCGTCTTGATAGGAGCAGTTCCCGCTAACTGAGCGGCCTCGAACAGGTTAGGTGTGACTACAGTTGCACGTGGAACAAGCAGTTCGCGCAGTGCTACAGCCGTTTCAGGGTGTAATACTTCATCTTCACCTTTACATACCATAACTGGATCGATTACGACTTTGTCCAGCTTCAACTCATCTATTTTACGGGCAACAAGTTCAATGATTTCCACTGATCCAAGCATTCCCGTCTTCATGGCATCAATGCCTATTGATAGAATCGTTTCGATTTGGGCTTCCAAAACTTCGACCGGTGTAGGGAATACATTATGGGCCCAGCCATTCTTCGGATCCATCGTCACGATTGTGGTTAAAGCGGACATACCGTAAACGCCGAATTCTTGGAATGTCTTTAAATCTGCTTGAAGACCTGCGCCGCCGCTCGAATCAGATCCGGCAACTGTCATAGCTCTTTTCATAGTCATTATGTGACCTCCTCAGGAGAATTAGATATCGATATTATCAGCATACCAGTTAATATCCTATTTTTAGAATATACCAAAATTTCTTTTATGTAAAACTTAGTTTCAGCCTACTATGAGTGTCTTGGCGAAGGAAGGGCAATCGCCTCGTATAAGTCATTTTTCGAATCTGTAATTAAGGAAATTCGATGGATGCCAGCATGCACTTTTAGCTTTGGACCCTACCTCCAACTTTTGATGGACATAGCAAAGGTTGTGAAAGTGTCATTATTTTCAAATTTGATTTAAAATATTTAAATATAGTGGAGATACATTTAGTATAGCTTTTCCGTTCGATGCTGGATTAAACCCAAAAAAGGGAGGTTGGTTTCTATGGAATGGACCATGTTGCTTTTAGCCGGCGGGAAATCAAGCCGTATGGGAGTGAATAAGGCACTTTTGACCGTAGGCGGCGTTGTGAACATTTCAAGAGTGGCATCCGAATTGAAAAAGGTGTCAGAAAACATTATGGTCATTACGAATACATTTGAAGAATATCATTTTCTGCAACTTCCGCTCATTCCGGATTTACATAAAGATCTAGGACCTCTTGGAGGATTGCATGCGGGGCTGACCTCATCGAAAACGGAGCTTCAGTTCCTTGCAGCGTGCGATATGCCGTTTGTGAGTGCAGATGCCATAAAGGATATCATTACCCATTATGAACCTGGATTCGATGCTGTCATTCCAGAAATAAATGGCAGGATCCAGCCGCTTTTTGCTGTTTACCATAAAAGGTGTCTTCCTGTACTGACGGAGTGTTTATTAAGACATGAATTAAAAATGAGTCTATTCTTGGAAAAGATCTCGGTGAAAATCATGAAAGAAACCGACTTTACGTTATATCGCGATAATCCTGAACAATTTCACTACCTTTTTTTCAATATGAATACGAGGGAAGAGTATCAAGAGGCAGATTATATTGATCAAACTGAATTATATAAAGGATGGTAGACATGAATTATAATATTTCAAAAGAGCCGATTGTCATCCAGGAAGTGATTGATAAAGTAGTCAGTCGAAATGCGGGTGCCGTCACGACTTTTATTGGTACAGTGAGGGAAATGACGAAAGGAAAAAAGACCCTCTTCTTAATTTACGAAGCGTATGTACCGATGGCCATCAAGAAATTGGAGCAAATCGGAGCTGAGATCAAGGAGCGTTGGCCTGATGCAGAAACGGCGATCACCCATCGTGTAGGTAAACTTGAAATCACGGATATCGCAGTGGTTATTGCCGTTAGTACGCCACACCGAAATGATGCATATGAGGCGAATAGGTATGCGATCGAAAGAATTAAAGAAATCGTCCCGATTTGGAAAAAAGAACATTGGGAAGATGGGGAAACATGGGTAGGAAACCAGTTGGAAACCGTTCCATATCCATCAGGGAAACCGGAAGAGGGGGATATTGATGATTAATGTACTTTTATTTGCCCAATTGAAAGATGAGCTAGGCAAAGAGACTGTTTCAATAGAAGGAAATGGAATGAGTGTTGCCCAGCTAAAAGGAAAGATGAAGGTGGATTTTCAATTGGAAGGTCTTGAAACCGTGATGACAGCGGTCAATGAGGAATTTGCTGATGATGACACGATTTTATCTGATGGAGATACAGTTGCTTTCATTCCGCCGGTAAGTGGAGGGTGAAGCGTCCGGAAGGGAGGGCTCACGGTGAAAGAGCGATATTCAAGGCAAACTTTATTCGCCCCAGTTGGTGAGGGGGGCCAATTGAAAATTATGAAGAAGCATGTCTTGCTTCTTGGTGCAGGGGCTTTGGGATCTGCTAATGCCGAGGCCCTTACTCGTGCAGGAGTAGGGAAGCTTACCATTGTCGACAGGGATTATGTCGAGACCAGTAATTTACAGCGCCAACAAATGTATACGGAACGGGATGTCGCGGAGAAACTGCCAAAAGCAGAGGCGGCAAAGCGTCATTTATTGGATATCAACCATGAAGTTGAAGTGAATGCCATCATCATGGACGCAACTGCCCAGAATCTCGAACAGCTGCTAGGTGATGTTGATTTGATATTGGATGCAACCGACAACTTTGAGACACGGATGATTATTAATGATTTATCACAAAAGCTTCATATACCGTGGATTTATGGGGCTTGTGTGGGGAGCGTGGGCATGACTTTGACGATCCTTCCCGGGCAGACTCCATGTTTGCACTGTTTGCTTAAAGCGATCCCGATTCAAGGAATGACCTGTGACACAGGAGGGATCATATCACCAGCTGTTACGATGGTAGTGGCACACCAAACTGCCGAGGCTTTGAAAATCCTTGTTGAAGATTGGGAATCGGTACGGCCTGCACTTGTTTCTTTTGATCTGTGGAGAAATCAATACCAAACCGTTAAATTGACAAAAGCGAAAAAGAAAGATTGTCTCTCATGCGGGGAGCAGAGGACATACCCCTTTTTAACAATGGAAAATGCAACAAAAACGGCTGTTCTTTGCGGGAGGGACACTGTACAGGTAAGACCGCCAAAACCTCTGGAACTGCAACTCGAAAAATTAGCCAAAGATCTGGACGGCAGCGGTTATTTGGTGAAATTCAATCCATTTCTTCTCTCCTGTGAAAAAGCAGGGGAACGTATCGTCATTTTCAAGGATGGCAGGGCGTTGATTCACGGTACGAAGGATATGGTCCATGCAAAGGCCGCGTACCAAAGCATCCTGGGATAATGCTCATAAAAAAACGAGGCCCCAAGTTTTTGGGCCTCGTTTTTTTATGAATCCATATAGGGTAATGGTACGGGTTTTAGTGTGTGACCCCGTCTTTGTTATCTTGTTTGGAAGCAACGATGACTACTTTTCCTTCGTCAAGAACCTCCTCGTAACGCTCTGCCTCCATATCAGTAAGGCCAAGGTTGCTCATTCGATTACGAAGTTCATCTCCGCGAGATTTAAAGAGATTTCCGACGGTATCAAGGAAACCTTGTTCCTTCATGCCTACACCTTCTGTATTTGTATTCTCGGTAAGGTGTTTAGAACGGGTTTTATCATGGGCAAACAAATATACATCGTCTTTCGTATAACCTGATGTAACTAATTCATCGATTTTTTCCTTTGCTTGTAAACCGTTTTCTACTACATGTACTTGATACATATAAACTCCTCCTTGAATTTCATTAAGATTTTCTTGAAAATAAGTAAATGGAATCTTGCTTATTACAGTTGCTGATTGGCTATAGTAGTATATAACCTCATTTGGGCCCTGTTAAACATTTATCTCAAAGAATATTTAGTAAGTGGTGAAGCGGAATACCTTCTGTATGCGGTAGGTCAAGTACTTGAAGACAGGCAGTTTCTTTTGGTATTCACTGTAATCCACCGTGTATGTTCCGTTTTGATTTGTCCAGAGTCTATGGAAATAGCTGTCGACATCCTTGGAAACGTCCGCATCATTTGGAGCATGGATTTCAACATTCGCTTCAAGGTTATAGTCATCTAGATTTCGTGAAGTATAATTGGCCGATCCTCCAAGAATGACCGTTTCATCAGCCTTTTGGATCATCATCAATTTTGTATGGAACTGTTCCTTATCTGTTTTATACCAGCGGATCGAGATGTTTTCATCCCCCAGTTTTTCGAATTCGGCGGCAACCGGAAGATTGGGCAGCCCGATTTTTTCACTTCCGAATGCGTTTTGATTCGGATCCAATATCATTTCAATCTTCACACCCCGTTTAGCTGCATCCGTTAATGCCTCGACAACCTCGCGATCGGCAATGTAGAACATGGCAAGATGGATCTTGTCACCATTTTCAGCATCCTTAATTGCCTTTAGGACATGTTCATTGATTTTTCCTTCCGTTAGCAGTTGTACTGATATTGGCCCTTTATCAGCTGATTTCTCCTTGAACTCAGGAAATGACTTTGGTCCTCCCGAGAATTTCGAAGCGGCTTCTTCGGCTTTAACGAAATCGCCGATGATATTCCCGTCCATCTGGAAGGCAATATTGGAGTGGAAGCCACTTGCGTCATGAGGATTGGCAGAAGAGATGATGGCCGTTTTTTCAGTCGCGACCACTTTTCTGTGATTGGCTTTGATATTCATCAGTCTAAGATAAGAACGCAAGGTGACCTTTGGTGCGCTTTTAGCCATTGGATTGACAATCCAGCCTTTCCCGCTTTCACCGAACCATTGGAAAAAGGTCCGATACACACCTGAATAGAGAGGATTTGGATCCCGGAGGCGGTCTAAGTTGGTAACAATGACATCAATTCCATTTTTCTTCATCGTTTCCAATGCCTCTAACTTGTAGGCATTATAGGAAGTATTCACTTCATCAGTAATGAATATAATCTGGAGGTCAGGTTTCTTTTTCTTCTGTTCAACCAGATTATCCTTCAGCGTCTCGGTTAACTTCGGGAAGTTTACCTTTTCATCATAAAAAGCATTAAACAAAAACATATCGATTACGATATAAGAATCAGCCTCTTCTATGGCTTGATTTATGGTTTGGAAAATTCGCTGCTCATGTTGCAGATTCCCTTGTTCGTCGTGATAGGAAAGATCATAGATGAAATCGATTTCCTCGACATGATGAACCTTCCCTTCATAAGAAATGCCATCGGGAAGTGGCTTGTAGCTGTTATAGGCAATGACGATTGCAATGACGATCAAAATGCTGACAAACAGATAAAAGCGTTTTCTTTTGTACCACTTTTTCATAGGAAAGCCTCCAACATGGTTAAAATGCTTGCTAGCTTTCTATTTTCCCCTTTTTGGGGTATATAGAAACATAAATCGTAATCTATGGAAAAAGGCAAGGCGATGAAGTTTGATATAATATAGTTTCAAAAAGCGGAGAGGGGCTGTGGCAGATGGCAAAGCAGTTTTTAACAAATGATTGGTGGCCTCTATTGAAAGAGGAATTCAAAAAAGAATATTACCAGGAGCTATGGGAATTCATAAAGAAAGAGTACAGTCAGCAAGTCATCCATCCGGATCAGGACGATATTTTCAATGCGCTTCACTATACTCCTTTTGAAGATGTAAAGGTTGTCATCCTTGGACAGGACCCTTACCATGGCCAGGGTCAGGCGCATGGCCTTAGTTTTTCAGTCAAGCCGGAGGTGCGCATCCCGCCCTCTTTAAGAAATATTTTTAAAGAGTTACACACCGATCTTGGCTATGAGGTACCAGACAATGGTTACCTGGTCGAATGGGCAAAACAGGGAGTGCTTCTATTGAATACCGTCTTGACTGTCCGTGAGGGAGAGGCGCACTCACACCGCGGAAAAGGATGGGAAATCTTTACGAATCAAATTATTCGCCTATTGAATGACCGTCCGAAACCGGTTGTATTCATCCTGTGGGGGAAACCTGCTCAAACCAAAATCCCTTTGATTGATGAAGCCCGCCATAAAATCATTAAGTCCGTACATCCGAGTCCGCTGTCGGCTTCCCGTGGTTTCTTTGGCACCAAACCATTTTCCAAAACAAATCAATTGCTGATGGAAATGGGGGAATCCCCAATTGATTGGAAAATTCCGAACCGATGATATCGGCAAGAGAAACGAAACGGGTGAATTGTATGGCGTGCCGTCATTTCTATATAACTTGGGATCTCAGTTTTCCAAAAGGCTGCCGTGCTTTTCAATTCAAAACATCAAACCAGCCTTCTCTTGATGTCTTTCGTTCTTCAGGAGAGCCATGCTTGAAATTTCAAGCAAAGCCAATTAAAAGGTAGGAAATATGCAAGGTGTTTTCTTCTCTGATTTTTGCTATGCTAGTTATGATAGTTTTGACCTGTATATAGACGAGGTGGTAAAGTTGGATATTTCATCAAGACAAATGTTAGATAAAATCGAAGAGCTTGTTTTAAAAGCGAAACAGGCAAATTCAGAGGATAAGGTGCAAGGGTATGTAATGGCCATTAAGTCCCTTTGTGAAGTGATGGTTGATGAAAAAGCTGCGAACATCAGCATACAGAAGCCAATCACATTGACCCAGCCCGTCATGCCGGCTACACCGAATGTAGAACCGGTTAAAATGGATGAGGCCAATGGGGAGTCCTTGTTCGATTTTTAAATTAGGGAAGGGGAGCGAAATAATTGAAACTGTTCATCATTTTAGGTGCATTGAATGGGTTTATTGCTGTGGCACTTGGTGCATTTGGTGCACACGGCCTGGAAGGGAAAATTCCTGATAAATATTTGGAAACTTGGCAAACCGCTGTTCAATATCAAATGTTCCACGCGGTGGGTTTATTGGTACTCGGTTTATTGGCTGGGAAAATTGATAGTCCGCTGATCAACTGGTCCGGCTGGCTTATGCTAATAGGAATTATCCTGTTTTCCGGAAGTCTATTCGTTCTAAGCGTTACGCAAATCAAAGTCCTTGGTGCCATCACACCGCTTGGCGGAGTTTCTTTCTTGGTTGCTTGGGTCTTAATGATCATTGCTGCGTATAAATACTTGTAAGGTCAGCTGAGGCTGTAGACAAATTCGAAGAAATCGAGTTTGCCTGCAGTTTTTTTTATGGATTGTACAATTTGGACGTACATTACCGCTGCAGGCACTCGCTTATCCAGAGGCGGGCCCGCACCTTTTTCTCCAATCAACTTTGTTATTACATATAGATAGAAACCATACCTGATGAGTTGAAGGTGGAATGTTTTCCGAACCTCTACAAACTGAGCTGATCGATCTTTTTGGAAAAAGTCATGCCAATATAAGAAAAGCCTCGGAATCAAATGGATTCCGAGGCTCTTCTTTATTGAATTTCCTTCACCTTGGCGAATAGGTGGTAAGCCCAGCTCCCCCGAATGGATAGTCATATTCGATTTCTTCATCGAACGTTATATAATCTAAGTATACCATCGGGATTAAGAATCGTTTTCCCGTTTGAGGGTCGCTTATGATTAAGTGATCACGTCCTGCAGCTTCGATGATTCCTTTGAAGATCTTGGCATTCCATTCCTTGTTGTTTTCAAACGTTGTATAGACAGTGGCCAATTTCCCTTTATTCAAACGCAAGATGTTCTCGATGTACGACTGTTCGACCGGAAGCATGCCAGGTATCTGCGGTCCGGAAGTGGCTGGACTCACCTGCATCGGCATTGGTTGTGGCGTGCCTGCCATAGTGGGCTGTTGTGGCTGGTATGGTGGTTGTTGGTATCCTTGCTGCGGGTAACCTTGCTGCTGGTTAGGATTCTGCTGCCTTAGTTCAGGCTCATTATTTTCATAGGGGTAATAAGGGCTTCCTCCGTACGGGTAATTACCATAAGGATTATTTTGTGACATTGCATTCCCTCCTGAGTTCAAGGTTTAGTTGATGCTGTGGAATTTGGATAATCCGAGAGTGTGGGCTGGGAGAAACAGTGCGATTTATAGCGACCGGTAGTATTGTATATGTTTTCTGGACAATCCCCGGGTGGCTTAAAAAACCACAATGAATGTTAAGTGATACATAACGGCTGCCGTTCATGATATAAGCCATATCCTCTTGCCGGCTAATGAATAGAAGTAACGTTCCTTCACCTCGCTGGAGTCAGGAATTGCCTTGATTAATTTTCCTGAAGCTGAATGGGACTGTGAAAAAATAAATTCATCACTATTGAAAATGTATGGGATGGGGATTGGATTTATTCCACAGCCGGGGAAAAAATAAAAAGGAGCGGACGCAAAAAAAGCTTCCGGAAACCGGAAGCCCTTCGTCTTAAACGTATAGGAATGAAGATACATTTTCTTCAGGCAGGATATTGCCTACAAAGAAAGAGCCAAATGCAGCGTATCGTGCACTCACTTCATCAAAACGCATTTCATAGATTAATTTTTTGAATTGAAGGACATCCTCTGCGAATAGAGTCACGCCCCATTCATAATCGTCAAAACCGACAGAACCTGAAATGATTTGTTTTACTTTACCGGCATAACTGCGGCCAATCAAGCCGTGGGAACGCATTAAGCCTTTGCGCTCTTCCATGGAAAGCATATACCAGTTATCATCGCCATCACGACGCTTGTCCATTGGGTAGAAGCATACATGTTTCGCTTTTGGCAGTATCGGATAAAGTCTGGAACGAACATGAGGATTCTGGTATGGGTCCTCACCATCTCCGCCAGCTAAGTAATTGCTTAATTCCACGACCGAAACGTATGAATAAGCGGGAATTGTATATTCGGCAAGCTTCGTTTTGTTGAATTCGTTTTCGATTGCATTCAATTCTTCCATGGTCGGGCGGGCAAACATAAGCATGAAGTCCGCTTTCTGACCAACGATGGAATATAGGGCATGGCTGCCTTCATTGTCGCTTTGTGTCATATTCCATTTATCCAGTAAACCTTGGAATTCCGAGATGGCCAATTGGCGTTCATCACTTGATAACGTTTTCCAAGAAGCCCAGTCGATCAGGCGGAAATCATGTAAACAATACCAGCCGTCCAGTGTTTGTGCTGCTTCACTCATTACAATCACTCCTAAGTCTTTTTATAACTTTAATATAGCATAGTTTCAGTATAAGGAAATTTATATCAACCCGCAAACACCATCACTGTTTTTCGGTGTTTCGGTAATTTTCAAATTTGCGGAGGGCTGGAATTTACCTGGCTGCTGGAGTATTCTTAAAAGAAGACGACAATGGATTTTACCGGATGGTTAAATATAGAAAAAATGGGGGAAACGTATCTAAAAAGGAGGAAGAGCCAATGAGTGATTTATTTGAAATATTGGAATCGAAAATTATGGGGCATAATTTAAAGATCGTTTTTCCGGAAGGGTTGGATGAACGGATTTTGGGAGCAGCAGGCAGGCTAGCCCAAGCTAAACTGGTGACACCGGTATTGATCGGGGATATCGGGTTGATTCAAGAGAAGGCAAAAGACTTAAAGATCTCCCTTGATGCAATCGAAATATATGATCCGAAGAATTATATCATGATGGATGAAATGGTTGAAGCGTTCGTGAAGGTCCGTGATGGTAAAGACACTGATGTACAAGCACGTGAAATCTTAATGGATGAGAACTATTTTGGAACCATGCTCGTCCATATGAAACTGGCACATGGAATGGTTAGTGGCGCAACGCATTCTACAGCCGATACGGTTCGTCCTGCCTTAAAGATCATTAAAACAAAGCCGGGCGTCCAAAAAACCTCGGGAGTGTTCATCATGGTCCGGGAGGAAGAGAAATATGTATTCGCGGATTGTGCGATCAATATAAACCCGAGTTCCCAGGACCTGGCTGAAATTGCTATAGAAAGTGCGAAGACTGCATTAATGTTCGATATCGAACCGCGTGTGGCGATGCTGAGCTTTTCGACAAAGGGATCGGCAACATCCCCCGAGACCTTAAAAGTGGTTGATGCCGTAGATTTGGCAAAGGAAATGGACCCTGAAGTCATTCTTGATGGGGAATTTCAGTTTGACGCAGCCTTCGTTCCTTCTGTGGCAAGGAAGAAAGCACCGGATTCCCTTATTCAGGGGGATGCGAATGTTTTTATTTTCCCAAGTCTCGAAGCTGGGAACATTAGCTATAAGATGGTACAGCGCTTGGGTGGTTTCGAAGCGGTCGGTCCGATCCTTCAGGGGCTGAATCGTCCGGTGAACGACCTTTCGAGGGGATGCAGTGAAGAGGATGTATATAAACTGGCTGTCATTACAGCTGCACAGGGATTTGTGGCGCAGTATCAATAGGCAGCTTGAGGATTAAATGTAGAGGGAGATTCGTATGGGTGAGACAGATTCATTATTAATGCAGCAAGAGTGGAGGATTATTGATCAATCTTCCGTTGGACCTCAGTTTCCTGCTCTGGAGTCCTTTGCGATGGATGATACATTTTGCGCTTCCGTTGGGTCAGGTAAATCAGCGGCCGTAGCCAGGGCGTGGGTACACCACCGAACCATCGTCATGGGTATACAGGATACGAAGTTGCCTTTTCTTAAAAAGGGCTTGGAGCATTTGGAGGAACATGGTTTCCGGGCCATCGTGAGGAATTCCGGAGGGCTTGCAGTCGTCCTGGATGAGGGGGTCCTTAATTTTTCGCTCATTTTTCCTGAAAACGAGCAGAAAATTGAAATCAATCGTGGATATGATGCGATGTGGGAGCTTGTCCAATTGATGTTTTCCGATTTCCCAGTCAAGATGGAGGCGCGGGAAATCGTCGGTTCCTATTGTCCTGGCAGTTATGATTTAAGTATAAATGGACAAAAGTTTGCCGGTATATCCCAACGCAGGATCCGCAATGGCGTAGCGGTGCAAATCTATTTGTGTGTCAATGGAAGCGGGGCTGAACGTGCCAGTCTCGTGAAGGGTTTTTATGATGCAGCTAAAGGAAATGCAGAAACCAAATTCGCTTATCCTGATATCGTCCCTTCGGTGATGGCGTCCCTAACCGAATTGTTGGGTGTGCAATTGAGCGTTCAGGACGTGATGCTCAGATTCCTTCAAGTATTGAAGGAACATAGCGAAAGGATATTCTCTGATACACTTTCCGCTGAGGAATGGCCGCTGTATGAGGCGTACTTGACGAGAGTGGTCGAACGCAATGATAAAGTGTTCGATGTATTAAAGGATTGATATGAAAGAAGCCGTTCCATTAAGTCAGGAATGGCTTCTTTCATTTAATACGACTTTAGCATTCACTGAAACTGTAAAAGGACTGTATGATAGGCGGAGATAGCATTCCTTCTTTCTTGAAACAATGAAAAAAAGAGCCTTGTTGGCTCCCTTTTTTCGGATAAATAGGGGTGAAACGGCCTCTGGCATGTGGTTGATCTATATAACAGAACCCCACATTATCTTATTACTCGGCCATTTTTTCCAAATTGCCATTCCGGTCCATCTTGAACTTCGTTGCCGGACGTTCCTCTTCCTCCAACAAGACCAGCTTTCTTGCTCGATTCATGATATTCATCAAAGTTTCATAATCTTCCTGCATCAAGCCGCTGTTTTGTTCTAGGTGGCTGATTTTATTCTCCAAATCTTCGTTTCGCTTTTTCAGTCCTTTAATTTCAAGCTTCAATCTTTCATTTTCGGTTTTTAATACTTCGGCTTGAAGCATGCGGCCGTTCATGGATTCCAAATAGGCGATGACGGCATCAAGGCTCATGGCCGATTCCAAAGTAACTGGTGTGTGCTGTGTCTTAGGAGTGAGGGCTTCTGCCACAACGAATTCCTCTGCTGCTTCATAATTGGCAGTATCGACTTCGGTATTCAACTCTAGTTCCTCCTCTTGTACATGGGGAACCATTATGTCGGAAATCGTTGGGGACGGCGGTGTATAAAGAAGCCGTTTTTTCCCTCCTTGATCTTTTCCAAGGATCCTTTGCCGCTGCTTACGCTGTTTCTTGGCAAGGGATAGCGCTTTATCATAATTATGGCGGACAACTGCATTCCAGCGGAATCCGCATGCTGCAGAGGTACGATTCAACTTATCTCCTACCTCTTCAAAAGCATTAAGCTGAGTGCTGCCTTCCCGCACATGGCGCAATACCGTTTCTGCCAAAAGCAAATCATCTTCTTCTGTCCAGGCGTCTTGACGAACCTTCATTTCTACATACTCCCTTTCTGGTAACTTTTAAAATAAATAACTATATAAAATATCGTGTAGCAGTGATTTATGGAGTGTTCTACTAGCATTTTGGACAAAATATGGATTTTTTATACAAAAAGGTTAAAAGGATACTAGTTTTTTGATTAATTACATCATTTTTCACATCATTCAGCCCTCTTGATATTCATAAGTAGAAACGGTAAAATACCTTTTAGTCATATAAATGGATGAAATACAGTTTGTCATGGAAAGGATGGTGACCGGAGGATGTCCAATGAATTCAGAGTGTGCGATGACTGCTTGGCGGTAAACATAAAAACATTGATCCCGCGTCTTGAAAAGCTTGATCCCGACGCGAAAATTGAAGTGGGCTGCCAATCCTACTGCGGTCCTGGCAGAAAGAAGTCTTTTGCCTTTGTCAATAACCGTCCGGTTGCTGCACCGACAGAAGACGAGTTACTAGATAAAATCAATAAAAAACTAAAGTAGGATCCATGATATATAGGTAGAGTGGATTGTTTCTTATGATATATGGAACCAGTAATCATCACCCAGATTCGACACACTGCGGTGATTTTTTATTTCCTTATTTTCGAGACAAAACCAGACTGGGACTTCCGTTTTCTTACAAAATGCCCCCTCTTACTAGCAAGGTGGAAGTTAGGGTTTTTTGTCAAAACACGCTATAATGAGTGCATCGAGATTATGAAAAAGAGGGTAGTTCATGGGATATTCCGGCGAAAAATTACAAGAAGAAAAAGTATTCAAGGATCCGGTGCACCGATATATACATGTTCGTGACCGGGTTATATGGGATTTAATAGGGACGAAGGAATTCCAGCGGCTTCGTAGGATCAAACAGCTGGGAACGACTTATTTAACCTTTCATGGTGCGGAACATAGTCGGCTTAGCCATTCGCTTGGAGTATACGAGATTGTCCGGAGAATCGTGGATGATGTTTTCGAGGGCAGACCGGAATGGAAACCAGAGGAGCGGTTACTATCCTTGTGCGCAGCCCTCCTGCATGATTTGGGTCATGGTCCTTTCTCTCATTCTTTTGAAAAAGTGTTTGATCTGGATCATGAGCAATTCACGCAGCAGATAATCGTCGGCGATACGGAAGTGAATAAGATCCTCCTTAGAGTTGGGCGTGATTTTCCAAAAAAAGTGGCAGAAGTCATCGCGAAAACCTATAAAGGCAAATTAGTAGTCAGCCTGATTTCAAGTCAGATCGATGCTGATAGAATGGACTATTTACAGCGTGATGCTTATTTCACTGGCGTGAGTTATGGTCATTTCGATATGGAAAGGCTTTTGCGTGTGATGAGGCCAAGGGAAGAACATGCCGTCATAAAGCAGAGCGGGATGCATGCGGTTGAGGATTATATCATGAGTCGCTACCAAATGTATTGGCAGGTTTATTTCCATCCAGTTACGAGAAGTGCGGAGGTCATACTTACCAAGATCCTACATAGGGCGAAACATTTATATGAATCCGGTTATGAGTTTGCTCAAGAACCGCACCATTTTTATTCATTGTTCAAGGGTGAAGTGACTTTAACGGACTATTTGAAAATGGATGAATCGGTGATGCTCTATTATTTCGAAGCATGGGAAGAGGAAAACGATGCGATTTTAAAAGATTTATGCACTCGCTTCGTTAACCGTAAACTATTTAAATATGTGGAATTCCATCCGTCGAACAGTCAAATGAACAGATTGATGGAATTAAGGACGCTATTCAAGAAGGCGGGCATCGATCCGGATTATTATCTTGTCGTCGATTCCTCATCAGATCTGCCGTATGATTTTTACCGGCCAGGTGAGGAAGAGGAGAGACTTCCGATTCACTTGCTTAAAAATAATGGCGAAATTCGTGAATTATCACGTGAATCCGAAATTGTCGATGCAATTTCAGGGAAAAGAAGAACGGATCATAAGTTGTATTATCCAGCGGATTTATTGCGTGATGAATCTACGAAGAAAAATATTAAAAAACAGATCCGCAAGCTTTTGGAGCTATCGGATTAAAGTGGTACATTTTTGGTGAGGAGTGACGAGCCTTGTTTAAGGATCATGCAAACATTATCAATGCAATTTCTACTGCCGGTGAAATCTCGGGTCGGAAAAAATTACAAAAAATCGTTTATATCGCGAAGAAGCTGTCCTTCCCATTTCATGAAAAGTTTCAGTTTCACTTTTATGGACCGTATTCGGAGGAGTTGACCTTACGGATTGAAGAGCTCTGCGAAATGGGCTACTTGAATGAAGTAAGGGAAAAAAAAGCAGGCTATTATCAATATTGTTATTCGATAACGGATGCCGGCCAGGATTTCCTATCCATACAGGAAGTGGAGATGCCGGCACTTGAGGCATGCTTACAGGATATGAACGAACAGAATGCCAGGTTTTTGGAGCTGGTTTCAACGGTATTATACTTCGACACGCTTGAAAAAGAGGAAGTCACCGAGAAAATTTTCACGCTGAAAAGCAAACAAAAGTATACCCTTGAAGAAATTGATGAGGCATATGAATATATTGAGCAGTTAAAAACAAAAGCTAAGCCGAATTGATGGCTTAGCTTTTCCCCATTATGTAAATCTTATAGATCGCTTTTACGGACACCGGCTACTGCTAAATGATTTTTTGACATTTCTTCAATGAAAATCGTCACGGCTTCCGCTGGTGCTCCAGTTGTTTCCGTCACTGCTGCAGTCACCTTTTCGACTAAAGCCTTTTTTTGTTCGTCTGTACGGCCTTCAAGCATTTTGACTGTTACATATGGCATCTCTTTTCCCCCCTTCCTCTCTTATCTTGTAGTGTTTCACAATGGAAAAATAATTGCAAGACACGGAAGTCAGAGTTTTTTCACTTCTTGAGCTTTTGATGTATACTAACGGTATTAAACATTGGGGGAGAAGCTATCGATGCAATTCTTGGAGCAAATAGAACGGTTTTTGGTTTATCCTTTGGAAAAGCTTCCATATGTCATTGTGTCACTGTTGATCGCATTTACGGTTCATGAATTTTCCCATGCGTATGTGGCTTATAAGTTCGGTGACCCGACAGCAAAGAATGAAGGGAGAGTCACGTTGAATCCGATTTCACATTTGGATCCGATCGGAACTCTGTTGATATTGATAGCCGGATTTGGTTGGGCGAGACCCGTACCGGTCAATCGTTTTCATTTCAAGAATCCAAAATTGGCAGGAGTGCTCGTCTCTTTTGCCGGTCCGTTCAGTAATTTGCTTGTTGCAATTTTGGGGTATTTGATTTTTTACGGGTTGCTGGCGGCAGGCGTTGGACCTGATTTACCGTTTTTCGTCGAGCCCTTCTTAAATATACTCATAAATTTAAATGTCCTTTTATTTGTATTTAATCTGTTACCGCTGCCGCCTCTCGATGGTTATAGGATCGTTCAGGATCTTGTTTCAGCAAACTTGCGAGCAAAAATGACCCAGTATGAACAATATGGCTCCCTTATTTTTTTGATCCTGATCATCACACCGCTGAGTCAATATACAATTAGACCGATTTTGGATACTGGCATTAAATTTGTAGGAGGCACCTTGAGTCAATTTTTTTCACTTTTGTTTTTTTAACCAATAATAAGGAATGACAAACGATAAAGGGGGATATGAACATGGAAGAACAACCAAAGAAAAAGGTAGGCTTCAATATTATAAAAAACGACCCAACAGAAGGCCATGGCGGATATGGGGCAGGGGTATTAACACTCGATAATATTTCCCCGGTCATCATCGATGTGGATGCGGGTGAAGCAGAGGTCGATATCGGAGCGATGCATGCAAGAAGTGCAGTGGAAAAAGGGATCAAGTTCTTAAAGACTAAAGAGGAAGTCCCGAATGCCAAACCCTACTGGCTTGTTTGGGTGACCATTGAAGCCACTCAAAATGGTCCGCACTATGCAGGTGTGACAGCATGTGAAATGATGGTCGACAGGTCAATTAGACGCGGTTACAAATCGCTTCCGGAGCATGTTAACCGGATGGATAAATCGCTAAAACGAAAGATCATCGTTGAGGACATGGACGATAAATCAAAACGTGTGCTCGCAGACTTCCTGAAAAATCATGATGCGGGAATGTGGGAGCGTTCTTCAGATCAGCTAAAGGAGTCATTGACGGTTTGAATCTCGTTTGATGGATGAAATGTTAAGTTTAGTGAAAAATGCACTTGTAGGAAAGCGATAAAATCAGTAAACTTAAAGACAGCAGTTTAGTCACTGTGGAACTAGGACAGAAAAACCCCCGAAGCCTCTGCAGGCTTCGGGGGTTTTTCGTTATCCCCAAGGTTTTAAGATTTTCTTGTACCAAGGGGCCTTTTTAAGTTCTTCTTCTTTTGGGGCATGTTTCGGATTCTCACCCTTAAAGTGCTCGGCACAGTATTCGACAGGCTCGGTTCCTTTAACATAATAAGTCATTCTTGAGACGGGACAATCCTTTGTGGCCAATTTTCCGCTTACGGGATTCACGTTTACCCCGATTACGTTTTCGGTTTCCTTAAATGATTTTGCCGGTTTACCTTTTAAACCCTTTTCCATATAGGAAGCCCAGATTTTCTTTGCATAGCCTTTTTCAGCAGGGATCTCGATCTTTTTGCCTTGGTCATATCCAGTCCATACTCCTGCTACAAGCTCCGGTGTGTAACCGATCATCCAGCTATCCGTCGGGGTGGAGCCTGATTTGCCGGCATATAGGCGGGTCAGCTGGGAACTGATGGTGCTGCCGGTCACTTTCGTATAGCCATTTAATGTTTCATCGAAAACACCAGTAAGCATCTGGGTCATGACAAATGCCTTGTCCTTATCCAGAATCTGTTCCGGTTTTTCCTTTTCATCAAAAATCACTTCACCTTTTTGATTTTCCACCTTTTTGATAAACACGGGTTCCACCTTCTTGCCGCCGTTAGCCAGAATGCTGTATGCGTTCACCATTTCAATCGCCCTAACACCTGACGTACCGAGTGCCAGGGAAGGGACGGCATCCATCTTTGCCGTGATTCCGAATCGACGCGCGGTATCGACCAATGACTGTTCCCCAAGGAACAAATGCGTTTTTACGGCAAAGATATTATCAGAAAGAGCAATGGCCTGAGCCATCGTGATTTCGCCTTCCGCATATTGATGGTTATAATTATGCGGTGTGTAAGATGAGTGACCATCATCGAAAGAAAATGTAGTTGTCTCGCTTTTCAAGGTGGTGGACGGTGTGAAACCATTCTCCAGCGCTGAATAGTATAGCAATGGCTTCATGGTTGACCCAGGCTGGCGAACGGCCTGTGTGGCCCGATTGAATGGAGACTCGGAATAATCTTTACCGCCGACCAGCGCACGGACCTCCCCGGTATCCGGATCCATTGCCACTATCGAGGCTTGAATGCCTGAAGACTTGGGTATGGTATTGGAAAGGACCTCTTCGGCAGCATCCTGCTGGGTTTCGTCCAGTGTCGTATACACCTTAAGGCCGCCGAGCTCGATCGTCCGGTCATCTAAATGAAGCTGAGATTTTAAAGCCTGCTTGACGGCATCCTGGAAATAGGGAGCGGTCTTCTTGGTGACCGTTCCGTGTTCCCCTTTTAATGTAAAGGATGTTCGCAGTGCTTCCGCGATATCCTTGTCTGAAACGTAGTTTTTGCTTTTCATGGATTGCAGGACAACTTTCTGCCTTGATTTCGCTTTTTCAAAGTTATCCAATGGAGAATAGTTTGACGGCCCTTTTGGTATTCCGGCCAGCATGCTCGCTTCAGGAAGAGTCAGATCCTTGGCATCCTTGCCAAAGTAATATTGACTTGCAGCTTGGGCTCCATATGCGCCATGGCCATAATAAATCGTATTTAAATAGCCTTCTAGAATTTCCTTTTTGGAGTAGTTCATTTCTAAACGTATCGTATAAAAGGCCTCATTAAGTTTACGCGACCACGTTTTGTCATGCCCAAGAAACAGGTTCCGGGCATACTGCTGGGTAATGGTGCTTGCACCCTGGACCTTGGACATTGCCTTAATATCGGCAAGGATGGCACCGCCGATCCGCTTTATATCAAATCCATAATGAGTGTAAAATTGGCGGTCCTCAACGGCTACAGTCGCTTTGATGAGCTGTGGTGAAATCGACTCCATTCCGGCCCAATAACGCTTCTGGCCATTATCTGTTTCACCGATCACATTTCCATCATCACTGTAATAGAGAGTGGACTGCGGCACGACCAAAGGAGGCGGACCTAATATTTTTGCGTAAATCAGTAAAGAGAGAAGCAATACAAAGAGTATTGTCAGCCCGATTGTGGCAAGGATAATGAAGGCCCGTACATATTTAGTTGTCCTTTTAAATCGTTCGCTTGGAATCAATTCCATTGCTTTCACCTCTCTTATCAGGTAAGAATCTAGTATCTATTACTATTATGGAAAAAAAAGAAAATTTTAAACATAAGAACTGCATTTAAGAAATTTATCTTGCAATTCTGCTAGATTCGTCTATAATTTTTCTAGCTAATGACTATACCGATTTTGGGGAACCTATAAGGTGACTGACAATATGAAATGGAAAAGGAGCGTTAATAAATGAGCATTTGGTTTACTGAAAAACAAACAGAGAACTTTGGTATTACGATGAAAGTGAATCGTACTTTACATACGGAGCAAACTGAGTTTCAAAAGCTTGATATGATTGAAACGGAAGAGTGGGGCAATATGCTATTGCTGGATGACATGGTAATGACTTCACAGCGCGATGAATTCGTTTACCATGAAATGGTAGCCCATGTTCCTTTATTTACCCATCCTAATCCAGAAAACGTTTTGGTTGTAGGTGGAGGGGACGGAGGAGTTATCCGTGAAATCCTTAAACACCCAAGCGTAAAAAAAGCTACATTGGTGGATATCGATGGGAAAGTCATCGAATACTCAAAGAAATACCTGCCGGAAATTGCAGGCATGCTTGAAGATCCGCGTGTAGACGTACAAGTTGGGGATGGCTTCATGCACATCGCCAAAAGTGAAAATGAATATGACGTGATCATGGTCGACTCAACTGAACCTGTCGGACCTGCTGTCAATTTATTCACAAAAGGTTTTTATGCCGGGATTTCCAAAGCTTTGAAAGAAGACGGGATTTTTGTGGCACAATCCGACAACCCTTGGTTTAAAGCGGACTTAATTCGCGATGTACAACGTGATGTGAAAGAGATATTCCCAATCACGAGCCTGTATTTAGCGAATATCCCGACGTATCCAAGCGGCCTTTGGGCGTTCACGATCGGATCGAAAAAATATAATCCATTAGAAGTGACTGAAGATCGTTTCCACGAAATGGAAACTAAATATTATACAAAAGAACTTCATAAAGCAGCATTCGTTCTGCCTAAATTCGTTCAAGATTTAGTGAAGTAAGGGAGGCATGGACCATGAAATTCGATGAGGCCTATTCAGGCAATGTATTCATTAAAAGCCACCCTGTTTTTGAGGAATCAGAAGCTGTGCTATACGGCATGCCGATGGACTGGACGGTAAGTTTCCGTCCGGGTTCTCGCTTCGGCCCTACCCGGATTCGTGAAGTTTCGATTGGTTTGGAAGAGTACAGCCCGTATTTAGATCGTGAATTAGAGGAAGTTAAATTCTTTGATGCCGGGGACATTCCATTACCATTCGGCAATCCGCAGCGCAGTATCGATATGATTGAAAAATTTGTCGACAGCTTGTTGGATGCAGGTAAGTTTCCAATGGGTATGGGAGGGGAACATCTTGTCACATGGCCTGTCATCAAAGCCATGTTCAAAAAGTATCCCGATATGGCCATCATCCATATGGATGCCCATACAGATTTACGTGAGGATTATGAGGGAGAGCCGCTTTCCCATGCGTCCATCATCCGTAAATCCGCAGAACTTATCGGCCCGAAAAATGTATACTCTTTCGGCATTCGTTCCGGTTTGAAGGAAGAATTCCAATGGGCAAAAGAAAATGGCATGCACATCTCTAAATTTGAAGTTCTTGAACCTTTAAAAGAAGTGTTGCCGCAGTTAGCTGGCCGTCCTGTATATGTGACGATCGACATCGATGTTCTTGACCCTGCGCACGCGCCGGGAACAGGCACCGTTGATTGTGGAGGCATCACTTCCAAAGAGCTTTTAGCTTCGATTCATGAGATAGCACGGTCTGAAATAAATGTGGTCGGCTGCGATTTAGTAGAAGTGGCACCGATCTATGATCCATCCGAGCAAACTGCGAATACGGCAAGCAAGCTGATTCGCGAAATGATCCTAGGGTGGGTTAAAAAAGGTTAATCATGGAAGAATTGACTGTTCCTGTTTTTTAGCGGGAATGGTCTTTTTTTATCCATGGAAAAGAATCCGAAGGGCTCTTTTTGAATAATTACGCCCAATGAGTCATTATTGCGTTAAAATCAAATGAATTGCAACAACTTGATTTCGACAGCACACTTTTGGTTTAACACTTTATTTTCCGCTCCAAGTTGAAACTTCCTTGAAGAATATTTATACTTATAAAGTTAAGAACGACATGATGAAGGAAGTGTAGCTTTGACTCTTCATGATATAGATAAGCATGCTATTAAAGTGACTTTACAGACAAAAATCAAGCACGGTTCAGAAACGGAAACGTATGAGTTGGTCACATTTGGTACAAAAATGTATAAAGGTGCAGATTTATATTTGCAATATAAAGAGGAAAATGAAACCGGTCAAACACAAACGACCATCAAGCACAAACCGGATGAAACGATCCTGCTTAGAAATGGTGCCATTAAAATGAGGCAGCTTTTCCGCCTGCAGGAAGCGACAAATGGGCATTACGAAAGTATATATGGCAGGTTAGGATTACGGACGACCGCGAAGAAGATCCATCATCAATGGGATGAGCAGGCCAAACAAGGGAAACTTGTCCTTAAATATACGTTACATATGCAGGGAAGCGAACCCGGTCAATATGAGATGACGATTTCCTACAAGGAGGAAGCATAACGCATGAATATAGTAAAAGAGGTACAGGAAAAACTGAAAGAAGAGATTAAAGCGGCAGTCATTAAAGCCGGTTTAGCAACGGAAGAGCAAATTCCGAATGTTGTATTGGAGCTGCCAAGAGATAAGACACACGGAGATTATTCCACGAATATGGCCATGCAATTAACGAAGATTGCAAAGAAAGCGCCAAAGATGATAGCAGAGGCAATCATCGAAAACTTTGACAATTCAAAAGCATCCATCGAAAAAATTGAAATTGCAGGACCGGGTTTTATCAATTTCCACATGAATAATGCGTATTTGACAGAACTGGTTCCTGTCATTTTGAAAGTGGATGAAGCATATGGGGAAAGTGACTTTGGTAAAGGCGAAAAAATCCAAGTGGAGTTCGTTTCCGCGAACCCGACCGGTGATCTCCATCTTGGTCATGCCCGTGGTGCAGCAGTAGGTGATACGCTATGTAATATCCTAGCTAAAGCAGGCTATGATGTTTCACGTGAATACTATATCAATGATGCCGGTAACCAAATCAATAATTTGGCCATTTCCATAGAAGCCCGTTATTTCCAGGCACTTGGCCTCGAAAAGGATATGCCTGAGGGCGGTTATCATGGCGAAGATATCATTGGCATCGGTAAGACACTTGCAAGTGAGTATGGGGATAAATATGTAAATGCCGATGAGAAGGAACGTTTTGAATTTTTCCGTGAGTACGGCTTGAAATATGAAATGGAAAAACTGAAAACGGACTTGGGTAATTTCCGTGTCGGATTTGATGTATGGTACTCCGAGACATCCCTCTATCAAGACGGTAAAATTGATGAAGCACTTAAAGTGTTGAGGGAAAGGGGCCATGTTTACGAGGAAGATGGGGCTACATGGTTCCGCTCTACGGAATTAGGCGATGATAAAGACCGAGTGCTTATTAAGCAGGATGGGTCTTACACATATTTGACACCGGATATTGCCTATCACCGTAATAAATTGGAGCGCGGCTTTGAAACACTGATCAATATCTGGGGTGCAGACCACCACGGGTATATACCGCGCATGAAAGCAGCGATCGAAGCATTAGGGTACAACCGCGAGCAGCTTGAAGTGGAAATCATCCAGCTTGTTCACCTGTACAAGGATGGCGAGAAAATGAAGATGAGTAAACGTACCGGTAAAGCAGTTACGATGCGTGACCTGATTGATGAAGTGGGTCTGGATGCAACACGTTATTTCTTTGCAATGAGAAGTGCGGATACTCATATGGATTTCGATTTGGATCTTGCAGTATCACAGTCCAATGAAAACCCGGTTTATTATGCACAGTATGCCCACGCCCGTATTTCCAGCATTTTACGCCAAGGTGTGGAACAAGGGATCAGCTATGAAGGAGTCACTGATTTCTCTGCCCTAGCTACTGAAAAAGAAGTGGAGCTTTTGAAGAAATTAGGAGAGTTCCCGCAGGCAATAGCGGAAGCAGCCGAAAAACGGATGCCTCACCGTATGACGAACTATATATTCGACCTGGCCTCTACATTCCACAGTTTCTACAATGCAGATAAGGTTCTGGATGTTGAAGAAATGGAAAGAAGTAAGGCGCGTCTTGGACTGGTCAAATCCGTCCAAATTACGTTAAAGAATGCATTGGCCATCATCGGGGTTTCGGCACCGGAAAAAATGTAATGGAAAAAAGCGGCTGTTTCTAGCGAAACAGCCGCTTTTTTTAGGTTATTTAGCACTCAATGGCTCCGCCGCTCACCCTTTTTACACCTCGAATCTTAGCCATATCTTCAATCAGCTGCAACATTGCCCGATCCTTCATCTTGGCCTCGATCATGAAATCCGCGTCCTGTCCAAGATCCTTAAGCACTTTAAAAAGGGGCATGATGAAGTCCAAATCGATATAATCTGCATGCGAGCGAAATTCACCTGCCGATTTTGGGGATGAAATATGGATCTTTGGTACCGCCCCTGCTTGATTCCAAGTGGTGAACACCTCGGTGAGTAGCTCGTTAAGCGGCTCATCTGAAAGGTTTGCGAGATGATGGTGATAATCGAATACAAGCGGGATGCCCTCCCTTTTACATACGCCGAGGGTTTCAGATGCTGTATAGGTTTTATCATCATTCTCCAAAGTCATTCTTTCCTTGATGTGCATAGGCAGCGATTTAAGGTTGTCATGAACCCTTACAAGGGCGGACTCTTTATCACCATAGGCCCCACCGACATGGATATTGATGAAAGAGGTGCCCGCAATGCCCATTGCATCAAGCATTTTATAATGGAACTCCATATCTTTCACTGCATTTTGTGTGATCTCGGGCTTAGGGCTGGTGAACAGCGTAAACTGATTGGGATGAAAGCTGATCCTCATCTTGTGTGCAGTGGCCCAATCGCCAAGCTGTTTCCACTCTTTCTTAAAAGGAGTGACGAAATCCCATTCGATGTCGGGATGTGTGGCTAAAGGAACAATGGAACTGGACATCCGGTATACTTCTATTTGGTGTGCCGTGTTATATTGAAGGACCCTTAAGGTATTTTCAATGTTCTGCCTTGTCACATCCAGGAGCTTTTCCATTCCTTTTTCTGCGCCAAGTGTGCTATATCGCTTGAAAGTAAGTGTCTTAGCCGGAGAAGCCTCCCATAAACAGGTGGCATTGGATACGAACCCAAATCTTATTTTCATTATATTTTTCTCCTTGAGCAAAGGGTTGTCAAAGAAAAGGAGAAAGGATGGAAGCCAGTGATTCTTTTGCGGAACGGACTACATTCATACTGGAAAGAGCGTCCCCGTTCAGCGGCTTGGATTCGGCCAGGTCCACTGCCAATTCCTTTTCTACATCTTTTATAAATGTCCGGTCAAATACGATGCAGTTCATTTCACTATTTAAAAAACAACTGCGTTTATCAAAATTAGCCGTACCGATATCACACATTATATCATCGATCAATATCACTTTAGAATGGTAGAACCCTCTTTGAAATTGCATGATTTCCGCCCCGTCTTTTATTAGTACCCGAAAATAGGGAAAAGAAGCTTCTTTTACAAGGGCGTGGTCTGAAATTTCAGGTACGATGACCGTAACGGAAACATTGCGTGCAAGGGCTTCCCTCAATTCCTGAAATAAAGTTTCACTGGGAATGAAGTATGGAGTCCCGATAATGATTTTTTTAGTCGCTTGACGAATCATGTGTGTCAGTGACTGTTCAAGATCACTGCCATTCGTGACGACAAACTGATGGGCCTGCGTCCCGGGAGTCAATGTCGGAAAATAGGCAGGAGTCCCTCTGTAATCCTCGTTTGTATCATAGAACCAATCAGAGAGGAAGACTTCCTGAAGGTCCTTTACACCTTCCCCGGTCATTTTTAAATGGTAATCCCTCCATGGGTTCAGCTTTTCCCCTTGGTTTATATACTCCTTACCGATATTAAAGCCGCCAAGATAGCCGATTTTTCCATCTATCACCGAGATCTTACGGTGATTTCTTTTTTGTATGGAATAGAAAAGGAAGGGGAGTTTCGGTTTAAAGCTGAAAGAAAAATGAACGCCGCTTTCAGTCAGCTCCTGAATGGTTTGGCGGGACATCCCTTTACTCCCTATCCAATCGACTAAAAGCCGCACTTCCACGCCCTCTTCCGCTTTTGACTGCAGTAACTTCAAAAAGTCCTTGCTGAATTTATCATTTTTTACTATATAAAAAAGGATATGGATGGAATCCTGAGCTTGCCTGACTTCCTTGATATAATCTTCAAACAGGATTTTCCCTGATGTGAATACAGTCATTTCACTATTCCGAGGCGGATATTTAATGTTGTTTGCTTGCTTCAAATAACGCTTATGCCCTACCTTAAGATCAACCCAGCACCAAGAGAAGATCAATAAAAATATAGAGGCAATCGTAGTGATTATCTTCAAAAAAAATCCCCCCTAAATGATTATATTTAGTTTGGCTCTAATTCCCTGACAGTAACCATTAAAAAGGGGGAAAGGATCTTCATTTTTTTAGAATGCAGAAGGGTAATGCATGGATTTGTCGAATTATATAAATTAAGGGGCAGAAAAATTAAATGGTTTTTAAAAGAAAAAAGTTGACTGAATGCTCATTCATTATATAATGGAATTAATCAAATTTCAGAAAAATGCCAAATTTCCCATAATGGTACCTGGCATTTTGCAATTTACTAAAGAGGGGGAAAGACTGCATGGAAATGAATGGTTTACTGTGGATCAACTTAGTTGCATTCCTGCTTGTAACCGCTTACGCCGCCGGTTTGTTTGTCTATTTGATAAAGACTCGTATTGCTTATATAAAACTTGGCAAAAAAGTGGAATTCGATAACCGTGTGAAAGATCGTCTTGTCAAAATAGGGGTTTATGTATTTGGACAGAAGAAGCTCTTTAAAGATAAAAAGAGCGGGATCATTCATGCCTTGTTATTTTATGGTTTCATATTAGTGCAATTTGGTGCACTTGATTTTTTCGTTAAAGGCTTAAGGCCGGGGTGGCATTTACCGTTCGGCCCTGTTTATCCGGCCTTTACTTTCTTCCAGGAAATTGTGACGCTTACCGTTCTTGTTGCAATCCTATGGGCGGCATACCGCCGTTATGTCGAAAAGCTTGTTCGCTTGAAAAGGGATTTCAAAGCAGGTTTGGTTGTCATCTTCATTACCGGTATCATGATCACCGTATTACTGGGGAATGGAATGGGAATGATCTGGCATGGACACGATGCAACCTGGTCGGAGCCAGTCGCATCGAGCATCGCATTTCTATTCGGCTGGATGGGGCCAACAGCGGCAACCGTCGTTTTTTATGTAGCTTGGTGGCTGCATTTACTGATCATATTATCTTTCCTTGTTTATATCCCGCAATCTAAGCACGCTCATTTGATTGCCGGTCCGATAAATGTATTCCTTAATCGCCTGGACAATCCGGGGAAATTGAAACCGGTTGATTTGGAAGAAGAGATTCTCGACAAAGAAGGCAATCAATATTACGGTGCCAAATATATCGAGGACTTGACGCAATATCAAATGGTGGACCTCTATGCCTGTGTGGAGTGCGGTCGCTGTACGAATATGTGCCCGGCTACAGGTACCGGGAAAATGCTGTCCCCGATGGATATCATAATCAAGATGCGTGACCATTTAACAAATACAGGCGCTGCCGTTACAACGAAGCAGCCATGGGTTCCATCTTTTGTTTTTGGAAATACGAAGGGAAATAAGATCGCTTTGGCTGGTGCCGCGCAGGGGGCGCAGGAGTCAGCTGCAGCAACAGAAGCATACAGTCCTAGCCTGATTGGCGAAGTCATTACAGAAGAAGAACTTTGGGCTTGCACCACATGCCGGAACTGTGAAGATCAATGCCCGGTAATGAATGAACATGTCGACAAAATCATTGATATGCGCCGTTATCTAGTGCTTACTGAGGGCAGACTTGATCCCGATGCACAGCGTGCCATGACGAATATCGAGCGTCAAGGGAACCCGTGGGGATTGAACCGTAAAGAGAGAGAAGATTGGCGAAGCCTTCGGGAAGATGTCAGCGTCCCAACCGTGAAGGAATTAAAAAAGGCAGACGAAGAATTCGAGTATTTATTTTGGGTGGGTTCAATGGGGTCGTACGATAACCGAAGCCAGAAGATTGCCCTTTCCTTTGCTAAATTATTGAATGAAGCGGGCGTCACATTTGCAATTCTCGGAAATAAGGAGAAAAACTCAGGGGATACTCCACGTCGATTGGGTAATGAGTTTGTTTTTCAGGAACTTGCCATGAAAAATATAGAAGAATTCCAGAAGAATGAAATAACGAAAATCGTGACGATCGATCCGCATGCATACAATATCTTTAAGAATGAGTATCCGGATTTTGGCTTGGAAGCGGAAGTGTATCACCATACTGAGCTGTTGGCCAAACTTGTCAGTGAAGGCAGGCTGGTGCCGCAATATCCGGTGAATGAGACGATTACATTCCACGATTCCTGTTATTTGGGAAGGTACAATGAAGTTTACAGCCCGCCGCGTGAAATCTTACAATCCATTGATGGAGTGAGACTTATTGAGATGGAGCGTAACCGTGAGAAGGGTATGTGCTGCGGAGCTGGAGGCGGTTTGATGTGGATGGAAGAAGAAACTGGAAACCGCATTAATGTGGCCCGTACCGAACAAGCGCTGGCCGTCAGCCCAACAGTGATCAGCTCAGGATGTCCTTATTGCCTGACCATGCTATCTGATGGGACGAAAGCAAAAGAAGTTGAGGAAAATGTTAAAACGTATGATGTAGCTGAACTACTCGAAAAAGCGGTCATTGGTGAAAATAAATCGATTGCCTCTTAATTGTAAATGGAATAGCCTGCTTCCTCTAAATGAGATTCAAATGGAAGCAGGCAATATTTTCAATATTTATAAACTAAATATTTTCATTTTTGAGAAAAATGTGTAATATAATATAATATTAAGCGCTTACAACACTATTTTTTTAACTCCAAATTGAGCGAGCGTTCAATCAATGTTACTTATAGGGGGAAATAATGATGGCGAAAACAGTGATTATTAGCGGTGTGAGAACACCTTTTGGTAAATTTGGCGGTGGTCTTAGCAGTTTGACGGCATCACAACTTGGTGGAATAGCAATCAAAGAGGCACTTGTTCGGGCAGGGATTGAAGGAAGCCAAGTGGACGAGGTCATCATGGGGAATGTGCTTCAAGCAGGCCAAGGCCAAATACCGTCCCGCCAGGCAGCCCGTCATGCTGGATTGCCTTGGGAAGTGAAAACGGAAACCATTAATAAAGTATGCGCATCAGGACTTCGCAGTGTCACATTGGCTGATCAGATCATTCGCTTAGGTGAAGAAGAAATCATTGTTGCCGGCGGAATGGAATCGATGAGCAATGCACCTTATATCCTTCCGAAAGCAAGGTGGGGCCTAAGGATGGGTGATGGGGAACTGAAGGATACGATGATATCGGATGGACTAAGCTGCAGTTTTACGGGCGTACATATGGGGACTTACGGTAACAGTACAGCCGAGGATCTTGAAATCACCCGTGAGGAACAAGATAACTGGGCTTATGAGAGTCACCAAAAAGCGATAAAAGCAATCGATGGCGGAATTCTTGCAGAAGAAATCATTTCCGTACAGGTGCCGGTCCGAAAAGGCGAACCAATTACCATCGAACATGATGAAGCCCCAAGAAAAGATACATCTGCCGGAAAGTTGGCTAAACTGGGTCCAGCTTTCAATAATGAGGGGACCATTACGGCTGGTAATGCACCCGGTGTCAATGACGGGGCAGGTGCACTCGTATTGATGGGTGAGGAACGTGCTGAAAAGGAAGGGAAAACGCCTTTTGCCTATATTTTAGCTCATGCAGAAGTGGCAGTGGAAGCAAAGGACTTCCCTAAAACGCCAGGTCTGGTCATAAATGAACTTCTTCAGAAGACAGGTAAATCGATAGAGGAAATTGATTTATTTGAAGTGAATGAAGCATTTGCTGCGGTTGCATTGGCCAGCGGGAAAATTGCCAACATCGAGCCGGGAAAAGTGAATGTAAACGGAGGGGCTGTAGCATTAGGTCACCCGATCGGGGCAAGTGGTGCCCGCATCATCATTACGCTGATGCATGAACTGAAACGCCGCGGAGGGGGATTGGGCATCGCAGCGATCTGTAGTGGCGGCGGTCAGGGAGATGCCATTTTAATAGAAGTGCCTAAGCAAGGATAATAGTTTCATAGATAAATGAGGAGGGATATTCCCATGGGCATTCAAAAAGTGATGGTCATTGGTGCGGGACAGATGGGATCTGGCATTGCCCAGGTCTGTGCAATGAGCGGTTATGAAGTTCTTTTACACGATTTAAAAGATGAGTATGTAGAAAAGGGTTTAGGGACTATTGCCAAAAACCTATCGCGGCAGGTTGAAAAAGGGAAAATGGAATCCGAGGAGAAGGATGCAATCCTTTCCCGGCTTACTTCCTCAACGAATTTGAAAAATGCAGCAGCAGTAGATTTGGTGATTGAAGCGGCAGTGGAAAACATGGAAATAAAAACAAGAATATTCGCCGAGTTGGATGAAATCACGCCCCGGCACGTCATTCTTGCATCCAATACTTCTTCGCTACCAATTACCGAGATAGCCGCTGCCACGAAAAGGCCGGAAAAGGTAATTGGCATGCACTTTATGAACCCGGTTCCAGTCATGAAGCTGGTTGAGGTCATCCGCGGACTTGCTACAGCGGATGAAGTTTATCAAGAGGTTGAAAAGATGGCTGAATCCTTGAATAAGGTACCGGTGGAAGTCAATGATTTTCCAGGTTTTGTAGCGAATCGGATTTTGATGCCGATGATCAATGAGGCCATCTATACGCTTTATGAGGGCGTCGCTACTAAAGAAGCGATCGATGACGTAATGAAACTGGGCATGAACCATCCGATGGGCCCGCTTACGCTAGCTGACTTCATCGGCCTGGATACATGCTTGTATATAATGGAAACCCTTCACCAAGGACTGGGAGACGATAAATACCGACCGTGTCCGCTGTTAAGGAAATATGTAAAGGCAGGGTGGTTAGGCAAGAAATCAGGACGGGGCTTTTATGAATATAACTAATCATGGAAAGATGTGCAGCCAGGGAGGGATGAAGGATGGAGTTCAAGTTTACCGAAGAACATGAAATGATGCGGAAAATGGTAAGCTCTTTTGCGGAGAATGAGATCACTCCTCATATCGAGGCAATGGAAACAGGCGTGTTTCCAAAAACGATTCTGCAAAAAATGGGTGAGCTTGGTTTGATGGGAATTCCGATTTCAGAAGAATACGGTGGCGCGGGTATGGACTTCATGTCTTATATCATTGCCATCAATGAGATTTCCAAAGTAAGTCCCACTCTTGGTGTCATACTGTCCGTTCATACATCTGTTGGCACAAATCCAATCGTTTATTTTGGAACGGAAGAGCAGAAGCGAAAGTATGTACCTAAGTTAGCCGCTGGTGAAAATTTAGGGGCCTTTTGTTTGACTGAGCAAAGCTCAGGTTCCGATGCTGCGAGTTTGAAATCGAAGGCAGTGGCAGTAAAGGAAGGCGGACAATATCGAATAAATGGGTCCAAGGTTTTTATCACGAATGGCGGGGAAGCGGATGTGTTCATTGTTTTTGCTTCAACCGACCCTCAAAAGGGAAGCAAGGGAATCTCTGCTTTTGTCGTAGAAAAAGGGACGCCAGGTTTAATCATCGGTAAAGATGAACGTAAAATGGGCCTTCATGGGTCGAGCACCGTGCAGGTAACATTCGAGGATATGAAAGTCCCTACAGCCAATCTCCTTGGCAAAGAAGGTGAAGGTTTTAAGATCGCCATGGCCAACTTGGATGCTGGAAGGATCGGGATTGCCGCTCAAGCGCTAGGTATTGCAGAAGGAGCCATGGAACATGCTGTCCAATATGCAAAAAGCAGGGAGCAATTCGGAAAACCCATTGCAGAACAGCAAGGGATTGGTTTCAAACTGGCAGAAATGGCAACGAGCATAGAAGCTTCGAGGCTACTCGTCTATCGGGCGGCATATTTACGCTCGCAAGGATTGAATTGCGGTAAAGAGGCAGCGATGGCTAAGCTATTCGCTTCGAGGACGGCCGTTGAGGTGGCGATAGAAGCAGTCCAAGTGTTCGGAGGCTATGGATATACAACGGATTATCCGGTCGAACGATATTTCAGGGATGCAAAGGTAACTGAAATTTATGAGGGTACAAGCGAAATACAGAGAATGGTCATCAGTAAAAATCTATAATTACGAGAAACTTAGGAGGCATTGCCATGCAATTTAAACTAACGGAAGAACATGAAATGATCAGGAAAATGGTGCGCGACTTTGCCCAGAATGAAGTGGCTCCTACTGCTGCCGAGAGGGATGAAGAAGAACGATTCGACCGTGAAATCTTCGATAAAATGGCTGAACTTGGATTGACCGGGATTCCGTGGCCTGAGGAATACGGCGGAATTGGAAGTGATTACTTAGCGTATTGCATAGCGGTTGAGGAACTTTCCCGAGTTTGCGCTTCTACTGGGGTGACTTTATCAGCCCATACTTCGCTCGCAGGATGGCCAATATATAAGTTTGGCACTGAAGAACAAAAACAAAAATACCTTCGCCCGATGGCACAGGGTGAAAAAATCGGTGCATATGGCCTGACTGAGCCTAGCTCAGGCTCAGACGCCGGCGGGATGAGAACGACTGCAAAGCTTGTGGGTGATGAATATGTTATCAGCGGTTCCAAAATCTTCATTACGAACGGCGGGATTGCGGATACATATGTCGTCTTTGCATTGACGGATCCTGAATCGAAGCAAAAAGGAACGAGTGCTTTTATCATTGAAAAGGACTTCCCGGGCTTCAGTGTTGGTAAAAAAGAGAAGAAGCTTGGAATCCGTTCATCACCGACTACGGAAATCATCTTTGACGAGTGCCGTGTTCCTAAAGAAAATCTCCTTGGAAAAGAAGGGGAAGGCTTTAAAATCGCGATGATGACGCTTGATGGCGGCCGTAATGGAATTGCAGCCCAGGCTGTAGGGATAGCCCAAGGTGCATTGGATGCCGCGGTTGATTATGCAAAAGAGCGCGTCCAATTCGGCAAGCCAATTTCTGCACAGCAGGGAATCGGTTTTAAATTGGCGGATATGGCAACGGGTGTTGAGGCTTCAAGACTATTAACCTATCAGGCAGCCTGGTTGGAATCAGTGGGCCTTCCTTATGGGAAAGAGTCGGCCATGTCCAAACTTTTTGCTGGAGATACAGCAATGAAAGTGACGACGGAGGCCGTACAGGTTTTCGGGGGCTATGGATATACAAAAGATTATCCAGTGGAGCGGTATATGCGTGATGCGAAAATAACCCAGATTTACGAAGGTACTCAGGAAATTCAAAAGCTGGTCATCTCACGGATGGTTACTAAATAGGGTTGAAACTGTGGTTTTCCGATGAGGCTCTGCCTTTACCGGAATTCCCTTTTCAATTTCTTCAGAATATCAATGGTTGAATAATGGGCTTTTAAAAGGAGTTTGGAAATGGAAAAAAGAGAGGTTCTTGCATCTGTAAAGGATGAGCGGCTGGTTGAAAAAAGGCGTACTCAAATGATTAAGGGAGCGGTAACCCTTTTTAAAGAAAAGGGGTTTCATCGTACGACAACCAGGGAAATTGCCAAAGCGGCAGGCTTTAGCATTGGCACATTATACGAGTATATCCGGACCAAGGAAGATATATTATATCTCGTTTGTGACTTTATTTATGATGAAGTCCAGGAAAAGCTTCAGAAGGAAATAGAACAGAGTGATGGGACACTTGAAAGCTTGAAGCTGACGATCGCCTATTTTTATAAAGTGATGGATGATATGCAGGACGAAGTGCTTGTCATGTATCAGGAAGTGAAGGCCCTGACGAAAGATGCTTTACCATATGTTCTGAACAAAGAACTTCGGATGGTGGGCATGTTCGAAAAAGTGATAACGAAATGTGTCGAGAATGGGGAGCTCTCATTAACGGAAAAACAAATAAGCCTTGTTTCACATAACATTTTCGTACAGGGACAGATGTGGAGTTTTAGAAGATGGGCATTGCATAAACAGTACACGCTTCAAGAGTATGTTGAACTGCAGACGCAATTATTGATTCAAAATGTATCGGGTTCCAAAGTGCACTGATATAAATAAGTTTCAATAAGGGGGAGCTAAATGAGTACAGTTGAGGTGTATAAACCGAAGAACCATATTAGATTCGTTACAGCTTCGAGCTTATTTGATGGACATGATGCATCCATCAATATAATGAGGAGAATCCTTCAGTCCAGCGGGGCGGAAGTAATTCACCTAGGTCATAATCGTTCGGTGGAAGAAATCGTGAATGCGGCCATCCAGGAAGATGTTCAAGGCATAGCCATGTCATCTTACCAAGGCGGACATGTGGAATATTTTAAATATATGTATGACCTGCTGATGGAAAAGGGAGCCGGGCACATTCGGATTTTTGCCGGCGGTGGCGGGGTCATCATCCCTAGGGAAATTAAAGAACTCCATGATTATGGAATTGCCCGTATCTTTTCGCCTGATGAAGGGAGGGAATATGGGCTTCAAGGAATGATAAACGTTTTGATGGAGGAGTGTGATTTCTCGACAGTCAAACCATCTTTACAGGAACGTTTTGATGAATTGATTGCCGGGGGAACGAATGCCATTGCCCAATTCATTACCTTTGCCGAAAATAGGCTCGATGTTTCACAGGAATCAGCGGCAGCGGTGGAGAGTCTTTTTGAGCAGATCAAGACTTCCGAAAAGAAGGTTCCTGTTCTGGGAATCACGGGGACTGGCGGAGCTGGAAAAAGTTCATTGACTGATGAATTGATACGAAGGTTCATTAACGAAATTCCGGACGAGAGAGTCGCCATTCTATCTGTAGACCCGACCAAACAGAAAACGGGCGGTGCCCTTCTTGGTGACAGGATCAGAATGAACTCGATTTTTTCAGATCGTGTTTATATGCGGAGCCTGGCCACGCGCCATTCAAAAAGTGAGCTGTCTTTGGCGATAAAGGATGCCATTTCCGTCGTGAAGGCAGCAGGCTTCGATTTAATCATTGTTGAAACGAGCGGGATCGGTCAGGGTGATGCAGAAATTGCCGAAATATGCGATGTATCCATGTATGTAATGACGAGTGAATTCGGTGCTCCTTCGCAACTTGAAAAAATCGATATGATTGATTATGCAGACTTGATAGTCATTAACAAATACGAGCGCAAAGGTTCCGAAGATGCAAAAAACCAAGTTCAAAAGCAATACCAAAGAAGCCGTACGCTTTTTGATCAAGATCCATCTGAAATGCCAGTATACGGTACAATCGCTTCCCAATTCAATGACCCAGGCACCAATGCATTATTCGCTGCACTGATTGAAAAGCTTAATGAAAAATCAGGAACTGCTTGGAGTACGGCCTTTTCGAAAGAAGCTGATGTTTACAAGCAAAATGTCATCATTCCAACTGACCGCCGGTATTATTTACGTGAAATCAGTGATACGGTCAGATCGTATCATAAGCGTGCCGCTGAACAAGTGCGTATTGCCCGGAGGCTTTTCCAGCTAGAAGGAGCCATTGATGCAGTTAAGGAAAATGATAACGACGGCGATATGGTGGCTTCTTTAGAAAAACTGAAAAAGGAAACCGCTTCGAATTTATCACCTGAATCTAAAAAAATCCTTTCTGGATGGATCGATTTAAAAGAAAAGTATGCAGGTGAGCAGTTTGTAACGAAAGTCAGGGATAAAGAAATCGTGACAAAGCTGAAAACGAAAAGTTTATCAGGTTTAATGATCCCGAGAGTATCACTGCCGAAATATGTGGATTATGGAGAGATTTTGGGATGGGTATTCCGTGAGAACGTTCCGGGCTTCTTTCCTTACACAGCGGGAGTCTTTCCGTTCAAGCGTGAAGGGGAAGACCCGAAGCGGCAATTTGCCGGTGAAGGATCGCCCGACCGTACCAACAGGCGTTTTCATTATTTATCAAAGGATGATACGGCTAAACGGCTAAGCACGGCTTTCGATTCTGTAACTTTATATGGCGAGGACCCTGATCACCGGCCTGATATCTATGGAAAGGTAGGGGAAAGCGGAGTCAGCATCTGCACGTTGGATGACATGAAAAAGCTGTATGCAGGTTTTGATCTTTGCCACCCCTCAACCTCTGTATCCATGACCATCAATGGACCGGCACCAATCATTTTGGCCATGTATATGAATACGGCGGTCGATCAGCAGATTCAACGGAAAGAAGAAGAGCTAGGCCGTCCCCTTACAGACGCCGAAGCTGAAGAAGTGCAGGCTTATACGCTTCAGACGGTACGCGGAACTGTTCAGGCGGATATTCTGAAAGAGGACCAAGGCCAGAATACATGCATCTTCTCTACGGAATTTGCTCTAAGGTTAATGGGCGACATTCAAGCCTATTTCATCGATCGGAAAGTCAGGAACTATTACTCTGTATCCATTTCTGGCTATCACATTGCAGAAGCGGGTGCCAACCCAATTTCACAGCTGGCTTTTACATTAGCGAATGGCTTTACTTACATCGAATATTATTTAAGCCGCGGAATGAATATTGATGACTTTGCCCCGAATTTGTCGTTCTTCTTCTCAAATGGGCTCGACCCGGAATATACGGTCATCGGGAGGGTGGCAAGAAGGATCTGGGCGACAGTCATGCGGGATAAATATGGTGCGAACGACCGCAGCCAGAAGCTCAAATATCATATACAGACTTCCGGGCGCTCGCTTCATGCCCAAGAAATTGATTTTAATGATATCAGAACGACACTTCAAGCTTTAATGGCACTGCAGGACAACTGTAATTCCCTGCATACTAATGCGTACGATGAAGCCATCACGACGCCTACAGAAGAATCAGTGCGCCGGGCAATGGCCATCCAAATGATCATTACGAAGGAGCATGGTCTCTCAAAAAATGAAAACCCGATGCAAGGTGCCTTCATCGTGGAGGAATTGACGGATCTGGTCGAAGAGGCCGTCCTGCAAGAGTTCGATCGCATCAATGATCGTGGCGGTGTGCTGGGTGCAATGGAGACGCAATATCAGCGCGGGAAAATCCAGGATGAATCGATGCATTACGAAATGAAAAAGCATACGGGAGAATTGCCGATCATCGGTGTAAATACGTATTTGAATCCAAATCCTCCTTCCGAAGAAGCAGTGAACAGCATGGAGATTGCCCGTGCAACCAAGGAAGAAAAGGAAGGGCAAATCATAAATCTCCGGGCATTCCAGGAAAGAAATAAGGAGTTCACGGATGAAGCGTTAACTAAACTGAAATTGGCAGCCATGAATGGGGAAAATATCTTTGCTGAGCTCATGAACTGCGTGAGGGTGGCCAGTCTGGGTCAGATAACGAGGGCGTTATATGATGTAGGCGGTCAATATCGAAGAAATATGTAAACTAAAGAAGGGGGGCTCCGAACGTTTAGGGGCCCTTTTTTTAAATAATTCCCGTCTTTTTTAACAAAATGAAGATTTTGCCTTATAATTATTCGGAAAAGGGGCAAAAATGAAGAATCAGCCCTATTGGAGTTGAGAAAATGAACCTGAAAATGATTGGGTTGATCATAGGTTACATTCTTGCCATCATTTTTTTATTTGAGCTGTATGAGCATCAATTGGGAGCCATTTCTTTTTTTATCCTGACTGTTGTCTTTTTTACGGCAGCCTATCGTCAGAAATCGAAAAAGAAAAAAAGGAATGATCTTTAGCTTTTGGTTTCCTATGAATGATAGACAATAAGGTAAATCTGTGAAAGTATCATATAGAACTAGCATAAACCCATTTAGATTGTTTATAATGGAGTATATGTCTAGCAGGAATTGTCGTTATTTTATCGAACTACTGTTTTAGATTATTTTTTTATGTGAAAAAACACGGAATTCAGTGTTTGAATAGAGAAGGGAAGTGCGGAATTTGAGTTTAAAACAATACTCAAAAGAGCAATTATTGGAAATGTCCTTAATAGAGATGGCATATGATTTGTTAGTTGAAAGAAATGAACCGATTCCATTTAAAGACTTAATTAGTGAATTAGCTTCGCTGCACCATTTATCCAAAGCGGAAGTGGAAAAGAAAATTGCCCAATTCTATACGGATTTAAATGTGGATGGCCGTTTCACTTCACTTGGAGACAACCGCTGGGGATTGAAAACATGGTACCCAGTTGACCAAATCGAAGAAGAAGTGGTACATGTTGTAAAACCTAAAAAGAAAAAGAAAGCCAAAAAGGCTGCTGTCGTCATCGATGATTTCGATGAACTTGAAGACGAAGATCTTGACTTTGAAGAGGATATCGATGATCTGGACGAGGATGAAGATGACGACGATGATGATATTCTAGGTTCTCCAGTCATCGACGAAGTGCTTTTGGATGATGACGTGGATGATGACGATGATCTGGAAGAAGAAATAATCGAAGATGATGCATTTGTCCTGGAAGATGATGAGGACGAAGATGACGACGAAGATGAATTGGATGACTTGAATGAAGAAGATGAGAAATAAATAATCGCCCTTGACTTTTTAAGGCGAAATTTGTAGAATCATTTTTGGGCTCCTTAAAAAAGGACACAATGATTAAATTATATCGCTCCCTTACTTTTTTGTAAGCGGAGCGTTTTTGTTTTTAATGATGGAATGAATAAATGACATCATTTTTTTATTTTTAAAAATGATTTCTCGTAGAATTGTAAAAACTATAGAGAACATATTTATGTTAACTGTCATTTAAGGAAATTTATTCTTGTTCATGTATCCTGCATGACTCTCACTAAAGACCTTTAAGTGATTAATGGTTTGTACTGGTTACGGTTTTTAGCTTTTAACCGCTCATGTGGCGGAAGATTTGATTCAGGTTCCGATCTAATGATGTGAAGAACTGAATTGGAAGAAAACATTCTATTAGGAGGATATAAGATGACAAAATATATTTTTGTGACAGGTGGAGTAGTTTCTTCCTTGGGAAAAGGGATTACGGCCGCTTCTTTAGGAAGATTATTAAAAAATAGGGGATTGAATGTTACGATCCAGAAGTTTGACCCTTATATCAACTTGGATCCTGGTACGATGAGTCCATATCAACATGGTGAAGTGTTTGTAACGGATGATGGTGCTGAAACGGACTTGGATTTGGGGCACTATGAGCGTTTCATCGATATCAACCTTGGTAAACACAGCAATGTGACTACAGGCAGAATTTATTCAACCGTCCTGAGAAAAGAACGCCGTGGCGATTATCTAGGTGGAACGGTTCAAGTCATTCCCCATATCACGAATGAAATCAAAGAACGGGTTTTCCGTTCAGGCAATGAAACGAATGCCGACATAGTCATCACTGAAATTGGCGGTACTGTAGGGGATATCGAGTCTCTTCCATTCCTTGAAGCGATTCGCCAAATCAAGAGTGATATCGGCATCAATAATGTTATGTATATCCACTGTACACTGGTTCCTTACATCAAAGCTGCAGGTGAAATGAAAACAAAACCGACACAGCATAGTGTAAAAGAATTACGCAGTCTTGGCATTCAGCCAAATATCATCGTTGCACGTACAGAAAGCCCGATTTCACAAGATATGAAGGATAAAATCGCTTTATTCTGCGATATCGATAAAAATTCTGTTATTGAATGTCTTGATGCTGATACACTTTACTCCATCCCTCTAGCGCTTCAAGCACAAAATATGGACCAAATCGTTTGTGATCACTTGCAATTGGACTGTGGCGAAGCGGATATGGAAGATTGGAAGGAACTAGTCAAAAAGGTTACTTCTTTATCAAAGAAAACGAAAATCGCCTTAGTCGGAAAATATGTTGAATTGCAAGATGCTTATCTTTCAGTAGTGGAAGCACTTAAGCATGCTGGTTACGCATTTGATGCAGATGTTGAAATCGACTGGGTGAATTCCGAAGATGTAACTAAAGAAAATGTTGCAGAACTTCTTCAAGATGCAGATGGAATCCTTGTACCTGGAGGTTTTGGAGATCGTGGAATCGAAGGGAAAATTGCAGCGACTGAATTTGCCCGCACGACAAAAAAACCATTCTTCGGAATTTGCTTAGGCATGCAGTTGGCGTCCATTGAGTATGCACGCAACGTCCTGGGATTGCCAGAAGCACATTCAGCTGAAATTAAGGAGGATACTCCTGATCCAATCATCGATCTTCTTCCTGAGCAGAAGGATGTAGAAGATTTGGGCGGAACACTGCGTCTTGGTCTGTATCCATGTAAGCTTATCGAAGGTACTAAAGCATACGAAGCTTATAATGACGAGGTTGTTTATGAACGTCACCGTCACCGTTATGAATTCAATAACCACTACCGTCAAGCTATGGAAGAAGCAGGATTCGTGTTCTCCGGTACAAGTCCAGACGGTCGTCTAGTCGAAATCATTGAACTGAAAGATCATCCTTGGTTTGTGGCTTCCCAATTCCATCCGGAATTCACGTCACGTCCTAACCGTCCACAGCCGCTATTCCGCGACTTTGTCGGTATGTCATTAAAGAACGGCAAAAATCTTTAATAAACAAAAAAACAGCCCCTGTGGCTGTTTCAGACTGTAGGCAAACTTGAAGAAAATCGAGTTTGCCTACAGTTTTTTTTATGGTTTGTACTTTGGGAGGGTTGATGGCCACTCCAAGCACCGCTTAGATGCGCTTTCCCACATGAGTCCCGCACACCCGCTCCAATCAAATTTGTTTTAACATTTAGAGGGTGGTCAGTGGGTTCGGGAACATCATTTGATGAAAGATATTTCCGAACCTTTTTTAGATGAATTCATCATTCTTCATCTTCATATTCTTTTATGATTTCTTCAAGAGTGAATTTAATTCCATGATAAGCGAAAAGAGCGGTAAGGAGGGTAGGGTACCCATATCGACTTCCGGTTTCATCGGGAATCAATCCCCGTTGGATGCGTAAATCAATATGTACGTCAGCCAACTCCAAAAGAGAATCTTCTTCGGAAGGGACGGATGTAGAAACCGTAACAAATGGGATATCTTTTTCCTTGAGTTGTTTTGCCAGCATCAATGCTTCTGAATCGTCCGAATGGCGGCTGAATATAAGAAATCGATCTTCCTTGGAAATTGTTTCACTTAATTCATACCTTTTTGCCTTAGGAAAGGGTTCTTCCCCATGCAATGCCTCGGCAGTGACGCCCTGCATTTCACCAAAACCGTGAATGAACACAGAACCGTCCCCAACCACAGCCTGAGCCAGCAGGCGTCCGGCATCCTCCATTTCGAAGGCTTCATTTTCAATCATTTTTTTAAATAAACCGCTTATCTGTGTCGAGAAAATTTTTAACATGATCAGGGACTCCTTTAAAAATTAATATACTAATTATAAAGGACTTTCCTTTCCATTGACAGGTTTCAGGGTTATTGGTCCAAAGGGCAGAATTAACTAAATCGGTCGAAAAAACAAAAAAATTAAAATTCCTTTTAGCCATACAGCAGGAATTTTGTTACAATTATCGAATATGAACATAGATATCATGAATGAATAAATGCGTTGCTTAAGTAATTTGACGCAGTCTATGTAACTACCCTTTTTCGGGTAATGGGCCGAATAGGCTAATATATTTAATGGATGAATCGGGAAGGGGGAGGTGATAAAATGCCAGGGAAAATATTGATTGTTGATGATCAATTCGGGATTCGTATTTTATTGAACGAGGTGTTACATAAAGAAGGGTATGAAACATTTCAAGCAGCTAATGGCATTCAAGCCTTGGAAGTGCTAAATAACCATTCACCCGATCTTGTATTGCTGGATATGAAGATTCCGGGAATGGATGGCATTGAGATCTTGAAAAGGATGAAAGTCGTCGATCCGGACATCCGGGTCATAATCATGACGGCATATGGTGAACTTGATATGATTCAAGAAGCAAAGGATTTAGGTGCAATGACACACTTTGCAAAGCCGTTTGATATTGATGATATTAGAAAAGCCGTTCGTGAATACTTACCGATTCAATCGAGTTAACGGTCTTGAAAGTTTAATATTATTGACGGGGAAATTGCCGCGGCTATCTTTTTTTAGATGGGCCGTGTTTTTTTGGAATAAAATTTGAGACATGGTACAGTTGTAATTGTTGCTGTTTTTTTGATGTATTGATATGCTAAAAGAGGAGAGATATTCTGATTTATAAGCGTATGCTACTTTCGTTTTAGGGAATATCTAGAAAGAATTAACTTTAAAAATAAACATCCACTAGTAGGAGGAAATCAAATGCCTTTAGTTTCTATGAAAGATATGCTGAATAAAGCCCTTGATGAAAAATATGCAGTAGGTCAATTCAATATCAATAACCTTGAATGGACTCAAGCTATCCTAGCTGCTGCTGAACAAGAAAAATCTCCAGTCATCCTTGGTGTTTCCGAAGGTGCTGCCCGTCATATGGGTGGTTTTAAAACGACTGTCATGATGGTTCAAGGATTGTTGGAAGACATGAAAATCACTGTTCCTGTGGCCATTCACCTTGACCATGGTTCAAGTTTTGATAAATGTAAGGAAGCTATCGAAGCCGGTTTCACTTCAGTAATGATCGACGCTTCACATCATCCAATCGAAGAAAATATCGAAACAACCAAAAAGGTTGTCGAATTCGCTCACGCACGCAATGTTTCGGTTGAAGCGGAAGTGGGCACGGTTGGCGGACAAGAAGATGATATTATCGCTGATGGAGTCGTATATGCAGACCCTCAAGAATGTGAACAGTTGGTTAAAGAAACGAATGTCGACTGTTTTGCTCCAGCTTTGGGATCCGTTCACGGACCATACAAAGGTGAACCTAACCTAGGCTATAAAGAAATGGAAGAAGTACGGGATTTAACGAACAAACCTCTTGTTCTTCATGGTGGTACAGGCATCCCTCTGAAAGATATCCAAAAAGCGATTTCACTTGGAACATCAAAAATCAATGTGAATACGGAAAATCAAATCGTGTTCACAAAAGCGGTTCGTGAAATTCTGAATAACGATTCTGAAGTGTACGATCCTCGTAAATACATGGTTCCTGGCCGTGAAGCTATTAAAGAAACCGTCATCGGCAAAATTCGTGAATTCGGTTCAAACGGCAAAGCATAATTTCAAAGGGGTTCCATCCCTTTAAATGTAAGGCAATATTCCCATTGGGGGGCTCCCCCCTAATGGTTTCTTTTAGATGCAGGCTTAATCCGGGCTATATTTTTCGAACAATTAGAATTCAATAGAGAAATAAAAAATCGATTACATACGGAGGATATTTTATGAAATTCTTTATAGATACAGCAAATATGGAAGAAATCAAACAAGCACACGAACTTGGCGTTCTAGCAGGTGTTACGACTAACCCATCTCTTGTTGCAAGGGAAAAGGGAGTTTCTTTCCATGACCGGCTAAAAGAAATCACAAGCCTTGTTAAGGAATCCGTTTCTGCTGAAGTCATTGCGCTTGATTTTGAAGGAATGATGGCAGAAGCCAAGGAGCTTGTTGCGATTGCACCTAATATCACGATCAAAGTGCCAATGACTCCAGATGGCTTGAAGGCTGTTTCAGCACTTACAAAACAAGGTGTCAAAACAAATGTCACGCTTATTTTCAGTGCCAACCAAGCATTATTGGCAGCTAGGGCGGGAGCAACTTATGTATCGCCATTTTTAGGACGCTTGGACGATATCGGCCAAAATGGTTTGGATTTAATTTCGGATATTGCTGACATATTTGCAATTCATGATATCAATGCTGAGATCATTGCAGCTTCCATCCGCCATCCGATGCATATTACAGAAGCGGCTCTTAAAGGAGCACATATTGCAACGATCCCTTATAAAGTTTTAATGCAATTATTCCACCACCCATTAACGGATAAAGGGATTGAAGCTTTCTTGAATGATTGGAATTCACGTACAGAAGCATAATGCCTTGCCGCTAAGTCGCTATAGATTGCACTGTTTTAATAAAATTAACATAAATTAGAAATTTTTATCTTTTTTTTACATGAATTTTCTACTTTTGTGTAAACTAAAGAACTAGATAGTAAATGTTGTCGGATTATGCAATTTTCTTGTGGTAAAATATTACTTTTTGGAAGTAGCTTCTAAGTGCTTAGCGTGGAAGGGAGTATATTATGGAAAAACTTAAAATTGCCGGTGGCTATCCTCTAAAGGGAAGCATTCGTGTCAGTGGAGCAAAAAATAGCGCGGTTGCCCTTATTCCGGCAACAATTTTAGCGGATTCTCCCGTAACGATTGAAGGCCTGCCGGATATCTCGGATGTACAGATGCTGAAAGAGTTAATGGAGGAAATCGGCGGTGAGGTGTCCTTTGATGAAGGACAGATGACAGTCAACCCCAGCAGGATGATTTCAATGCCTCTACCGAATGGCAGGGTCAAGAAGTTACGTGCTTCGTATTATTTAATGGGGGCAATGCTTGGTAAATTCAAAAAGGCAGTGATCGGCTTGCCTGGAGGCTGCCATTTAGGACCCCGGCCGATAGATCAGCATATTAAGGGGTTCGAAGCACTTGGCGCACAAGTGACGAATGAACAAGGAGCCATTTACCTTAGGGCGGACGAGCTCCGGGGAGCACGCATATATTTGGATGTCGTTAGTGTAGGGGCAACGATCAACATCATGCTTGCCGCCGTTTTGGCCAAAGGCCGCACTGTGATTGAAAACGCTGCGAAAGAACCGGAAATCATCGATGTCGCCACATTGTTGACCAATATGGGAGCAAAAATTAAGGGTGCTGGAACGGATATCATTCGTATTGATGGTGTGGAAAGTTTGCATGGTTGCAAGCATACAATCATACCGGATCGGATTGAAGCCGGTACTTTCATGATTTTAGCCGCTGCTGTCGGTGAAGGGATTCTGATCGATAATGTCATTCCCCAGCATTTGGAGTCACTAACTGCCAAATTGAGGGAAATGGGGATCAATATTGAAGCGGGTGATGACCAGATATTTGTCTCACCGGGAGAAAATTATAAATCCGTTGATATCAAGACGTTGGTTTACCCTGGATTCCCAACAGATCTTCAGCAACCTTTCACTTCCCTTTTAACAAAAGCAAGCGGTTCTAGCATGGTGACCGATACGATATACGGGGCACGATTTAAGCATATTGATGAACTGCGACGCATGAATGCGAAGATCAAAGTCGAGGGCAGAGCGGGCATCGTCGATGGTCCTGTCCAACTTCATGGGGCAAAAGTGAAGGCAAGCGATTTACGTGCCGGAGCAGCTCTGGTAATTGCCGGTTTAATGGCTGAAGGGATTACAGAAGTGACCGGGCTTGAACATATAGATCGCGGATATAGCCATCTTGTTGAAAAACTTTCAGGTTTGGGAGCGACGATTTGGCGTGAAGAAATGACGCAAGAAGAAGTGGAGCAGCTTAAAAGCTGATCCCTTTTCTTGTTACCTCATTGTGTTACTATATATGATATAATGTGTTATACTAATATATAAATAAATCATGCTAGTGTACATGAGGGGGAACCGGAAATGGAAAGAAGTTTATCGATGGAGCTAGTCCGCGTAACAGAGGCGGCGGCCCTAAATTCAGCTCGTTGGATGGGAAGAGGAAAGAAAGACGAAGCGGATGATGCAGCAACAACTGCGATGCGGGATGTTTTCAATACCATTCCCATGCAAGGAACGGTTGTAATCGGTGAAGGGGAAATGGATGAGGCGCCAATGCTTTATATTGGCGAAAAACTTGGCACTGGTCTTGGGCCACTAGTGGATGTTGCGGTTGATCCTTTAGAAGGAACGAACATCGTTGCATCTGGCGGCTGGAATGCATTGGCTGTATTGGCTATAGCCGATAAGGGGAACTTGCTTCACGCCCCGGATATGTATATGGATAAAATAGCAGTCGGACCCGAGGCGGTTGGTCAGATTGATATCAATGCTTCCGTGTTGGACAACCTGAAAGCGGTAGCCAAGGCAAAAAATAAAGATATCCAAGACGTGGTTGCAACAGTATTGAACCGCGATCGTCATTCGAAGATCATTCATGAACTTCGTGAGGCAGGGGCACGTATCAAGCTGATCAATGATGGAGATGTCGCAGGAGCGATAAATACGGCCTTCGATCTTACCGGTGTTGACATCTTATTCGGATCTGGCGGAGCTCCAGAGGGAGTCATTGCAGCCGTTGCCTTGAAATGCCTTGGAGGGGAAATTCAAGGTAAGCTCGTTCCACATACTGATGAAGAAGTGGAACGCTGTGGGAAAATGGGCCTTGAATTAGGAAAAGTCCTCAGAATGGAAGATCTTGTTCGCGGAGATGACGCAATTTTTGCTGCAACAGGTGTGACTGACGGAGAACTTTTACGCGGTGTACAATTTAAAGGGCATTACGGCGAAACGCAATCCGTAGTCATGCGTGCTAAATCTGGTACCGTTCGATTCATTGATGGGCGTCACAGTCTTAAGATTAAACCGAATGGTTTGATTGACTGATAGCGTTTTTTAGAAAAATCACTTTTAAAAGGCGAGCGGTTTCATCGCTCGCTTTCTCTTTAAAAAAATTTAAGTTGAATAATTAAAATAAAAAAAGTAAAATAAAGCTTGGTCTACTATTAATAATTTAAAATCTGCCCTTTCACTCCAAACTTCAAGAAGCCTTCAAATAATTTTCTTCTTTACATGTAAAAATGTATCATCCTTTCTAAGAAAACTCTGGTCGGGTACATGGATTGCGGTTTTTCTTCCATCTAACAAACCAATTCTTTTTCAGTATGGGTGAAAACGTTTAATTAATAAAAGTGTGGTGTCATAATGAATTTAACTATTTCTAATTTAGAAAACATGAAACTTAAGGATCTCTATGAGCACGCTCGTGAATATAAAGTTTCCTATTACAGCAAACTTTCCAAAAAGGAACTTATTTTCGCTATCCTGAAAGCGCAAGCTGAGCAGGATGGTCTCCTATTCATGGAGGGCGTTTTAGAGATCATCCCTTCAGAGGGCTTCGGTTTCCTGCGTCCAATTAATTATTCTCCAAGCTCGGAGGATATTTATATTTCGGCTTCACAGATCCGCAGATTCGATTTGCGAAATGGAGATAAAGTGTCCGGTAAGGTAAGGCCTCCAAAAGAAAATGAGCGCTATTATGGATTGCTGCATGTTGAAGCGGTCAATGGCGATAATCCGGAATCAGCTAAAGAGCGTGTCCACTTTCCAGGTTTAACACCGCTGTATCCTAACAGGCAAATTAAACTGGAAACGACACCGAAGAACTTATCGACCAGGATTATGGATGTCCTGGCACCGGTCGGTTTTGGACAGCGTGGTCTGATTGTTGCACCGCCAAAAGCCGGTAAAACGATGCTCATCAAGGAAATTGCCAATGCGATAACCACAAACCATCCCGAATCGGAATTGATTGTGCTGTTGATCGATGAACGCCCGGAAGAAGTGACAGACATTGAACGTTCCGTCGCAGGAGACGTGGTAAGTTCAACTTTCGATGAAGTGCCGGAAAATCATATCAAGGTGGCTGAGCTGGTGTTGGAACGAGCCATGCGCCTTGTGGAACATAAACGGGATGTCATCATTTTAATGGACAGCATCACTCGCCTAGCCCGTGCTTACAACCTTGTCATTCCGCCGAGCGGGCGTACACTGTCAGGGGGTATTGACCCTGCTGCATTCCATCGTCCGAAACGCTTTTTCGGTGCGGCGAGGAATATCGAGGAAGGCGGCAGCCTGACGATCCTTGCTACAGCATTGGTAGATACGGGTTCAAGAATGGATGATGTCATTTATGAAGAATTTAAAGGTACGGGCAATATGGAGCTGCATCTAGATCGTGCCCTTGCCGAAAGGCGGATCTTCCCGGCAATCGATATTCGTCGCTCAGGCACGCGTAAAGAAGAATTGCTAATTCCGAAAGATCGCCTGGATAAACTATGGGCCATTAGGAAAACGATGTCAGATTCGCCTGATTTCTCGGAGAAATTCCTTCGCCGTCTAAAACAGACAAAAGGCAATGAAGAATTTTTCAGTAAGCTGGATGAAGAGATGTCAGAAATGAAAAAGGGTCCAGCGAGCGTAAAACGTTCTTAAACCCTGTAAGAAACAAACAGTTGCACAACTAGTCTTAAGTTGTTATAATGAGTTCATGTGTTTTTACAATAAATGTGAGGGTGCTTTTCCCTCAACTTGAAGTATATAACTCTGTTTCGAATGATTCAGGGCATAAGGAGATGAAAAGAATGAAAACTGGAATTCATCCAAATTATAAGCTTTCAAAAGTAATTTGCTCTTGCGGAAACACTTTTGAAACTGGTTCAGTTAAAGAAGAGATCAAAGTTGAGACTTGTTCAGAGTGCCATCCATTCTATACTGGTCGTCAAAAATTCGCTGAAGCTGGCGGACGTGTTGATCGTTTCAACAAAAAATACGGTATTAAATAAGCCGGACTTTTTAAAAAACAGGCAAGTATTTTTCTTGCCTGTTTTTTCTTTTCCATAAACAAGTAAGAATTTATACAAAGCCAGGTCGACTTCAATTATGGCCAATGGATCGACAGGTGGAAGGGAGTAGCTGTTTCCATGTATGTAATGAAACAAACAGGCTGGATCGAGCTTATTTGCGGAAGCATGTTTTCAGGTAAATCTGAAGAATTGATTAAACGAGTCAGCCGTGCTCAATTTGCTAAAGAGCAGATAGCTGTATTTAAACCAGCTATTGATAATCGCTATGCGGAAGAGGCTGTCGTATCACACAATGGCTCTTCTGTGATGGCAAAACCGATTGCCCATTCAACGGATATTTTTAAGTATTTGGACAAGCCCTTGGATATCATTGCAATAGATGAAGTGCAATTTTTTGATCATGAAATTATCGGGGTTGCCCAGCATCTTGCGGACAGCGGTTATCGAGTGATTATGGCTGGACTCGATCAAGATTTCAGAGGTGAACCATTCGGCCCTATGCCTGTTCTATTATCGCTTGCAGAATCGGTGACTAAGCTGCAGGCAGTGTGTGAAGTATGCGGATCACCTGCGAGCAGGACACAGCGCTTGATAGATGGGGAGCCGGCCTCCTATGATGAGCCGATCATCCTTGTGGGTGCATCGGAATCGTACGAGCCCCGCTGCCGCCATCATCACGAAGTTCCGGGTAAGCAGGCTGTTGGGATTAAAGAACATATTTGAATGGTGGTGCCCTATGATCCAATGAGATCACAGGGTGCTTTTTTTTATGCGGAAAAGTGGAAAAACTGTCGAGTTATTCAGGTAGCCTGACCAATACATGGAAGGGAAATAAAAGATAAATATTGCCCCATTTTGGGTAGGCTAACGAGGAAATGTTCTTCTTAACCAGTCAAAATGGAGGGAAAAAATATGAAATCAAAACTGCTTATCATGACGGCCTTTCTGCTTGCTGCATTAACGGCATGCGGTCAAAATGACAATGCAATAAATAATGATTCGGAATATGGAGATCAATCCCGGGATGGCAGGGTTGGCAATGGTTTAAATCAAGTGTCCAATAATGATTGGGATAATGAAGCGGAACGGCCATCAGATCAGGTCCTCAACACACCGCATCATACATCCAATAATTCTCCATCCATGGGTCAGCAAATTGATGAAATCCGCGGGGTGATCGAATCGGAAACTGATTATGAGGCCGGTTCCGTTTGGTTTAATGGAAATACCATACACGTTACGGTCCATGATAAAGGAAAAATCAAGAACGAAAAAGAAAGAAATAAGGAAATGCGGCGAATACAAGGCATGATAAACAGGGTTGTGCCTCAATATAATGTAGATGTCAAATTAAACAAGTAACGGCAGACATTTTTGAATCTCTTTGACGTTGATTATTCACCTATACTATAATTAACCTAGAAGTGAACTGAGCTGGGGCACTGAGCTACTTATTTATAGTAATAAGAGATGGATTACTTCCAATTCGTTTAAGATGTTTTGGAAAATTTATGAGGTGAATAATTTGTTTGATCGTTTGCAAGCAGTAGAAGATAGATATGAAAGATTGAATGAACTATTAAGTGACCCGGAGATCATTAATGACTCCAAGAAGCTAAGGGAATATTCCAAGGAGCAATCCAGCATTCAAGAGACCGCGTCGACTTATAAAGAATATAAAGCGGTTCGTGAGCAACTTCAGGAAGCGAAGGCGATGCTGGAGGAGAAACTTGATGCGGAAATGCGTGAAATGGTAAAAGAAGAGATCAATGAACTTGATGAGACCATACAAGGTCTTGAGGATAAGCTGAAAATATTGCTTATTCCGAAAGACCCCAACGATGATAAAAACGTAATCATGGAGATCCGCGGTGCGGCTGGCGGAGATGAGGCGGCCTTATTTGCAGGCAGTCTATACCGGATGTATAGCCGTTTTGCCGAGGTGCAGGGCTGGCGGACTGAAGTCATTGAAGCAAATCCTACTGGGCTTGGCGGCTATAAGGAAATCATATTCATGATTAATGGCAATGGCGCTTATTCAAAGTTGAAATTCGAAAATGGAGCCCATCGCGTTCAGCGAGTACCTGAAACGGAATCAGGCGGTCGGATTCATACATCTACAGCCACGGTTGCCGTTTTACCTGAAGCTGAGGAAGTGGAAGTTGAAATCCATGATAAGGATATTCGTGTCGATACCTTTGCATCAAGCGGTCCTGGAGGGCAAAGTGTCAATACGACAATGTCAGCGGTGCGCTTGACTCATATTCCGACTAATACGGTTGTATCCTGTCAAGATGAAAAATCACAAATCAAGAACAAAGAAAAGGCAATGAAGGTTTTGCGTGCCAGGGTGTTCGATAAAATCAATCGCGAAATACAGGCGGAATATGATCAAAACAGGAAGCTGGCCGTTGGAACGGGCGATCGATCTGAAAGGATTCGAACTTATAACTTCCCGCAAAACCGCGTTACCGACCACCGCATTGGTTTAACGATTCAAAAACTGGATCAAATCATGGAAGGTAAACTGGATGAAGTCGTTGATGCATTAATCATGGAAGACCAATCTTCAAGGCTGGAAAATGCAGATGAGTAATTCTGCCGTGAAAGTTTTTGAAGCCCTTAAATGGGCTTCTTCTTTTTTAAAGGAAAATGATCGTGATGCCAATGCCGGGGAAATCCTGTTACAGCACTTTTTAAAGCAAACTCGCTCCCAAATGCTGGCCAACCTTCATGATGAGCTTAGTGAAGCGGATTTTGGGCAATTTAAGGACGCTATTGAGCTGCATGCTGAGGGGACGCCCATCCAATATATAATCGGCAGTGAAGAATTTTATGGACGGACCTTTTTTGTGAATGAAGAAGTGCTCATACCGAGACCGGAAACAGAAGAATTGATTTATTATACATTACGTAAACTCCCGGCCATTTTTATGGAGGGACAGAAGCTCCGTTTAGTTGATATTGGGACTGGCAGCGGCGCAATTGCCATAACGATGAAGCTTGAAAAATCAAACCTGATGGTGACGGCCACGGACATAGCGGAACCATCGCTTGAGGTGGCGAGGAAAAATGCCGAATCACTTGGTGCCGAAGTGGAGTTCATGCAAGGTGATTTGCTTTCGCCGTTCATGGATATAAACGAGAAGGTGGACATCCTTTTATCGAATCCGCCATATATACCAGAAGATGATCATAAATCCATGTCAGTGGTCGTGACTGGTCATGAACCACATCGTGCGTTGTTTGCCGGTATCGATGGGCTGGATTTTTACCGCCGCTTTATGGAACAGTTACCTTTGGTGATGAATGTGCCTGGACTGATCGGTTTTGAAGTGGGTGCAGGACAGGGTGCGGCGGTTGCCGATTTATTGAAGCGAACCTTTCCTGCCGCGGAAGTATCCATCATAAATGACATTAATGAAAAAGATCGAATGGTCTTTGCTGAATTAAAATGATCCGTCTCCCTTATGTGAGACGGTTTTTTTAGGGACAGCACCCTCATTATCCTTTGGAATCTATATTTCCAGCTATCAACTTTTTTTGTTTTTACTAGTTTAAGATAGCTGGAAAATGGTGAGACTAATTCATGTGAGGGGGCGAAGGCGATGAAAACTAAACATTTAGCCATTATTTATCTATTAATCTTAACTATAGGAACGATCGTAAGTATATATATGCCTAAAGCGGAGATGGTCGGTGCAGAAGATACGAAGGTAATCCCGGATGAGGCGATTCGGCTGCGGATACTCGCCAATAGTGATAAAGAAGAGGATCAAGCGGTTAAACGGCTAATTAGGGATGAGGTAAATGAAGATATCACAAAGTGGGTCGCTGAGCTTACTTCTTTGGATGAGGCGAAGGATGTGATCACCTCGCATCTGCCAGATATCCAGGCGAAGGCTGAGTCGGTAATAAAGGAACAGGGTTTGGAGCAGTCGGTGAAAGTGGATTTTGGACAAGCTGAATTTCCGACAAAGCTGTACGGGCAGTATTTATATCCGGCAGGGGAATATGAAGCAGTGATTATCACACTTGGTGAAGGGGACGGCGCTAATTGGTGGTGTGTGTTATTTCCCCCATTGTGTTTCTTGGATTTTTCAAATGGGACGGCTGTAAGTCAAAGTCCGATTGTCGAGGATGAAGGGGAAGGGTCCTTGACTTCGGAAGGAACGGCGTATGCTGCAACGAATGAAGAGAGTGAACCTGTTGCGGAGGAAGTGGTTGAAGAAGAAGTGCTGGCTGAAAAGGAAAAAAGGCCGGAGGAAGTAGTTGAAGAAGAGGTAATCGAGGAGAGCGTAAAAGAGGAAGCACCGGAAGTAACGGTAAAAGAAGAGGTTGTAGAGCCAGAGGTAAAAGAAGAAGTGGCAGTAGTGAAAGATAAGGAACAGGTGACAGAGGAAGTCATTGAAGGGAAACTTGAAGAAAACAAGGTTGAACTTGCGGCATCCAATGAAAAAGGTCAACAATTATATGAAGGGGAAAAGGAGCCCGAGGTAGAAGTGAAGTCCTTGTTTGCAGAAATCTTCAACGATCTATTTTAAGGAGGGGGCAGAGTCCCTCTTCTTTAAATTCAGATAATTTTAAAAACATATCCACAGGGTTATTAACAAAAAATCAAAAAAGTCTGTCATTAATCATTAATATCCACAAACTTATCCACGGATTCGATGTAGTTATCCCCAATTTGTGGATAACACTTGAATTATGTGTATACTTCTTTTATACTTTCAAAGTATCTTTTAAGTGGAATTCGTACGTTAAGTTGAAAATACCGTTCATATTAAAGCGATTATATAAAATAAGAAATGTTAAAAGGCGATGGTGTTCAAGATGAAAACGAAAATTTGGTCAGTGGATAAAAATGTGGATAATTTACAAAGTTATCCCCAGATTACACAATCAGCTGAATTATTAAAGGCTAATCAAGTGGTTGCTTTTCCTACGGAGACTGTTTATGGACTCGGCGCGAATGCCAAAAATGACGAGGCGGTCAAAAAAGTGTTCGAAGCAAAGGGGCGTCCGAGTGATAATCCTTTAATCGTTCATATAGCCTCCGATGACCAGTTGTCGGGTATTGTAGAAGAGATTCCGGAACAGGCCCGGAAGCTAATGGCAGAATTTTGGCCGGGTCCTTTGACTTTGATCATGAAACGGAAACCGGGCCAGCTATCGAATCTTGTGACAGCTGGATTGGACACGGTGGCTGTCAGGATGCCGGATCACCAGGTTGCCCTTGGCCTTATTCGTGCGAGTGATTTGCCCATTGCGGCCCCAAGTGCAAATACTTCCGGGAAACCAAGCCCCACTTCAGCAAAACATGTCGAAGATGACTTGATGGGCCGGATTGCAGGTATAGTCGATGGCGGGAATACAGGTGTGGGCGTGGAATCCACAGTACTGGATTGCACTGTGGAAGTCCCTGTTATTTTAAGGCCTGGCGGGGTGACCCTGGAACAGCTGGAAGCGGTAATTGGGGAAGTCAGGCAAGATGTCGCTTTGAAGAATCAGGAAACGGCGCCAAAAGCCCCAGGCATGAAATATACCCACTATGCTCCGAAGGCCCCTCTATTTTTAGTCAAGGGTAATCAAGCGTTCCTTCAGAAGCTTGTGGATGAAAAAAGAAGTGACGGGTTAAAGGTGGGCATCATTACAGCTTATGAACATCAACAGGATTATAAGGCGGATTATGTGGTTGTCCCAGGATCATTAGCCGATTTACATACTGTTGCGACAGGCTTATATGATGCCTTAAGACAGTTTGACGAGCTGGAGGTCGATGTCATTTTTAGTGAAATGTTTCCTGACCATGGAATAGGTGCTGCGGTCATGAACCGGCTTGAGAAGGCTGCAGGTCATCAAATCATCAAGGAACATGTGTAATAAGGACTGATTTATCCTTCTATTTCTTTTCGGACATGCATAACATGTAGTAGGCACGTCCGAGGGGGATTGGAATGAATACATTTGCTGGAGAAATCATAACCTTACTGCTAATGGCCTTCGCTTTGGGAATGGATGCCTTTTCAGTGGGCCTTGGAATGGGAATGTTTAAGCTAAGGTTGAGGCAAGTTCTGTTTATAGGTTTGACAGTAGGCATTTTTCATATTTGGATGCCCTTGCTTGGAATGGGGGCAGGCCGTTTCATTTCAGAAAAATTCGGGACCTTCGCTACATACGCCGGCGGTCTATTGTTGATCATTCTTGGTATTCAGATGTTTATTCCTGGTAAAAAGGATGGAGCTGGTGCCATGCAAAATAAGATGCTGGCTCCTGTCGGGAAAGGTTTAATCATTTTTGCTTTAGGGGTAAGCCTGGATAGCTTCTCGGTAGGGTTGACTCTGGGGATTTACGGTGCTAAAACGATTTTAACGGTTCTTTGTTTTGGGTTTGCCGCCACTCTATTAACGTGGGCCGGGCTTTTACTGGGTAGAAAAATGCAGGGTTTGCTTGGCGTGTATAGTGAGATTCTTGGCGGAAGCATCCTGTGTGCGTTTGGATTGAAATTATTATTCTCTTTTTGATCCGCCTGAATTCATATCATTCCTACCTCAACTGTTCCGATTAACGGAGCGGTTTTTATTTTTCTTCGGACACAATGACAGTGATTTTTTGACTATAATAAACGGGCGATAGCTTATAATGAATAAAAAAGGAGGCGTTAAAATGATCCGAGTATTATTTGTATGTACAGGTAACACATGCCGAAGCCCGATGGCAGAAGCGATATTGAAAAACAAGAATATTGCGGGTGTTGAAGTGAAGTCCGCAGGCGTGTATGCTTCGACAGGTCAGGATGCTTCAATGCATGCTAAAAATGTATTGGTTGAAAATGACATAGTGCATAATCATCATTCAGCGCCTTTATCCGCGAAGGAAATGGAGTGGGCGACTCATATCTTCACCATGACGGAAGGGCATAAATCGGCCATTACCCGTTCATATCCCCAAATGATCGATAAGACCTTTACTTTAAAAGAATTCATTCTCGGCGATAAATATGATAGAGATATAATGGATCCGTTCGGCGGTTCTGAAGGCATTTATCGGGAAACGTTCAGAGAGCTGCAGGAATTGATAGATGAATTAGTCAAAAGGCTTAAAAATTGAACTGGGGTACATAATGTGGCCGCTGGGGTAAAAGATATTACTAAGCTTGGTATAGGATCAAGGCAGCATTGGCTGCCATTGCAGAATAAGCATCTGCTGGAGCGGAAGAAGTGACGGCAGTCACAAGCGAACAAGGGGCAGTCATGGAAAATGTCGAAAAATCGGCAATGGAACTTAAAGCGAAAGCGGAAAAGTTGAACAGGACCATTACCCGCTAGCAGGAAACCAGAGTTGGTTTCCTGCTTCTTTGCGGGGAAAAGGATGGACATCCTTTATCTTTTCATAATTTTGTGACACAATAAAATCAAATGAAAAAGCTAGAGGAGGATTATGATGAAAGTTGCGATTGCTTCGGATCATGGTGGTATACATATCCGTGAAGAAATAAAGAATTTATTGAATGAGTTACAGATTCCATTTGAGGACTTTGGCTGTGAATGCAGTACGTCGGTGGATTATCCTGATTATGCCTTGCCGGTTGCTGAAAAAGTGGCACGGGGTGAGTTCGATCGGGGCATTTTAATCTGTGGAACTGGAATCGGAATGAGCATTGCTGCCAATAAGGTCAAAGGAATACGATGTGCATTGGTTCATGATGTCTATAGTGCGAAATTGACCCGTCAGCATAATGATACCAATATGTTAGCGATGGGGGAACGTGTCATTGGCCCGGGTCTAGCCAGGGAAATTGCCCAAACGTGGCTGACTTCGGAATTTGAGGGCGGGCGCCATCAAAACAGGATTGGTAAGATTGCGGAGTACGAAGGTAAGCACAGCTAATTCCTTTGGTTTTGGAGAGTTCCAGTTTTCTTATTGAAAGGATGCGTTTTCATGACAAGTGATGCTACATTTTCAAATGAGCTTGAGATATGGGAAAACCAGTTTCGGGAACTTTTATACGAGTTCCAAGAACAGACGGCTTTAAAAGAGAAACAGCTACTGGTTATCGGCTGCAGTACAAGTGAAGTGATCGGGAAAAGGATCGGTACTGAAGGGACACTCGATGTTGCTGGGATGATTTTTTCCGTAGTGAGGGATTTTCAAGGAAAAACGGGTGTTCAGGTTGCATATCAATGTTGTGAGCATCTAAACAGGGCCTTGGTTTTACAAAGGGAAACCGCGATTCGGTATGGTTATGAAGAAGTTTCGGTCGTACCTGTAAGAACAGCTGGGGGATCGATGGCGACGTACGCCTATCAGCAATGGAAAGATGCAGTCGTCGTTGAACATATCAAAGCGGATGCGGGGATAGATATAGGAGACACATTCATTGGTATGCATCTGAAGCATGTTGCGGTTCCGATTCGCTCTGCCATTAAAGAAATAGGACATGCACATGTGACCATGGCAAAAAACCGCCCGAAACTGATTGGCGGGGAGCGTGCAGTTTATCGGGACCTCTCTGAAAACAAAAGTTGTACTTAATGGGTAAGTAAGACAGCATTTCTCGGATAGGGAATGCTGTTTTTTAATTGAGGCGGGCAAAATCGTAACGCTCAAGGTAAAGGATCAGAAGAAAAAATTTCCTTTATAGTGCTAATAGAATGGTGATTTCGCTCTTGTAATATAGGGTGAAAGAGCTATTTATCACAATTTCGATGTCAAATACGAACATTTTTAAATGAAAAAACATTTAATGTTCGATAAAATTAGACTATCACTTCTAAATTAGACATGTTAAAATGGAGTAGAATTTTCTAATAACTATTGAAATGGCTTTTTCATGCTTTTTGAAGGCATGTTGCACATAAATACTAAAAAGCGAATCACGCACAATTTAAGGAGGAATTACGGAATGAATCGTTTAGCAAAGCAAGATGAGCAAGTGTTTAACGCAATTCAACTGGAATTAGGGCGTCAAAGAAGTAAAATTGAGCTTATTGCTTCTGAAAACTTCGTGAGTGAAGCTGTCATGGAAGCGCAAGGGTCGGTCTTGACTAATAAGTATGCAGAAGGATACCCTGGAAAACGTTACTATGGCGGATGTGAGTATGTAGACATCGTTGAAGATCTAGCACGTGAGCGTGCGAAAGAAATTTTCGGAGGCGAGTATGTGAACGTACAGCCTCACTCTGGAGCTCAAGCCAATATGGCCGTTTACTTTACAGTGCTTCAAACTGGCGACACAGTGCTTGGGATGAACCTTTCGCATGGTGGTCACTTAACACATGGAAGTCCAGTAAACTTCAGTGGTGTTAACTACAATTTTGTTGAATATGGTGTAGACGAAAAAGATCACCGTATCGATTACAATGATGTATTGGAAAAAGCGCGTCAACACAAACCTAAATTGATCGTAGCGGGTGCAAGTGCATATCCACGGGAAATCGACTTCAAGCGATTCCGTGAAATTGCGGATGAAGTCGGGGCATATTTAATGGTCGACATGGCGCATATTGCAGGTTTAGTTGCGGCTGGATTACATCCAAGTCCAATTCCTTATGCTGACTTTGTAACGACAACTACTCATAAAACACTTCGCGGACCACGCGGCGGGATGATCATCTGTAAAGAAGAATTCGGTAAAAAGATCGATAAATCGATCTTCCCTGGAATTCAAGGCGGTCCTTTGATGCATGTTATATCAGCTAAGGCTGTTGCATTCGGCGAAGCGCTTCAAGATGATTTTAAAGTATATGCTCAACAAATCATCGACAATGCTAAACGTTTGGGTGAAGGTTTGAAGAAAGAAGGGTTCACTCTTGTTTCTGATGGAACGGACAATCACTTGATTCTTCTTGATGTGCGCTCTACAGGGTTAACGGGAAAAATCGCAGAGCATGTTTTGGATGAAATCGGTATTACCGTGAACAAAAATGCGATTCCTTATGACCCGGAAAAACCATTCGTTACCAGCGGTATACGTATTGGGACTGCAGCAGTGACATCACGTGGCTTCGGATTGGAAGACATGGATGAAATAGCTGCTATCATCGGACTTGTATTGAAAAATAATGAAGACGCAGCTAAGCTTGAAGAAGCAAAACAGCGTGTTGAATCATTAGCGAACAAATTTGAATTATATCCTTCATTGTAATATCGGAGCCGCTCCCCTTAAAGGGAGCGGTTTTTTTGCATTTATGGAAGGTCTGTGTGTTAGAAGAATCCGAATAGTGAAAATAGGTCTGACATCTAAACCTTTATTGAAGATTGAAACATTTTTCTGTAAAATAGGTTGAAGTGAATTTTAAAAGACACGAAAATTTTTCTATTCGATTAGGGAAATCATAAAAAAGCGCAAAACTAAGCAATGGAATTGGAGAGATGCCAAATGGGAAAAGTTTATGTTTTCGATCACCCGTTAATTCAACACAAATTAGCCTATATACGTGATATAAATACAGGAACAAAAGAATTCCGTGAACTAGTGGATGAAGTTGCATCATTGATGGCATTTGAAATCACGAGGGATATGCCGCTGGAAGAAGTGGAAATCCAAACGCCTGTAAGCACAGCGAAAGTGAAAATGCTTTCTGGTAAAAAAGTGGGGATCGTCCCGATTTTACGTGCAGGCATAGGGATGGTGGACGGAATCATCAAGCTGATTCCTGCTGCAAAGGTCGGACATGTTGGACTTTACCGTGATCCTGAAACATTGAAACCGGTTGAATATTATGCGAAGATGCCAAGTGACTTGGCAGAAAGGGAATGCATAGTCGTTGACCCGATGCTAGCCACTGGCGGATCAGCCATCGAAGCGATCCATTCCATTAAAAAGCGCGGTGCAGTCAATATTAAATTCATGTGTTTGATTGCAGCTCCAGAGGGTGTAGAAGCTTTAAAAGAAGCTCATCCTGATGTTGATATCTATATTGCGGGTCTTGACGAAAAACTGAATGAACATGGTTATATCGTTCCGGGTCTTGGAGACGCAGGAGATCGTTTATTCGGCACAAAATAAGGAAAGAAACTGAGGTGTCACGAATGAACAAACCGATTAAAGTTATGACGATTTTCGGGACGAGACCAGAAGCTGTCAAAATGGCTCCCTTAGTACTCGAATTCCAAAAACACCCAGAATATTTCAAGCCGATCGTTGCTGTTACGGCTCAGCATCGCCAAATGTTAGATCAAGTTCTCGAACTATTTTCCATACAGCCGGACTATGACTTGGACATAATGAAGGAAAGGCAAACGCTTGCTGACATTACAACAAGAGCATTGAATGGTCTTGATTCCGTAATGAAGGAAGCTAAACCAGATATTGTTCTCGTGCATGGTGATACAACCACAACGTTTGTTGCCAGTCTGGCAGCTTTTTATAATCAAATTGTCATTGGGCATGTAGAAGCGGGGTTGCGCACATGGAATAAGTATTCCCCCTATCCGGAAGAGATGAATCGACAGCTTACGGGTACGATGGCGGATTTGCATTTTGCGCCGACTTCGAAAGCCGAGGAGAATCTGCTGAACGAGAACAAGAAGGATAATATCTTCGTGACGGGAAATACGGCAACGGATGCTTTAAAAACGACTGTAAGGTCGACATATTCCCATCCGGTTTTAAATGACCTTGGAGAAGACAGGCTCATTTTGCTTACCGCCCATCGCAGGGAAAATCTAGGGGAACCCATGAGAAATATCTTCAGGGCCGTTAAGAGAATCATTGTTGAGCATGATGATGTTCAAGTGGTATATCCTGTCCATTTAAATCCGCTTGTTCAAGAATTGGCAAACGAAGTTCTCGGAGACGATCCGCGGGTTCATTTGATCGAACCGCTGGATGTATTGGATTTCCATAACTTCGCTTCTAGAGCCTATCTGATTTTGACTGATTCTGGAGGAATCCAGGAAGAGGCACCGTCACTTGGTGTACCCGTCCTGGTTTTAAGGGATACGACCGAACGTCCTGAAGGGATTACGGCTGGAACCTTAAGATTGGCTGGTACTGATGAACAAACTATATATGATTTGGCACATGAATTGCTCACCGATCAAGAGGTGCACGAAAAAATGTCCAAAGCTTCAAATCCATATGGGGACGGAAATTCTTCGGTCCGCATAGCTGAAGCCATCCGTTACCATTTTAAGCAAGTGAATATGCCGCCAACTAGATTTGAACCATAAAAAAGGAAAAGCCATGCGCTTTTCCTTTTTTATTTGCATACTCCAAGATTGTTGAGAAAAGATAATTGCTAAGGGGATGATTATGTTGGGAAAGAAAACGTTCATAGTGTTTGTTTTCCTTTTTATATTTATTTATCAATATGAAAGGGGCTTCGCAAAAGTCATTCTGCCGCCTTTACCAAAACTATCTGAATCTAACGAAGTAACGGTTGTTGTCACGATGGATAAGGCGTTTAATCGAAAAAAGATCGAAAAACTGCTTGAAAAATATCCATCCCTTCAATTACGGAATGTTTATTCGGTTGCCCTGGATGGATTTTCCCTTCATGGGAAAATGAATGAAATAGAACAACTTAAAAAGGAGGGTGGAATTCAGGCCGTAACGGAAGTATCCGTTTATCAAGCCGTGTTGGATAAAAGTGTCCCATACATAGGAGGAGACAGGGTCAGGGGGTTCTTTGATAAGGAGAATCACCGGATCACCGGGAAAGGGATAAAGGTAGGGATAATCGATACTGGCATTGATTATACACATCCAGATTTGCAACGAGCTTATAAGGGAGGTAAGGATCTGGTTGATGGTGATGCAGATCCGATGGAAACCAAAAATCAAGGCGACCTCGATACATTGCATGGCACTCATGTGGCGGGCATCATTGCAGCCAATGGAAAAATGAAAGGCGTCGCACCTGAAGCGGAGATTTACGCATATCGGGCATTGGGGCCAGGCGGTTCTGGCGATACAGATCAAGTATTGACGGCCATTGAGTCAGCCATGAAGGATAAAGTGGATGTATTGAACCTCTCTCTAGGCAATAACGTCAATGGTCCTGATTTACCTATCTCCCTTGCGTTGAATAAGGCTGTGGAAAGCGGCATCGTTGCCGTGACATCAAACGGGAATTCCGGTCCGGCTGTATGGACCGTCGGTTCACCCGGTACAGCGGAAAAAGCGATTTCCGTTGGGGCTTCGACTCCGCCCCTAAGGGTTCCGTATATGATATACGGACTTGGATCAAAAAAGCATCAATCGCATTTAACCTTGTTTCAAGGCTCTAAAAAATGGAACCTGACGTTTTCCGAGGATGTCATATATGGTGGACTGGGTAATGGAAAGGACCTGAAGAATGTTCGGGATAAGATTGTGTTGATGGAACGTGGCACACTTACCTTCCAGCAAAAAGTATCCAATGCAGAAAAGGCAGGTGCGAAGGGTGTAATTGTTTTTAATAATACGAGCGGGACCTTTACTGGAAGCTTGGAAAAAGAAATGAACATCCCAGCCGCTTCTATTAATAGAAGAGATGGATTGCAGCTCAAGCAAATCATGGATCAAGGGCAGAGCAAAACCGTTCAATTTGTTTATAAGAACGAGCAGGATAGGCTCGCGGATTTTAGCTCCAGGGGACCGGTAACCGTATCATGGGGAATAAAGCCTGACGTATTGGCACCGGGAGTGGAAATTGAAAGCACCATTCCTAAAGGATATATGTCCCTGGATGGAACAAGTATGTCCGCACCGCATGTTGCAGGAGCATGCGCCTTAATCCTGCAAAAACACCCGGAATGGACTCCTGATCAAGTGAAATCTGCATTGATGAGCACTTCCAAGCCATTGAGGAAAACAGCAAATCAATTGTATCACACATATGAACAGGGGGCTGGACGCATCCAGGTCGACGAAGCGTTAAAAGCGGACACGCTCTTGAATCCAAGCTCATTGTCCTTTGGGATGTATACAAAAAAAGAGGGAATTGAAGAGCATCATGAAACGATAGTCATAGAAAATACCGGAACGGAAATGAGGAAGTACTCATTCATGGTCCCATTAAAAGAGATGGGACTCACTTGGGAATTGCCGAAATCCCTTACTTTGAAACCGAAGGAAAAGAAACGGTTAAAAGTCGGGTTGCAGGTCAACCCAGCCGAACTTAAAAAGGGAGTCTTTGATGGATACCTCATTATAATGGAAGGAACCAAAAGAATATCCCTTCCTTATTTATATGTAAAAGAAGAGCCGGATTATCCAAGGATAATGGGATTTGATTTTGGCCAAGGGGACCAGGAAGGCACATATCGATACGAAATGTATCTTCCGCGCGGGGCTGAAGAATTCGGTATTGCCCTTTATGAGGAAGATAGCTTGAAATTCGCTGGATATTTGGATTGGTCGAGATCTGCTCCTTCCGGTTTGATCAAAAAAGATGTATTGAAAAAGGACTTGCCGCCTAAAGGAGTGTATAAAGCGATAATCTTTGCGAGAAGGGGCGGAAGGGAAGATCGGATAGAAAAGACGTTACTTATCGAGTGAAGAGAGGACAATAAGTAAAATAAAATGGATGTCAATAGAAGAAAAAAGATAATTTGTGAACAATTCGTTAATAATTACAAACCTGTGACAAATTTCACTAACCACTCATTGACAATGATTCTAGCCTATTGTATGCTAACTAAGGATGTAAAATGAGAGGGGTTTCATACGTTAATAACGTGTCAAATAGAAGTGAGTTTTTGACCTTCTAATTGGACTTGTTACGGACAAATTCTCCTAAGCTAAACAAGATACTACAATATTTCTAGGGAGATTACATGACAAAATGCTAGAATTGGAAAAAATGTTCAATAGGCAGCTAAAATACATGTTGTATTTAATGGGTATTTATCTACTTGGGGTGGTTTTCACTTCCCATGATTCAGTCTTCCAAGGATTATTGCTTGGAACTGCCTTCAGCCTATTTATATTCTGGTCAATGGTCAAAAAGAACAAGAAGTTCGCCCAAGAGGTTGCCGAAGGAAAGAAAACGCGCTCCCTTGGTAGTTTAACTAGAATGTCTGTAGCGGGTTTAGCTGCAATTATTGCATTGAGATATCCTGGTGAATTTCAGGTTGTCTGCGTGGTTGTGGGATTAATGACAGTTTACTTTGTCATTATGATAGATTATTTTATGCAAAACATACGTAGGTAGTAAAGAAGAGAGGTGAATACTGTTGAATCATGAAGCTCCTATGTGGGAATTTATGAATACCGGAATACATTTCAACTTGGCTAATGTTCTTATGATGACCATCGCAAGTCTCATTGTCTTCATTATTGCTGTAGCAGCAACTCGAAAACTTGCGATGAAGCCAACAGGTATCCAAAACTTTATCGAATGGGTTATGGATTTTGTGAAAAATATCATCAACAGCAATATGGATTGGCGTACGGGTGGTCAGTTCCTAATGTTGGGAATGACGTTAATATTGTACGTATTTGTTTCAAACATGTTAGGATTGCCGTTCTCGATTGTAATAGGACATGAACTTTGGTGGAAATCACCTACATCTGATCCGGCAATAACTTTAACTTTGGCAGTTATGGTAATGGGTTTAACTCATTATTATGGTATCAAGATGAGAGGCATGAAAAATTATGCCAAAACTTATGTTCAGCCAATGGGTTTCTTGTTTCCGTTAAAGATTATTGAGGAGTTCGCTAATACGTTAACTCTAGGATTGCGGCTTTACGGGAATATTTATGCGGGTGAGTTACTATTAACTTTACTTGCTGGACTAGGAACAAGTGGTGTTGTGGGTGCAGCCACTGCTGCATTACCGATGTTAGCTTGGGAAGGGTTTAGTATCTTTGTCGGCTCCATTCAAGCTTTTATCTTTACTATGTTAACGATGGTTTATCTTTCCCATAAAGTAAGTGACGACCATTAATTATAAATATTGTTCATTTAGAACATTATATTGATGAAAAAATAAAACAACATTTCAAGGAGGAAATTTATCATGACAGGTTCTTTAGGTCTTATAGCTGCTGCTATCGCAGTTGGATTAGGTGCACTAGGTGCGGGTATTGGTAACGGTCTTATCGTTGGGCGTACAATTGAAGGAATGGCTCGTCAGCCGGAAGCTCGTGGTATGCTTCAAACTACAATGTTCGTTGGTATTGCATTAGTTGAGGCACTTCCAATCATCGCTGTAGTTATCGCGTTTATTGTAATGGGTAAATAAGATAACTTGAAAAAGTTCAATAATGGCGAAGATGATCCAAGGAGACCCTTCGCCATTGCTCTGTGTTTAAAGTGAACATTTATGGCAGTGATACTGTCAATCGAAAATACAGAACTTCAATAGTGAATCTCATGAAGGGAGTGAACCGAGCGTGTTAACAAGCAATTTTGTTCTTGGTCAAGTCCACTTTAATGGTGGAGATATCATATACCAGCTTGTAATCTTTATTATTTTGTTAGCGTTGCTTAAGAAGTTTGCATGGGGTCCGCTAATGGGCATCATGAAAGAACGTGAAGAGCATGTTGCGAATGAAATTGAAGCAGCTGAAGTTAGCAGAAAAGAAGCACTGAAATATTTAGAAGAACAGCGTGAAATCGTAAAACAATCTCGCACTGAAGCGGGACAACTTATAGAGAATGCTAAGCAACAAGGCGAAGCACAACGCGAAGATATTATTAATCAAGCGCGTGCAGAGGCTGAACGTGTTAAAGAATCAGCAAAACGTGAAATCGTTCAAGAGAGAGAAAAAGCAGTTGCCGCCTTACGCGAGCAAGTAGCTTCATTATCTGTCATGATCGCCTCTAAGGTGATTGAGAAAGAACTTTCATCAGCTGATCAAGAAAAACTAATCAATGAATATATTCAAGAGGCAGGAGAAGGTAAATGAGCGATATAACTGTAGCAGGACGTTATGCTGTAGCTCTTTTCCAAATTGCGAAAGAGCAAAATCTCATTAACCAACTTGAAGAAGAGCTTCGCATAGTGAATGAAGTTTTCACAAATGATAAAGATCTATTAAGCTTCTTGGCTCATCCTAAAATGACTAGAGATGCAAAAAATACAATGCTTGCAAATGCATTTGCAAGTCTTTCGTCTTCCGTTCGAAACACTGTAATGTTAATGGTGGAGCGTCATCGTACAGATGAAGTGATTCCTATGGCACAAGAGTTCATTGAACTTGCGAATGAAGAAAATTCAGTTGCGGATGCGACTGTTTATACAGTTAATCCATTAACTGAAGCTGAAGCGGAAGCTGTGTCTTCAGCTTTTGCTGCAAAGATCGGCAAACGTAATTTGCGTATCACTAATGTTACGGATAGCAATATTCTTGGCGGTATCAAACTTCAAATCGGTAACCGTATTTATGACGGAACGATACGTGGGAAGCTTGATCGCCTTAGCAAACAACTATTAGGTTAATATTCACAGATAGGGGTGAAATTCATGAGCATCAAAGCTGAAGAAATCAGTGCGCTGATTAAAAAGCAGATTGAAAACTATCAGTCGGAAATTAAAGTAAGCGATGTAGGTACAGTAATCACTGTTGGTGATGGTATCGCTCGCGTTCATGGTTTAGACAATGCAATGGCTGGGGAGCTCTTAGAATTTTCTAATGGTTCAATGGGATTGGCACAAAACCTTGAGCAAAATAACGTAGGTGTTGTTATTCTTGGACCATTCAGAGACATTCAAGAAGGCAGTGAAGTACGCCGTACTGGCCGTATCATGGAAGTACCAGTTGGAGAAGAATTAATCGGGCGTGTCGTGAATCCGTTAGGACAACCATTAGATGGTCTTGGTCCGATCGCTACAACAAAAACTCGTCCAATCGAAAGCCCTGCTACAGGTGTTATGGACCGTAAATCTGTTCATGAACCATTACAAACAGGAATTAAAGCAATCGATGCGCTAGTACCTATCGGACGTGGACAACGTGAGTTAATCATCGGTGACCGTCAAACTGGTAAAACATCAGTTGCGATCGATACAATCCTTAACCAAGCTGACCAAGATATGATCTGTATCTATGTGGCTATCGGTCAAAAAGAATCAACTGTTCGTGGAACTGTTGAAACACTGCGTAAAAATGGTGCATTGGATTACACAATCGTTGTATCTGCATCAGCTTCTCAACCAGCACCACTTTTATACCTAGCGCCATATGCTGGTGTGACTATGGGTGAAGAGTTCATGTTCGCTGGCAAGCACGTTCTTGTGGTTTATGATGATCTTTCTAAACAAGCATCTGCATACCGTGAACTTTCCTTGCTACTTCGCCGTCCTCCAGGTCGTGAAGCATTCCCAGGGGATGTATTCTACTTGCACTCCCGTTTACTTGAGCGTGCAGCTAAATTGAATGACACTTTAGGTGCCGGTTCAATCACTGCGCTTCCATTTGTTGAAACACAAGCAGGCGACATCTCTGCTTACATTCCAACAAACGTAATTTCCATCACTGATGGACAAATCTTCTTGCAATCCGATTTGTTCTTCTCAGGTGTACGTCCTGCGATTAACGCTGGTCTATCCGTATCCCGTGTTGGTGGATCTGCACAAATTAAAGCGATGAAGAAAGTTGCTGGTACTTTACGTCTAGACTTGGCTTCTTATCGTGAATTGGAAGCATTCTCTCAATTCGGTTCTGATCTTGATGCTGCAACTCAAGCAAAACTTAACCGTGGTGCTCGTACAGTTGAAGTTCTAAAACAAGATCTAAACAAACCGATCAAAGTTGAAAAACAAGTCATGATTTTCTATGCATTGACTAAAGGTCATTTAGATGATATTCCAGTATCGGATATCCTTCGTTTTGAAGAAGAATACTATGTATTCCTAGATCGTTCTCATCCGGAATTATTAGATCACATTCGCACAACGAAAGGTCTTCCTGAAGATGCTGCTATCGTTGCTGCAATTAACGAGTTCAAAAAGAACTTCGTTATTTCTGAATAATAAGGTCTAACTAATTTATAAAGGGTGGTGAGAATGAATGGCCTCTTTACGCGATATTAAGTCTCGGATTACTTCAACGAAAAAGACGAGTCAAATTACAAAAGCGATGCAGATGGTATCTGCTTCTAAAATGAACCGTGCTGAAGCTAATGCTAAAGCATATGTTCCATATATGGATAAAATTCAAGAAGTAGTATCAAGTATTGCGAACGGAAGTACGGGTGCATCTCATCCAATGCTTGTCTCGCGTCCAGTTAAGAAAACCGGTTACCTGGTAATCACATCGGACCGCGGATTGGCAGGAGCATACAATAGTAGTATCCTTCGCCACGTTCATAAAACCATTCTTGAACGCCATAAATCCAATGATGAGTTCGTCATTATCGCAATCGGAAGGGTTGGCCGTGATTTCTTTGTCAGCCGTAACATGCACGTAGAGCTTGAAGTAACTGGAGTTCCTGATCAGCCTTCTTTCGCTGACATTAGCTCCCTTGCAAAATCAACAGTGAATTTGTATCTAAATGAACTGTGTGATGAGCTTTACATGTACTATAACCATTATGTCAGCCCAATCCAGCAGGATGTAACGGAAACGCAAGTCCTTCCGTTAGCTGACTTTAATACTTCCAATGCAGCAATGACTTCTTATGAATTTGAACCGAATGCAGAAGAAATCCTTGAGGTATTACTGCCTCAGTACGCAGAAAGTTTAATTTATGGTGCTTTGTTAGATGGTAAAGCAAGTGAGCACTCTGCACGTATGACTGCAATGAAAAATGCGACCGATAATGCTAAAGAATTGATTGATTCACTTTCATTGCAATATAACCGTGCACGTCAGGCCGCAATTACTCAAGAAATAACGGAAATTGTCGGCGGTGCAGCAGCTTTAGAATAAAAATTATTAAAGGGACGGTCGGACCGGACGATGCTTGGCCGTTCCATAAACTAGATTGTCGTTATAAGCAACGTTAGGAGGGAAAACGATGAATATAGGACGCGTTACTCAAGTTATGGGTCCGGTTGTTGACGTGAAATTCGAAGACGGACAACTTCCTAAGATCTATAACGCGTTAAGAATCGAAAATACAGCGTCTGGTACAGGACTAACTCTTGAAGTAGCCCTTCAACTAGGTGATAATACAGTTCGTACTGTAGCAATGTCTTCCACTGATGGTTTAACCCGTGGTGCAGAGACTGTTGATACAGGAGCTCCAATTTCCGTTCCTGTAGGTGAAGTAACACTAGGCCGCGTTTTCAACGTATTAGGGGAAAACATTGACCTATTCGAACCACTTACAGCAGAGGTGCGCCGTGATCCAATTCACAGACAAGCACCAACTTTTGAGGACTTATCAACAACAGTTGAAATTCTTGAAACTGGTATTAAAGTAGTAGATTTACTTGCTCCTTACATCAAAGGTGGTAAAATCGGTCTCTTCGGTGGAGCCGGTGTTGGTAAAACTGTACTTATCCAAGAACTTATCAATAACATCGCACAAGAGCACGGCGGTATCTCGGTATTCGCTGGTGTAGGTGAGCGTACTCGTGAAGGTAATGACCTTTTCTACGAGATGACTGATTCCGGTGTTATCAAGAAAACGGCAATGGTATTCGGACAAATGAACGAGCCGCCAGGTGCACGTATGCGTGTAGCTCTTAGCGGTTTGACAATGGCTGAATATTTCCGTGACGAACAAGGACAAGACGTTCTATTCTTCATCGATAACATTTTCCGTTTCACACAAGCAGGTTCTGAGGTTTCCGCCCTACTAGGACGTATGCCTTCAGCGGTTGGTTACCAACCAACTCTTGCTACTGAAATGGGCCAATTGCAAGAACGTATCACTTCAACTAATAAAGGTTCAGTTACATCCATTCAAGCGATCTATGTACCTGCCGATGACTATACGGATCCGGCTCCAGCTACAACTTTCGCTCACTTGGATGCAACAACTAACCTTGAGCGTAAACTTTCTGAAATGGGTATCTACCCTGCAGTTGATCCATTGGCGTCTTCTTCTCGTGCCCTTAGCCCAGAAATCGTTGGGGCTGAGCACTATAAAGTGGCTCGTCAAGTGCAATCAACATTACAGAAATATAAAGAACTTCAAGATATTATTGCCATCTTAGGTATGGACGAATTAAGCGAAGACGAAAAAGTAATCGTTCAACGTGCTCGTAGAATTCAAAACTTCTTGTCACAAAACTTCCACGTGGCTGAACAATTCACTGGTCAAAAGGGATCTTATGTACCAGTTAAAGAAACAGTCCAAGGATTCAAAGATATCCTAGCTGGAAAATATGACGAACTTCCAGAAGATGCTTTCCGTCTAGTTGGCCGCATCGAAGAAGTTGTTGCTAAAGCAAAAGAAATGGCTTAATTAAAGGGACCTAGGAGGGAATGAAATGAAGACCATTAAAGTCAATGTTGTTACTCCCGATGGCCCAGTATATGATGCAGAAGTTGAAATGGTAAGCACTAAAGCTAAAAGCGGTGAGCTGGGAATCATGGCTGGACACGTTCCAACTGTAGCCCCGCTTACCATTGGTGCTGTCCGTCTTAAAAATGGAAGCAACACAGACTATGTAGCTGTAAATGGTGGCTTCTTAGAAGTTCGCCCTGATGTGGTAACCATTTTAGCTCAATCTGCTGAAAGAGCTGAAACTATCGATCTTGCACGTGCTCAAGCAGCAAAAGCCCGTGCTGAACAAAGATTGCAGAACAATGATGGATCAAATGATGCCAAAAGAGCTGATTTAGCGCTTAAACGTGCAATCAACCGAATCCAAATTGCAGAAATGCGATAACTTTAATTGATGAAAACACCTGATCAAACCATTCGTGGTAAGATCAGGTGTTTTTTTATCCAGATGGTTTTTGAAGATTATTGACATGGAATATCAGAATTAGGAATAAAATGTCGAATTATAGAGTAAAGTATTTTCCATTTTAACCCTTAACTCGTCGACATGCTTTTATCCTAATGTTATAATGTATACGCTTACATTTATTGCTTCATACCCCTCCTTTCACGTTGCTTCTAAAAGAATGTTACCCTGCATAATATTTATAACGTATCCAAAATGAAGACAAGCAAACTTAAATTGTAGCCATTTAACATGATATATCCATAAAGGGAGATGAACATGGGACAGCTGCATATTTACCAAAATAATTATTTAATTGTATTTGTTTTCCTTTGTCTCGGAATTTTATTACCTGTGATCGCTTTATTTCTTGGTAGACTGCTAAGGCCTTATAAACCGACAGATATGAAGTATACGACATATGAAAGCGGAATCGAACCTTTTCAGGATTCAAGGGTTCAATTCAATGTCAGGTATTATCTATTTGGATTGATGTTCGTCATATTTGATGTAGAAACGGTTTTTCTGTACCCATGGGCGGTTGCCTATGATGAACTCGGACTGTTTGCATTGGTTGAAATGCTGTTTTTTGTCGTGATCCTTATGCTAGGGCTAATCTATGCTTGGAAAAAGAAGGTGTTAAAGTGGAATTGAAGTTGGATGAACTTACCCCTAAAGAAATGGAAGAAATGCGCCACAGTATTTTCTTATCCACACTTGAACAAATAAAAGGCTGGGCTAGAAGTAACTCACTCTGGCCAATGACTTTCGGTTTGGCATGTTGTGCAATTGAAATGATGGGTGTCGGCTCCTCTCATTATGATTTGGACCGATTTGGTTCTTTTTTTCGGACATCCCCCAGACAATCGGATGTCATGATTGTTTCAGGAACGGTAACGAAAAAAATGGCTCCAATAATAAGTAGATTATACGAACAAATGCCAGAACCGAAATGGGTTATTGCAATGGGCTCCTGTGCAACTGCTGGCGGGCCTTATGTTCACTCTTACTCAGTGGTCAAAGGGGTAGATCAAATTGTACCTGTCGATGTATATATACCGGGTTGTCCCCCAAACCCAGCTGCACTTATTTACGGGATCAATAAATTAAAAGAAAAAATCCGTTATGAGGCGAAAACCGGAAAGCGGGTGATATAGATGAGTGAAAAGGAAGACTTAGCGAAACAAAAGGCAGAGGCAGCAGCCAAGGCAAAGGCAGCGGCACTGGCCAAAAAACAGGCGAAAGAAGAAGAAGCGGCAGAAAAGCCGGAAGGCGAAATAGATATAGCAAAACAAAAGGCAGAGGCAGCAGCCAAGGCAAAGGCAGCGGCACTGGCCAAAAAACAGGCGAAAGAAGAAGAAGCGGCAGAAAAGCCGGAAGGCGAAATAGATATAGCAAAACAAAAGGCAGAGGCAGCAGCCAAGGCAAAGGCAGCGGCACTGGCCAAAAAACAGGCGAAAGAAGAAGAAGCGGCAGAAAAGCCGGAAGGCGAAATAGATATAGCAAAACAAAAGGCAGAGGCAGCAGCCAAGGCAAAGGCAGCGGCACTGGCCAAAAAACAGGCGAAAGAAGAAGAAGCGGCAGAAAAGCCGGAAGGCGAAATAGATATAGCAAAACAAAAGGCAGAGGCAGCAGCCAAGGCAAAGGCAGCGGCACTGGCCAAAAAACAGGCGAAAGAAGAAGAAGCGGCAGAAAAGCCGGAAGGCGAAATAGATATAGCAAAACAAAAGGCAGAGGCAGCAGCCAAGGCAAAGGCAGCGGCACTGGCCAAAAAACAGGCGAAAGAAGAAGAAGCGGCAGAAAAGCCGGAAGGCGAAATAGATATAGCAAAACAAAAGGCAGAGGCAGCAGCCAAGGCAAAGGCAGCGGCACTGGCCAAAAAACAGGCGAAAGAAGAAGAAGCGGCAGAAAAGCCGGAAGGCGAAATGGATATAGCGAAGCAAAAGGCGGCGGCAGCGGCCAAGGCGAAGGCAGCGGCACTGGCCAAAAAACAGGCGAAAGAAGAAGAAGCGGCAGAAAAGCCGGAAGGCGAAATAGATATAGCAAAACAAAAGGCAGAGGCAGCAGCCAAGGCAAAGGCAGCGGCACTGGCCAAAAANTGGATATAGCGAAGCAAAAGGCGGCGGCAGCGGCCAAGGCGAAGGCAGCGGCACTGGCCAAAAAACAGGCGAAAGAAGCGGTAGAAAAGCCGGAAGGCGAAATGGATATAGCGAAGCAAAAAGCGGCAGCAGCGGCCAAGGCGAAGGCAGCGTCATTGGCCAAAAAACAGGCGAAAGAAGAAGCCGGAGAAAAGCCGGAAGGCGAAATCGATGCAGCGAAGCAAAAGGAGGCGGCAGCGGCCAAGGCGAAGGCAGCAGCCGCTGCCAAAGCGAAAGCGGCTGCTGCTGCGAAGAACAGGACTGCTGTACAGGAAAGCGAGGAAGCTGACACCCCTAGCGAAATTTCCCCAAATCAGTCGAAACTCGATCAAATTGTTTCTGCTATTGAAAGCCATGTAGGACAAGGGGCATTATTAGAGAACTATATTAATAGACTATCAAAAGATGTACCCACTTTAGTGGCTAATCCGGATACATATTTCTCAATAGCCAAATTTCTGCGGTATGATGAACAACTTGACTTTTCGTATTTATCGGAACTTCATGGTACGGATTTTGAATCCCATATGGAAATCTATGTACATTTACACTCATTCAAAATGAACCAATCAGTTGCCTTGAAGGTTAAGCTTGATAGGGATACTCCCGTTATCCCATCATTGGTCCCATTATGGTCAGGTGCAAATTGGCCAGAATGTGAGGCGTATGATTTATTGGGCATTAACTTTTATGAGCACCCTGATTTAAAGCGGATTTTACTTGGGGAAGATTGGAAAGGGTATCCCCTTAGAAAAGATTATGAGCCTTATGATGTGGAGGTGTAACCCCTATGTTAAGGACGGAAGAAATGCTTCTCAATGTGGGGCCGCAGCATCCGAGTACACATGGTGTTTTTCGGCTTGTCATCAAGATTGACGGTGAGATTATCAAAGAGGCTACACCTGTCATCGGGTATCTGCATCGCGGTACGGAAAAACTAGCGGAAAATCTGCAATATACACAAATAATCCCATATACTGACCGGCTCGATTATCTGGCGGCAATGACAAATAATTATGTACTTTGCCATGCTGTTGAGACAATGATGGGGGTGGAGATCCCTGAAAGGGCAGAATATTTGCGGGTCATCGCAATGGAATTGGGCAGAGTTGCAAGCCACCTCGTCTGGTGGGGTACATACTTGCTGGATATAGGTGCGACGAGTCCTTTCCTATACGCATTCCGAGAACGTGAAATGATCGTTAATTTATTGACTGAATTGTCAGGGGCACGCCTAACATTCAATTATATGCGTGTCGGAGGTGTGAAATGGGATGCTCCTGAAGACTGGATTGCGAAGGTTGCCGAGTTTGTCCCTTATATGAGGGAGCAGCTTGCCGGTTACCATGAGCTTGTGACAGGGAATGAAATCTTTGTTAATCGGGTTAAAGGGGTGGGCATCTATTCGAAGGAAGAAGCCTTGCAGTATTCGCTTAGCGGTGCCAACTTAAGGTGTACAGGTGTGAAGTGGGATTTACGAAAAAATGAACCATATTCCATTTATGACAGGTTCACATTCGATGTTCCTACAAGGGAAGAGGGTGATGCCTTTTCACGCTATCATTGTAGAATGGAAGAAATCGAAGAGTCACTGAAGATCATCGAGCAGGCGGTTGAGCAATTTCCAGAAGGGCCGGTCCTTGCTAAGGTCCCTAAAATAATAAAGGTTCCCAAGGGTGAGGCATTTGTCCGAATTGAATCACCAAGAGGGGAAATAGGCTGTTATATCGCGAGTGAAGGGAAAAAGGAGCCATACCGCTTGAAATTCCGCAGACCTTCGTTTTATAATCTGCAAATTCTTCCGAAATTATTGGAGGGGGAAAATATGGCGAACTTGATAACGATTTTGGGTGCAATCGATATCGTGTTAGGGGAGGTGGATGGATAAATGATCAAGGATCTTCTCCACTCCGCTCCAAGCCTACTGAATTTTGGCATTTTTTTCGGTTTGGCAGTCCTGCTCCTGTTTGTCGTATTAGGGTTTGTAACCTATGGAATCCTTTCAGAGCGTAAAATCATGGGATTCATGCAGATGCGTGTCGGCCCAAACCAAATTGGAGGGAAATGGGGTCTTTTACAGACCGTTGCTGATGTTTTGAAACTTCTGATCAAGGAAGATACGATACCCAAGAAAGCTGATAAGCCGTTATATATTTTAGCTCCGGTAATTGCTTTTGCTCCCGCTTTCATGGTCCTTGCCACCTTGCCGTTCACCGATGCCTTCCAATTTGCTGATATAGGTGTCGGACTGCTTTATTATATGGCGATTTCCGGCATATCGACCATCGGCATCGTTACTGCAGGTTGGGCATCCAATAATAAATATTCTTTGATTGGCGGAATGAGGGCAGCCGCGCAAATGATATCTTATGAGATCCCTTTGGTGATGTCGCTAGTGGGCATCGTCCTCATAACAGGCAGTTTAAACTTGAATGATATAGTTGCAGCCCAGGAAAAGGTTTGGTTCATTTTTCTTCAGCCGGTTGCGTTCATCGTGTTTTTCATTGCATCGGTTGCCGAGTTGAACAGGGTTCCTTTTGACCTTCCGGAAGCGGAATCCGAACTTGTAGCAGGCTATCATGTTGAATACTCTGGATTTCGCTGGGCCTTCTTTATGTTATCCGAATATGTGTATATGTTTGCAATGGCAACGCTAACCACTGTATTATTTTTAGGGGGATGGAATTCTATTCCGTTTTTGGATTTTATTCCGGCGGCCATCTGGTTCGGTCTGAAGTTCAGTGCCGTATTCTATATATTGGTCTGGATTCGTGTAACCTTTCCTCGGATAAGGGCTGATCAATTGATGGAATTCGGATGGAAAGTGCTGCTTCCGGTTGCATTGGCAAATATATTTTTGACGGCACTAATAAAAGAATTGCTTAACCTTTTTTAGAAACTTAAGCTGGTCGGAAAGCGAGGGATTTATATGCTTGGTTTAGCAAAAGGTTTAACCTATACATTAAAGAACTTGACGAGGAAAAAAGTGACCTATGACTACCCGAATGAGCCGCTTCCGCTCCCTGACCGATTTCGCGGAATCCAAAAATTCTATCCTGAAAAGTGTATCGTATGCAATCAATGCGTGACGATTTGTCCAACGGATTGTATTCAATTAACTGGTAAGAAACATCCGGACCCGTCGAAAAAAGGGAAAATCATCGAGACGTATGACATCAATTTCGAGATTTGCATTTTATGTGATTTATGTACGGAGGTCTGCCCGACAGAAGCGATCGTGATGACGAATCAATTCGAGCTTGCCGAGTATAGCCGTGATCATTTATTTAAAAACCTGGAGTGGCTGGATGAAAATGATGAAAATATCCGGAAGGTGAATAAAGTATGAGTTTGTCGGGTGAGTTAATTGCCTTTATTGGTTTGGCACTTGTCGCGATAGTGGGCGGGGTGTTGCTGATTACCTTAACAAAAGTGGTGCACATGGTTATCGCACTTGTTTTTACTTTCTGGGGCATTGCAGGCATTTATATGTTGCTCTCGGCAGAGTTTGTCGCCATTGTCCAAATCCTTATTTATTCAGGGGCAATTACGATCGTGATGCTATTCGGGATTATGCTGACAAAACACCAGGAAAATGATGCGCCGGCTAAAGGGGGCTGGGGGAATTTCTCCTTGCTGGCAGCGATTGCCGGATTTGCCGTAGCGGTGTATCTGGGGATTTATAATCTGGATATACCTGTACAGCCAACGGCGTTGCATGAGGAAAATACAAAGCAAATAGGAATCGAACTTTTTTCAAAATATGTAATTCCATTTGAAGTGATGTCGGTACTCCTGCTTGTTGCTTTAGTCGGTGCCATCGTATTGGCTAAAAAAGATGATGAGGAGGGAGATCGATCATGACGGGAGTTCCTTTGTCGGCTTATCTTGTATTGGCTCTCGTTTTATTTTGTATAGGGCTGTATGGTGCCTTGACGAAAAGAAATGCGGTCATTGTTTTGATTTCAATCGAGCTGATGCTGAACGCTGCAAATATCAATTTAGTGGCCTTCAGTAAATTCGGGGTAACGCCATCCATTACGGGTCAAGTTTTTTCCTTATTCACGATTACGATTGCTGCAGCTGAGGCAGCTGTTGGGCTGGCCATACTAATGTCCCTTTATCGCAATCGTAAGACGGTCAATGTCGATGAAATGGAAATGATGAAGAATTGAAGGTTTATATAATTGAAGAAGGGGATTTGATACGATGATGGAGCACGCATGGCTCATACCGATCTTTCCACTCGTCACGTTTCTGGTTCTGCTTCTATCAGGCGGGCGGTTGCGGGATCGAGGCGCTTTTATAGGAATAATATGTACAGTGGCTTCGTTCGTTTTATCATTGCTTGTCCTGATCGAGCGATTTAAGGAACCTACTTATAATATATCGATAGATTGGCTTTCCTTCGGAGGGACGCAACTTTCAGCTGGATTCGAAATCAATCAGCTCAATGCCTTGATGCTTGTGGTCGTTTCCCTTGTCAGCCTGCTTGTCCAGATATATTCGAAGGGGTATATGAAGGGTGAAGTGCGATTCTCCATTTTTTATGCTTATCTGGGCTTCTTCACCTTTGCCATGCTTGGACTAGTCATGGCACCCAATTTATTACAACTTTATATCTTCTGGGAATTGGTCGGGGTGGGGTCTTTCCTGCTCATTGGTTTTTACTTTTATAAACTGGAAGCTAAGGCTGCGGCGAAGAAGGCATTCATCATGACCAGGATTGGGGATGTAGGGCTATTAATCGGCATCATTCTTCTATTCTGGGAAACAGGCAGCTTTGAATATGGAGAGATCTTTCAAGCCGTTCAGTCGGGCATGATATCAAGTGAAAAATTGACATTAATTGCTATTTTGATTTTTATCGGTGCGGTTGGGAAGTCTGGACAATTTCCACTTCATACATGGCTTCCGGACGCAATGGAAGGCCCGACTCCGGTTTCCGCATTGATACACGCAGCAACCATGGTTGCTGCAGGGGTATACCTGGTGGCGGCCATGTTTCCGTTATTCATGGCTAGTTCTGCTGCGATGCAGGTAGTGGCCATAACAGGTGGGATTACAGCCATATTTGCCGCAAGCATTGCCATGGTGCAAAAGGATGTTAAGCGTGTATTGGCCTATTCGACCATCTCTCAGCTTGGCTTTATGATGCTTGCTTTGGGTACTTCGGGATATGTGGCCGGGGTGTTTCATTTAATGACCCATGCCTTTTTTAAAGCTTTGCTGTTTTTGGCAGCAGGCAGTGTTATTCACGCTATACATACACAGGATATGGAAAAAATGGGCGGATTATGGCGCAAGTTGAATTGGACCGGTCCGCTGTTCTTGACTGGCACGTTGGCGATATCGGGGTTTCCGTTGCTCTCGGGCTTTTTCAGTAAAGATGAAATTCTAATGGCAGCTTGGGAGAATGGTAGTTATATATTGTTTGGTCTAGCGGTGGTTACCTCCTTTTTAACTGCGTTTTATATGTTCCGGCTGTTTTTCATGATGTTTGCAGGCGATTCACGCAGTCAGGCAGAACAGGTCAAGGAATCACCTTTCATCATGCTAATTCCCATGCTCGCATTGGCTTTGCTTGCTGTAATCGGTGGGTATATCCAAACACCGTGGTTTGGAACTTTTCTTGGGGAGTGGCTTGTGGAGGGAAATGAAGCTCTTCTAGGCGCCAGCCATAGTGAGGGGCCCGTTTGGATAATGTTGATGGCCGTGCTTGTGTCGCTGGCCGGGATTTACCTTGCTTATATGATATACGTTAAAAAGAAGTTATCTCGGGAATGGCTTGTCAAAGAAAACTCCGAGGTATATAGGATTTTGGAAAATAAGTATTACATTGATGAGATTTATCATTTTACTGCAGGCTATGCAATCAAAGGCTTTAGTATATTCCTATCTTATATTGAAAGGTTCATTGTCGGTGGCCTTGTTTCCACTGTAACAAGTTCAATAGAAGGATTGGGGAAAGTAGGGTCTAAACTGCAAACGGGACAGGTACAGCAATATGGCATGATAGCCTTTCTGGGACTTGCGGTACTGTTGGTGATTTTTGCAGTAACTGGGGGGTATCTAAGATGAATGTCTATTTGCTCTCGCTTTTAGTGTTTTCACCGCTGCTGGGCATCGTGATGGTTGCCCTCATGCCGAAAAAAGAGGAAAGGACGATTAAACAATTTGGTTTTTTCGGAACACTGCCTCCCCTTTTCCTATCATTCTTTCTTTGCAGCCAATATTATTCGGGTGTGGCCCTATCCATATTTGACATTAAGTTGAATTGGATCAGGTTTGGAAATTTGGAAATGTATGATCCCAAGCTCTTCACGGTTGATTTTGAGTTGGGGCTGGATGGCTTAAGTCTCATCTTCATATTACTGACAACAATCATTTCATCACTGGCCGCAATCGCATCCATTTATATAAAAAAAGAATGGAAAGGGTATTATTTATTATTTTTGATCCTGGAGATTGGAATGCTCGGTGTATTCACGGCGGAAAATTTGATCCTTTTTTTCATCTTTTTCGAAATGACTTTGATTCCTGCTTTCTTTTTGATTGGCAGATGGGGCTTTCTGGAGAGGGAGAAAGCTTCTTATAGTTTTCTGATCTATAATGGCATTGGTTCGGCTGTTTTATTGGTGGCGATTTTGATTTTGTTTGCCAGGACAGGTACGACCAACATTGCAGCATTGACACAGATGATGACAATGGGCGGCGTTTCGCTTTTTGCACCCATATCCGGTTCGATGAAATATGGTTTATGTCTTGCATTTCTCGTGGCATTTGCGATAAAGCTGCCGGTCTTTCCCTTTCATAGCTGGATGGTGCGGGTCCATGCAGAAGCACCTCCATCCATAGTCATGATACATGCCGGTGTCTTATTGAAAATTGGGGCGTACGGAATCATCCGGTTTGGAATGGGGATATTTCCTGAACAATATAAAAGCTTGGCCTTTACCATAGTCCTATTTGGGGTCCTCAGTTTTTTATATGGTGCTTTTCTGGCATTGGTACAAACGGATTTCAAGCTCGTTTTAGCCTACTCATCAATCTCGCATATGGGTATCGTCATGATGGGGCTGGGAGCCTTGAATGAAGCGGGCATTCAGGGAGCTATTTTTCAAGTCATCTCACACGGGCTAATTGCTGCTTTGTTGTTTTTCTTGGTGGGAGCGTTGTATGAGCGTACAGGAACCACGATGCTTCCTAAGCTTGGAGGGCTGGCCAAGTCGATGCCGATTTTTTCAGGGTTCATGTTAGCTTGCGGGATGGCTTCACTCGGTTTGCCTGGCATGTCCGGTTTCATCAGTGAATTCATGGTATTTCTTGGCTTATTCAAGAGTCAGCCGTTGCTTGCGGCAATAGGGGTGGTCGGGCTGGTATTAACCGCTGTTTATGTACTGAGGGCGGTCATGCTTATGACTTTCGGGAAAAATGATAGCTTGATAGAAAAAGAGAAATGGGACCTAAGGGGCTGGGAGTTTTTGCCGACGTTGGTTCTTCTCGGTTTGATAATATCTGTTGGGGTATACCCAAATTTGTTAGGCGGGCCTCTTCAAGGAACGATTGAAGCCATGATGCTTGCTCTAGGGGGGCGATGAAGGATGGATTGGAACACGATGCTTTCTTATGATTGGGGAGCGATGATGCCGGAATTCATCATTCTTGGAACGACCATGATTCTTTCGATACTGGATTTGTTCTGGCCGAAGCACTTTAATCGGAGAAAACTGGCATGGCTCGCGCTAACCGGAATCATTTTGGCATGTTTGTCACTGATTAGCCTGCTGTCCTTTGAGACAGTCAGTATCTTATCCGATACGTTTCGTTTAGATTCATTTGCAAAAGCTTTTAAGCTGCTACTATTATTCGGAGCGGCCCTGATCATCCTTCTGGCTGAAGGATATGAACCGCGAGAGGGGCTGCGGGAGCACCGGGGGGAATTTTATTATCTGTTCCTGACCGCTTTGCTTGGAGCGATGGTCATGTCCTCAAGCGGTGATTTGATCACGCTGTTCGTTGGACTGGAACTTCTTTCACTTTCATCTTATATATTAGTCGGAATGCGCAAGCATGATCGGAAGTCCAACGAAGCGTCCATGAAGTATGTGATAAACGGAGGCATTTCCACAGCAATCACTTTATTCGGGATGAGCTATTTATATGGAGTGACCGGTTCCGTCAATCTAGGCGAAATGAGCAGGACGATGGCTGCGATGACGGACGGGCAGCTGCAATACATCATGGGGCTCGCTTTCTTCATGGTATTTGTCGGTGTATCCTTCAAGATAGCTGCCGCACCGTTTCATATGTGGGCGCCGGATGTCTATGAAGGGGCACCGACACCGGTCGCAGCCTTCTTGAGTGTAATTTCGAAAATGGCGGGTTTCGTCATCATCCTGCGCCTTTTTCTTTCGTTGTTCCTAACGGCTTCCGGTGATACGTTCGGGGCGCTAGATTTTTTGGATAAAAATAATATTTATATAGCTTCATTGGCGGGGCTGACGATCATCATTGGAAATGTGGTTGCGTTAAGGCAGCAAAATTTAAAACGAATGTTTGCCTATTCAAGCATCGCTCATGCGGGTTACCTGCTTGTGGCGGTGGCAACATTGGGCGGGGGATATTTCCTGCTTGATACTGTCTGGTTTTACCTAATGGCTTATGTATTAATGAATATCGGTGTATTTGCAGTCATTCAGCTGCTCTCCAGTCAAAGTGGGTCCGAAGATATCAGCATTCTTGCAGGAATGGGGAGGAAATCCCCGTACCTTGCCATGGCATTCACCGTATTCATCCTGTCGCTTGCTGGAATTCCCGGGACGACAGGTTTCATTGGCAAACTCAATATTTTTCTTGGGACATTCATAACGGAGCCTGGACATTTCGTCCTTGCGGGAATCATGATTGCAGGTACCATTGTGTCCTATGTGTATTATTTCGGATTATTGGTGCAGGTCTTTTTCCGACCGGTTCATTCAGAGAAGATCATTAAAATTCGTCCGGGTCTTCACATCGTATTGATCATATGCGTAATAGGCACCATACTTTTCGGGGTGGCGCCAAATATTGCCTTTGATTTTATTCATGATCAATTTGGCGATTTTACAGACTTTATTTCGAGTAAATGATATAATGCCTGTATCAGAGGCTTGTTCCATTGGATCAAGCCTCTATTTACAGTTTTAAAAAGATATTTTGCAATTCTTCCTTTTTAATTCCAAATATGAAGGGGTTTTGTGTTAGAATAGAATTCGGGTGTCCTTTAGGAGGTATGTACATGTTTTCAGCAATGGGACAGCAGGCTTTAACAGGAATAATTGCACACTTGTTTTTCATCGCAGTTACCTGGTGGGCTTTACAGGCATTACATTTTGATAAAATGTTAAGATCCAATTCGGTCATCAAGGCCAGGGTATTATATATTTTATTAACGGTTGCCATCGGTTCAGTTGTAAGTAATTTCTTCCTCGACTACCTGGGATTTGCAAACCAACTTCCGTATATGTTTAGTAATGACTGATAAGCTGTAAGAATATTCTTATAGCAAAATATGATTCTACTCTTGTATTCGCTATTGCTTCCTGCAAGTTTAAGGGGAAGGTGTCACCAATTGTCGGAAAACTCGAAGTATGATCTCTCTCCTTATGGAAAGAATGTGTAAAAGGGGAGGGATTTAACATGTATTTTTTAAATAAAAAAATGTTAACATACATAGTATTTCTCGGTTTGATGGTGATTTTAATTGGGAATAGTACGATTGTGGCAGAAAGTAAACCAGATATAGTTAAAATGGTGGGACTGTTACAGGAAGATAAAGATTTAGACATAGGGGATTGGTCTGTACTCACTAGAAAAATAAATAAAGAGATTACAACTAAACAAGAGTTTGAAAGCGAAGTTACAGCTTTAAAACGAAAATACCCTCAATTTCAATGGCATCGGAAAGATGATGCTTCCGGCTGGAAGGCTGAGGCGTTAACTTACAATGTCGATTCAGGTCTGACCGAGTCTATCAAAATAATGACAACGGAAGAGAAATTTGATAAAGTTACCTATGTTATTTACGAAGTGAAGGGGAAAAAGTGGAAGAAAGCCAATAATGCCTTTTTTACCGCTACGTTCCAAAACAGGGTGAATGACCTATTTATAGGAACTCCTTCAATTTTTTCTTGTATTAAAGGGTCTATCAATGATAATATGGATTCGGTTTTAAACTCTAAAACTGAAGACCTGTTAGATATGTTCCAAGCAAGGGAAATTGAGAGTGTGCACGAAACAAACTTTACATCTATATCTGCACATTCAACTTTGTTTAAACAACCTTTGACAAAAGAAAAATTAAATTTGCAGTTTGGGCTACGGACAGAAGGATTGGGTGACCGAACGAACTTTGTAGTTGGCACACCAATCATAACGTTTGAATATTAATATAGAGAAAATGGACGCGGAGGGGAATACTTTTGGAAAAAATCATCGTCCGCGGCGGAAAAAGGCTTAGCGGGACAGTTAAAGTAGAAGGTGCTAAAAACGCCGTTTTGCCAGTTATCGCTGCAACATTATTAGCAAGTGATGGGAAAAGTATCATTAAAGATGTTCCTACGCTCTCCGATGTATATACAATCAATGAAGTATTGCGCAACTTAAATGCAGATGTTGCCTTTCATGACAATCAAGTAACTGTAGATGCATCAAGAGAGTTATTAGAAGAAGCACCATTTGAATATGTACGTAAAATGAGAGCTTCCGTTTTAGTGATGGGCTCATTACTAGCAAGGAATGGCCGGGCCCGCGTTGCTCTTCCTGGTGGCTGTGCCATCGGATCACGTCCTATCGACCAGCATTTAAAGGGCTTTGAAGCGATGGGAGCAAAAGTGAAGGTCGGCAATGGTTTCATTGATGCCGAGGTAGAAGGCAGACTTAAGGGTGCAAGAGTGTATCTTGACTTCCCAAGTGTTGGTGCCACCGAAAACATCATGATGGCTGCTACGCTTGCTGAAGGTATTACGATTCTTGAAAATGTGGCCAAAGAGCCTGAAATTGTAGATCTTGCGAATCTCCTTAATAAAATGGGTGCCAAAGTCAGAGGTGCCGGTACTGGTACGATGAGAATCGAAGGTGTCGATAAATTATATGGCACTGAACATACGATTATACCTGACCGTATCGAAGCTGGTACATTCATGACAGCGGCCGCTCTTACTGGCGGCAATGTTCTTGTTCAAGGAGCTGTACCTGAACACCTTACTTCCCTTATTGCTAAAATGGAGGAAATGGGCGTTAAAATTCTTGAAGAAGAAGATGGATTACGCGTTATCGGTCCAAAAACCTTGAAGGCCATTGACATCAAAACAATGCCGCATCCTGGTTTCCCGACTGATATGCAATCGCAAATGATGGCATTATTACTGCGTGCTGAAGGAACAAGTATGATTACGGAGACCGTTTTCGAAAACCGTTTCATGCATGTTGAAGAATTCCGTCGCATGAATGCCAATATTAAAATAGAAGGCCGTTCCGTTATCGTTAATGGTCCAACTAACATTCAAGGTGCTGAAGTAGCTGCAACAGATTTACGTGCCGCTGCAGCGCTCATCCTGACTGGATTGGTTGCAGATGGCATTACACGTGTTACAGAATTAAAGCATCTTGACAGAGGATACGTGAATTTCCATGGTAAATTGGCATCTCTAGGTGCTGATGTGGAACGTATTAACGAAGATGTGCCTGCTGAAACAAAAAAAATTGCAGATTTAAACGCATAAGTAGCTTATAAAACCATTCACGTTCGAGTCTCCGAACCGTGAATGGTTTTTTTTATCATGTTCCGGATTCTTGGCCGACTGTTAAATAGTTGTCGTTTTTCTATTCATAAATGCTTGTCCTTCGACATACATTTGTTATGTAAAGATACCTGCTGGATACGATAATACGGCAGAGAACAAGTGTAGGGAGGCTCAGGAATTTGAAAGCAATCAAACCGATGGTCGTACTATTCATAGCAGTAGCATTCGTAATTATCATGATTCCGGCAGTGCTTGTGCTTCCATTTTCAAATGATAAGACAAGTGGGCAGTTAACTGAGCAATTGGAAAAGCAAGGGAAGAGTGAGGGCAAAGAGGTAGCGGCAAATGAAATGAGTTCCGTAGAAGTTGCCGTTTACCGCACATCAGCAAAAAGGATTGAAAAACTGCCGATTGAATCGTACTTGAGTGGTGTGGTTGCAGCTGAAATGCCAGCAGATTTTGAAGAAGAAGCGCTGAAAGCACAAGCGTTGACGGCGAGAACCTATATTGTCAATCAGCTCATAAGCGAAAGTCGATTAGGCTTGCCCGATGGTGCCGATGTAAGCGATACGGTCATGCACCAAGTTTATAAGAATAATGATGAGCTGAAAAAACAGTGGGGCTCTGATTATAAATGGAAAATGCAAAAAATTAACAAGGCCATAAAAGAAACGGCGGGTCAAATCTTAACCTATGAAGGAAAACCGATTACTGCCACTTTTTTTTCGACAAGCAATGGCTATACGGAGAATTCAGAGGACTATTGGCAAGCTGAATTCCCCTATTTAAAAAGTGTATCAAGTCCATGGGATAAAGAAGAATCACCAAAGTTTTATAATAAAGTAGTAGTCGATACTGCAGATTTTGAAAGAAAATTGGGTGTAAGTCTTTCTTCGGGAACATCCATAGGAACTGTCATTGAAAGAACATCGGGTAATCGCGTAGGTGTAGTGGATATCGGAGGAAAGAAAATGACAGGAAAACAGATTCGTGAGAAGCTCGGGCTGACATCTTCCGATTTTGACTGGGAGCGTCAAGGCAACCGGATTGTGATCACGACAAAAGGATCTGGACACGGAGTTGGAATGAGCCAATACGGTGCTAACGGCATGGCCAGGGAAGGGAAAACCTATGAAGACATCGTGAAATATTATTATAAAGGCGTTAAAGTTCAGTCTTCAAGTAAGTGGCTGAATACGATGACGGCAAAAAAATGAGAGATGGGAATTCCCATCTCTCATTTCTTTTCGTTTAATTTTTCTATAAAGGTCAAAAAGCCCCGTTTACGCTTGAAATAATGATATTGGACATGAAAATAAACTGCAGCTACCCCAATGATATCTTTAATGACATCTATTATGCTGGAGGAGCGGTACGGGACGAAAGATTGATGGTATTCATCGACCACTCCATATAGGCAAGCTACAAGGGCAGCCAACAGGCTTAAACCAGGTCTCAGTTTTTGGTGTGCAGCAAGTGCAGAAACAAATAATATATACAAAAGGGCAAATTCGACCAAATGAAGTGCCTCTTTGATAAATCGGTCAAATGACGATGAGGGAAGATCAAGAATCATATCATCGGGGTTGCTCGACATTATCCAAATGGCAATCATATATAGAAAAGGCAATAACGTTAACAAAAGTTTAAAAGCTTTTTTCATGATTTAAACATCCTTCAACAGTAAGATACCAAACATTTTACCATTCTACGAATAAAATCGGTTTCATTTCCACAAAATAAATCCAAAAAAATTTTTTCCTGAATGTATATAATTTTAACAAAATGTTCAGAATGATTGCTGAGGTGATTAATATGAGAGAGGAAGAAAAGAAACCAACTTCCACAATCCGACGTATACTAAAACAACGTTGGGCATTATCAGCAATCTATATCGCAAGTGCAGCCATAATCTTAGCCGCGGCCTTCTTATTACAAAATAGTTTTGATGATTCAGCTAAAGATGGCAAAGAGGAATCGGCTGAAACAGGAAAAAACTATGGTGAGCCTTCTGTAGAGGTTAATAGCAATCTTGAGACAATCAAGATGCCTGTGGCCGATGCAGACAAATCGGTTATCAAGAAACAGTTTTATGATGTGAATGCGGATGAAAAGGCACAAGAAGAAGCATTGGTTTTCTACAACAATAGATATGAGCAAAACAAAGGTATAGACATTGCAATGGAAGATGGAAAGTCTTTCGATGTAAAAGCTTCCTTAAGTGGAAATGTAACGAAAGTTCAAGATGATGCGTTACTTGGAAATTTAGTTGAAGTAGAGCATGAAGATGGCGTTGTTACTCGTTATCAATCTGTTAAAGACATTAAGGTTGCAGTCGGTGACAAAGTGAAACAAGGACAAGCAATTGCTACAGCCGGAAAAAGCCAAATCAATGAAGAGGCTGGCGTACATGTCCACTTCGAAATCAGAAAAGATAACATTGCGTTAAACCCACTTGATTTTGTTGATAAACAAGCTTCTGCGATTCAATCTGCAACTGAAGCCGAAGCTGAAAAAGAAGAAACACCTGCAGTCGAAGGATCAGAAGCTGACAAAGAAACACCTGCAGTCGAAGGGTCTGAAGCTGACAAAGAAGAAACACCTGCAGTCGAAGAATCTGAAGCTGAAAAAGAAGAAACGCCTGCAGTTGACGAAACTGACGAGAGCACTGATTTAGAGAGTGGCACTGATGAGGAAGGCTCTGTCCCTGGTGAAGATACAACTGAAGAAAGCGATTCCTTAAAAGATTCGTTAAATCAATCTAATTAAGATTAAGATTTTTAATAAAATCAAAACAAAAACCTAGAGCGTTACGAATGACAACAACTGAAAATTTGGTAAAAGGAGGCCGTTCACTTTGAACGGCTTCTTTTTTTCTTTCGGGGAAATATTGGCCAATATGCTGAAACCTTTGAATTTCTGACAAATTTCTCGGGAAATAATTTACGTTTAATGAAAATAAACAGATGAAAATCAGAAATAAATCCAAACCTCCTGTCCCATTAGGCATATATTCTTAACCAAGCTAATAAGATGTTATAAACCATGCAAAGAGAGTGTTTGAGGTGAGGAATCGTTTATTACAAATTATCTAATAGGTGAATAATTCTATCTTTCATTGTTTATAGGGCAGCGGTATTCGATTCGAAAAATACGAATCTCATTTCACACTTCTCACATCCAATTTGGGGAGGTCGAGTGGTGTGCACGATTACATCAAAGAAAGAACTATCAAGATAGGAAAGTATATCGTGGAAACTAGAAAAACAGTCCGCGTCATTGCAAAAGAGTTCGGGGTCTCTAAAAGCACAGTGCATAAAGACTTAACTGAGAGGCTGCCAGAAATTAATCCTGATTTGGCTAACGAAGTGAAGGATATATTGGATTATCATAAATCCATTCGTCACCTTAGAGGTGGAGAAGCGACAAAATTAAAATACAAACGTTCTGAAAGAGAAGAAGAAATCGTTAAATGATACTTGAATCATTCCGGCAATTGGAAGTGAATCGGGCTATCGGGGAATGAATAAGGGGACATGAAAGTGAGTGTCAGCTTTTTCTTAACCTTGATGCGGTTCCATGCCGGGATTTTTTTTAATGGTAAAATACGGTAAGGTAGTACATAAGACATTGATTTTTTTTACATATTGTCAAAATAGGAAATAATAGTCTGTATTAGTGTTTATTTATAATTCATACTTACTTGTGTCAATGCAATATGGTAAAATAAACAATTAGGACAGAAGTAGGTTATATGTGAGGATATTCAAGGAGGATTTAAGAAATGTTTGCTAGAGATATTGGGATAGATCTTGGAACAGCCAATGTTCTTATACATGTCAAAGGTAAAGGAATTGTGTTAAATGAGCCTTCGGTAGTCGCGATTGATAAGAATACGAACCGTGTTCTTGCCGTCGGGGAAGAAGCTCGAAAAATGGTAGGCCGTACTCCAGGAAACATCATCGCAATCCGTCCTTTAAAAGACGGTGTCATTGCAGATTTCGATGTAACAGAATCGATGCTTAAGCATTTTATCAATACATTGAATGTGAAAGGCTTTCTTTCAAAGCCTAGAATTTTAATTTGCTGCCCGACCAACATAACAAGTGTCGAACAAAAGGCGATTAAAGAAGCTGCCGAAAAAAGCGGCGGGAAGAAAGTATACCTTGAAGAAGAGCCGAAAGTGGCTGCAATCGGTGCCGGTATGGATATTTTTCAACCAAGCGGCAATATGGTCGTAGACATTGGCGGGGGTACAACGGATATTGCCGTTCTTTCAATGGGGGATATCGTTACATCTTCATCCATTAAAATGGCCGGTGACAAATTCGATAATGAAATATTACATTATATCAAGCGGAAGTATAAGCTCCTGATTGGTGAACGTACAGCGGAGAACATTAAAATCCAGGTTGCAACCGTCTTCCCTGGATCTCGTAATGAAGTCATCGATATCCGTGGGCGTGATATGGTATCGGGATTGCCTAGAACCATTTCGGTCAATTCTGAAGAAATTGAGGAGGCACTTCGCGAGCAGGTTTCCATCATTGTACAAGCTGCAAAAAGCGTACTTGAGCGGACGCCGCCAGAACTTTCTGCTGATATCATCGACCGCGGCGTCATTTTAACAGGCGGGGGAGCCTTGCTTCACGGGATTGATTTACTTCTTGCTGAAGAACTTAAGGTCCCAGTACTCGTTGCCGAGCAGCCAATGGATTGTGTAGCAATCGGAACCGGTATCATGCTTGATAATATGGATAAATTGCCACGGCACAAATTCAACTAAAAAGCGGGTGGAAATCCGCATCATAAGATAGGGGTCTAAGGTTCAGACAAACGTGAGGCATAGTGAAAGTGCGTGCAGTTCCAGTACTGATGAGCAATAGGCCCTCTTCTTTTAGTCGAGAATTTAACACCATTCCTTTAAATTTGACCTAGCCTACGATATGACAAATTCTTCTGCCTAACGCTTCTCCTTTTCCTTAAGATACTGATGTTCATGACCGATAAGATAGATATGAGATATTGAACGGGTAAGTTATGTAGATTGGGGAGTGAAGAAGATGTTAAGAGGTTTTTATACGGCTGCTTCCGGGATGCTTGCACAGCAAAGGCGCACGGAATTACTCACAAACAATATGTCCAATGCGAATACAACAGGGTATAAAGCGGATCAATTGAGTGTAAGGTCTTTTCCGGAAATGCTCATAAGCAGCATGGGTGGTGAAACGGTTCCCACGGAGAGTAAATTGAGCATGTCCAGTTTTTCCTAGGTTGGGGGGTAAGTACGGGTGTTTACGTACAGGAGGCGAATCCTTTATTTACCCAGGGAACATTGGAGGAAACCCAGCTTGATACGGATATTTCCCTTGTTGATGTAAACCTACCGATCAATGAGGAAACGGGTCGGCAAGGCTCGGTGTTTTTTACTGTCCAGGATGGCGATGGTGCTATCCGTTATACGCGTAACGGCAGTTTCACCCTGGATGGGCAAGGTTATCTGACTACGCCGTCCGGTCATTATGTATTGAACGAAAGTAATGAAAAGATCCAGCTTGATAGCGATCGATTCACAGTAGCGGAAAACGGTGTTATTTTAGAAGGAAATGTTCAAACCGCACGTTTAGGGATCCGTTATTCGGATGAGCCGTCATTACAGCTCATGAAAGATGGCGAAGGCCTATATAAGGCTGTGAATGATGGGGATTTACCTAGCGCATACGCGGCTGCGGATGTCGGTTTTTCTACTAAGCAGGGCTTTCTTGAAGGCTCCAATGTTGACCAATCGAGAACGATGACAGAAATGATGTCGGCTTACCGCTCTTTTGAAGCGAGTCAGAAGGTGCTTCAAGCCTATGATAAAAGTTTGGATAAAGCGGTCAATGAAGTTGGCAGGCTCTAATTGAGCAGTAGGTGAAATTCGGAAAAGGGGAAAAACCATGAACCGGACGATGATGACGGCGACGAATGCGCTGAACCAACTTCAAAGTAAAATCGATCAAATAAGTAATAATATCGCGAATGTGGACACGACAGCCTTCAAAAAGACCCAAACGAGTTTCAATGACTTATTGACACAGAGTTTCAATAATCAACCGGGTGAGACCAAGGAAAAGGAAGGTTGACCGCACCTGGCATCCGGCAGGGAACAGGTGCTATGTTAAGCAAATCTCAATTGGTGCTTTTACAGGGTGCCTTAAAGACGACGGACCGCAACCTTGATGCAGCATTCACCCGGGATGACCAATTCTTCACCGTAAGCGTTCAGGACGATAATGGGGTCAATACAAGGCTAACAAGGGATGGTGCCTTTTATTTATCCCCTAATGCTAACGATCGAATGATGCTTGTTACCTCTGCTGGACATAAAGTACTTGATGAAAATGGTGAACCGATCCTCATAGAGGGAAATATTAAAGGCATTAAGATTTCGGAAAATGGCTTATTGATAGTGGATACGGAAGAATATGGCGAGAAGAGTTTTGGGCTCGGAATAGTCTCGGTCAAGAAACCGCAATTTCTTGACCGGCTAGGAGGGAATTTACTTGGCCTGCCAAAAAACTTCAGTGCCTTGGGTGTTACGGAAGTCGATATCATGACTGCATTAACAGGGGATTCCCGCAACCAGGCAGCGGTCCGTCAAGGTAATCTGGAGTCCTTAAATGTCGATCTTTCCAAAGAAATGACGGATCTTATCAATGTTCAGCGGTCTTACCAATTTCAATCCCGGGCGGTAACGATGGCTGACCAAATGAGCGGATTAGTGAATGGAATCCGTTAAGGTACCTGGTAAATAAAATGTCTCCCTGCGGAATTAGAGCAAATCGGTTATAATGAATTCATAACAAGAGAAATCATTCGTGCCGACCATTTTGCATAGCTGCTGAATTTCTGGCGTATTGGGGAAATCAGTCGGCGAGTTTTCTTAAAAGGAGCTTTCACATTCTATATGGAACAAAATCGTGTAATGAGACAACAAATTGAAGAAGAGATAAAGGAAGTTGAGGCGAAACCGAATCGTAGGATCAAGGTCCGTCTTTTGCCAATTTGGCTTCGTTTACTCATTGTTATCGGATTGATTTTCATTGCTGTATTATCCGGGGCACTATTAGGATATAGTGTGATTGGCGGAGGACATGCAATGGATGTTTTCCAAAAATCCACATGGACCCATATTTTTGATATAGTGAACAAGGGCGCGTAGTTCCATGTTTTTTTTGAAGTAGTTGCTGTCGTTAACGGATTTATATTTCATGGCAACTACGCCTCTGTCCAGGTGACAGGGGCGAGTTTACGTTATGTTTGAAATATTTAAGTCATAGGAGGAACAAGTATGCTAGATATCACACAAATAAAGGAAATTATTCCGCATCGTTACCCATTCTTATTAGTCGACCGGATCATAGAAATTGATGAAGGGAAAAGAGCGGTTGGATTGAAGAATGTCTCGGCAAATGAAGAATTCTTTAATGGCCATTTCCCCGATTATCCAGTAATGCCTGGAGTTTTAATTGTAGAGGCCTTAGCGCAGGTTGGCGCTGTAGCCGTCTTGAAACAAGAAGAATATAAAGGCCGGCTTGCATTTTTCGCTGGGATTGATAATTGCCGCTTTAAAAAGCAAGTTAAACCAGGTGATCAGCTGCGTCTGGAAGTGGAAATAGTGCGTATGAGAGGGTCAATGGGTAAAGGGAAAGCAGTGGCAACGGTTGATGGGGAAACAGCATGTGAGGCCGATATCATGTTTGCTTTTGGTGACAAATAAGGATTCTTTTTCCGTGATGGGAATGGAATGTTTAACTATATATTTCAAAAAGTGGTTTAAGGAATCGTGAAGCGGTGTATATAAAAAGCACTGCATTGCTTTTTTAAAGCAAGAGCGGTTTTTAGATCTTTCTATTCTCCCTTTGAATGCCGGACATTTTATGTCCGGCATTTTTTAATGTTTAATCCAAAAAGCAGATTTTCTTTTTAAATTTAAAATAGGACGCAAGTTATTTTCATATTCGGGCAAAATACCTAATGATAAAGAAAGAAGGGAGGTTGCCAAAAATGATGAAGAAAATTTTTGCACTACTTGGGGGATCTTTATTATCTATTATGTTCCTTGCTGGATGTGGAACGGATAATGATGACAACAACAATCCCGCACCAGAAGAAGATAACAACATCATAGAAGATGATAACAATGGTACAGATGATAACAACAACGGTAACGATGATGGCATGCTTGATAACGACAACAATAACGATGATGACATCCTTGAAAACGACGATAATAACGATAATGATGCCGATGACTTGATTGAAGACCCTAATAATAATGACGACAAAAATAAGTAATTAGCACAGAATGAGAAAGACTGCTTAGGCAAAAGAGGATTAATATCCTTATCCGTCTAAGTCAGTCTTTTTTATGTGCATTCGATTAGGGGATGGAAATTAAGGGAAGGGTTTTTATTTATTAGTTGCTAACTTAGGCTTTGAGCGGATTTTTTTCTTGAACTCTTTTATAAGTTCATCGCCAACGAGACCTTTTTGGACCAAATCTTCAAGAAGGAGTTCTGCATATTTGCTCCGTGTTTTTTGGATGTGGCCAACGAATAAAAGGCTATAATGATTGCCCACTTTTCTTATTGTACGTAAAACAGTTTGAAACAAAGCCGGTTCATTGTCCTTTTTGGTAATGACTGCCTGGATATACACCTCTCCGTCTATATCGGGAAGTGAGGGTTCAAGCTCTTTGAAATGTTTTTCTTCGACAAAGGCTTCCAGTAACCATGATCTAGCGTCGTTTTCTTTATTTATGATCAATCCATCTGTTAATGCAATATCAATCAAGTTTAAATTTTCAGTAACAATTTGCAACGAGATCAATTTGAATGATTTCATCTAATTCCTCCGTTTCTTGCAAGAAAGAGCGGCGATTACCTCTCTTAACGTAAATTTTGAAAGGGTACATATCGATTAATCCTTTTAAAGGTAATTATATCATACTAAAAAAAAGTCCCTTAATGAAATGAAAACCCAACATTTGTCTAAATTATGAAGGATGGAATAAAAATTTGCAAAAAATTTAATTTTGTTAACTATTCGTTTTTTACCTGATTTTAATCACTAAAAAATGTTTTTGCACCAATCCAAACGTCTTTTTATGAAGAAAAATGGTGTAATAAGATCATTTCCTCCATTTTTTAATCGATGGAAGAAAGCGTATGATTAAAGTAATTAAAGAGGAAGGAGTGAAACAATGATTAACCAAGTTACACTCGTCGGCAGGCTTACGAAGGATCCAGAATTAAGATACACACCTGATGGCAAGGCTGTTTCCAATATCACCTTAGCGGTCAACCGGAACTTCCGTAATACTGTCGGTAACTATGAGGCAGACTTTGTTCAGTGTATCATATGGAAAAAGTCGGCTGAAAATACTGCTCAATATTGTAAAAAAGGAGCCATAATCGGCATAACTGGCAGAATACAAACAAGGAGGTACGAAAATCAGGAGGGTAAATATGTATATGTAACTGAAGTGGTCTCCGAGAGGGTTCAATTCATCGGAACTAAACAAAATGATGGAAAGCCCAGGGATTTTGAACATATTGGTTTATAGTGTTACGTGAAGGTTGGGCATGCTAGCTTGCTTAACAAAGAATTGTTTTTAAGAAAATGTAAGATTTACATTCGATACACAAAAAAGTATTTATATGACCATAATGAAAACCAATGCATGGAATTACAGTTATTTTTCATGAAACTAGGCAGTAGCATATAGAATTTTTTTTCATCCATTCATTCCCCAAAGCTAATATAGCTTTTTCTCCGCAGTAAACCCCGATTTACCCTCAAAAAAATTGAGTTATATGATTTCCCCCTTGTAATGACTGCAAATAAGCAGTCTTTTTTTTGTGCCAAAATGTGTGTAAATAGAAAAAAATAAAAAATAATTCTGTTAAATTAGAATTTTTAGAAAATATATTGTAATATTTTAATTTTGATGCAATAATAAACCCAATAATATAATGGAAAATAAGTTATATATAGGAAGTGATTTGATGGACGAACCAATTATTAAGGTTAATGGGCTTCGAACCAGTTTTCGTACGGACGATGGGGTGATCCCTGTCGTGAATTCAATCGATTTTCATGTCAATCCTGGTGAGGTTTTAGGGATTGTAGGAGAATCGGGATGCGGAAAAAGCGTAACTTCTCTGTCCATCATGGGTCTGGTTTCTTCACCGGCTGGTAAGGTGGAGGGGGAAATCCTTTTTAAAGGAGAAAACATCGCAAATGCCTCTGAAGCGAAAATGAGAAAAATTCGCGGAAATGATATAGGGATGATATTTCAGGAACCGATGACAAGCTTGAATCCGGTGTTCACTATTGGCGAGCAGTTGGTCGAGACGCTTCGGATACATAAAAAATGGAATAAAAAGCAGGCACGAAATAGAGCGGTGGAAATGTTGAAGCTGGTTGGGCTTGGCCGTGCCGAGGAATTGCTCAAAGAGTATCCGCATCAGCTTTCTGGCGGAATGAGACAAAGGGTCATGATAGCAATGGCCATGATTTGTGAGCCTAAACTCCTTATAGCCGATGAACCGACAACGGCTTTGGATGTGACGATCCAGGCACAAATCCTGGAATTAATGAAGAATTTAAATAAAGAAACAGACACGGCAATCATGATGATTACCCATGATCTTGGGGTAGTGGCGCAAATGTGTGAACGTGTCATTGTCATGTATGCCGGCAAGGTGATAGAGGAAGGAAATGTGCAAACGATTTTCCAAAACCCTAAGCATCCTTATACGGTCGGTTTACTTCAGTCGATTCCCGATATGCGAATAAAGAAAGAGCGCCTTTACTCGATACCGGGTAATGTGCCAAAACCTGGGACAAGCAACCTCGGGTGCCAGTTTGCCCCCCGCTGCTCCCATGCCATGGAGCAATGTATAAATGAGACCCCGTCTCTACTGGAATTCGATGAGGGTCAGCATGTTCGCTGCTGGCTTTATGAAGATGGGAAAGGAGCTTCCTTGCATGAATCAAACATTGGTTAAGGTAGAAAACCTAAAGAAGCATTTTCCGATAAAAGGAGGGGTTCTGGGAAAGACCATTGGAGAGGTCAAGGCAGTTGATGGTTTGTCTTTTTCCATTTATAAAGGGGAAACCTTGGGGCTTGTCGGTGAAAGCGGTTGCGGAAAATCCACGACGGGAAGGTTATTGCTTCGATTGCTTGAGCCGAGCGAGGGCAATGTTTATTTCGAAGGAAAGGACCTGACAGCTTTATCTTCCAGTGAAATGAGAAAGATGCGCCGTGAAATGCAGATGGTCTTCCAGGACCCATTCGCCTCCCTCAATCCCAGGCATACTATTGAAAAAATTTTGGAAGAACCGCTCATCGTCCACGGGGTTAAAGATAAAAAGGCGCGAAAGGCCCGTGTACAGGAACTTCTTAAGGTCGTTGGCCTAAGCAGTTACCATGCTAAAAGGTATCCGCATCAATTCAGTGGGGGCCAGCGGCAGCGTATTGGCATCGCGAGGGCACTTGCAGTCAATCCCAAACTGATCATTGCAGATGAGCCGGTATCTGCACTGGATGTGTCGATTCAAGCCCAGGTCTTGAATCTGTTGCAGGATTTGCAGGAAGATTTTGATTTGACCTACTTGTTCATTGCTCATGATCTTGGAGTGGTAAGGCATATCTCCGACCGTGTCGGTGTCATGTATCTCGGACATATTGTTGAATTGACGGAAAGTGAAGGGCTTTATGAAAATCCGCTTCATCCATACACACAGGCTTTATTATCGGCCGTGCCCATTCCGGATGTGGAATATAAGGGGGATAGGGTAATCCTGCAGGGAGATGTTCCAAGCCCATCAAACCCGCCCAGCGGCTGTCCATTCCATACGAGATGTCCGAAGGCGATGGCAGAATGCAATACGGACAAGCCAATCCTGACTGAACATAAACCTGGTCACTACGTTGCTTGTCATCTATACAATTGACACGACGTATACATAAATTCGCAAATAATAAGGGGGAAGAATATGAAGAAAACATTGGCATTGTTGCTGACTGGTATCCTGGCTCTTTCGCTGGCGCTTGCGGGATGCTCCTCGTCTACATCAAAAGAGAAAGATGATGGTAAAGGGGGATCGAGTGAAGCGAAGGGCGGCGTATTGATATACGGTAAAGGCGGAGATGCTGTCGGTCTTGACCCAGCTATCGTAACCGATGGGGAATCATTCATCGTCACTCAGCAGATTTTTGAAACGCTTGTGAAATATGGGGAAGATGATACGGAAATCAAACCGGGTCTTGCAAAGTCATGGGAAGTGTCCGATGACGCGAAAACCTACACATTCAAATTGGAAACCGGAATCAAGTTCCATGATGGTACGGATTTCAATGCGGATGCGGTCGTAAAAAACTTTCAACGATGGGCAAAAAGTAAGGATGAAGGGAAATTTGCGTACTATGCCTCCATGTTCGGAGGATTTGAAGGTGATGAAGGTCATGTTATCAAAGAAGTAAAAGCGATCGATGCCAGCACGGTGGAATTCACTTTGAACCGTCCGCAGGCGCCGTTCCTGAAAAACCTTGCCATGCCTACATTTGCTATAGCCAGTCCTGATGGAATTGAAAAAGAGGGTGACGACTTCACTAAAAACCCGTCTGGTACAGGCCCTTTCAAGTTCAAATCATGGAAACCTGGCGATACGATTGAAGTGGTGAAAAACGATGACTATTGGCAAGATGGACTGCCTAAACTTGATGGAGTCACGTTTAAGGTCATTAAAGATAACTCTGCACGTTTAAATGCTGCAATCAAGGGTGAAATAGACCTGATGGACGGGTTGAACCCAAGTGATATCAGTAAGGTTACAGGAGATGAAAAACTGCAAATATTCGAACGTGCATCCATGAACGTCGGGTACTTTGCTTTCAATGTTGAGAAAGCGCCATTCGACAAGAAAGAAGTGCGTCAAGCCATCTCGCATTTGATCAACAAAAAGGAAATCATTGATAATTTTTATGAAGGCACAGCAGAGCCTGCCAAGAATCCTATGCCTCCATCCGTTTCTGGCTACAATGACAAAATCGAAGACTATGATTACGATGTAGAAAAAGCGAAAGAACTGCTGAAAAAAGCTGGACTTGAGGACGGATTTAAAATGGATCTATGGGCAATGCCGGTACCGCGCCCATATATGCCGGATGGTCAAAAAGTGGCTGAAGCCATTCAAGCAAGCCTAAAACAAGTCGGCATCGAAGCGAATATCGTTTCGTACGAATGGGCTGCATATTTAGAGAAAGTGCAGGCTGGTGAAGCCCAATCCTTCATGATGGGCTGGACAGGCGATAATGGAGATGCGGATAACTTCCTTTATACATTATTGGATAAAGATAATATCGGCTCCAACAACTATGCCCGTTACGCAAACGATGAAGTCCATGAACTGCTGATCGAAGCCCAGTCCACGGCAGATGAAGCCAAGCGTAATGAGTTGTATGGAAAAGCCCAGGAAATCATCCATGATGAAGCTCCATGGGTTCCGCTTGTACACTCTTTACCTCAGTTAGCCGGATCTAAGACGGTCAAAGGGTTTGTTCCACATCCAACTGGTTCACAATCCCTTGTTAATGTTTCTCTAGAAAATTAACCGTACGAACCGGGTAGTATGGAGTCTTGCATGCTTCCCGGTTTTGTTATGGAAGCATTTCAAAATGATCGAGGGCGCTTCGAAGTACCCTTATTTAAAAGGCGGGTGATTGTTTTGTTTTCCTATACCGTACGACGTTTAGGATCTCTCATTCCGGTGTTACTCGGAATGGCGTTTATTGTGTTCATGATGATACGGGCAATTCCTGGAAATCCAGCACAGGTGATTTTAGGGCAGCAAGCAACGGAAGAGGCAGTCGCTGCGATGACAAAGGAACTTGGCCTGGATAAACCTTGGTTCATTCAATTTTGGGATTACTTATCAGGCCTGTTAAAGGGGGACCTGGGTGTTTCGTTAAAAACGAATAGTCCGGTTTCGGAAGAAATTGGACCATACTTGATGGCCACGATCGAACTGGCCTTGATCGCGATGATCATCGCCGTGGTCATAGGCGTGAATGCAGGGATAGTATCAGCTTGGTTTCAAAACTCATGGTTTGATTATGTCGCCATGGTGATTGCGTTGATTGGTTTGTCCATGCCTATTTTCTGGCTGGGATTAATGGAGCAATACATCATTTCAATTCAATGGGATTTACTTCCGACGACAGGGCGGGACAATATCAGGGATCCTGTTGAGGCCATAACCGGCCTGTATTTGATAGATACACTCATGGCTGGCAGGGTTGATCAGTTTTTCGAGGTGATCAAGCATCTCATTTTGCCGGGGATAGCGCTTGCTACCATTCCGATGGCGATTATTGCAAGGATGACACGTTCGTCCATGCTGGAAGTCATGAGATCGGATTTCATTCGTACGGCTCGTGCTAAAGGAATGAAAATGTTTTGGGTTGTTTACAAGCATTCCTTTAAGAATGCCTTGATTCCAGTTGTGACTGTTATCGGTCTGCAGACAGGATTACTTTTAGGCGGCGCCATTTTAACGGAAAACATTTTTGGATGGCCAGGTATCGGTACATATATTTATGATGCAATCCTATCTCGGGATTATCCGGTGATACAGTCCGGAATTCTCGTCATCGCCTTTTTGTTTGTCATGATTAATCTAGTTGTGGACTTGTTGTACGCAGCGATCGATCCTAGGATTAAGTATAAATAGGGAGGGAAACTCATGCCTGAAATAGCAACGAATACTCCGCCAATCCTTCCTCCAAAAGAGGCAGAGGAAAAAGTCATCTCTCCCTGGAAGGAAGGCTGGAAAAGCTTTAGGAAAAACAAGGTAGCCATCGTAGGTCTGGGGATTGTTTCATTTTTCATCTTAATCGCCATCTTCGCGCCCGTTATAGCACCTTATTCATTTGATGGGCAAAAGCTAAGTGATAAACATTTGGCCCCGTCTGCGGAGCATTGGTTCGGAACGGATGAATTTGGCCGGGATATTTTGAGCAGGGTCATTTATGGCTCGCGCATTTCAATAGGGGTCGGCTTCTTATCTGTTGCCGGATCTGTTGTGGTTGGGTCTTTTTTGGGGATCATTGCCGGTTATTACGGCAGGTGGATAGATACGATCATATCGAGGATCTTTGATATTATTCTGGCCTTTCCTAGTATCTTGCTTGCCATTGCTGTCGTTGCCGTTTTGGGGCCCTCCCTTCGCAACGCACTTATTGCCATCGCCATCGTCAATGTCCCGATATTCGGCCGGCTTTTACGGTCACGGGTCTTAACGGTGAAAGAAGAGGAATATGTAACGGCTGCAAAGGCAATTGGAATGGGGGATGGCCGCATTCTCCTTCACCACGTCCTTCCGAATAGCCTTGCACCGATTATCGTTCAAGGTACCTTAGCGATTGCAACAGCCATCATTGAGTGCGCAGCACTCGGCTTTCTCGGTCTCGGTGCACAGCCGCCAGCACCAGAGTGGGGAAAAATGCTTGCCGATTCCAGGGCGTTCATCATTCAGGCGCCATGGACGGTTCTCTTCCCTGGGCTTGCGATCATGCTTACGGTACTCGGCTTTAACCTAATGGGGGATGGGCTGCGCGATGCCTTGGATCCAAGAATGAAAAACTAGAAGTAAAAGGGTGATGTTAGTTTAACATCACCATCTTTTTGCCTTTTATCTTATAAATCTAGCGAAATATGAAAAATAATAAAAAAATCCTAGTTCTAAATAGGAAAATAGTGACTATTACCCCTTAAAATCACCCCAAAAGTTGTGATACTTTTATACTCAGTAAGAATATTCCAAAAATTGCTTATTTTAGAGGAGGAAAGTTCATTGATCAAACGTAGCTTGTCCATTCTAGCAATCTTTCTATTAGTATTTACTGCAAGCGTTTCCGCAGCCAAGCTCCCAGATCCCCCGACAGGCTCGGGCGGTGCAGGTAAGAAGAATCAGGAAAGTGTTATTAAGCAGAAGAAAAATGACTTGGGGAAGAAATACAAAAGCAATGAGAAGGTCAGGGTCATCGTAGAGATGAAGGAAGCCCCGGCAATAGAAACGGCTTCGAAAGAAGGGAAGCTTTTTAAACAGTTATCGAAAAGTAAAAAACAACAATTAAAGTCCGAAAAGCTAGCTACTCAGAAGAAATTGAAAAAAAAGGTGAAAGAGAAAAAAATAGCTTTCAAGGAACTTGAAAGTTTTACGACAGTCGTCAATGGATTCAGCGGTGAACTTCAGTATGGTGAGATCAAAAAGGTGGAAGCCATGCCTGAAGTTGCTGAAGTACATATAGCGAATGAATATGAACGTCCTGCAGAAAAACCCGAAATGCTATATAGCAAAGAGCTTGTCCAAGCACAGGAAGCATGGCGGGAATATGGATATAAAGGGGAAGGGATGGTCGTCGGGATTATTGATACTGGAATCGACCCATCTCACCGTGATATGGTCCTGAACGAGGAGAATAAGGCTGAACTGAATGAAAGTGAAATCAGCGCGATGAAGGAATCCAGCCATCTATTAGGCAATTACTATACGGCCAAGGTTCCTTATGGATACAATTACATGGATGAAAATGAAGAAATCCTTGACCTTGGTGAAGAGGCTTCCATGCATGGAATGCATGTGGCAGGTACGGCCGGAGCCAATGGAGATGAAGAGAATGGCGGCATTAAAGGGGTTGCTCCTGAAGCCCAGCTGCTTGCATTAAAGGTCTTCGGAAATGATCCCGACATGCAGACAACATGGGGCGATATATATATTAAGGCGATTGACGATGCCATCATTCTTGGTGCGGATGTGCTGAATATGAGCCTTGGCTCCACTGCAGGCTTTGTATCGGCAGACGATCCGGAGCAGCAGGCGGTATCCAGAGCTGTTGATAATGGGATCCTCATGTCGATTTCAGCAGGAAACTCGGCACACTTTGGAAATGGATTTGCCAACCCATCAGCCTCGAACCCGGATATTGGCGTTTCAGGTTCACCTGGACTTGCTTACGATTCAGTACAAGTGGCATCGGTAGAGAATAATTATATGGATTTGGATGCAGCGACTTATGAAATAAACGGTCAGGCAGGAAAAGCTCCGTTCATGTCGGCTTCAAGCGTGCATCCCAATGCCTTGAAGGATAAATCACATGAATTGGTGGCTGCTGGTCTTGGGACACCAGAGGAGCTTTCCAAAGTGGATGTTAAAGGCAAGTTCGCCCTCATCGAGCGCGGCACGCTTACTTTTATAGAAAAGGCGCAAAATGCCCAGGCAGCAGGAGCGACAGGTGTCATTATTTACAATAATGCTGACGGATATATTTCCATGGCTACAGATCCTAGCATCACCATTCCCCAGCTGTTCATGTTGAAATCGGATGGTGCAAAGCTGAAAGCGGCCTTAGCGGATGGCGAAAAGGTGACGATTACCTTTAATGGTGATAAAACAAAAGCTGTAAATCCAGAAGCAGGGAAAATGAGCTCATTCAGCTCATGGGGAGTCGCACCGAACTTGGATTTCAAACCGGAAATCACCGCTCCGGGCGGACAAATTTATTCAACGCTGAACAATGATGAATATGGAATGATGAGCGGTACTTCGATGGCGGCGCCGCATGTTTCCGGCGGCTCGGCACTGGTTCTTGAAAGAGTGGATAAAGACTTTAAATTAGAAGGATCGGCCCGGGCTAATTTAGCGAAGAACCTGATGATGAATACATCAAAACCATTAACGGATCAGGGGGTCGTCAATAAGGCCCTTGACTGGAAAAACCCTTACTCGCCTCGCAGGCAGGGAGCCGGGGTCATGCAGCTGCAATCCGCATTGTCCACACCTGCTGTCGTGACCGAGGCATTCACGAAAGAAGCGAAGGTTGCCATGAAGGAGGTCGGCAATAAGTTCGCCTTTACTTTAAAGGTTGAAAACTTCAGCAACAAAGCAGTCAAGTATGATGTAAAAGGAAATATCCAAACAGACTATGCAATCCAGGGACAACTGGGCTATTCCGCTAACGAGCTGGAAGCACAGGAAATTAAGAACGCTACGATTAAAATCAATAATAAAAATACAAATAAGATTACCGTTCCTGCAAAAAAATCGATTACATTCGAAGTGAAAGTGGACATATCCGATGCAAAGGTACTTGGTGATGACCTTCAAACTCTTGTAGATATTGACAAGGTGTTTCCAAACGGCTATTTTGTTGAAGGGTTCATCTCATTGAAGGATCCAGCCGATACGAATCCGGAACTGAATGTACCGTATGTAGGATTTAAAGGGGAATGGGACAAAGCCCCGATCCTGGATGGCACCAAATATGACAAAGAATCTTTCTATGGCATGGCAGGGGGAGTATCAACAGCAGGTGAAGATTTCACGTATCTTGGCTATGACCCTGCGGGGAAAACCTTCAATGGCAAAAAAATCGCGATTTCCCCAAATGGCGATGGTGCACAGGATGACTTCGTGCCTGTCCTATCATTCTTAAGGAATGCGAAAAAGGTAGAATACAATATATTGAATGGTGAAACCAAATCAGTCCGGAAACTTCGCACAGAGAATAATGTACGCAAGGACTATTATGATGGCGGACTAGGGACCGCATACACGCTGGATCCGGCCCGTAAATGGGACGGTAAAATCAATAATGCACTCGCTAAGGATGGGGTCTATTATTTTGAAATCAAAGCGATGATAGATTACGAGGGTGCAAAATGGCAGACGGTTAAAATGCCAATCAAAATCGATACGGTAAAGCCGACGGTCAAGATTTCGAAAAAAGGCAATGTTTTAACCATCCAAGGTAAGGATAATTTGAATGGTTCAGGGCTTGCTTATTACGATGTACAAGTCGATGGAGCATCCATCATGGAAGAGCCGCTCCCGGCTAATGCTAAACAATTCACCCTACCTGATGTAAAAGGGGAAAAGGTTCAGGTTGTGGCAATCGACTATGCAGGTAATGAGAAAACGGCTGAAACCGAATTGGCCGGTGATTCGGCTCCAATCGATAATCATGCACCAGCTGTAAAGATCAAGAGTCCTGAAGCCTTGAGCGTGAACAATAAAAATAAAATCAAAATAACAGGAGAAATTGAAGAAGCGTCGGAAATAAAGGAATTTAAAATCGACAATAAAACGGTACCTGCAACGTATAACAAAACGAATAAAAAATATGAATTCTCATATGAAAAGAAATTCGAAGATGGTGTCCAAAGCTTCACCATTAAAGCAACCGATAAATGGGATAACACGGTTTCCTTTAAAAGGACGATAATGGTCGATGCAACAAAGCCAGGTTTAAAAGTTAAAGGCGTACCGGAAACTGTGGGATTCAAAGGCAAAAATCCAAAAGTGGACGTGACGGTAGAAGATAATTTCGATGAAATCCGCCTTTACCTGAACGGAAGTGAAATATTCTATCATGAATTCAAGGAACCATACAAAATGCGTTCCTATAAGAAAAAGATAGAGGATTTGGAACTGCCGCTTAAGACTGGCAACAACAAGATTGAATTTAAGGTGACCGATCTTGCAGGAAATGAATCGAAGAAATCCTTTAACATCAATAAAGCAAAAAAATAAACGAAAGGCAGCCCTCTTATTCAAGAGGGCTGTTTTTTGTGGACATAATTGATTTTACCTGCATCTTTTGAGGGTTAGAACAATGCTAACGTTGATTGGAACGTAGGGCACTTGCCTTCCGCGTGAGGTCCGGGAAGCCTTCTCGGCGCTCCTTTGCGCCTGTGGGGTCTCCCTTTGACACTCTATTCCTGTAGGAGTCCCGAACAACCGCCAATCAACTGGAATGCCTTTTTTTATGAAAACTTTAGGAAAACTCGCTTTTACTTATACAAGATGGGGTTCGGAATGGACCCTCCGAGATTATAAAAAGAAATCTTGGTTATCCTTCATGAATTTTTACCTTTTTATAAGGAATGAAACCTCATTAAATTGAAGAAATTTGCGACACTCCTGCCGAATAACTGGCTAGCCGAGACCCCACAGACGCTTGCGTCGAGGAGGCTTGGCAGACAGTCGGCGGAAAGGGAGCGAATTTCTGAAATAAGCCGGAACGTTTTCAAAGAAAAAAACAGTAGGCATACTCGCTTTCTTCTAACTACAGTATGGGCTCTCTTATCCAATTGGGCTGTTTTTGCCCAATATTATTTCCGGATTTTGAATTCTTTCGTGCTGATTTTGGAAATGGTTTGCTTTGTTTTCACCGTGTTAATATGGAAATCTCTTGGTGAGGAAGTTTTTTCATTATCCGGCAGGTATATCGAATAGGATAAAAGAATTAGGTATAAAGGGTTTATTAAAAGGAGGGTATCTATGAATTATAAGAAGAAATCTAGCAATAAAGTAACTAGTATTGCAATTACAGTGAAATTCGAAAGGAGAGGAAGCGACAGGTCATATCTTACAAAAACGAGTTTCTTTGATGCACTTCAGCACGTCCATTCTCCCTTTGAAAAGGATCCCCGTTCAGATTCACCCTATCAGGATTTTCCTCTATGTCAGGAGGTAACCCTTTCTTTTTTTGAAAGAGGTGCTAAAACATCTATTAATTATGACCCCCACCAAGGAAAAATCATCATTGAGGAAAGTTCAGAGACTTATCAGCTGAATAAAGGGGAGGCGCTTACTGCAATCCTCGATCATATTATGATCAATCATGGCTATCACCATTCTTTTTTCATCATCCAGCAAAAAGAGCGGAACGTAAAAATGAAAGCAGCTACGCCATGAAATCCCAAACATTTATAGGCAGGACGTTGTAAGGTATGAGATATCCGAATAATTCATACGAAAAGTTACTTTACTCAATAAGCATGGAGCTGCCACGGCAGCTCCATTAATGTTTCGCCATGATGAGCGTTTCCTATCCTTGGAGATGTCAAACCAAGCGCCGAATGATCTTTGAAAGGGTTTGGATGCCATAAGCTAATTGTTCCTCCGAGGCGTATGAATATGAAAGCCGTATATGTGTATGGTTATTTGGTTCGTATATGTATCCCGGATTAAGAAGTATGTTTTCCTTTATCGCTTGCTTGAAAAGGTTTGGATTCACGATGGGTTTACATAATTTCAGCCATATATAAAATCCGCCTTGAGGTATTTGCCATTCGGCCAGCCCTTTAAAATATTGATTGAGAAGAGTTAATGTAAAATCCCTGCGTTCCTTCAACTTTTGCCTTAGCCACTCTAAATGCTTAGAATATTGACCATTTGCTAACCATTCTGCCACAAGGTGTTGGGAAAGTGCACTGGAACCGTAATCCATTTGCATTTTGATGTCCGCTAAACGTTCAATCACAGTTATGGGGCCAGCAATCCAGCCGATGCGCAATCCTGGGCTTAAAGTTTTGGACATGCTGCCAATGTGCAATACAAGGCCATCTGCATCAAGGGATTTTAATGGCGGCGGCGGTTCCTCATCAAACCACAAATCACTATATACGTCATCTTCAATAATCGGGATCTGTTCTTTTTTGCATAGTGATAGGAGGTTAAGTCTTTCTTCTTTTGACCATGTAGTATTCGTTGGATTGTTAAACGTTGGGACAGTATAAAACAGTGACGCTTTCTTCCTTCCATTGATGCGCTTCATTTGTGTCGGGATACTTTCACGTCCTTGTTTTGATAAACCTACTAAATGCATGCCCGCAGATTGAAAAGGGTGGACGGAATTTAAATAGGAAGGGGACTCATGTAAAATCATCGATTCCTTTTGAAGTAAACCTACTGAAATCAACTGGAGTGCCTGAAGCCCGCCAGAAACGACCATGAGGGAGCTGGGACTTGAGTTGATCCCTTTTGTTTCTAAATAAACACTTATACATTGGCGAAGTCTCTTGTCACCCTTGGGTTCGGAATATCCCAATGAGTGTGCATCAAAGGAAGTGGATCGCAACGTCTTTTCGATTTGCTTTGTAGGCAATAGCGCTGGAGATAACTCACCAGTGCCTAATCTGATGATGGCAGTGTCCGTTTCATACTGATTAATATCCTGAATCGTTTTTAAATTAGGTTCATGAAGGCCATTCCGTACATAGTTTTTCCAGTCGGGCTGTTTGCTGGAGACGAGCACATTCCATGTATTATTGGAAACGAATGTGCCAGACCCAAGCTTAGTTTCCAATAATCCATCTGCAATCAACTCATCTATGGCTGTGATGATGGTACTTCGGTTTACGCCAAATGAGTCGGCCAATGAGCGTTGTGATGGAAGCTTAGTGTCAACTGGCCATTCCCCCCGTGTAATTTGTTGTTTGATCCAATCTACTATTTGTTGGTGAAGTGATTGCGCGGAAGACCGGTTTGGTCTCCATTCGATAAACATACGAAAACCACTCCTTTCATGTTCTATATTCATTATAAATTGGTTGGTTTGAAGACCAACCAATTGGAGGGTCAATTCCTTTGTTTTATTCATTATACTGAATATGAGGGAAGGGGGTATTCATATGGGGCCATTTTTTCATGGATTATTATTGGCATTAGGGCTGATACTTCCATTGGGAGTGCAAAATATTTTCATTTTTAATCAAGGAGCAATCCAACCTACAATAAAAAAAGCATTGCCAGCAACGATCACAGCTGCAATTTGTGATACGGTGCTCATTCTGTTAGCTATTTTAGGTGTTTCGTTGATTGTCATGCAATACGATTGGTTGCGCCTTACATTAATCATAATCGGCGTTATATTTTTATTGTATATGGGCTTTCAGATTTGGTTTGCCAAATCAAACTCACAGTCAGGTGTCCAATCCATGCAGATGTCGACAAAAAAACAAATTGTATTTGCTTTATCCGTATCATTACTGAATCCGCATGCAATCCTGGATACGATAGGTGTAATCGGTTCGAGCTCACTTGTTTATTCAGGAAAAGATAAAATGATTTTCACCATGACGTGCATCTTTGTGTCATGGTGCTGGTTCCACGGATTATGTCTTGCGGGACGATTGCTGAAAAAGGTTGATACATCTGGAAAATTCCTTGGAATATTAAATAAAATTTCTGCAATCATCATTTGGCTCACAGCCCTCTATATGGTGAAGTCGCTTTTTTGAATCAATAAACGTTTTCGAACCAAACGATGCCATGTATAACAGGACGCCTATGTATAAAAAAAGGGGAATGCATATTTATATGCATTCTCCTTTTTTTGCCCTCAATCATCTTCTATCGTGAAATCAGGTTATTGAAGAGCGACCAAGTCCTTGATTTCCTCTGTGGAAAGTTCGGTGATCCAGTTGTCACTGCTGATGATTTCGTCGTTCAGGGCTTGCTTTTTATCAAGCATCTGGTCGATTTTTTCTTCCAGGGTCCCTGTGCAGATTAGCTTATGAACGTGAACGAAACGCTGTTGACCAATTCTGTAAGCACGGTCGGTGGCTTGATTTTCAACAGCTGGGTTCCACCAGCGATCATAGTGAATCACGTGGTTTGCTTCTGTAAGATTAAGACCCGTGCCGCCTGCTTTCAATGAGAGTATGAAAATAGGGAATTCCCCATCTTGGAATCGGGTGATCATTTCATCACGTTGCTTCTTGTTCGCACTCCCATTCAGGAATGGCACTTCAAAGCCATATCGTTTTTCCAGCAATTCTTTAATCATATTGCCCATCCCGATATATTGTGTGAAAATGAGACAGCTTTCATCCTGTTCGCGGACCGCATCGATAAGCTCGGTCAGCTTCTCGAGTTTGCCTGATCGGTTAGGTGCCTTCATGATGTTTTCCTTTTCCGTCTCTTTTAAGTAAAGAGCTGGATGGTTGCAAAGTTGCTTTAGCTTATTCAGCATCTGGAGGATGATGCCTTTTCTTTCAAAGGCAGACAGTTGTTCGATATCAGTGAATGTATCTTTAATCAGTTGTTCATACAACGATGCTTGCTCGGTGGTAAGCGGTACGAATTCCTTTTGTTCTTGCTTATCCGGAAGATTAAGAGCGACTTCCTTATCGCGTTTTGTACGGCGAAGCAAAAATGGCTGTATCAAACGCTGCAATTCCTTGATTTTATCCTTCTGTTCATCACGCTCAATGGTCGCCACATATTTTTCCTGAAACTGACCTAGCGTTCCGAGATAACCTTTGTTGATGAAGTCGAAAATCGCCCATAGCTCACTTAAACGGTTTTCCATCGGCGTACCCGATAAGGCGATATGATGTCTGCCATTTAGCTTTCTGACCGCCTTGGATTGCTTCGTTTGGGCATTCTTGATGTTTTGTGCTTCATCAAGGATAACACTGCTCCAATGGATGGAGGTCAGTTCAGCCACATCTTGGTGGGTCAGTCCATATGATGTTAAGACAATATCATGATCGGCTGCCAGTTTAGTAAATGCCTCACCTTTAGCACGATTCGATCCGTAGTGTAGGTGAACTTTAAGTGATGGAGCGAATTTTTCCAATTCTTTTTGCCAGTTGCCAAGTACCGATGTCGGGCAGACGATGAGCGCCGATTGTACAGGGACGGATTCAGGGGCAGTGGCAATGACCTCAGCCTCATCACTGCTCTCTGTGCCGCGATCCTCTTCGACGATGATCGGTTCACTCTTTTGTTCATCCTTGGGCGCAGTGGGCAGCTCTTTACCGACCATTTCTTTGCCTTTCACATGAAGCAGATAGGCAATCATCTGGACGGTTTTTCCAAGTCCCATATCGTCGGCTAGACAAGCACCAAAACCATGCTCCCTTAAAAAAAGGAGCCAGCTCATGCCCAGTTTTTGATAAGGGCGTAAATCACCTTGAAGTGCATTAGGGACGGGCAGGATGGATATGTTTTTGGTTTCCCTGAGCCTTCCCACCATTTTACGGAGCTCCTGGTTCAATTCAAATTGAATCCGGAGCATTTCGTCGTTTTCAGAATCGACATCGCCATCTTCATTCACGCCATTCAACAGTTCCTGCTGCAGCAAGTCAGTCAGTTGGATGCCTTTTTCATTCGCTGTTTCCATCAGCTCCTGTATTTGCTTAATGAAAGCAGGGTCAAGCTTGACCCATTGGCCGCGGATGAAGACAAGCCGCCTTTTTTCATTGACGAGCTCCTCGAACTCCGCCTCAGTGAGCTCCTTGCCATTTAATGAGAACCGCCAATCAAAGTCCATTAAAGCTTTTAACCCGACATAAGAAGGGCCGCGGTTCGATTGGCTCTTCACTTTCGCTTTGACCTTCAATGAGGACTCCTTCAAGGCAAGCCACCACGATGGAAGGAGAATTTCGACGCCAAGAAATAAGAGCTTTTCGCTTGCATCGGTCAAGAACTCCCATGCATCCGTTTCTGAAATCTCCCTTTTCAGACGGCCATTCTCCCCAAGCCAGGGCACGACGAGTTGCCAGCGTTTCGTAGCACGCACCACATCACTTGCATACTTATTCCAGCCGCGCGGAAGTTTTTTTCCTGTATATGTTTCAATGATATTCTCATCCTTTTTGGAACGAAGGGTAACATCGAGCATCCAAGGCCCGTTGCCATCTGGAGGCTCAGTTAAACGGAGACCTATAGTGAATGGTTTGGGATCGGGCAGGGTACCGAGCCATTCCTGCCAGCTGTCCTTGTCAAAAAAGGCCTGCAATTCTTCGGGAGAAAGTCGAGTATCCTTTAATGCCCCGACGGCTTCACTCCATTTATGCTGCATGGGTGAATAGTTTTTTAAATACATATTAGCGGCACCGTTATACCACTTTTCGATAAAAGTACGGTTGGTTTCCAGTTCAGGTGAAGGAAGATCCAATGATATTTCTTCTTCCCAAAAGGAAGGGACGAATTCCTCTTCCACTTCCTCCGGCAGCTTCCAGCCGATGGAGTCCAATTGAAGATTGGTGAAATCCGGTACGGGGATTCCAGCTTCTATGGATTCATGAAGAACGGGCGCTGCTGACAGGCAAAGGGAGGATATTTCGGACCATTCCCATTCTATGAAGGAGTTAAAGCTTTCCCTCGCAAAAAAGTTGAGAAGTCCCCAAGCGTCAAGAATGAATACTTGATTTCCATCCACTATATCCGTAGTCATTTTAGTTCCATAAAAGCTTGCGTCATCCCAGTTGAATAACAGCCTGCGAATGTGATTCGTGGTGAGGAAGGTATTCTCTTCATTGACGACACCAAGGGCGTAAGTTCCGTTTTCGAGAGCGGCTATTTTGATTTTTAATTTCCCTGGATTAAACATCGATAAGCTTACCCCTTTTTAGTTCTTCTTGGAAAGCGCGAAGCCGTTTGGTCGAATCTGCTACATAAAGTATATACCGTTCGAATACGTCTTCCTTTTTGCTCTTTTTATAGATGGTGCGCATCCTTTTCAAATAACGGACAGCTTGCTTATAAGCAGGCCGGTTTTTCAAAGAAACTTTTTCCTGGACCGCATGATAATAAAGGGGCAGGATTAGTTCCGGTTCTTTTGATACCACTTCTTTGATGGATTCACTGCTGATTAAGTCAATGCTGATTTCCGAGTAAATATGCATCTCCACCCATTTTTTGTATTGTCCTTGTTCAAAAAGGAAATTTGCATAGTTCCAATAGCTGTGCGGAAGGGTGGCCCTGTAAAATTTCTCAAGCAAATCGGTCCGTTTTAATTTATAACAGCAACTGTTAATTAAAGTCGTAAAGGTCCGGACGAAATCTACCCGTTTATAATAATCGGATAGACCGGCAAGGAATTCCTGGACATTATTATTGATGAATTCAATGAAAGGGATGGCCCGTGCCCGGTTTTCAGATTCAGCCAGGAGATTCAGCCAATAAAAAATGTATGGACAGGCATCCTTCTTCAATTCATGGAGAAGCTCAATCGCTTGTTTATCATGGTTTTCCAAAAGGGATAGGTGAATGGCTGCGAGGATATAGGACGTCCTCTCAGTGGTGCCCATATACTTCTCGGGAAGTTCTTTATTGATTCGTTCAAGTTCCTCTTTACGCCATGAGGAGTTGGAGAATAAGTAGCTCCATATCTCCCGGTAGAGGTCGATCTTTTCATATTCGAGGCCTTCCCCTCCATCCAGCAGTTTAGCTACATCTTCCTTGATGCTGAAAACGAAGGGGTCAAAGGCGAAGGGCCGCGCTTGCCTGCTTAGCGGCTGTACCGTTTCATGCAGCTCTTCTGCCAAGTCGACGGCAAGTGCATAAAAGACCCTGATCGTTTGCGTCTCACTTTTATGCAGCTGAATCATTCTCAGTGTCTGCTGCATCGTGCAAAATTGCGTAACGAAATGATAAAGCAACTTCCATTCCCTTTCCATTGGAGCTTTTGAGCTAAGGCGTTTAAAGTAAGTTTGTATATGATTTTCGATCATGTAAGTAGCCTCGCCTATATGGGGCTCGACATGTTCCGCAAAGGCATCATTCACGAATTGCTTCCATGATGGATAGCTTTTATCTAAGGTGATGGATCTCCCCGCCGCCTGTTTAAGTAATTCACTTGCCGGTTTCACCTGCTGCAGTGCTTGCGCCGCTGAGGCGTTTTTAGGTGCTTTCCAATCGCCCAGCCATTCGGAAACACTAGCGTGTTCGGAATATGCAGAAAAGAAAACGGCCATTTGATGCCGGCAAATGAACCTTGAATCACATGTACAGCTTCCATCCTGTGGGGAGAGCAGATTCAGCCTGGACTTAAATCGTGTCTCTTCCTGTACCTCAGCTGCAATCGTATCCACCGCTTCTTCTTTAATATCAACGAGCCCCTGACGGTATAACTGGAGCCCTTGATTCACCACATCCGAATCTTCCGGATCCCCGGCCTCCAAAAATTCCGCCAGCCGCTCCCCAACTAACAACAACTCCCGCTCCATACTCTCCTCCTTCAGGGACCAGCCCTAGTTATATATTTTTGTATGATCATGAACCATCAGTTCTTAACTTTTCGTAATTCCCATCCCGGCTTTGTGTATATATGATCGAATGCCGGACTATGGCCGTTCTCTTTACGTTCTATTCGATTTAATCACTGCTTCTTGCCGTTATATTCATAAATACCCTGTAAAAGTCAATATCGTCAAAAATCCGCATGAATATAAGCGGTTCGGATATAAACAGGAATAACCGGCATTCACGATGAACATGCTTGGAATCCTTCATCCTCATTAGCTTCACAAGACTAAGTGATGAGGGGCCGGAACCCTTTTTTAATGTGCGTTTTTTGAAGCATCTCTTTATTATACTTCATTTTGGCTTGGAATTTAAAATGTAGAATAGAGGTTTTGAAAATGATGAGTGTGAGATTATACATATTCTTGGTTAATGGGAAGAGCCATTCCCGCGGGAATGGCTCTAAAATATGAAATTAGTTAATTTTCATTTCATTCTTCCAACTGTCCAACTTTTTGTTGATGAATGTAACAAAGGTATGATTTTTTTGTAAATCGAATAGAAAAGCTGACTTTTCCAAGTACTCTTTTGCCTCTTCAAAGTTACCTACGAGTTCAAAATTATACCCTAAATGGTAATGTAAATCCGCTAAAGCATATAATTGGTCATGTTCGAGGCACCACTTTATGGCATCTTGGCAGCAGGCAATGGACTCTTCGTATCGGACCAGGCGTGTTAACACTCTGCCGAAATTATAGGATAGACGTGTCTTAAGCGTTTTATCCGTCAAAAAGGGCAGGGCTTTCAAGTGATCTAAAGCTTTCCGTAACAAGGCGAATGCATTTTCGTACTGTTCTTCGGCAACATACATTACACCAAGGCTGCTTAAGATTTCAAGCTCCCGTTCCGAATAAATTTTGTCTGTCGTATGGGTAATGGCTATGGCCTGATTAATGAAATCGATGGCTTTATCTAAATCTTTATTTTTTTCATATTCGTATATTCCCTTGTGCCAAAGAATCAATTGATGATTCTTTTTATTCTGAAGAAAGAGGGGACTGTTTTCCTCGGCCTTTACAATTTGCTGCATTTCCTCATAATTTCGGGTTCTTCTGGCTATTTTTAATTGATAAATCACTTCTTCCACGTAATCCAGCCTAGGGGTCATTCCAATATCGAAAAAATAGTTTACATCAACGCCTAAACGTTGGGAAATTAAATAGAGAGTGGATGCATATGGATAGACATCGCCCTTTTCAATCTTACTGATCTGTGCTTGTGTACAAATACCGGTTGCCAACTCTTCCTGGGAAAGCCCGATTTGTTTACGTAGCTCTTTGATCTTTTGTCCAACTGCAAAAAAATCCATTTTGATTCTCCTTAAAATATGCCTAGAGTTATATTTTGTTATGAAAAATCGGTGAAAGCGGTATGTACAGGTCCTGAACGGTTTAAATAGATTCTTTAGTCGAAATATATGGTTTAAAGAAGTGTGGTTAAATATAACTATAGAATTTATTTCTATTTTAACCAATATTTTTTTAAAAGAAAAGGAGGAATGACCTATGAAAAAAAGTACTAAAGCATTAGTCGTATCTTTTCTTATCATCGCTGCTTTTGTTATTGTCCCAAGCGAATTACCAGGCCTTTACGCAGAACTTCCAGGTTTATATAAATAAGTAAATGAAGCTTACTATTACTGATTCAAGCATCTTCAATTGAAGATGTTTTTTTATTATCATTTTTGATTGATTATTCTTTTGCGCATATTCCTGTAGTTATAATTATCTATGAATGGGGAGTGTAAGGTCCATTTGGTAGGCGTGGAAGAAACGTGAGGGTAGTTTGTAACGCCTATTTCCTTTTAATGATTTTGTTATAGTGTAAATAACAAAACGGAGAGAGGTGTAAGGTTAATGATTGATATTAATATGAAAGTTCAACCCTCTTTTTACGATGATGAATGTGCCATTGTGTTTTCTTTTTATTTTGATAAGGCAACAAGGAATATTGGCGAAGCTGTGGTGTACACATGCCAAAAATCAGATGAAAAAGAATACAGCCAAGATCATATAGATACAGATGTACAAGAAAAAATCGCCTATATTAAAGAGTTTTCCATTGCGGATGAATATCAGGCAACCTCAATGAAGAAAATTAAACATTTTTTGAATGTAATCGGTATCAAAAAATGTGTGAAGCATAACCTTCAGGGAAATGAAATCGCATTTTAAACGATAAAAACTCATGACATCCCATATGTCATGAGTTTTTATCATTTAAATGAGTGTTTTGAGCATTCATTTTCTTTTTGATGAAATCGCTCAATTGTTTCCTTTCACTTGGTTTAGCGTTATTTGCTCTTTCAAAAAATTTAAAGTGTTGTTTATTTCTATCGGATTTCATGATGTCTCTCCTTTGCATTTTTTATTTACCCATTTTTTTTTAATTAAAACGTGATTTCCTCATAAAGGGATAAGAATAATGAGCCAATAGATCACAAATTATTCCTAGAGTTATATTTTCATCTGTCAATCCCTGCATATAAGGATTAATTAGATGATAATAAGTGGTAAAGCCTAAATATGGGAGAATTTCGAGTTTTATCATACTTTAAAAAAATGCTAAAATGGTCCGAATATCGGATTTTTCATTAGAAACATCAGTTTCTAGTACCCTAAAGTGAAGAGGGTTGAAGAACTCTTTTCGATGGCCCCCGAGCACTTGCTTGGGGGATCTTTTTGTTTTTTTTTGGATAATTTGTCCACTTTATTTCTATATTATGTTTCGTTTTGTTTGTATATACGTGGGTAAATATAAGAAACAAGATGAATTAAACCTGTGTTTATAGCAGTTTAATCGGAGGAATATACTTTATGGATGTGAAAGTGAAGAATGATCCCACGAAGCGAACTTTCCAGCAGTTCATTTTTCCCTTTACACTTGAAGGAAAAATGATTGAAAAGTTTGTTGAAAAATTGCTTGAGGACAATTTCGTTTTTTTGAACTTGAAAGATATGGAACAACAAAATCAATTTTACGGCGGCCATAAAGTTTCACACCGTAAATTGGAAAAGTATTTCATGCCATACATCGAGCCGATTTTATTTCCGGGTCATGCAAAACAGAAGGAAGGCTTGCGGCGTTTCACGAAAAAATTGGATATTGATTGTACCTTCGAATCACCCTATCTAAATACCCCATTTATTATTAACTCTATAGATATCTTCATATGCCCATTTCATATCGGCATGATGAATCTTCGTGTTACTTTACCTGAAGGGCTTTCACATAATGATGTGCTCTATTTTGGTGATACATTTAGAATCCTCGAACCGATTGCTGATGATGAAGAAAAAACGAAAGTTGGCTGCCGGGAAAATCAGTATGAACAAGTGAAGGATTTCATCTTCAATGAACTCTTGCCGCCTATTGAGGAATATATGGATGAAGAACAAGCGGATCCGACCTATTTTGGGAGTTTGCCCTTTTTCATTGATGAAAGAATGTATGTGATCAGTTATACGGCATTCCCTGAGAATCGTGATATTTCTAAAAGTGATTTATTCCGGATCAGTGAGCTGAACGGGTATGACAATGATGGTGAGCCATATATAGGCGCATTAAACCCTGATTATATAGAAAAGTATTATCAAGAAAGGGTATATGACAGGTGGGGCAAGGAAACCTATTATGTAACTAGCATGTATCATTTCGCGTGTGTCACGAAAGCGACAGGTAAACTGGAACAAGAACTGGCAAGCGAAATGTACGGCCAGCATTTTTATACATTGTTGCTTTTCTTCTATTATAAGATCGTACTGCTTAAATTGGCTCATGAACATTCCCAGATTGATGTGGAAAAAGATCAATCGGATACAGAACAGCTGATTTTCATGATCACTCAGTTTTCTGCAAAGTACTTATTCACTGAAGTGAATAGTACGGCAATCGGTAAAGAGCTTTTCAAAAAAACGGATGAAACCTTCAGGATTGCCCCTCTCTACAGTGAAGTGAAGGAAACACTTTCCTACCTTTATCAAAATCAGGATAAACTGTCTGGGAAAAGAAGTAATTATCTTTTGCAGATACTAACGATTTATACGGTGATCTCCGGGATATTCGGAATGAATCTATATATTGAAGATTGGAAAGGGAAATTGCCATGGAAAGCGTATATGGATTACAGCTTATACGAATGGGTAGCTGTCATTGTAACGACAAGCGGACTCATCATTTCGGCCATCCTCGGCTTCATCTTCCTGAAAAAATGGCTGCAAGAGAAAAAAAGCCGAAAAAAAAGAATGCTTTAAAGTAAAGTCCTGTACACGATGTACAGGACTTTTGTTTTAGAAAAAACATGGTTAAATTAGAAAAATGAAGAAATTCGGCATACGAAATCCCCCATTCCCCTAATATTTTGCTAAACTATAGGTATATCACTCTAACTATTCATTAGGAGGAAATCATGAAGAAACTAGCTTTAGTTTCCAGCTTATTGTTGATGAGCGTATTGTTCCTGGCAGGTTGCTCGGATGAGCCAAGTCCGGAAGAGCGCTTTGCGGCATACACGAAGCTTTGGAATAAACAAGATTTTACGAAGATGTACGAGTATCTGTCACCTGAGACAAGGAAAGAAATCAGTGCGGATGAATTTGAGAAGCGTTATGAAAAAATCTATACGGGCATTGAAGCCGACCAATTAAAGGTGGACTATAAACAGCCAAAAGAAGAAAAAGATCATAAAGATGGAGAAAAGGTAAGCCTTGCATATACCGTAGATATGTCCACTATGGCGGGCGCAGTCAGCTCTGACCATAAAGCGACACTTGTCAAGGAAGGGGAAGGCGAGGAAGAAAATTGGTACATCGAGTGGGATGAGAGCTACATATTCCCTCAATTGGAAGCTGGTGAGAAGGTATCGGTTGAATCGTATCCAGCCATTCGCGGGGAAATTGTCGATCGAAATGAACGCGGCCTCGCCATGAATGGAACGGTGGCAGAAGTGGGAATCGTGCCAGAGAAAATGGCCAACGAATCCGAAACGGTTAAAAAGGTCGCTGGAATCCTCAACATGTCCACTGAAGAAGTGAATCAGAAATTAAAACAAACATGGGTAAAGCCAAGCTATTTCGTGCCCATCAAGAAAATGTCAAATGATAATAGCGCAACTTTGGAAAAGCTATTGAGCATTGCCGGGGTATCTGTCAATAATACGGAAGAGCGCATATATCCGTATAAAGAGGCCACTGCCCATCTAATCGGATATGTCGGTGAGGCATCGGCCGAGGACCTGGAGAAATTGAAAGGAAAAGGATATACCGCAAGTGATGTTATTGGCAAGCGAGGTCTTGAGGAAGTGTTGGAAGCGCGGCTTAAAGGCAAACCTGGCGGTAAAATCTTCATTAAAACCGAAGATGGCGAAGAAAAGGTGATTGCTGAAAAGCCTGCTGAAGAGGGAGAAACAATTACATTGACTATCGACGCCGAGCTTCAAAAGGATATCTTCAAGCAATATAAGAACGAAACTGGATCGGCATCGGCAATTGATCCGAAGACAGGCGAAACGCTTGCACTTGTTTCAAGTCCGTCATTCGATCCTAATAAGTATATTTTCGGAATAACGAAAGCAGAACAAAAAGCGCTTGAAGAAGACCCGAAAAAACCACTTCTGAACCGTTTCAGTTCGACGTATGCACCTGGTTCAACCATTAAGGCCCTCACTGCGGCGATCGCCTTGAAAAATGGTGTGGATCCGAAAGAGTCGATCAATATCCAAGGGAAAACGTGGGCCAAATCGACATGGAAAGATCATTCCATTACAAGGGTTTCGGACCCTGGAGTTCCAATCGATATGGAAAAGGCATTAATTTATTCAGACAACATTTACTTTGCCCAAAAAGCTCTCGGGCTTGGAAAGGAAAAATTCACGAATGGACTCAAGGCTTTCGGATTTGATGAGTCTTTGAATTATGATTATCCGATCAAAGCATCGAGCATCGGCAAGATCGACAGTGAGGGGAGATTGGCAGATGCTGGATATGGTCAAGCGCAAGTTCAAATGAGCACGCTCCACCTCGCCATGACCTATTCAGCCTTCTTGAATGAAGGAAACATTCCTGCACCTTTCTTAATAACAGGAGATAAAATAGAAAAGAAAATATGGAAAGAAAATGCGATATCAGCAGACCAAGCGAATCAGGTCACCAAGATGCTGACACAAGTAGTGGAGCATCCTAAGGGAAGCGGACATGGAATAGCTGATCTTGGCATCAAAATCGCTGCCAAAACGGGAACTGCTGAAATCAAGGCATCCAAAAACGCGGACGGAACAGAAAACGGCTGGTTTGTTGCCATGGACACAGAAGACCCGGAACTTCTCATGGCATGGATGATGGAAGATGTTAAAGGACGAGGCGGCAGCCATGTCGTTGTCGACCAAATGAAACCGGTGTTGAAGAAGTATTTAAAGTAAAGCAAAAAGTCACCCATCTTGAACTGGGCAAGCATTTAAACATTAAAAAGCAGGACATTGGCTTCTTCCATGTCCTGCTTTATTTTGGTTGTGTTCTAATTTATGGCGGCAATGAAGCTGGATTTGAAGGAGAATGGGTCGTGCATACAGAATGTAAAAAGGGAGTTCAATAACTTGCTAGTATACTCGGGACGTCCTGAAATCATGATGTTTACAGAGTGACATCATCCAGGCCGTTATGTTACCACATGCCGATGGATTGAATGGGATTAACTCAAAAATCCTTGAAAGATGAATAGAATGGGAATGAGGATGAAAAGGAATGAAAAGATTAAAGTATTTGTTTATCGCTTTCTTTATCACTTTTTTTGCATTTCCTTCTCATGAAGCGACGGCAGCAGAAAAAAATTCAACGATGGAAGTGAAACTGAAGAATTATTTGGGCAATAGAACCAGTGCCGAAATAACGGCAACCGGGGACTACCGTACATCAAGGGGAGAGTTATTCATAAAGGCGGGGGAAAATCTGACTTTGAAAGTAGAGTCGGCTAAACTTGCCGTATACAAAGGAACTAAGAAAAAGGGATCTTATGCTTCTTTTAAGGTAATACCAGTTAAACCTGATTCTTCATTATCCATAAACGGCCGTCCGTATCAAGGCTCATTTTCATTTACAGCGGAGGACGGTTACATCCGGCCGATCAATACTGTTTATATGGAAGATTACCTAAAGGGCGTCGTCCCGCTGGAGATGCCTGCACTATGGCACTCCGAAGCCTTAAAAGCACAGGCGATTGCTGCCCGGACCTATGCACTTCGCCATCAATCCACAATAATTGATGATACGGTTTCTTACCAAGTATATGGCGGGGCTGCCGGTCACTATCGAACTAATTCTGCCATTGAGCAGACGAAGGGCATGATAATCAAGCATGATGGCGAAATAATCGAAGCGTTCTTTTCCTCAAGCAATGGAGGAATGACCGAATCAAATTCAAATGTTTGGTCAAGTGGCAACCCCCTTGCATATTTATCTATAAAAGAAGATTTCTATGATCCGAAAACCAGTTGGGAGATAACGCTGGACAAGCAGCAAATTGACCTTTCAAAAATGGACTTAGCTAAACCGGAAGAATGGTGGACAAGTGTAGAGGAAAAAGATAAAACGGTTGTGCCGAAGCTTAAGGCTTGGCTGAAGAATAATGGATATGCGCAGAAAGATATTAAAATAACGGAGATTCCCTTGTTAACATTTTCAGATGAGAAAACGGGAGGCCGTGTAACGAAAGGCTCCATCCAATTGAATTTCTATGTAAGGGACCTCGTTGATGACCGGGGAAAGCTTTTGCCGCAAACGGTTAAGCTTACTAATGTATCAGCTTCCAAAATCAGGGGCATGGTGGGGCAAGAGGTGATGAAAAGCTATCTGGTTGACCATTCATCCTCCGATCACTCCAAAATTTCTATTAAAGGATCAGGATATGGGCATGGTGTCGGGCTAAGTCAGTTTGGGGCGAAAAACAGAGCGGAAGCAGGACAATCCTATCTAGATATTTTGGGATTTTATTATCCTGACACAACTATAGAAAGGGAATATGGACCAGGCGCGGGATTTAAAACGGATCTTGTCGCCAAGTCAGAACCGAATTCAGTAAACATGAAAGCGAAAACGGATCATGTCAATGATGAGGTTGGAATCACATACTCCCTAAAAGAAGATACTGTGGTTACACTTACGATTAAAGATGGTAAAGGGAAATCTATAGCTACCCCAGTCCGTGACCAAACAATGAAAAAGGGTACCCATTCAGCAATCTGGAACACAAAAGCGGTGAGTAACGGTACATATAAAGCAGAAATATCTGCAATGGACCGCAACGGGAATGAAGGTTTGGCAACAATGCCGATTAAGATCAGTAAAGATACGTCGGCACCGAAAATCACCGATGTCAAAACATCGGGGGACTATAGTACCGAAAAAGCGAACATAACATATATAATTAATGAAAACGCTAATGTAACGGTGGAAATCAAGAACAGTAAAGGGAAGGTTGTCGGTATCCTTTCTGAAAGGCCGTTCAGTAAAGGCAGGCAATCAGCAACATGGGATTTCAAAAATATGTCCAGCGGCATATTTACGGTAATAATCTCAGCTAAGGATAAGAGTGACAATCAGAAAACCATTTCAACGAAAATCTCGATTAGGAAGACGACGGGAATAGTGACAGCAAGCGAATTATATATTAAAGAAAATAGAAATGCATCTTCTGAAACGGTTGGGAATCTATACAGGGACCAATCTGTAACGATCCTGGCTCAACAAGATGAGTGGTACAAAGTGAAAAAGGGAAGCCAAATTGGGTATGTATTAAAAAAACATATAAAAAAATGAGTGAGCAGGACGTCAATCATGGCGTCTTTTTTTGCTCTACTTTATTATGGCATCATGACTCTTCACCATCACGAGTAAATGGACTAAATTCACGAGTAAAGCACAGATTCACGAGTATACGCACCAAATTCACGAGTAAAAGGCGGAAACTCACGAGTAAATGGACTAAATTCACGAGTAAAGCACGGATTCACGAGTAAATGCACCAAACTCACGAGTAAAGCACGGATTCACGAGTAAATGCACCAAACTCACGAGTAAAAGGCGGAAACTCACGAGTAAATGCACCAAATTCACGAGTAAAAGGCCCGAACTCACGAGTAAGGCACGGATTCACGAGTATACGCACCAAATTCACGAGTAAAAGGCGGAAACTCACGAGTAAATGCATTAAACTCGTGAGTAATGCCCACAAACTTCGCCATAACTTGAGTTAACGGACGTTAATCAAAATGAAAATGAGAATCTTAAAAGAGGAATGAATGCATTCACTCCTCCTTTGTTTTATGCTGACCGGGTGTGAACGGAACACCGGCGGCTTTTGTGATGATTTTTGAGATATCGGTATTTTCAATGACTCCATCAAAGGCTTCACTGCCTGGACCCGAGGCGAAAACGGGAATCATATTGGCTGTGTGTCCTCCTGTGGAACTGGCTGCCCGTATGCTTCGATCAGCTACGCCCGCCTTATGGTGCCTGGCGATGGTGCTACCGATTTCCCAATCGATTTGATGCTTTGGATAGACAAGCGTTTTATTCTTTCTTACGTTATCAATGAATTGATCAACTTCCTGATCCGTAAGGGATATATGTGCATACTTCTTGAATGTGGAAACGACACTTTCTGGTTTGATTTCATTATTTTTATCGAATGTAAGCTGTTTGGACATATATTCAGATGAAACCCTGATTTTTTTCAATGCCTTGATATCCATTGTTTCAGAAGCGGAGGTCCCCATTGTTTCGTGGTCCGCAAGTACAACGATCAACGTATCATTTCGATTTTTTGCCCAATCTACAACCTCTTTCACGGTTTGGTCAAATTCGATTGTTTCTTTCCATATTCCAGTGATGTCTGCTGCATGCTCCATATGGTCAATACGCGCACCTTCGGCCATCAAGAAGAATCCCTTATCACCCCGGGATAAAATATCCAACGCTTTGGATGTCATTTCGGGGAGGGATGGCTCTTGGGAATGTAATACTTCTTTATCCAGTTTGAAATTCATATAGGTAGGGTGAAATAATCCTAAAAGTTTTGCCGGATTATTAATGGAACTAAGTTCTTCTTTAGTCGTCGTAATCCCATAGCCAGCTTGTTTAAATTTGGCGATTAAATCCTCGCCATTCTGCTTATCCGCATCGAAATAGCTGGCACCACCGCCAAGAATGACATCGATCCGGTTATCAAAGAGCTGCCTCGCGATATTTGCGCCACCTGTCCAGCGGTTAGGCACACTTGCACCAAAGGCAGCGGGTGTGGCATCGACTACCATATTGGTTGAGATGATCCCGACTTTTTTGCCATTGTTCTGAAAGGCATCCAATACACTATCCACCTCGGAACCATTGGCATCGACACCGATTGATTCATTGTTGGTTTTTATACCAGTGGCAATCGCCGACCCTCCTGCTGCCGAGTCAGTGACGTAATTATTGGCGGAATAAGTGCGCATCAGGGCGACATGCTCCAGTTTTTCCAAATGTAGTACACCTGTCTTACCATATTCCAATTGCCGGGCAATTTCTATTGCCCCTAGCCCCATGCCGTCGCCAATCAGCAATATGACATTCTTGGGGGTGTTTCTTGTTTCTGCTTGAATAGGGGGGCTCATGCTAATAAAGAAAATTATAAGAACGAATAATCCAAAGCGATGCGGCTGTACGAGTTTATATCTGGATGTCTTATTCATCTGAAATCCTCCATTGGGTGAAAGTCTTCCTATTATTTGTTTAAATCGATAAAAAAACCCCTCCCTGATATTAAGGATGGAGCTAATCTTTTTAGCATGGTTAGCGGCATCGAGTCGGTTTTTGTATAATTTGTCTTTCAAAAAAATAAAGAATTTCTATATAATTACAATATGAAGGCGATAATTTATAAACAGTAAATACATAACTGATATAATTTCACTAAAGGTCAATTGAATTAATAGGAGAGAAAACCCCATGCTATCCAGTATGAAAAAGTTCTTCAAAGAAGGTTCTAAAGACTTGAAGAGAATTTATAAGTTGGTAGAAGAAGTGAATCGGCTAGAGGGTAAATATGAAAAATATTCAGATCTGGAATTAAGCGGAATGAAGAATAGATTTAAAAGCATTTTGGATGCTGGTGATAATATTTTGGATATACAAGTCGAAGCTTTTGCGGTCGTGAGGGAGGCTTCCAAGCGAGTATTGAATCTTAGGCACCATGATGTTCAGCTTGCAGGCGGTTTTGTCCTGAGTGAAGGGGGCATTGCCCAAATGAATACGGGCGAGGGGAAGACGCTTGTCTCTACATTGCCTAGCTATTTACATGCACTGTTCGGTAACGGTGTCCATATAATAACGGCCAATGAATATTTGGCCAAACGTGATAAAGAGTTAATGGGACAAATTCTTGAATTTCTAGGATTGACGGTCGGTTTGAACATTTCCCAAATGGGACCTTCCGCGAAACGTGAAGCATATGCGGCAGATATCACGTATGGGACGGCAACAGAGTTCGGTTTTGATTATTTGCGTGATAATCTGGTTTATCGAAGGGAAGACAAGGTTCAAAGAGGCCACCGATTTGCCATTGTCGATGAGGTTGACAGCATCTTGATTGATGAAGCGAGGACACCATTAATCATTGCGGGCAGGGCAAACGACGGGACTGAGCTTTACCAGATCACGGCGCAAATCATGAAGAAATTTATAGAAAAGGATGATTACGAGATTTCCGTCGAGTCAAGGTCCGCCTTCTTCACGGATCAAGGTGCTTCCAAGATTGAAGAGGCCTTTGGCATCGACAATCTGTATGGAATGGAGCATCAAGAGTTATTACATAATGTTACACAGGCGCTGAAAGCGCGGGCAATCATGAAATTGGATGTGGACTACATTGTCATCGATGGAAAGATTGCAATCATCGATAAATTCACAGGCAGGGTGATGGAAGGGCGAAGCTTCAGTGACGGGCTGCATCAAGCCATTGAGGCAAAAGAGGGATTGGAGATTTCCGAAGAGAATGAAACACAGGCTATGATTTCCGTCCAAAATTATTTTCGATTATATCATTCAATGTCTGGGATGACAGGGAGTGCCATACCATCAAAGTCTGAATTCCAGGAAATATATCAGCTCCCCGTCATTGAAATTCCAACTAATGAGCCAATTATTCGAGTGGATGAGGTTGATTTGCTTTATAAAGATGAAACAAGCAAAATCAACAAAATCGTCACGGAAGTAAAACGGATCCATGATGAAGGCAGACCTATCCTGATCGGGACGACCTCCATTGAGCAATCTGAAAAAATTTCGGTTCAACTGGATAATCGGAAAATTAAACATCAAATCCTTAATGCGAAGACGGAAGAGGATGAAGCGGAGATCATTGCGAATGCCGGGCAAAAAAAACAGGTGATGCTGGCCACGAACATGGCTGGGAGAGGGACGGATATATTACTTGGGAATGATGTCAAGGAATTGGGCGGCCTTCATATTATCGGGACGGAGCGACACGAAAGCCGTCGGATCGATATGCAGTTAAGAGGACGTTCCGGGCGGCAGGGTGATCCTGGTTCAACACAATTCATCATTTCTTTGGAAGATGATTTATTTCATTACTATGATGAAGAAGAAATGGGACGTTATATCAAGAAAATCAAAACGGATGAAAATGGGGTGGTGCTGAGCCCTGCACCCGATAAATTCGTTAAAATGGTTCAGGAAACGGTAGAGCAGATGCATCAATCAAGCCGATATCACTTATTGAAGTTGGAACATCCATTAAATGAGCAGAGTAAAATCATCTATGCAATGAGAGATCGGATTCTTGATATGGAGCCTGAACGGATGTCGGCCATTTTACTTGAATACATCGTAAAATACATTACTCGGCTCACAGTGAAATATGACCGTGAACATATAGCGGAGCCCGACTCCTCTGCCTTAATTGAGGAGCTAACCTTTGTTTTGCTGTCGTTAGGTTGGCAGGAAAGTGATTTGAAGGATATAGAAGGCCAAATTGAAGGAAGGGTGTTGGAGGCTTTAGGTGAATGGGAATCGAGACTGGTGATCTTTCAAGACGATGCAGAATGGGGAAACCAGTTGCGCGCTTTCATGCTGCAGCACATCGATACAAATTGGATGAACCATTTAGATGAAATGAACAGTTTGAAGGAAGGCATTGGTTTAAGCGAATATGGTCAGCAGGACCCATATGCGTTGTTTGAAAAAGCAGCTCTCAGTCAATTCAACCTTCTATTAAGTAAAATTGAGGCGGAGATAAGCATCCGTTTTATGGAATATATGAAAAGCAATCAGCAAGATGCAGCTTCTTTGGAGGGGGAGGAACGATGAGTTTATTTGGAAAAAGGGATAATGCAGCTTCAGATGTACCTAAGTTAGCAGATCAGGATGACACCGTTCATACTGTCCTGATGTTTCACAAGGGGTGGGATATTTCCAAGCAAGAGGAATATGTATATAAATTCCACCATCAAAGGCTGCCTGCATTAAAACCGAACCAAATTTCAATATCCGGCATCAAGCTGACTAGGGTGGAAGATGATGTCATCATAGTGGCTTTTCTGCGAAATTCAATAGATAAAGCCGTCAGTTTTGATATCGTGGATTTACTGTTAGTTGATGGAGATGGAAAACTCCTTGCGAAAAAGACATTCGATCTCATAGAGCTTGGTGAGATACCGGCACTTTCAAGCATGCCATGGCGTTTCTTGTTCGAGGAAGGGGATATGTTGGCGGAATCGATTCCTGATGAAGGTTGGAAGATTGCTTTTGAAATGAAGAGAAAGTAGAAAAACAACCGCAAGAGTCTAGCGGCAATCGGCAGCTTTTTTGCCGGAGCGCCAAAGCAAAGCCCTCATCCTTTTAGTGATGAAGGTTTTTTGTTTATAAGGGAGGTCAGTAGCACCAAATATTTATGCCATTTTCTGTGTGCAATTTCTCATAAATGGTAACGCTAAGTAATATTTATAAGTAATCTTCCGCAATCTAGCCTAACCAAGGCTTGGAAATAATGAAGAGGAAAGTGGCAGGGGCATGAAGAATAACCGTAATCGACGCTTGAAGGAGAGGCTATTTGAGTTATTGTCATTCTCAATCGTATCCATACTTTTCATTTATACGAATGATAGGATGGGTAACGATCTTTCTATTGGAATAATTACGATAATCATCGGTGCTGCCGGTTTTGTTGTTTATCTGAAGGAATGGATATCGAATCGAATCGTAAAGGGCATCGTTTTTTCAGTTTTCCTTCTTTCGATCATGGTCTTTTTCCTTGGGGACATCTGGTTTTATCGTTATTATTCGACACCTATAACATCCTATATGTGGATGCAAAAAAGCAATCTGAATGGGCTAGGTGAAAGTATATTCAGTATGATGGAAATCAAGGATGCAATCTTTCTTCTGGCAGGCATTCCAATTGCTGAATCTTTTGTGAAGAAAAAATACCCCCTCAAGCATATGGCACTTGTGCCGGCCGTAATATTCCTGATGATAGCAGGATTAAAACCAGTCAAGAATATCTTTATCGACAAAGTAGATATAACCCGGCGTTATGAGGCAAATACCTTTTTGCGAACCTGGGGCCCTATCGGTCATCATGCATTGGATACTTATGCCTATTTTACTGACTCGGGAAGGGATGAAATGTCTTCGGAAGAAAAGAAGGCCGTTTCTGATTACTTCAATAAAAAGAAAAGAAAGGAAAATGCCCATTCAGGATCCTTGGAGGGGAAGAATCTCATTATCATTCAGGTGGAATCTTTACAGTCGTTTCCGCTCTTTCAAACCAGTGCCGGGCAGGAGGTCACGCCATTCATGAATGGACTGGCGAAAGGGGGATTGTATTTCCCGCATGTATATCCGCAGACGGTATTTGGAAATTCATCTGATGGAGAGCTTATCGTGAATACCGGACTATTTCCTTTAAAGCAAGGTGCGACCTTTTTTCGTTTCCCTTATAATGATTTTCCTGGTCTTGCCAAGGAATTAAAGAAGTCGGATTATCAAAGTTTTGCTTTCCACGGAGATGAAGAAGACTTTTGGAATAGGCAGCATGCATATCCCTCGCTAGGATTTGATGACTATCTTTCCATAGAGGATATGAAGCAGGATGAGATGATTTCGATGGGCTTGGGAGACCGCAGTTTCTTTAATCAAAGCTATGATTTCTTAAAAGATAAACAAAACCCCTATTACGCTTTTTTCGTTACTTTGACCAGCCATGTACCTTTTTCACTGCCGAAGGAACAGATAACAATGAAGCCTGAAGTTGGAAAAGAAAATAGTTACCTGACTAAATACTTCGAAGCCATTCATTATACAGATTCAGCTATCGGGGATTTCGTGAAGAAGTTGAAGGATGACGGGAAGTTGAAAGACAGCGTAATTGTCATTTACGGAGATCATGATGGGCTATTCTTGAAAGATAAACACGAGGTTGAAGCGTATTATGGTAGTAAAATTAGCGATGAAGAGTGGATTGAAAAATATATGCCCATTCCCGTGATCATTTATCAGGAGGATATGGAAGGGAGAACGATTGATAAGGTGGCGGGCCAAATCGATATTCTGCCCACTCTATATGATTTGTTCAATATAAAGAGTTCTTCATACTTTGGAGAGAGCATGCTGGATGGCGAAGAGGGTGATGCCTTGATATTAAAAGGGGATTATGGTTCTCAAATGAAAATAAATGGGGAAGGCAAGGTCGAAGGATTTTCACCAGAAGATCAAAAGGAGATTGATCTGAGTGATCAGGTGATACGTTCCGATTACTTTAAAAAATTGAGAAGGAGGTAAAAAAAGAGGATGACTGATAAAAGTCATCCTCCTTCCATTATAATCCCAAATGTGTTTTAACGCGATTTTGGGCTTCAAGCTTTGTATCTTCTGGAACGATGTTGTACCAAACGCCATCTACCCGTTGATTGTCACCTTCAAGTGTATATTGTTCAATATTTTTGAGGGATGATTTGTAGTTATTTTGAATGCTCAACATTTCATTGAAACTTAAATTGGTTTCCACGTTTTTACCTAAAGCTTCGAATATATCGTCATAATTGGTAAGTGTTGATAGGCTTGCCCCTTTTTTCATGACAGCTTGGATAACTTGGCGTTGCCGCATTTGCCGTCCATAATCCCCGCGGGGATCTTCTTTACGGATTCGGGAATAAATCAAGGCCTCTTTACCATTTAAGTCGATTGTACCTTTGTTGAAGGTATATCCTTTATAGGCAAGGTCCATATCATTATCGACCGTGACACCGCCAACGGCATTCACGATATCCTGAAAGCCTTCCATATTCATTTTGACGTAATAGTCAATCGGGATATCCAAATAGGATTCCACTGTATTTATCGACATGGCCACTCCGCCATATGCATAGGCATGGTTCATTTTATCATTTATACCTTTACCGACAATCTCTGTACGGGTATCTCTCGGTAAACTCAATAATTCAATCGATTCTTTTTTAGGATTAACGGTCATGACAATCATCGTATCTGATCGACCTGAGTCATTTTTTCTTTCATCCACACCAAGAATTAGTAATGAAAATGGATCTTGGCTTTTGAACTTGATGTCCTCTACACGTTTATCCGTTTTATGGGCTGTGCCCTGCATAGTGCTGATCGCACCGGCTAATGATTGATATACTGAAGCGCCATAAACACCTGCGCCAATGATAAGGATAAGAAGGGTGAAGCCGATTATTTTAAACGTTTTGCGTTTCTTTTTCTTTTTTTTATGTTCGGATCTCATTTAATATTCCTCCCTTAACCATCCCACAAAATGGAAGGTGTGAAAAAGTACCTAGTCGGTATTTTTAACTATACCTTTTTTTTGTCAAAAATAGAATAGTTTCTTTTTGTAGGTAGAGTGCATATTTACCTTTTTTTCATTCAAAAAAACGAAGGATTCTGAATTCCTTCGTTTACACAGCATTCATTTTTTTCCAAAATTGTATAGCATAGTTAAAGAAGTTATGAATCTTTTCATAAAATTTGCCAGACTTTAAGAGAAAGTCTGGCAAGTGAATCTTATAAACTTCTATAACCGATGATTTTACTTTTGAAATAAGAGTTTGAAGTGGTACTGATCGTTACTCCCTTACTTGATGAGGCATGAATGAATTCCCCGCCGCCCAAGTATATTCCCATATGGCTTATGACTGATTTATTGGAACCCGTTGCAAAGAAGATAAGATCGCCGCTTTTCGGTGAAGTAACTTTTTTGCCCATATCATAATAGGTGGACGATGAAAGCCTTGGAACATCATACCCAGCCTTCTTGAACGTATAGTAAATGAATCCGCTGCAATCGAATCCTGATGGGGAGGAACCCGCCCACGAATAAGGTGTGCCGATCAATTTCTTTGCTTCGGAAACGAGCTTGGCCACTTTGTTTCCTGAACTTGGGGCTTCCGCGTTTCCACCATCGTTTTTATCTGCAGGGGCAGTGCTTGCCGATGTACTTAATTTCAGTTTTTGACCCACTCTGATTAAATCGGACTTTAACGAGTTGGTCGATTTAAGCTGGGCTACAGTCAAGTTTGTTTTTCTGGAAATCTTGGAAAGAGTATCACCTTTTACCACAATGTATGTAGACGAATTGGCTGGGGTCTGTGTACCACTGGATGGTTTGGAGCTGCCGGGTAAATCAATGGTAGTGGTGGTGGATGATTTGGATACGATAAGTTTGGAGCCTGCATAAATTCTATCGGATTTTAAGTTATTCATTTTCATCAATTCAGCAAGTGTAAGGTTATGCTTGTTTGCTATCCTGGTTAAGGTATCACCTGAAACAATGGTATATGTGGTTTTCTTTGTTGTTTTCACGGAAACTGAAGAAGCATTTGATGTTGTTTTGGAGTTGGGTGTAATTAATTTTTGATTGATTCTCAAGAAGTCTGATTTTAAGTTATTAAGCTGTTTTAAGTCTTTTACCGTCGTATTATGATTTTGGGCGATTTTACTTAGGTTATCACCGCTTTTGACTGTATATGTACCGGCAAGGGCAGGAGAAACAAAAGTCGAAGATAAAATGGCTAATGTCGAAAATGCGACAACACTTTTTTTCACGGTTTTCCACCTCGAATATGTCTTTTTCCCTATTCTAACAAAATAAATGGGTTTAAACATATTACATTTTTGTTACAAGGGGAAAATAGTAGTATTTTACTGGTTTATATTGGTGGCGTTTGAGTATTGTAAACTACAATATTTTCTATATTGTGAGTCTTTTTTCACATTTCGGGATGTGGTGTTTCCCTTTGTCACTTTATGAAAAAAATGTACCTTTTTGTTGGGCGTGCATGCCCGCTCAGTGGTTATGGAAAAATAGAAAACCCACTTCGTTTTACGAAGTGGGTGGTTTTATTTAAAAAGGAAATCAACTAAATTCCTGCTTGAATTTCCCGTGGAGTATTCATTCCATTTTTGGTTAAAGGAAGCGATCCTCATTAATGAATGATCGGCGGTACGGATTTTCCTCAAGAGCTCTTCCGTGGTGGATACCACGGGTCCGGGCATGGAAGAAGAGTAATCCTCCCAGAATCCCCGTTCCTGCACATACTTTTCTAAGTCATATGCAAAGAATATCATGGGTCTTCCCAAAAAAGAGAATTCAAATGGAATCGATGAGTAATCGGTTATTAAAAGATCCGTACTGATCAGCAGTTGATTAACGTGAAAGTCACTATTGACAGGGTAAATGAATCCCGGGAATTTATCTTGTAAATCATGCTCTGCTTTTACAGCTGGATGCAGCTTTAGCAATAACGCATAATTTTCGCCCTTAAGTTCCTTGTAGAGCAATTCCAAATCAAGAGCAATCTCTCCGTTGTTCAAGCCGTCATTACGAAATGTAGGGGCATATAACATGATTTTCTTATGCTCAAGTTCTGGATACTTGGCCAGCAAAGCATTACGGGCAGTCCTTTTTGATTCATCATTAAAAAAGAAATCGGTCCGAGGGATCCCGGTCCTTAGGATATGGGATGCCGGCAGTTGGAAACTTTCTTGATAAATCTCGGCCATTCTTTCTGAACCTGCCGTAACATAATCGAACTTACCATATACCTCAAAAAATCTTTTCCTTGCACCGGCTGAACGGTTTTTAATGGAAGGGTCTTTTGCACCGAATTGCTTTACGGCACCGGCCGCATGCCACACTTGCACGCATGTCACTTGCTTTTTGAATGAAATGGCTGAAAGAAAGCCAAAATAATTATCGATGATAATCCATTTTGATGTAGCCAGATGATAAATCGATCGGAACATGGCACTGATATTTTTTGATTCAAACGGAAGGACGATGGTTTCCCCATCGTCCTTAACTTGTATAGAACTGCTTGATTTCATTAAAAATACCTTTTGAACGGAAATGTCCTGCTTGTCCATTTCATCTGCGATATATTGGCAATTGTCCCCGAATGATGTGACAAAGGTCGTTTTGTCATATAAAGGGAAAAGTTTAAAGATAGAGAATAAAACTTTGAAACAAAAAAGATAAATCCCTATCGCGAATTCTTTAGCCATTAGTAACTTGTAGAAGGTCATCTTTAATTTGGGAAGTCGAAATGCCGATTGTCCTTGGAAGGTAGACCACTTCACAAACTTCGGATAATTCATCGAATTGGCCTTTCCAGTCATCACCCATTACAAAGATATCCACACCTTCGCGAACGATGTCTTCCTTCTTTTGTTCCCAATTGTCTTCAGGTATGACTTCATCCACATAACGAATTGATTCTAGGATCATTTTTCTGTTTTCAAAGCTGTGATAAGCTTTTTTATCTTTTAAAGCATTGAATTCATCCGTAGAAATGGCAACGATCAGATAATCCCCTAAATCTTTAGCACGTTTTAATAGATTGATATGACCCCAATGAAGCAAATCAAAGGTTCCGTAAGTGATTACTTTTTTCATTTTTATTCCTCCTTTAAGACTCTTGAACTGTTATTCAATCAAATTAATATATATTTGGTCTATTAGAATATGAAATGGAACAATAAAACAGGCAACCAGCTCTTTAATTCCGCTTGTTGTTTTCCTATATTTTTTAGGCAATGACATTCTCTAACTAATTATAACTTAATAGCTTTACAAATAAACCACAATTTTTTTACAAATAAACCACAATTTTTTACATTGATGATTCTTGTAAATATTATTTTTTAAGTTAAAATTAAATGTTGACTAATTTGTATGACTCTGAAGGGCATAATAAAGTGTCCATAATTAATGTAAGGATTTATACTTAATGGTATTTAAAAATAATTCCCCTCACATTAATGAATGAAAAAAGATTTCATCATTCTTGCTGCAATCAGAAAAGCCACTCACAATTTTACCACGTTTAGGAGAGAACAACTAGAGGAGCTTCATAAATCCTGTTTTCTAAAAGTGGAAGGTGAAGGACAGAGGATGGGTATCTATCGGCCATAAATCTATCGCTTAACTTTTATGGAACCATTTAATGAGGGGGAAATATAAACGGTTGACCTGTTTTGAAAGCGTTCACTTTGATAGTAAGAAGACTTCTTTGTAATTGAAAGACATGTTTTTGCTATTCCCTTTCCATTCTGGCAACATGGAAGGACATGCATTTGATTTTTGCGGTTTTTTGTTTTGGTACGACAATGAATCACCTGGATATTTTCTTTTTTGTTCATAGGTGGAATTGAAGGGGAATTAAGGGAAATCCACCTGTATGTTTAATGATATTGAGGAAAAACAAAAAAAAGTTTATGATTTTAAAGTACAATGAATGATTCATTTTTATTTAAATAAATAATTTGTTATAGGTGGTCTAAAATGATTAAAAAGCTTCTTGGAAAAGGGAAAGCAAAAAAAACGCCTAAAATTAAGCTGAAACAAGTTCTGACCATTGCGCAAGAGGAAAATATGCTATTGATTAAAGGAGAATTTTCAATAGAACATTATTGCGCAAAAGAACTATGGCTATATTCTAGGGAAAACGAAGATCAGAAAATAAAAATAGCTGAATCGGTGAGCTCGTCTAAATTTGATTTTAAAGTAGATATGAAAGATTTAATGCGGAAATTAGCAGATGATGAACCGACTGTTTATGACTGTTATATAAAGGTAGCCGTTCCGATTGAAAAGCTGAGTAAGAAAACAATACTTAATATCGAACATAAAGCTGAATATGTAGAAGAGAACGAACGGGTTCATATTGAATTTCCAATTCGTCTAGGGCGTTTTCAGGAGACGTACACGAACAATTTAAGTATTTACACCTATGAAGATAAACAAAGTATATTCTCGATAACGAATAAAGGAAATATATCTCTTTACTTCAATAAAACCCCTAAAATTCAGATTAAGTCTCAAATTGAAAAAATGAAAAACAATTCGAAGACCATGCATGTAAATGGTCAAATCTTCACCAAGCATTCCGCGATCATAAAAGGTGAGGGCCTAGTTAGAGGAAGACAAAGTGGCAAAGAATATCAGGCCAATCTATCTTTTATTCATAATAAGGAAATGAATATTAAGAAATTTGGACTGAATCGTTATATATATGATTTGAAATTGGATTTAGAACAATTAGTCAGTGTGGATTTGGAAGATGATGTCTATGATATTTACATGAAATTACATTTACATGATCAGGAAGAGCCGAAAATGGTACGCGTCGGAAGACCGACCACGAGAACTAAATTATTTACAAAAAAGACCGATGTGAGCTCGAATAATGGAGTGGCCATCATCAATCCATATTATACCTTTAAAGCATCCAATTTATCTTTGGAAGTGTTTAACTTCTCTACGGAAAGTTATCGATATCTAAAAAAGATGATGGGATGGAGGCGTTTTTTGGCCCTATTTAAAAAGAAAAAGGATGTTTGGCTAATTGGCGAAAGAACTTATAAGGCCCAAGATACCGGATATCACTTTTTTAAATATATGAGGGAAAACCACCCTGAAAAAGAAGTCTATTATGTAATAGAAGAAAATTCCGTGGAAGCCAAGAACGTCGAGCCCTTTGGAAATATCCTTTATTTCAAGTCAAAGGATCATATTAAAAAGACAATGGAATCGACACGTATCATTTCATCACATCATCCGGATTATTTATATCCTTTAAGAACATCTGAATTTAAAAATCGTGTTAAGGGAGTTAAGGTATTTCTTCAACATGGTGTTATGGGCACTAAGAACATGGTTGCAAACTACGGCAAAAATGCATCCTCCGGTTTTAGTACGGATGTTTTTCTAGTTAGTTCAGACTTCGAAAAGGATATGATCGTAACGGATTTTGGATACAACGAGAAGGAAGTATTCACGACCGGACTTTCTAGGTTCGACTCACTATTTAAGGATGATGTTTTAACAAAGCGGCAATTACTGATCATTCCGACATGGCGAGATTGGATTACATCCGATGAAATATTTTTGGAAAGCGAGTATTTCGAAAGGTATCAGAACTTGGTGAATCACCCGGTTTTACATGAGTTATCTAAAAATAATGGGTTTGAAATCATTTTTTGCCTTCACCCTAATATGCAGAAATTCACGTCTTATTTTAAAGATGCCCCTGTTCGGGTGATTAGTCAGGGTGAAGTGGATGTCCAAAGGTTAATTAAGGAAAGCGCGATTATGATCACGGACTATTCAAGTGTTGCTTTCGACTTTAGTTTCCTGCATAAACCGGTTATTTACTATCAATTTGATAGAGATCGTTTCATAGGGAAAAGACCGTCACATTTGGATTTGGATAACGATCTTCCGGGTGAAATCGTTGATGAATTGGATGGTTTGTTGGGTGTATTAGCCGAATACGCCAACACTGATTTTGTCATGAAGAAAAAGTATATCGATAAGGCCAACCGTTTTATTAAATATCGGGATGTCCATTCTAATTCAAGGATATTCGAAGTGATTAAACATGCAGAAAAAGATCAGAATTCACTTATTAAATTATATAACCACCCGATATCAAAACTCATTATGAATCGATTTAGGAAAAGTGAACAGTATTTCCCTGTCATGAAAAAAGTTTATAAAATCATGTCCAGGATCATACCGGTTGACCGGAACCTTATTCTTTTTGAAAGTGGGATAGGGAAGCAATTCTCCGATAGCCCCAAATATATTTATGAAGAACTGGTCAAAAGGGATAATAAATATAAAAAAGTTTGGGTGTATAATGGTAATTTACCGATAAAAGGAAAGAACACGAAGCTGATCAAACGCCTAAGCCCGGAATATTATTATTATTTGGCCAAAGCAGGTTATTGGATAAATAATCAAAACTTCCCTACTTATTTAAGCAAAAGGAAGGAAACGACATATATTCAGACTTGGCATGGAACCCCTTTGAAAAAAATGCTGTTTGATATCGATAATATCCAAGGAAGAGACGAGGGGTACTTGAATCGGGTGCATGGTGCAACGAGAACATGGGATTACTTAATATCACCAAGTCCATACGCATCCAAAGCCTTCAGAAGTGCTTTCAAATATGAAGGGGAAATATTGGAAACGGGATATCCGAGAAATGATTTGTTTTACAAGGAAGATGCTTCAATGGTTGCCGACTCAGTGATGGAAAAACTGAAGATACCAAAAGGGAAAAAAGTCATCTTATATGCTCCTACATTCCGGGATAATCAAACTTCGAAAAACAATAAATTCATTTTCGAGCTGAAATTTGATTTGGAAAGAATGAAGGAAGAACTAGGGGATGAATACATCCTGTTGTTAAGGATGCATGTTGTTATAAGTAATAATCTCAGCATTCCGAGCGAATTCGAGGATTTCGTGATAAATGTATCCAATTATTCAGATATCCAGGAACTTTACCTGATTTCTGATATATTGATTACGGATTATTCTTCCGTAATGTTCGATTTTGCTAATACTGCCCGGCCGATTTTGTACTACACGTATGACTTGGAGGATTACAGAGATAACATCCGCGGATTCTATATGGACTTTGAAAAGGAAGCACCAGGTCCATTTTTAAAAACGACTGAGGAGATTATCGATACTATTACCAATATTGATGAAATAAACATGCAATACAAAGAGAGATATGGTTTATTTAGAGAGAAGTATTGTGGAATAGAGGATGGTAAAGCTACACAGAGAATCGTGGATAAATTTTTTAATGATTGATTCCTGAAATAAAGGGTATTGTTGCTTTTAAGTAACTGGTAACTGGCTGCCTGATAGAAACATCTATGTTACCTCTACTTATAAGGAGGGAATCGTATGAATTTCTTGGTACGTCAAAAGGCGAGGGAACTTTTAAAGAGCGGTAATATTTCAATAAAAAATAACCCTGTAGGCTTAAGGAATAAATTTTTAGGAAAAGAAAAAAAGGTCACTGTAGTCACGGCTGCTTATAATGCTGAAAAATTCATCAGAAAAACAATTGAATCAGTAATAAATCAGACAATGGGTATAGATCAGATTGAATATATCATTATTGATGATTGTTCGACTGATGCTACCAATAAAATCATTCAGGAGTATACAGCTAAATATAAAAATATCTGTTCAGTTACTCTTCAAGAAAATAATGGGTCACCTGGGACCCCCAGAAACATTGGAATAGAGTTGGGAACATCCAAATATATAACTTTTTTAGACGCGGATGACTGGCTTGCCCATGATGGACTGGAAAGCCTCCATAATATCCTGGAGGAAACCGGTGATGATTATGTAGTGGGCAAAACGGTAAAAGTCGAATCTGAGGCAGAGAGTGTCATCGGTGAGTTTGCTTCCATTAAAGAAAGAAGAAGCATCACCCCAATGGATGTTCCGCACTTTTTTTATCATATGGGTCCAACGGCCAGGATGATGAATCTGCCTATGGTTAAAGAAAATGAAATTGGTTTTCCGAATATGAAATTCGGTGAAGATAAATGGTTTTTTACTGATGTTTTCTTTAAAGTCAAAGCAGTATCAACTACTAAAAAACCTATTTATTATGTCAATAGGACTTCAGAAAATCCCTCTTCCTTAACACGTGTTACGAATGTGTTGGAAAAAAGGAAAGCGGATATCGACATAATAAAGTATATTCAATCCAAGGACATTGCCATTGAATTGAAAAAGGTGGCCCTTAACCGGATTTATGAGTACGATATTGTAAAAACGTTCGACAGCCAAACTTTTGTGAAATCCAAGAATAAAGAAGATTTTATAGAAATATTAAGGGAAGCTGTCGAAACTGCGAATAACCTGTCATATGACTTTAAGAATGAATTTAAGGTGCCTGTTTATAAATTGGCTCTTGAATTATTCATGGGCGATCGCATTGAGGATTTCGTAAAGTTGTTTGAATGGTTAAAGCGAGAGTCCAATAAAAAGTATCATATTAAAGATGGTTTACCATATTATGAACTTCCATTTCTGGAAGGCGAGTATCGCTTTGTCAGGATACCGATGCTTGCCCGTGCAATGGATTCCTTTATCATGGATAATGTCTATCACCAAAGTTTTGAGATTTATGGTGATGATATAGACAACATAGATTCTGTATTGATACGTGATCGAAAAAGAGTGGACAATGAAATCAATTGCGGAGTTCAAATAGACGGTAATATAGGTCAGTTTACTGTTTCTTTAGAAGAAATTGATAAAATGGAAATGTCATTATTTACAGTGTTCATTCGCTACAATGATTATCAATTGATGAATATTAAAAGGATCCTGAAAAATAAGATGACGTATAATAAGAAAAATGTGGAGTTTTATACAACAGTGGCAAATAATTTGGGACTGGCAATTAAGTCTTTGGAGTAGCTGTTAGAAGTACGCCAAAAATAAGCTCTCCCTTTTATTGGGTGAGCTTATTTTTAGTTTGAAATGATCATTAATCAATAAAAAGGGAGATCGGATATGTCAAATGAAAATGTACAAACCTCAAAGAGACCTTCCTTTCTATCGCTAGTTAAAAATAAGGCTAAAGCAATTATTTTAAGAGGATATAAAATGGCTTTTGCATTGGCGGGCACAGTGTTGCCAGTGGACCAGAAGCTTGTCATTTTTGAGAGCTTTTTGGGCAAGCAGTATAGCTGTAATCCCCGGGCGATTTATGAATACTTGCAGAGTAACCATCCTGAATATAAAATGTATTGGAGCGTGGATAAAAGATATGCTGCTCTTTTCGAAGAGGCAGGCATTCCATATCTCGATCGTTTTTCATTCAGTTGGCTGCTCAAAATGACAAGGGCCCGTTATTGGGTGACGAACAGCAGGCTTCCGCTTTGGATTCCGAAGCCGAAGCACACGATCTATTTGCAAACGTGGCATGGTACTCCACTAAAGAAGCTTGCGGCGGATATGAATGAAGTTCATATGCCTGGAACGACGACGGATAAATATAAAGAAAATTTCCATGCCGAATCAAGTAAATGGGATTATTTAATCTCACCGAATGCTTATTCAAGTGAAATCTTTGCCCGGGCCTTCAATGTCGATGCCTCTAAAATTCTGGAAACCGGTTATCCACGTAATGATATCCTTTACAACGGGAATAATCGTGATACAATCGACTCATTGAAACAGAAGTTGGGTATACCAATAGAGAAAAAGATCGTTTTATATGCCCCCACTTGGAGGGATGATGAGTTTTATAGCAAGGGAAAATATAAGTTCGAAATAAAACTGGATCTGGATCGAATGAAACGGGAATTGGGGGAGGAGTATGTCATTTTGCTCCGTCTTCATTATTTGGTTTCTGAGAACTTGGATTTATCGGCGTATGAAGGATTCGCCTATGATTTATCCAGTTACGAAGATATTAGTCATTTGTATCTTATTTCGGATTTATTAATAACCGATTATTCATCCGTATTCTTTGATTACGCAAATTTACAGCGTCCGATGCTTTTCTATGTATATGATATTGAAAATTACAGGGATAAGCTTCGCGGATTTTACTTTGATTTCGAAAAGAATGCACCAGGTTTGTTAGTCAAAACATCTGATGCGGTCATTGATAGTATCAAGACGATGAAATATGAAAATACCAATGATATCAATCATTTTCACGAGCGGTTTTGTGCACTCGAAGATGGCCAGGCTTCACGCCGTGTCGTAGAAAAAGTGTTTTTAGGAAGGTCTGTGTAATTTATGAGTTCAGCTTTGACCGTTTTAAAAGAACAAATCAAACATTTTTATTTGGTAAGGCGTTTATCTGTTTATGAGGTGAAAAGTGCCAACAGCAGTAACTACCTGGGAGTCCTATGGGAAATCATCAATCCGATGATACAGATTGCGATTTATTGGTTTGTATTTGGATTTATCATCTTAAATCGCGGGGATGATTTCCTTCCATGGCTGATGGCAGGGATCGTTGTCTGGTTCTTTGTGAACCCGGCCATAACCCAAACGTCCAAATCCGTCTATTCCCGAATGAATATGGTATCCAAGATGAGCTTTCCGATGAGTGTGATTCCATCGTATGTCATCTTTGCTAAGTTGTATCAGCATCTCATGCTGCTGGGAGTCATCATCATCCTATTAGGGTTTACAGGTTACCTCCCTACACTCTACATCTTGCAATTGCCGTATTATGTTGCAGCGACGGTCTTGCTGTTATTTTCATTGGGTTTAATCACTTCAACATTATCAACCATCATTCGTGACGTTCATAATATCATCGTGTCCTTAATGAAAGTCATGTTTTATTTAACACCAATCCTTTGGGTAATGGATGCTAAGGAACATCCTACCATAGTCAACATCATGAAGCTGAATCCACTATATTATATTGTGGAAGGGTATCGAGCTTCGTTGTTGGGGGAATCATGGTATCTGATAGCGCATTGGGAGTATACGCTTTATTTCTGGGCAGTCGTTATCATCTTGTTTATGATAGGTTCCTCGCTGCATGTCAGGTTCAGAGATCGCTTTGTTGACTTTAAGTAAACTGGAAGTGAGAAAATTTGGAAAAATCGGTAATAGTCAAAGATATAACGAAAAAATATAAATTATATAATAAAAACTCGGAAAAATTATTGGATCTCCTTTTGCCTAAAAGCTATGGGGAAGAGTACTTCGCTCTGAGGAATGTTAGTTTTGAAGCAGAAAAGGGCGATGTAATAGGATTTGTCGGGGTCAACGGATCAGGTAAATCCACATTGTCCAATATTATTGCAGGCATTGTCCCGCCTACGGACGGAAATGTCCAAACTAATGGGAAAACGGCCTTGATTGCCGTTTCATCGGGCCTGAATAATCAGTTGACGGGCAGGGAAAACATCGAACTGAAAATGCTGATGCTCGGATTCGATAAAAATCGGATCAAAGAACTTGAGCCTGAGATCATTGAGTTTTCCGAACTGGGTAAGTTCATTGACCAACCGGTGAAATCATACTCAAGCGGCATGAAGTCCAGGCTTGGTTTTTCCATTTCCGTGCATATCGATCCAGATATCCTGATTATTGATGAAGCCTTATCAGTCGGGGATAAAAACTTTGCTGAGAAGTGTTTAGAGAAAATGAACGAATTTAAGGCAAAGGGCAAAACGATGTTCTTCGTCAGCCATTCAATCGGTCAGATGAAGAAATTTTGCCAAAAGGCATTATGGCTTGAATATGGAGAGTTAAAGGCATACGGTGCCATGAAGGAAGTAATGCCGCAATATGAGGCATTCTTAAAAGAATATAACGCCATGTCTAAACAAGAACAGAAAAAATACCGTGAAGAGCAAATGAAAAGGCGTAGTTCCGCACTGGTATGAATGTGAAAAGCAGACCCGGGTTTCGGGTCTGCTTTTTTTTAGTTAAGCACTTCAACATAAGCTTTCTCAAACCGCTCGGCCGCTGAAAGGTGGGAGTATTCGCTTTCCATTTTACACCTTGCTTTCGAAGCTAACTTTGCTGCATATTCAGGTTCTTTAAGCAGAAGGGAGATGGCTTGTGCAAGTGCTTCTTTATTTTTTTCCTCTACTAAAAGGCCATCTTCGCCATCAATGAGAATCTCCTTTAAACCTCCGATTGCGCTTGCAATGACGGGTGAGCGGCAACTCATCGCTTCTAAAGCGGAAATGGAAGTCGCTTCTTCCACCCCGTGGGAATGAACGCTAGGGATGAGTACGATGTCCGATGCTTCATAGAGGTTATGCATTTTCTCGAACGGTACAGAACCCAGGAAAAGTACGGAAGCGGATATATTGAGACTGGCTGCGGTTTCCTCAAGCCGGCTTCGCTGTTCCCCTGTACCCGCATAGACCAAAACCGTTTCAGGATGGTTTTCCAGCACCTCCGGCAAAGCAAGGAGCGGGTAGATGACACCGTTCTTTTCCGTCATTCTTCTCGGAACGAAAAGCATCTTTTTATGTAGCGGTATTTGAAAGTCCCGGCGAGTTTGCACCCGCTTTGCCATCTCCGGTTTAAAAGCAGACACGTCAATGAAGTTCTTGATCGTATCCGCCTCTATATGTGCCAAATGATTTATATAGTCTTTGATCCTTTGATCGACCGTCACAACTTTTGCAGCGGACTGATAAGCTTTTCTTTCTAGCTCGCGGATGATCAAATCTTCTTCACTGTCCGGAAGAAGAGCGCCCCTGCTGACTGCCTCGAATGAATAATATCCATGGACGGTTTGCACCGTTGGTATACCGGATTCGATGGAGGCGAGCGTTGCGAAAATGTCTTGGGCATTAATGACATCATAGTTCTTTTTCAAGGCGTTAATAGATGAAGCCAATAATTTTTGGCGTTGCCGATCATTGAAAAGCTGGCCGCTCCCCTGTTTTACTTTATTTAACAAAAACCCTGGAGCCTGGGCGAGCATCTTCCTCTTGAAAGGTGGTAATTGAGAGAAAGATAATATGTCCACATTATGGCCTCGTGACATTAAACCCTTATTTAACGTAGTGATATGGCTCGATAGCCCTCCTTCATGAGGATAGTTGAAAATCGTTGTGATTAAAATGTTCATATTGGCACTCCTTCTTCTACTGGATTATTTTGATGATCTGATCTTTTTCAGCCCTTGCAGGCTGCCTACTTTAAAAAGAATGGATAGTGCGAGATATAATCCGAATACCAGCAGCGTGATGATCACCAATTCCATGATGATGGGCAGCATTAGGGTAAGCGGGTGGATCCAGTGTGCGATTCCGTAAAGGATGACTCCGATGATGGTAAGCTTGCCGCTTTCCTGAAAAACATCCCTGAAAGCGGCCTTGTCCGTACTTTCTGTCTTCAGCCATAGGTAGCCGAAAAGGTAGAGAGATTGCATGAGCATGGAAATCCCTGTTGCTAAAGCAATTCCACCGACGCCGAGATAACGTGATAGAACCCAGCTGAGCAGCACGTTAAGCAAAACGGCAATCAGGCAGGAATACATGGCCACTTTCGTTTTCTTCAAGGCGTAGAAGGCGTTCATCAAATAATCCCTCAGTGCAAAGAATGGGAGGCAAGCTGAATAAAAGAGGAATGCCCTATAAGTCATATCAGTTGCTGAAGCATCGAAAGCCCCGCGTTGGAAAGCCAGAGTGATTAGGCTGTTTCCACTGATTAACATGACGACCATGAACGGAATCGCTAGAAATAACAGTGATTTCAACCCTTTTAAGGTCAAATTAAGGAAGGATTGATAGCCTATAAGCGCGCGCTCGACGATTGAAGGGTACAATACGGTAATCAGCGGCGTGAGGACAATGCTCAATGGCAGCCACAGCAGGCGATTCGCATAATTAAGGGCCGATACGCTCCCAGTTTCGAGCGAAGTCGCAATGATCCGATCGACGACACTATTCAACTGGATCGCCAAAGCGGCGATAATAATTGGATAAAAGGTGAGCAGTGTTTGTGCAATTTGCCTTTTGTGAGGCAGGAAAGAGACGATGGGCCGGATTCCGTATTTCTTCAATAATGGGTATTGAATAAGGAACTGGCTTGCTGCACCGAACACAAACCCCCAAGCCAGTCCTTCAATCCCAAAGGGAGCAGCGAACAATACGGTGGCTGCTATAATGACCGTGTTTTGTGCAGTTGAAGTGAGTGCCGGCAGTATAAAGCGCTTATTCGCATTCAGGACCCCCGTCGCCATGTATGAAAGCGTGAAAAATAGTAAACTTGGCAGCATGATCCGGGTCAGTGATTCCGTCAGGGCAAGCTCTGAATCGGAGAAGCCCGGGGCTGTCATCATGACGAGCGGCTTTATGAAAATCATGCAGGCAATGGTCAGGACTCCGGCAACCAGCATGAAGAAAGAACCTAAAACACTGATGAATTCGTCCGCCTTCTTTGGGTTATCCGCTTTCTTTTCCAAGTAAATAGGAATAACGCCGGCCTGAAGACCGCTGCCGAGAGCCGTAAAAAGAATGGTTGGAATGAGGCTTGCCACGAAAAAAACATCCGCCATGGATGATGCCCCGAAATAGGCGGCTATGATCGATTCCCGCCCGAATCCGAGGACTTTTCCAATGGCTGCAATAATGGTGACGAGCCCGACCGATTTAATGACATTTGAAAGAGTAGGCATATTTTCAATCCTTTAAAATGATGTCCTTCTGTAAACAGAATCCCAAACAACTATAAAATATCAGCGTAAACGTTTTATCTTCGAGAATATTGTAGAAAAGTCCTGCTAATAGTGCGGCCAACATCAGGCAGATGGTGAACGCCCCAAATGTGCCTTTTCCCGATTTCAGGATTTTCCGGCAGGTGAAAAAGATGAATGCAAGAACTGCAAGGAAGCCGAGCACACCAGTTTGGACCAGAATCTGGATATATTGATTATCGGTATACATCCTTTCACCAATTTGGTACTCCTGATAGATTGGCGAGGAGAAGGAAAGTGTCGCAGAATCTCCGAAGGTTGCTAGCCCGGTGCCGATTATCGGGTGATCTTTGAAAATTTCAATTCCCTTGATTAGGACATATAACCGGCCCCATTCCGTACTTTGGTGCAGGGTCTTATCAGAGAACATTTCTGAAAAGCGATTGGAGAGGGCATCTTCGTGTTCGGAAGATGGAGTGCTGCCGATCACCACGTTTTCCATGGGAATCGATGCGGATACCTCCACTTTGCTTGATGCAAATAAAACTGGGTAATAAATAAGGAGCAGTCCGAGACAAAATGCTCCTACAGCATACTTGAGAAATGGTTTATTTCTAGTCCAAATTATAAAGACAAGCGCAGCGAACCCGAATGCAATCATCGTGCCCCGCGAATAGGTAAGCAGTAACGTTCCGGAAATCAGGATGGCAGCCAGAAAGACGATCCATTTATATTTTTTCAGCGACTGAAATAGAAAGAAACCAAGGAATAACTGAATGCTTAAGAATAAGGCAAATACATTAGGATTGGCTGGTGCTCCATAAATCCTCATGCGGTTTGTTGGAGAAAGATTCCACAATTCCCATGTGCGGGGAAGCAGGATTGTACGGGAAAAGATTTTCTCCACTATGCCATGCAGGCAAAGTAAGATAGTAAATATTAGGATTACCTTCAAAAAGCGAAAGATATCCTTTCTTTCTAGATTTAATTCACCGATAATGTAAAGAAGCAAGAATGTAATAAGCAATCCACGGAGTTCAAACAAGATGGGGAGGATTCCCACCCCGTTTATGAGTGCAGCACCGGCACCAATTAAACAAAACAACCAAAATGGCGCAGTGAAATGATATTTCGAAAATGGCCATTCGTTCTTTTTGAATTTTTCTATAAGCAAAGAAATGAATAAGGTGAGGATGATCAGGTCACCTGTATAAGTTAAGCCGCTATTCAGTTCCATCAATAGGGGACGGGCAGGGAAATAAATGAATAGAATTAATAACAGGTTTTTTTTATTTATAACGATAAAAACGAGCATCAACGCCGTTGCCATGTAACCGGCGATAGGGTGAGGCACTGCCGATGGGATGAGCAGGCACAGAAATAGAATGGGTAACGATTGTTTTTCTATAAACTTCAATTGATTAACCACCTTTGAATCAAAAATCACGTTCTATGATGTGTATGAAAAAATTTCTTGAATAATACCCCACCCTTTAGATGTATAGTACATATGAAAGGCTGAAGTGAAATGACAGAGAAGTTTGTTGAGATACTAACCATACCATTCATTGATAGCAATATGGATGAGTTCATGAATAGAATGATTTATCCGAGATTGATGAATCAGGAAAAAACGTTTGTCGTTACGGCAAATCCGGAAATAGTCGAGTATGCAAATGAACATCGGGATTATAAAGACATCATTATATCGGCTGATTACATCACTCCTGATGGCGTTGGTATTATTATGGCCTCTAAATGGCTAAATCAACCTTTACAAGAGCGGATTACAGGATTCGACTTGATGAATGAATTATTTCGGGTCGCTGATGAAAAAGCGTTGAAGGTTTATCTGCTTGGAGCGGAGGAAAACGTGATTGAAGCAGCGGCCCTGAAAGTGAAAGAAATATATCCGGGTCTCGAGTTGGTGGGATACAACCATGGTTACATTGATATCAAGGATGATGCCCTGCCGAAGTCGATAGCGGAACTGGAACCTGACATCATATTGACTGCATTAGGGTTCCCCAGGCAGGAGAAATGGGTTTCCAGACACTATGCGTTATTCAATAAAGGGTTATTCATGGGGGTAGGGGGAAGCTTTGATGTCCTTGCGGGAAAGGTGAACCGCGCCCCGGTTTTCTGGCAAAAAATGCGTCTTGAATGGTTGTACCGACTGATCCAGCAACCTTCACGGTGGAAACGGATGCTTGCGCTGCCAAGATTCGTATTAAAGGTTCGGCGGTTAAGGAAAACGGTGCAGCGTTCCTGAACATAAGGAGTGGACTGGATGAGAATCTTGCACTTAAACGCTGGTAATGAAACCGGCGGAGGTATGTTTCATATTATGTCCTTACTGAACCAATTGAATAAAGAGGAGTGTTTGCTAGGTGTATTTGAAAATGGTGAACTATACCGGCGGGCCATGTCCTCCGGGATACAAACTGAACTTTTCAAGCAACATTCCAAATATGACCTTTCAATTTTGAAACCTTTAAGGGACTTTATCCGTCTAAATAATATAGACATCATCCATACACATGGTCCGCGGGCTAATATATATGGTGCTTTTATAAAGCGCCTCATTAAATGCCCATGGCTCCTTACTGTTCACAGTTCGCCTCATCATGATTTTTTAGGGCAGGGTGTAAAAGGGAAATTGTTTACTGGCCTTCATGTAAGGTCATTCCAATATGCCGATCATATACTGGCGGTTTCCGACCGCTTTAAGCAGGACTTGATTGACCAAGGAATCCATTCATCCAAAATAACAAAGATCCTGAACGGAATTGACTTTGAAAAGGAACTGCCTTTCCCGTTTCAAAGAGAAGATTTCGGGTTTGGGAAAGATGATTTCATCATCATCATGCCTGCAAGGCTTGAACCGGTTAAAGGTCATGAATTTGCTTTATCGGCACTAAGTGAAGTGGTATCGGAATTCCCCCATGTGAAGCTGATCCTTGCAGGGGACGGAAGCAGGAGAACCGCTCTAAAAGAGATGGTCTCGGAAAAGGGATTATCCGATCATGTGTATTTTTTAGGGTATCGTGAAGATTTAGATCGAATCTACCCATTGGGGGACATCACATTATTGACTTCCTTAAGCGAAAGTTTCCCACTCGTTTTACTTGAAGGAGCAAGATCGGGTCTTCCGGCAATCACTAGTGATGTCGGCGGTGTACAGGAATTGATTCCCGATCGGAGCAAGGGCTGGATAACGGATATCGGCAATGTCGAACAGCTGAAACAGGCCATCTGCAATGCTTTGGAATTAAAAAAATCCGGGGACTTGACAAAGATAGGGCTGGATTTACAAAAATTTGCAAAAAACAACTTTTCTATAGAGATTTTAGCCAATAACGTATATAATGTTTATTTGAGGATGAAAAATTAAAATAAGCATTTATATATAGGTTTTCTTATAGATCGTAACGGGTATTAGATTTTTAGTTGAATTGAGGTGGTTCTTGATGTTAATAGGGGCCTTGTTGGTAGCCTTTTTATTATCCATTTTTTTGACTCCTTTTGTCGGAAAGCTGGCTTTTAAATTAGGAGCTACCGATAAACCGAATGAGCGAAAAGTGCATAGTAAAATTATGCCGCGCATGGGCGGTTTAGCTATATTTTTGAGTTTTTGCATTACCTTCTTGCTCTTCTTGCTCTTCTTGCCTTTCATGGATGATTTTGGGGAGCAGCTGCCTTTTGGGGAGCAGCTGCCCCTTCTGGTGGGAGCGCTTGTCATCATATTGATTGGGATGGCTGATGATATTTTTGAATTAAGAGCTGCACCCAAATTCCTGGGCCAGGTTTTGGCTGCCCTCATTATCGTATTATGGGGCGGTCTTGAAGTGGAATTCATCAACTTGCCGTTCTTTACCGATACTCTTGAATTTGGTGTTTTCAGTATACCGATCACCATTTTATGGATCGTCAGCATCATTAATGCAATCAACCTAATAGATGGACTGGATGGTCTTGCAGGCGGTGTCTCGACGATCGCATTAGTGACAATTGCAACTATGGCCCTTATTAAAGGGGACCTATTTGTTGCCGTGGTCGCATTGATCGTGATTGGAAGCACTCTTGGCTTCTTGAAATATAACTTCCATCCGGCAAAGATTTTCATGGGAGATACAGGTGCCTTATTCTTAGGTTACATCATTGCCGTTCTGTCCCTGCTAGGGTTTAAAAACGTAACGATGATTTCCTTGATCGTACCGATCATCATTTTGGGTGTTCCCATTTCGGATACATTTTTCGCGATTATCCGCAGGGTCGTCAATAAACAGCCGATTTCGGCTGCTGATAAATCACATTTACATCACTGTTTGATAAACTTGGGATTCACCCATAAGCAAACTGTCTTACTCATTTATGCTTTAGCTGCTTGCTTTGGTTTAGCGGCCATAATCTTTTCATTTGCCACGATGTGGGGGGCTTTGATCCTTGTAACGGGACTTCTGCTGATCATAGAGATTTTCGTGGAGAAAATTGGCTTGGTCAATTCAAACTACCAGCCGTTGCTCAAGATGCTCAACTTTAAAAACAAGCCATGATCATTTAGGAATAGATTACTAGATTCGCTAGTTTTATTGGAAAGCCACCAATCGTTTGAAGTAACGGTTGGTGGCTTTTTTGTAATACAGGCTTGATCTTTTTAGGGCTATTCTTTGTGATTTCATATAATGCATCAAAAAACCCCCTACTCATGACGAGTGGGGGGTTCGCTTTATTCTTGTATTTGTGATTGAACTGCTTCAGTTTGATTGCCTTCAGCTGGTCCCAGGTTCAAGTGGGATTGAAGCAACAGCTTAGTGTTCGCTAATGATGTATCGTTCAGCTGATAATAATAGCTTCCGTTAATGGTAGAATCCTGACCTTCAAGTTTGATGGTTTCAAGATTGATGCCTTTATCGGTAGTCACATATTTTATGAAACCTCTCATTTGCGAGAATTTAAGGTTCGTTGTCATATTGTCGCCGACAGCTTCCATTACGTCTGTATATTTCGTTAGTGATCCAGCAGAGGTTGCTTTGGCAATGATGGCTTTCAGCACTTCCTGCTGACGCTCGCCGCGTTGGATATCACTGTCTTTTTTACGTGTCCGTGCAAATGCTAATGCTTCTTCACCATCAACGGTCTGTAATCCTTCTTCGAGGTGGATGGCATTCTTTTTGTCATGTGAATCGATTTCATACATTTCATAAGGGACGTCGACTTCGATGCCATCCAATGAATCTACAACATCGATGAAAGCATTGAAGTTCATGCGAACATAATAATCGACAGGGACATCGAGTAACTCCTCTACGGTGTCCATCGTCGCTTTCGGACCGCCGGCTGCATGGGCCGCGTTGATTTTCGTGGTTACGCCTTTAGCTGGCACGTAAACATATGAATCACGCGGAATGCTTAATAGCTTTATAGATTTTTGGTCTTTATTGAATGTGGCCAGCATTAAAGCATCCGACCGGGAATTTCCTTTTAAGTCACGGTCCTTGCTATCATCGATTCCTATGAAAAGAATCGAGAAATTATCTTCGAGCGGGTCGATCGCTGCATCTCGCTTTGCTGAAGCTTCCACAGGGTCATAGGAATCATTGAATACATTCTGGGCTTTCATATACAGGGTTGCAGCATACGTAGAAGCCCCCAGACCAAGTACCAGAAGGGGAACAAGCAATAACCAAAGCCTCTTTCGCCTTTTTTTCTTTGTTTTTTTAATTTTATAAACACGCCTAGTAGTAGACATCTTTTTCTTCTCCTTTTAAATAACGAACATCAGACATATATCGCTATTTTTCGAATCCTGCAGTTTATATTTCGTCATATATTACACCTAATTTTACAATGATTTAATAATTTCGTAAAATAAATATTTCTTTTCAATTATATTACAGCAAAAAAAAGGGAAAATATGCAGGAGTATATCAGGAGAATTCCTCTTCCAAATAAAGCATTTCTTCCTCGGTGATATGGCCCTGACCATTTGTCAGCTCTGTAATCCAAGCGATATATGTCTCTTTTTGTGTTTCCTCAACATATACAAGGATATTGACCTGATCAAGGTATTGAATTTCCTTTATTTGATAAATGGAAGAGCGCAATTCGTTTTCCAATTTTCCAAGCCAGGTATAGTCGACGGTTGTCGAAATGACCCGCATCAGTTTCCTAATGACGACACCAGTGGCATTTATCCCTTCTGAAGTCGCTTTGCTGTAAGCGCGAATGAGACCGCCAGCACCAAGTTTGATGCCGCCAAAATACCGAGTGACCACAACAGCTGTGTCTTTCAGTTCTTTCTTCTTAAGCACTTCTAGGATAGGGACGCCTGCCGTTCCGCTCGGTTCCCCATCGTCGAGGGCTTTTTGGATTTGATTTTGTTCCCCGATCATATAAGCTGAACAATTATGTGTAGCATCTTTGTGCTTTTTCTTGATTTCCTGGATAAAGGCCTGTGCGGCATCTTCGGTTTCGACCCGGGCGATGTGGGAAATAAAACGGGATTTTTCAATGACGATTTCATGTTCGCCGCGACCAGCCACCGTTAAATATTGAGTGAGCATATTATTCCACCTTCGTGCTTCCTATTAGTTGATTTATTATAAGGCTTTGCGGAAAAAGTGGCAATCACGATTCATTTACATACTGCATGTGTAAAGAAACTTTAATATAAGATAAAGCTGTACGTGTTATAATTAATTTCATTGCCTGTTATTGTTATTAGCTGGTCATATATGCTTAAAAGAATAACATTATAGGAAAAACATGAGTTCTGTGCCATTATCCTGGCTTTACCTTAACGTGTCCTCTCATTTCAAGGATTTTGCCATTTAATAAATGCATCTGTTTCATATGATAATCAATGGAGCGGAATATCCCATTTGATTGAAAAGGATATTTTGTATTAGGATAATTGATATGGCTATCTGCCTTTAATAGGCAGACTTAATGGCCGGATTATGAGATGTATAGTAAGTATGTACATTTTATGGAAACCAAAAAGGAAATTAACGTATTTTTAAACTTTTTTTGGTACAATATGTTCATGAAGGTTACTTCATACAAATGTTTCCTGAAATTTAACCATTCATGAAAAAGGGAAAGAACTTTTTTCCATATACATAGTCTTTGAGACAATAAATTGTTTAAGTCTTTTGATTTAAGTGGAGGGATCTTAATGTCCATAAAAAAGGTTGATGCTAAAGCATTGGACAAGATCTTAGAAACAATGGTGAGCACTGTTAGTGAAAGTAAGGATGAAGTCTTTGATATCGGCGAACAATGCCGAAAGGACTTCGAGACATTATCAAAAGAGCTTGATGATGTGAAAATCAGGGTTGCCATTGTGATAACCGACAGCGATGCACTGGATTCAAAAGCCAGGTTTGCTCGAAAAAGGCTTTCAGAAGTCAGTATGCACTTCAACCATTTTTCTGAAGAACAAGTGCGCGATGCTTATGAAAGGGCACATAAGCTGCAAGTCGATTTACAAATTAACCGGCAATTGGAGAAAGAGCTCCGTAATCGCCGGGATGAACTTGAGTTAAGGTTAAGGGGTTTGCAGCAGACGATCGATAAAGCGGTGCATCTCGTCTCGCAAATATCGGTGGTGCAGAATTATTTGACACAAGATCTTAAATTTGTGGGGGAAGCCCTTCAAGAAGCGAAACGCAAGCAGGACTTCGGACTGAAAATAATCGAAGCCCAGGAGCAGGAACGTAAAAAGCTCTCACGTGAAATCCATGATGGTCCGGCGCAAATGCTGGCAAACGTCATGATGCGCTCAGACCTGATAGAACGAGTGCAGCGGGAGAGAGGTCCTGATGAAGCGTTAGTGGAAATCCGCAGTTTAAAGGTCATGGTAAGGAATGCTTTATATGAAGTGCGAAGAATCATCTATGACCTTAGGCCTATGGCACTTGATGATTTAGGACTTGTTCCAACCCTTAGAAAGTACCTGCAAACGACCGAAGACTATAATAATGGCGTGAATCTGAATTTCGTCAACCTTGGGCAGGTCAAAAGGCTCCCTTCCGATATGGAGGTCGCATTATTCAGGCTGGTTCAAGAGGCTGTACAAAATTCATTGAAGCACGCGGACCCAAAACAGATTCAAGTTAAACTGTCCATTTCCAAGGAGATGGTGACCGTCGTCGTCAAAGATGATGGAAAGGGGTTTGACTCTTCGATTCAAAAAGAAGGCTCATTTGGCTTGGTTGGAATGAGAGAAAGAGTCGAGCTGCTGGAAGGTGAAATGACTATCGATTCACAACCGGGGGCAGGCACTTTGGTATTTATCCAAATTCCCTACCATTTAAATAATAGAGAATAGACATATTAAATAGAAACTAGGAGGAAGAAGCCGTTGAAGACTAGTATCGTCATAATCGATGACCATCAGCTTTTTCGTGAAGGCGTAAAGCGCATATTAGATTTTGAATCATCCTTTGATGTTGTTGCCGAGGGTGATGACGGAAGCGAAGCTATGGATCTTGTTGAAACACATAAACCTGATGTTGTTATCATGGATATCAACATGCCGAACATGAATGGGGTCGAAGCTACAAAAATGCTCGTGAGCCGTTACCCTGAAACAAAAGTCATCATCCTTTCCATTCATGATGATGAAAACTACGTGCAGCACGCATTGAAAACAGGAGCACAAGGTTATCTGTTGAAAGAGATGGACGCAGACGCGTTGATCGATGCTGTGCGTGTAGTCGCTGAAGGCGGCTCATACCTTCATCCGAAGGTCACCCATAACTTAGTTAAAGAATATCGCCGTTTAGCAGCTGAAGAGGGTGCTGATCGTGATTCCATACATACGATAGAAATCAGGAGGCCGCTTCACCTATTGACTCGACGTGAATGTGAAGTGCTTCAGCTTTTAGCTGACGGGAAAAGCAACCGGGCCATCGGCGAAACTCTATATATCAGTGAAAAAACAGTCAAGAACCATGTGAGTAACATTCTTCAGAAGATGAATGTGAATGACCGTACACAAGCGGTTGTCCTAGCTATTAAAAACGGCTGGGTAGAAGTGAAGTAATCAAAGCGTTCGATAAGTCCGGCTCTTCAGATTCCGCAATGCGTGCTGAAGGGCTGGATTTTTTTGTTTGATGATCATATTCAAATTTTTGGTAATTAAAAAAGCTATTTAATGCAAATAAAGGCATTTTCAGATAGAATGTTGAATATGATACGAAGTAAATTTTTATAAGGATGGTACTGATATGAAAACCGCAGTCGTAACAGATAGCACTGCATATATACCAAAGGAAATGCGTGATCGTTTACATATACATATGATGCCGCTTAATGTCATTTTTTCCAATGAAGCTTACCGGGAGGAAATTGATATTACTGCGGATGAGTTTTATGAGGAAGTAAAGAGGCAGGAGAAATTGCCGACCACTTCACAGCCTCCAATCGGGAAGTTTGTCGAGAAGTTCGAGGAACTGCAAAAAGAATATGATGATGTTATTTCCATTCATTTATCGAGCGGCATCAGCGGCACGTATCAAGGAGCTGTATCTGCAGGTGAAATGGTCGAGGGAATCAGGGTTCATGCGTTTGATTCGGAAATCAGCTGCATGGTACAAGGGTTTTACGTGATCGAGGCGGCGAAGATGGCACTTGATGGCAAAGGTGCAGAAGAAATCATGGCCAGGCTTGAAGAAATGAAACCATCGGTCAAGGCATACTTCATGGCAGATGACCTATCCCATCTCCAGCGCGGCGGCCGCTTAAGCAGTGCCCAAGCTTTGATCGGCAGTCTGCTTCAAGTGAAGCCGGTGCTCCATTTTGTTGATAAAGTCATCGTCCCATTCGAAAAAATCCGTACAAGGAAAAAAGCGATGAAACGGATTGCCGATTTACTTGGAGAAGAGGCGGCGAGCGGCGAGAAATATAAGGCCGTCATCATTCATGCAAAACGGGAAAGTGAAGCCAAAGACTGGAAAGCGGAACTTGAAGCCCGGTTCCCGAATGTCGAATTCGACATCAGCTACTTCGGCCCAGTAATCGGAACGCATCTGGGCGAAGGCTCGATGGGGATGGGCTGGTATAAAATTTAAGCTTTGACGCCTTTACTAATTGAAAGGCGTTTTTTTATGAACAAAAAGGAATCCGGGAATTAAAAGCGAATGATAAGGGGGAGTGTAATATATCAAGAAATGGAGGTTGCAGTTTGAAAAAAACGAGCATTTCCCCGCCTTATTCCCCTGAACTTCAGAACCATCTCACCGGAAAACATCTTTTGGCCTTCGAAATCCCCTTCTCCCAAGAAATCCTCACAGAGCACCTCAAGAATGGGTATGTCTCGGAAACTTGCGGCGTGCAATCCGGGAACGGCAGTTATCACTGTGTACGCTGCGGTAACAAAGATCAAACCTTATTTTATACTTTCCCTTGCAAGATTTGCAATCTAGATTGCACTTACTGCCGCTCATGCATCCTGATGGGACGGGTCAGTGAATGTGCAAAGCTTTATAGGTGGACCGGTCCCGGCATTCAATATACGATTCCTGACAATGTGATGAGGTGGATGGGCACTTTATCGGCAGGTCAACAGAATGCGTCCGACTGTGTCGTTGAAGCCGTAAACGGAAAAGATGAATTCCTAGTATGGGCTGTATGCGGGGCAGGGAAGACGGAGGTGTTATTTCCAGCGATTGAGGCAGCCTTGCTTGCCGGGAAACGGATTTGTTTGGCAACACCGCGTACCGATGTCGTTCTCGAACTCTCCCCAAGGTTAAAAAAAGCTTTTCCTGCCATTGAAGTCACTACCCTCCATGCCGGTAGTGAAGATCGACATGGTTTTTCGCCACTGACCGTTTCCACGACCCATCAGCTTTTCCGTTTTATTGAAGCTTTCGATGTCATCATCGTTGATGAAGTCGATGCGTTTCCCTACTCAATGGATGATTCGCTGCATTATGCGGTTAATAAGTCGAAAAAGGTATCCGCGGCAACCATCTACTTGACCGCCACACCTTCGAAGAGTATGCGGCGGCTATACCGAAGCGGCAAATTGAAAGCCTTCATAATCCCGGCCCGTTATCATCGCCAGCCAATCCCCGTTCCTGAAATGAAGTGGAGCGGCAATTGGCAAAAACTATTCCTTCAACAAAAGATTCCATCGAAAATCAACGCATGGGTAAGTGAGCGCCTTAACCAGAATATCCCCTTCCTATTGTTTTTTCCAAGCATCAAAGTGATGGAGCAAGTCCTTCCGCTGTTTCAAAGGCTGTCCCCTGAATTATCGATTGTCCACTCCCTGCACCCTGATCGAAAGGAAAAAGTAATGGCCTTAAGGAATGGACTCGTTCCGGGATTACTGACCACGACCATCCTGGAACGGGGCGTGACAATCGAGCGGTTGGAAGTAGCCGTGATCGGTGCTGAACATGAAGTGTTTTCCGATAGCGCTCTCGTTCAGATTGCCGGCAGGGTAGGGAGAAGCTTTGCGAACCCTTCCGGGACGGTCACCTTTTTTCATTACGGTAAAAGTGAAGCGATGTCCGAGGCGGTCCGCCATATACAGATGATGAATAAAAATGCCATGAAAAGGGGGCTGCTGGATGAATAGATGTCTAGTTTGTGATGAAGGAATGAAGCAAGCTTTGACATGGGGGAGCCTGCTAAAGCAGGCCGAGGCAAGGGCAATCTGTGAAGGATGTGAGGGGAAACTTAATAGGATAACCGGAGATACATGTACAATGTGCTCAAGGGAGCTGGGAGGGGACCATATGACCGGTGACCTCTGTTTCGATTGTTCAAGATGGGAAAGGAATAGGGAATGGGGAGGCTATTTGTCGAAGAACATAGCGCTATTTCATTATAATGAATACTTAAAAGACCTGATTGCTAAATATAAGTACCGGGGTGATTATGCGTTAGCTGAGGTTTTCGTCCCTTTTTTGAAAGAAAGGTTAAAGGAGGTGGAGTTTGACCTGGTAACCGCCATCCCGCTTAGCGATGAACGGCTTAAGGAGCGGGGGTTCAACCAGGGAAAGGCTTTGGCAGATCTAGTTGGACTTCATACGGTTGAGACCTTGACAAGAATCCATACCGAAAAACAATCAAAAAAATCTCGTCAAGAGAGAATGTCATTACCGCAGGTTTTTCAGGTCATGCAATCTGATATGCTGGAGCATAAATCCATTTTGATCATCGATGATATTTACACAACTGGCACAACTCTCAGGCATGCAGCCAAAGCATTGATAACAGCTGGGGCCAAAGAAGTATCATCGATCACCCTGGCTAGGTGAAAAAGCTTATTTTAATAAAACTCCCTAAAGTATCACCGGGATTATTCGATATATACAGTACTGAAGAATAATCGCCGTGATGGTGAAGGAGGGGCCTCGATGGATGTATTCAACTGTCCAAACTGTAATTCGTTATTCGTTATGACGAAATTCCGTGATGTGTGCGATGCCTGTTATAAAGAAGAAGAAGCCCAATATGATAAAGTGTATGCATATATTCGCAAGAAAACAAATAGAACGGCGTCCATGATGCAGGTGGTTATGGAAACCGGCGTTGAAGAAAGGTTAATTATTAAATTTGTGAGAACCGGAAAGCTGAGAATTTCACAGTTTCCCAATCTCGGAATTCCTTGTGAAAAGTGCGGCGCCAACATCAAGAGCGGAAGGTTATGCGGCAAATGCGGCGATTCGCTCGTTACGGATTTGCAGGCATTTGAAAATGAAGAAATGCGCCTGACTGAAATTCAAGGAAATGATAAAAAAAATACGTACTACATGAAGGATGAACAAAAAGGGTAATTCATTCATGGAAACATGATGACGTTTTTGTTAAAATATTCGATATTGAGAACAATGTTCGACAA
>NZ_JBHZPD010000008.1:0-88871 GCF_042787955.1 Peribacillus sp. YIM B13477
GTTCCCATTCCGAACACGGCAGTTAAGCTCTTCAGCGCCGATGGTAGTTGGGGGTTTCCCCCTGTGAGAGTAGGACGCCGCCAAGCCATTTGAAAAGATCAGCCATCCGGCTGGTCTTTTTTGTATTGCGATATTTTTCAGTTTCAGGGAGGAGTGACGTGAATTAACAGATAAATCAAACTACAGGCTAATTAATTCCAACAGCTGGCTTATTTATTCGGTCTAAATTTGAATTGAAATAATTCATGGGAGCAAGATACGAATATGTACCGATCATGGAGCAGAGGGAATTTCATGAATCAAGCGATTGTAATTCAGGGGGGGAGAAGGGTGGGATATTGAAGGAGATGTACAGTATATGAGTGTTGATGTTTTTACGGAAGACAAGGGGCATCATATTCTGAGGTATTATGGAATTACCATTATAAAGTAATCGATTTTATTTACGTGCATTCTTGTCTTTACTTATTCTTTTCATTATACTAGGAAGAATTTAATTGATAATATGCAAGTTGGATGGGTAAGAAAGAAGGCAGACAAATATAGAACCATGAAGGGATCGGTATTGTGAGTAAAAAGAGTAAGGAAAAGTTTGAAGTTATCGAGGGAGAGACGATCGATGCATGTTTAGATCGAATTAAAGCGGCAGGTTACTTTCCCGTAAGGCGAACAGAAGAGCCTATCTTTGCCGAGAGAATTGAGAATGGCAAAGTCCATTATGTGCCAGTTAATCGAAAAATTGTATTCGAAGCAAAGCTAATTGAGTAAAACACGAACGATTAATTAATATCATGTAAAAATATTCGATTTTAACTTGACATTAAAATGGCCGGAAGGTAAGATGAAGTTACATTAATACATCTCATATAATCATGGGGATATGGCCCAAAAGTTTCTACCTGATGACCGTAAATCATCGGACTATGAGAAAAGCATCTGACTATTTCGGAAACTAGCCAAGTCTTTTTGTATTTCCAAAAGGGCTTTCTTTTCCGGACAGGTTGCTTTCTCTATGAGGAAGCAACCTGTCCGGTTTTTTAATTTATAATGTTATAGATAAATGATAAGCGTCTGTCTGCATACTCGGGACGCCATAATATGAGTGTTGGAGGGAAAGATGATATGAAACCGCAAGTTGGGGTTATTATGGGTAGTGTCTCGGATTGGGAAACGATGAAGTACGCTTGTGAATCATTGGAACAGCTTGAGATCCCCTATGAAAAAAGAGTCGTTTCCGCCCACCGGACGCCGGATTTATTATTTGAATATGCAGAGAGTGCAAAAGATAGAGATATTAAAGTGATTATCGCCGGAGCAGGCGGGGCTGCACATCTACCAGGTATGACCGCCGCTAAAACGATTGTCCCTGTGATTGGCGTGCCAATACAGTCGAAGGCATTAAATGGGATGGATTCGTTATTATCGATTGTACAAATGCCTGGTGGTGTACCGGTTGCAACGGTTGCGATCGGAAAAGCCGGCGCAGTCAATGCCGGTTTGTTAGCGGCTCAAATGTTAGCGGCTTTTGATTCTGACATTGCTGATAGGCTAGAGGCTTTACGAGACGAAACCAGAGAAAAGGTGTTACAGAGCAGTGAACAACTTAAATAATACAATCATATTACCGGGACAGACCATTGGAATTATCGGCGGTGGGCAATTAGGCAGGATGATGGCCTTGTCAGCTAAGGCATCGGGCTTTAAGATAGCGGTCCTTGAGCCGACTGCAGAAGGCCCATGTGCTCAAGTGGCGGATATTGAAATCATCGGTGCTTATGATGATATCGAAGCATTGAAAAGGTTAGCTGACGTCAGTGATGTCATAACATACGAGTTTGAAAATATCAGTTCGGAAGCCTTGGATTGGTTAAAGCAACATGCATTTCTTCCACAGGGCTCAGAATTATTAAAGTTGACACAGGATAGATTAACAGAAAAAAAAGCCATATCCGATGCAGGAGCTTCCGTTGCTCCATATCAGGAAATACAGGATATTTCAGAAATTTACCTTCATATAGAGAAATTAGGGTACCCTAGTGTGTTAAAAACGACGCGGGGCGGTTATGATGGAAAAGGGCAGTTGGTCATTAAGGAAGAAGCCGATATCAAAAAGGCTGAATCCCTGCTCAAAACAGGTATATGTGTGCTGGAAGCCTGGATTCCTTTCGTGAAAGAAATATCCATCATCGTGACGCGTAAGGCTGATGGCGAGACAAGTCATTTTCCGATTGCGGAAAACATTCATATTGAAAACATTCTTCATAAAAGCATTGTTCCGGCCCGTATCAGTATCCAAGCTGAACGGAAAGCTATTGATGAAGCTTTGCAGCTTGCAGAGAAACTTGATTTGGTGGGGACATTGGCAGTCGAGATGTTTTTAACCGCTCAGGATGATATCATCATTAATGAATTAGCGCCAAGACCACATAACTCAGGCCATTATACAATGGAGGCATGTGAGACTTCACAGTTTGAACAGCATATAAGGGCTGTCTGCAATTGGCCTCTCGGAAATACGGCGTTATTGAAGCCTGTGGTAATGATAAACATCCTTGGTGAGCATATCGAACCCTTGATGGAAGAAATTCCGACGCTTTCAGATTGGAAGGTTCACCTTTACGGTAAGAAAGAAGCCAAGCTTAAGCGGAAAATGGGTCATGTGAATATTTTACGTCCAACGATTGAGGAAGCTCTTTTGGAAAGTGATCGAAGCAAAATATGGAATCAACAGGTTGAAACGGAGGAAGTAAAATGATTGAACGTTATACCCGCCCAGAGATGGGAAACATTTGGACAGAAAAGAACCGCTTTAATGCGTGGTTGGAAGTTGAAATCTTAGCTTGTGAAGCATGGTCAGAGCTAGGTGTCATTCCAAAAGAAGATGTGAAGCTTCTTCGCGAAAATGCTACATTCAATGTCGACCGTATCAATGAAATCGAAAAAGATACACGCCATGATGTTGTTGCTTTTACACGTGCGGTTTCCGAAACGTTGGGTGAAGAACGGAAATGGGTCCATTACGGACTGACTTCCACTGATGTGGTGGATACAGCTCTTTCATATGTGATAAAGCAGGCGAATGAGATCCTTGCCAAGGATTTAAATAACTTCGTGGAGATCCTGAAAAACAAAGCGAAGGAACATAAATACACGGTTCAAATGGGACGTACACATGGAGTTCATGCGGAACCGACCACATTTGGGTTGAAACTGGCACTTTGGTATCAAGAAATGAAACGCAATGTCGAACGTTTTGAAGAAGCAAGAAAGAACATAGAGGTTGGAAAAATCTCTGGGGCTGTCGGAACTTACGCAAACATCGACCCGTTCGTTGAAAAATTCGTTTGTGAAAAGCTTGGCCTTGAAGCAGCGCCAATCTCAACACAAACATTGCAACGCGATCGCCATGCACATTATATGAGTACATTGGCTTTAATTGCGACATCTATTGAAAAGTTTGCAGTGGAAATTCGCGGCTTGCAAAAAAGTGAAACACGCGAAGTGGAAGAATTCTTTGCAAAAGGACAAAAAGGATCTTCTGCAATGCCTCATAAACGGAATCCAATCGGTTCTGAAAATATGACGGGTATGGCTCGTGTAATCCGCGGTTACATGATGACAGCATATGAGAATGTGCCATTATGGCATGAGCGTGACATTTCGCATTCTTCTGCTGAGCGCATCATCTTGCCGGATGCAACGATCGCATTAAACTATATGCTGAACCGTTTCAGCAACATAGTGAAGAACTTGACCGTTTATCCAGAAAATATGAAACGCAATATGGACCGTACGCTGGGATTGATTTTCTCACAACGTGTGCTGCTATCCCTTATCGATAAAGGACTTGTCCGTGAAGAAGCTTATGATACGGTTCAGCCGAAAGCGATGGAAGCATGGGAGCTTCAGGTTCCATTCAGAAGCCTGATCGAAAAGGATGATAAAATCACAAGCTTGCTTACGAAAGAAGAACTTGATGATTGTTTCGATCCTACACATCACCTGAAAAATGTTGATGTAATCTTTGATCGTTTAGGTTTATAAAAGTGAAGGCGGCAAACATGCACCTTTAATGGTGATATGTTTGCCAAGCCTGATCAATGGCAGGAAGATTCGTAATATTCACAATGTGGGGGTCTGGACAGATGGAAAAACGAGAATTGTTGTATGAAGGAAAAGCGAAACAGATTTTTGCAACGGACAACAGTGAAATAGTATGGGTGGAATACAAGGATTCGGCAACGGCATTCAATGGTGAGAAGAAGTCAGAGATTGCAGGAAAAGGTAAGTTGAATAATCAAATTACTAGCTTACTATTTTCAAAGCTTGCCCAAGAGAATATCCCGTCCCATTTTATTGAAATGCTTTCCGAACGGGAGCAGCTAGTCAAAAGGGTATCCATCATTCCGCTAGAAGTCGTTGTCAGAAATACGGCTGCCGGCAGTTTTTCTAAAAGGACTGGCATTGAAGAAGGCCAGCCGCTCAAGAAAACGCTGATTGAGTTTTACTATAAAGACGACGAGCTCGGCGATCCTCTGTTAACGGAAGACCATATTGAAGAATTGGAACTTGCAAGCAAGGAAGATGTAGCGATTTTAAAAGAAAAGGCACAAGAAATAAGTATCGTCTTAACGTCTTTCTTTAAAGAGTTGGACATTAAATTGATTGATTTTAAATTAGAGTTCGGCAAAACCCCGAATGGAGACATTCTGCTGGCAGATGAAATTTCACCTGATACCTGCCGATTATGGGATATTAACACGAACGAAAAATTAGACAAAGATGTATTTCGCCGTGATTTAGGAAGTTTAACAGATGCTTACGAAAAAATACTAGCAAAGTTGGAGGGCACTCAACATGTATAAGGTTAAGGTATATATCACACTACGCGAAAGTGTATTAGATCCACAGGGAGCAGCAGTGCAACAATCACTTCATAGCTTGACATATAACGAAGTCAGTGATGTTCGAGTGGGGAAATACATTGAACTTACAATTAAGGATACGGATCGTGATTTAGATCAACTTGTGAAGGAAATGTGTGAAAAACTATTGGCCAATACGGTAATTGAAGCTTACCGTTATGATGTTGAGGAGGTTATCACCCAATGAAATTTGCTGTCATAGTTTTCCCTGGCTCCAATTGTGATGTCGATATGTACCATGCGATAAAGGATGCACTGGGGGAAGAAGTGGAGTATGTTTGGCACTCTACAGACAATCTAGCTCAGTATGATGGGATTCTCCTTCCTGGAGGTTTCTCTTATGGAGACTATTTACGCTCTGGAGCAATTGCACGCTTTTCGAATGTAATGGCTGAAGTCGTAAAAGCGGCACAAGCAGGAAAGCCTGTCTTGGGTGTCTGCAATGGTTTTCAGATTTTACTTGAAGCAGGACTTTTACCTGGAGCGATGCGCCGTAATGAAGGCTTGAAATTCATTTGCCGCAATGTAGAACTGAAGGTTGAAAATAACCAATCGATGTTCACGACAGGATATGAATTAAATGAAACGATTACGATCCCTGTGGCACATGGTGAAGGGAATTACTACTGCGATGATGAAACATTGGCTGAATTAAAACAAAATAACCGCATCTTGTTCACGTATGATGGTGAAAATCCAAACGGAAGCTTGGAGCAAATAGCGGGAATTACAAATGAACAAGGAAATGTCCTCGGAATGATGCCTCATCCCGAACGTGCTGTTGATTCGCTGCTTGGCAGTAAAGACGGCTTAAAGATTTTTCAATCCATCGTAAAAAACTGGAGGGAATCACATGTTATTACAGCTTGAACCAAGTCCGGAAAAAATTAAATCGGATCGATTGTACGCAACAATGGGACTATCCGATGATGAATTTGCAATGGTGGAGAAAATCTTAGGCAGACTGCCGAATTATACGGAAACTGGTTTGTTTTCGGTTATGTGGTCAGAGCATTGTTCCTACAAAAATTCAAAACCCATCTTAAGGAAATTCCCGATTACAGGGGAGAAAGTGCTACAAGGTCCTGGTGAAGGAGCAGGTATCGTTGATATCGGTGACGATCAGGCTGTCGTTTTTAAAATTGAAAGTCATAACCACCCTTCGGCAATAGAGCCTTATCAAGGTGCTGCTACCGGTGTCGGCGGAATTATCCGTGATGTTTTCTCCATGGGAGCACGTCCGATCGCGATGTTGAACTCACTTCGCTTCGGTGAGCTAGACAATGATCGCGTGAAATATTTATTTAAAGAAGTGGTTGCAGGGATTGCAGGATACGGGAATTGTATCGGAATTCCAACTGTCGGCGGAGAAATTCAATTTGATCCATCGTATGAAGGAAATCCTCTTGTCAATGCAATGTGTGTCGGTTTGATCGATCATAAGGACATTAAAAAGGGCCAAGCGCATGGAGTGGGCAACACAGTGATGTATGTGGGTGCCAAAACTGGACGTGATGGCATTCATGGAGCAACATTTGCATCTGAAGAGCTATCAGAGTCTTCGGAAGAGAAACGGCCTGCCGTACAAGTAGGCGATCCATTCATGGAGAAACTGCTTTTGGAGGCATGCCTTGAATTGATTCAAAATGATGCCCTTGTTGGCATTCAGGATATGGGAGCAGCAGGTCTTACAAGCTCATCTGCCGAGATGGCGAGTAAAGCTGGCTCAGGAATAAAAATGAACCTGGATTTGGTACCGCAGCGTGAAACGGGAATGACAGCATATGAAATGATGCTTTCTGAATCACAAGAGCGGATGCTGATCGTTGTCACTAAAGGACGCGAACAGGAAATCGTCGACTTGTTTACGAAATATGACCTAGAAGCGGTTGCTGTTGGTGAAGTAACGGATGATAAAAACCTAACCCTTTCCCATCAAGGTGAAATCGTTGCTGAGGTTCCGGTTGATGCATTGGCTGAAGAAGCTCCTATTTATCACAAGCCATCTGCAGAGCCGCAATATTTCCGTGACTTCCAAAGCATGACGGCAGAAGTGCCAGTCATTGAAGATTATAAAGAAACATTGGTATCACTATTGAAACAACCGACAATTTCGAGTAAGGAATGGGTCTACGACCAGTATGATTACATGGTCCGCACGAATACAGTCGTCTCACCTGGATCGGATGCAGCGGTAGTGCGTGTACGTGGTACGAATAAAGCCCTTGCCATGACGACGGATTGTAACTCCCGCTTTATTTATTTAGATCCTGAAACAGGCGGCAAAATCGCTGTGGCTGAAGCAGCACGTAACATCATTTGCTCGGGTGCGGAACCTTTAGCGATTACGGATTGCTTGAATTTTGGGAATCCAGAAAAACCAGAAATATTCTGGCAACTGGAAAAAGCGGCAGACGGTATGAGTGAAGCTTGCAGAAGCTTAAGCACTCCTGTAATCGGAGGAAATGTTTCCCTTTATAATGAAACGAATGGTGAAGCGATTTATCCGACGCCTGTAGTTGGAATGGTTGGTCTAGTCAATGACCTTAAGCACATCACAACACAAACATTTAAAAATGAATCCGATTTGATTTACGTGGTCGGTGAAGCGAAAGTGGAATTCGGTGGCAGTGAATTACAGAAAATGCTCGAGGGTAAAATCTTTGGACGCGCTCCAGAACTTGATTTGGACCTTGAACAAAAACGTCAGCAGCAAATTCTGACTGCAATCCAAAAAGGACTTGTTGCATCTGCCCATGACCTTTCGGAAGGCGGTTTGGCAGTGGCTTTAGCTGAATCTTTATTCTCAGCTAGTAAACTTGGGGCTAAAGTGAATATATCCGGTGAACCGGTATCTGAATTATTCAGTGAAACGCAATCACGATTCCTACTGTCCATCAGTCCTGAAAACCAAACGGCATTTGAAGCACTGGTTGAAGATGCGATTTGCATAGGCTCAGTAACCGCTGATAATAAATTAGTCGTGGCAACAAGTGATAGCAAAGTATTGGAAGCGGACGTTGAAGATTTACAAACAGCTTGGAAGGGAGCCATACCATGCTTGCTGAAATAAGAAGCCTAAACGAAGAGTGTGGTGTTGTTGGAGTTTGGGGACATCCCGATGCAGCACAGCTTGCTTACTACGGTTTGCATAGCTTGCAACATCGTGGTCAAGAGGGAGCGGGCATCGTCGTGACGGATGGTGAGCAGATGTCCATCTCTAAGGGCGAAGGACTTGTCACAGAGATATTCACTGCGGAAAAAATGCAGGCACTTTCCGGTAGCGGTAAAGCGGCAATCGGCCATGTCCGTTATACAACGGCAGGCGGCGGCGGGTATCAAAATGTTCAGCCTTTCCTGTTCAATTCGCATACAGGAGGGCTGGCCCTTGCCCATAATGGGAATATCGTCAATGCCCATCAATTAAAAGCACAGCTTGAAGGACAAGGAAGCATTTTTCAAACGACCTCTGATACGGAAGTTCTGGCACATCTGATTAAACGCTCCGGCTACTCGGATGTAAGAGAGTCCGTGAAGAACAGTTTAAGTATGCTAAAGGGAGCCTATGCCTTTGTCATCATGACCGAAACCCAAATGATCATGGCAAGAGATCCGCATGGCTTCCGTCCACTTTCATTGGGGAAAATAGGCGATGCATATTTCGCTGCATCTGAAACATGTGCACTTGATATTGTAGGTGCAGAATTCATCCGGGATATTGAGCCAGGTGAACTCGTTGTCATTAATGATGAGGGAATCACATCCGAATACTTTTCGCTTTCCAGCCAACAGGCAATGTGCACGATGGAGTACGTGTATTTTTCCCGTCCGGATAGCAACATTGATGGTATCAATGTTCATACAGCACGGAAAAACCTTGGTAAGCAAATGGCACTCGAAACCAAAATTGAAGCAGACGTAGTTACAGGTGTACCTGATTCCAGCATCTCGGCAGCGATTGGCTATGCTGAAGCTGCAGGCATTCCTTATGAAATGGGCTTAATAAAGAATCGTTATGTTGGACGGACTTTCATTCAGCCATCACAAAGTCTGCGTGAACAAGGCGTAAAGATGAAACTATCACCTGTAAGAGGGGTAGTGGAAGGCAAGCGGGTCATAATGGTTGATGATTCAATCGTCCGTGGGACAACGAGCAGAAGGATTGTCCGCATGTTAAAAGATGCCGGAGCGAAAGAAGTGCATGTAGTTATCAGCTCACCACCGATCAAGAATCCATGTTTTTATGGCATAGACACGTCTAAAAAGGAAGAACTGATTGCAAGCTCAAAATCGGTGGAGGAAATAAGGGAAATCATTGAAGCTGATTCCTTAACTTTTTTAAGTGTCGAAGGTATGGTCGAAGCAATTGGACGACCGTTTCCTGGAGAAACGCGCGGTTCATGCCTAGCTTGTTTCACCGGAAATTATCCGACTGAAATTTTTGAATACGAACGAGAAAAAACAAAATGTTAATCAAGTCGGCAATGATGATTGATTTTCGGAGGAGGATTTCAAATGGCTAATGCATATAAACAGGCTGGTGTGGATATTGAGGCTGGTTATGAAGCGGTAAATCGAATGAAAAAACATGTAAAGCGCACATTTCGTCCAGAAGTAATGAATGGTCTGGGCGGTTTCGGCGGCATGTTTGATTTATCTTCCTTGAACCTTAAAGAACCTGTGCTCATTTCTGGTACGGATGGAGTGGGTACAAAACTTTTATTAGCGTTCATGATGGATAAACACGATACAATTGGAGTGGATTGTGTAGCTATGTGCGTCAATGATGTTGTCGTTCAAGGTGCTGCACCTTTATACTTTTTAGATTATATTGCCTGCGGTAAAGCAGATCCTGAACGAATTGAAATGATCGTTAAAGGAATTGCAGATGGCTGTGAGCAGGCGGGCTGTGCTTTAATCGGCGGAGAAACGGCTGAAATGCCAGGCATGTACGAGACGGAAGAATACGATGTGGCAGGCTTTACTGTAGGTGCCGTTGAAAAATCACGTCTGATTACAGGTGAAGCGATTTCGGCTGGTGACGTCGTTATTGGACTCGCTTCAAGCGGCATCCACAGTAATGGGTATTCACTTGTTCGTAAAATCCTTCTTGAAGACTCAGGCATGGGGCTTCATGACTTCGTACCGGAACTGGATTGCAAGTTGGGTGAGGAATTATTAAAACCGACAAAGATCTATGTGAAGTCCGTTTTATCGACGTTGGAAAAATTTGAGGTTAATGGTCTTGCCCATATCACCGGTGGAGGATTCATCGAGAATATTCCGCGTATCCTTCCTGAAGGATGCGGTGTTGAAATCGAGCTTGGAAGCTGGGAAATTCCAACTATATTTTCATTCCTTGAAGAAAAAGGGAACCTTGTAAGAGAGGAAATGTTCAATATCTTCAATATGGGTATTGGGATGACGGCTGTCGTCAAAAAAGAAGTGGCATCGGATGTGCTAGCCCACCTAAAGTCTTGCGGTGAAGAAGCCTCAATTATTGGAACGATCGTGGATGGAAATGGAGTGTCGTTCAAATAATGAGACGCCTTGCTGTCTTTGCATCAGGTAACGGTAGTAATTTTCAATCAATTGCTGAAGCAATAAAAAGTGGAAAGTTGGAGGCGGAAATCTGTCTTGTCGTATGCGATCGTGAAGACGCATATGTGCTTGAGAGAGCAAAGCTTGAGAATATTGACTCTTTCTCCTTTTCAGCAAAGAATTACTCCAACAAGACTGAATATGAATCGGAAATCCTGGAAAAACTTCGCCAGTATGAGATAGAGTTCATCATTCTTGCTGGTTATATGCGTTTGATCGGTCCGACATTATTACAAAAGTATTCACAGAGGATTGTGAATATCCACCCTTCACTTCTGCCAAGTTTTCCAGGCAAGGATGCAATTGGCCAGGCTTTTGATGCCGGAGTGAAGGAAACGGGGGTAACCGTTCATTATGTTGATGATGGAATGGACACAGGACCGGTCATTGCCCAAAAAACAGTGCCGATTCTTGAAGGGGATACGAGAGACATCCTTCAAAAAAGGATACAGGAAATGGAGCATGACCTGTATCCATCAGTTTTGCAGGAGCTATGCCACAAGAAACTTACTTAATGGAGGGACCAACATAACATGAAGAAACGCGCATTAATTAGTGTATCGGATAAAACAGGTATCGTAGAATTTGCTCAAGGTTTAATTGAAGCAGGTTTTGAAATCATTTCTACAGGCGGTACCAAAAAAACGCTTCAGGAAAATGGTATTGAGGTAATTGGAATCAGTGACGTCACCGGTTTCCCAGAAATTTTGGATGGACGTGTTAAAACGCTTCACCCGAATGTCCATGGAGCAGTGTTGGCAAAACATGATGACAAAGGTCACGCAGCACAGCTTGCTGAGCATAACATTGAACCCATTCAACTTGTCTGTGTAAACCTATATCCATTCCAAGCGACTATTTCCAAACCGGAAGTCACTGTGGAAGATGCTATTGAAAACATCGATATCGGTGGACCGACAATGCTTCGTTCTTCTGCTAAAAACCACGAATATGTGACTGTTATCGTTGATTCCAATGATTATCCTACCGTATTGGCTGAGCTGAAACAAAACGGCGGGGTAACAAAAACCACGAATCGCCGACTGGCTGCAAAAGTTTTCCGTCATACAGCAGCATATGATGCCGTTATTTCAGAGTATATGACAGAGCTTGCCGATGAAGAAAATCCTGAATCATTGACTGTTACCTATGAATTGAAACAGTCGCTTCGTTATGGGGAAAATCCTCATCAAAAAGCCGCATTCTATAAAAAACCGCTTGGTTCCGTTTTCTCAATTGCAGAAGCGAAGCAATTACATGGAAAAGAACTATCATACAACAACATCAATGATGCTGATGCAGCACTTCAAATCGTAAAAGAATTCAATGAGCCTGCTGCAGTTGCAGTCAAACATATGAATCCTTGCGGCGTCGGCGTCGGTGCGACTATTTTGGAAGCATATGAAAAAGCATATGAGGCAGATGCCACTTCCATTTTTGGTGGGATCATCGCTTTGAACCGTGAAGTCGATAAAGCGACTGCGGAAAGGCTTCATGAAATTTTCCTTGAAATCATCATTGCCCCTGGGTTTACACAAGAGGCAGTGGAAGTATTGACAAGCAAGAAAAACCTACGTTTATTAACGATCGATTTTGACGCGGTTAAAAAGCCTGAACGTAAATTGACATCCATTGAAGGCGGATTGCTTATTCAAGATCGGGACGCACATAGCTTAAAGGATGCAGAGGTAAAAGTGGCAACGAAACGTGAGCCTACACCTGAAGAGTGGAAAGCCATGGAACTTGGCTGGAAAATCGTGAAACATGTCAAGTCGAATGCAATTGTGGTTTGTAACGATCAAATGACATTAGGTGTTGGCGCAGGTCAAATGAACCGTGTGGGAGCTGCAAAAATTGCTCTGGAACAAGCTGGGGAAAGAGCGACAGGAAGTGCATTGGCATCAGATGCATTCTTCCCAATGGATGATACTGTAGAAGCGGCAGCAAAAGCGGGCGTCACGGCAATCATTCAGCCTGGTGGATCTGTTAAAGATGAGGATTCGATCAAGAAAGCTGATGAATATGGGATTACAATGGTGTTTACAGGAATTCGTCACTTTAAACATTAATCAAAAACGAGGTGCGATAATGAATGTACTAGTAATTGGCCGGGGCGGCAGGGAGCATGCCATAGCCCGCAAACTATTTGAAAGTAAACGGGTTGGGACCGTTTTTGCAGCACCGGGAAATCCAGGGATGACCGATGTAGCGACTCTTGTACCAATTGATGAAAACAATCATGGGGATTTGGTTGCCTTTGCAAAAAAGAATGCTGTTTCATTAACGGTGATCGGGCCCGAAACCCCATTGTTGAATGGACTTGCAGATGATTTTACGGAGGCAGGATTACAGGTATTTGGCCCTAATGGCCGTGCTGCAGTCATCGAGGGAAGTAAATCCTTTGCTAAAGATTTAATGAAGAACTACAGCATTCCGACAGCGGAATATGAAACTTTTTCTGATTATGATTCAGCAAAAGCATATATCGAAAAAATGGGTGCCCCCATTGTCATAAAAGCGGATGGTTTGGCAGCAGGAAAAGGTGTCGTAGTTGCTATGACGATGGAAGAGGCGTTAGACGCCATCCATGATATGCTAGTCGGAGCAAAGTTCGGGGAAGCATCTGCCAAAGTCGTTATTGAGGAATTCCTTGATGGCGAGGAGTTTTCATTGATGGCATTCGTTAATGGGGAAAAAGTGTATCCGATGGTCATTGCTCAAGACCATAAGCGGGTTTTTGATGGAGATCAGGGTCCGAACACAGGTGGAATGGGTGCATATTCACCGGTACCGCAAATATCCGATGAAATGATCCAGACTGCAGTCGAAACGATTCTTAAACCCACGGTAAATGCGATGATTTCTGAGAATCGGAGTTTTACAGGAATATTATATGCCGGGTTGATCGCCACTGAAAAAGGCACAAAAGTCATTGAGTTCAATGCCCGTTTTGGCGATCCGGAAACGCAAGTCGTTTTACCTCGTCTAAAGACAGACTTCGTAGATACGCTTGAAGCGGTTCTTTCTGGAGAGGATTTACAACTTGAATGGCATGAAGAAGCCGTTCTCGGAGTGGTCGTCGCAGCTGATGGATATCCAGGGGAATATAAAAAGGGATCTATCATTAAAGGCTTGGAAAAGATTGATCCGAAAGCCCATGTTTATCATGCTGGAACGGCTCTCAATAATGAAGGGAACTTCATCTCGAATGGCGGACGTGTACTTCTGGTTGCTGCAAAAGGGAAAGATTTGGCCTCTGCGCAAGCTGAAGTATATAAAGAGTTAGGGCATATTGAGAAAGACGGTTTATTTTGGCGAACGGATATTGGCTACCGAGCAATAAAATACAATTTTTCATCATAATATAAAGAAGCTGACTCTAAGCGGAGTCAGCTTCTTCTATAAGACTTAATATGAATCAGATTGATTCGATTCATTTTCCTGTTTTGGTTCTTTTGTCATCAAGTTTTGTCCGTTTTCCATCGCATCGACGACAGGACAATAACGGAGGATTCCTTCACCTATTTTCATGGCGGAAAGCATGGCCACGATTATATAAGATTGGTTTTTCCATGGTTTTTTCACCATTTTAGCCGTAGCCCATGTTAGAAATGTAAAACCACAAGTAATTCGCATTAAAGCATTTATTATACTGATATTTTGTTTAAACTTCATATAAAATCGATCCCTTCACAAAAATTTAACAATAATCTGGATAACATTACTGTTCAAATGGGGCAAGTATGTTACTATGAAATAAAATTGGATTGAAAATGGTTTTTTTCATACACTGTTTCTAATAACTTATGGGGGAATGTTTATGCTTGAACAGCGCTATAGATGGAAAAATAAACATCTAAGAGAACATATAGATGTGCTGGATGGCAATAGGGCACCACACATTCTGCTAAAAAATACGACTTATTTAAATCAGGCTTTACGAAAATGGGTAAAAGCGAATATATGGATATATGAAGATCGCATCATATATGTTGGCGATAAGCTTCCTGATAATATAGACCGCTGTGAGATGGTCGACTGTACAAACCAGTACTTGGTCCCGGGTTATATTGAGCCGCATTCACACCCTTCTCAATTATATAATCCCCTTTCTTTTTCACGTTATGCATCTCATTTTGGCACAACGACATTGATCAATGATAACTTGCCGTTTCTATTGCAGTTAGATAAAAAGAAAGCGTTTTCTCTTTTGAAAGAATTACGTAACATTCCTGTAACAATGTATTGGTGGAGCCGTTTTGACGGACAAACGGAATTGATTGATGAAGATATGGTCTTTTCCCATGGGGCCGTCAAATCATGGCTGGAGCATGATGCCGTATTACAGGGCGGGGAACTAACTGGATGGCCGAAGCTTCTCGATGGGGATGACATGATGTTGCACTGGATTCAGGAAGCCAAGAGAATGAGGAAGAAAATAGAAGGACACTTTCCAGGTGCTTCGGAGAAGACTTTAGCAAAAATGACCTTGTTCGGCGCCGATTGTGATCATGAGGCAATGACAGGTGATGAAGTCATGTCACGCTTGCTGCAGGGCTATTATGTATCGTTAAGACATTCTTCGATCCGTCCGGATTTACCAAAGCTGATACAGGAAATCCATGAACTGGACATTGATCATTATGACAAATTCTTTTATACGACAGATGGATCACCGCCGTCCTTTTATGAAGGTGGTTTCATAGACTGCTTGATCAAAATAGCGATAGAGCATGGCGTTCCGGTCATCGATGCCTACAATATGGCGACCATCAACATCGCACGATATTATAACATTGAATACCTTCATGGCAATATTGCCACAGGGAGGGTGGCGAACATCAACTTCCTGACCGATGTAAAGGAACCCGCTCCGGTTTCGGTAATGGCGAAAGGGAAATGGGTGAAAAGGGATGGTGAGATCATTCCGGATAAACAGGAAATCGAATGGAGTGATTTCGATTTTAAACCGCTCGATCTTGATTGGGATCTCAGTTTAAAGGAAGATTTTGAATTTTCCATGCCGTTCGGGATAGAATTGGTTAATAATGTAATTACGAAACCGTACTCCCTTGCCAATGATGTTGGGCATGAAGAACTGAACTTTGAGGATGATGAATGTTTTTTCATGCTAATCGACCGGGAAGGGAAATGGCGCATCAATACGATATTAAAAGGGTTTGCGGACAAATTGTGTGGCTTTGCTGGCTCTTATACAAATACAGGTGATATCATACTGATCGGTAAAAGGAAAAAGGATATGCATTTGGCATTTAACCGGCTAAAGGAAATTGGCGGTGGAATCATTTTGACGGAACAAGGCAAGGTGATTCATGAACTTCCTCTGAAATTAAAGGGAGTCATGTCGACCAAGGAGGTTCCTGAATTGATAAAAGAAGAAAATGAATTGAAACATTTGCTGCGGGAGAGAGGTTATCGCTTCGCCGATCCTGTGTATACCCTTTCATTCTTTTCGACAACCCATCTGCCATATATAAGGCTGACCCAGCGAGGAGTATATGATGTAATGAATAAAACTATACTCTTTCCTACTATAATGCGTTAAAATATAAGAGAAGAAATGGCTAATAAATCAGAGGAGTGGAAAGATGAATTTTAAGAGAGTTCTTTTCATTGTTATTGCTATTTTACTGCTGGCAGGCTGTTCGACGAAAGAGGATCCTGCATCGGATGACAGTAAGCCGAAAGACCAAGCTGTCATCAAAAATACAGATGTGAAAAATGAACCTTCCAATGAGTTTCCACTTACAGGTATGGCCACCGAAGCAGGCAGTGAGCGAAGGGCTGCAGCAGTGATGATTAATAATCATCCGGAAGCACGCCCGCAATCGGGCCTCTCAGAAGCCGATATGGTTTACGAAATGCTCGCAGAAGGTGACATAACCAGATTTTTAGCTATCTTCCAAAGTGAAATGCCTAGTCAAATCGGTCCGATTCGGAGTGCAAGGGACTATTATATCGAATTGGCTAAAGGCCTTGATTGCATCTATGTCTGTCATGGGTATAGCCCCGAGGCAAAGACCATGCTGGACAGAGGGTATATTGATAACTTGAACGGATTATATTATGATGGTACTTTGTTTCAACGTTCGGCAGATCGAAAAGCACCGCATAATTCCTACACCTCCTTTGAGGATATCGAAAAAGGTGCAAAGGAAAAGGGTTATGAGTTGAATGGTGCACCGAAGCCTTATGCTTTCCTTACAAAGGAAGAGGCAGCTGGACTTCAAGGGGAACCGGCATTGAAAACCGAGGTTTCCTACGGATCAGACGAGTATGATGTACAGTATGAATACGAAGCCACGGAAGAGAAATATAAACGTTATTCGAATGGAGAGCAAACAGTCGAGCATAAATCGAATAAACCTATTTTACTGGATAATATATTGATCATTGAGGCTGCTCATCAAGTGATCGACGACAAAGGGCGTCGAAAAATCGACTTGAAAAGTGGCGGAAATGGTTATTTACTTCAAAAAGGAAAAGCGAATGAAGTAGAATGGGTGAATAAGGATGGTCGTATTACACCAGTGAAAAACGATAAAGAGGTAGGGTTGATTCCAGGGAAAACTTGGATCAATATTATTCCGGATGAACCTGGTTTAGTAGGAGACGTCTCATTTTGATACCCATGAAATTGAGGGGGAGTAACATGCAAATTGATAAGTTAAGAGGAAAAGAAACGGATCAGCTGTTCAAGTCGATCCTTTCCTTGCGTGATTTGGACGAATGCTATCGATTTTTTGATGATCTATGCACAGTTAATGAAATTTCCTCATTGGCACAGCGTCTTGAAGTAGCCCGCATGCTTGAAGAAGGAAAAACCTATCATAAAATCGAAACGGAAACAGGTGCAAGCACGGCTACGATTTCCAGGGTCAAACGCTGCTTGAATTACGGAAATGATGCTTATTCCATGGCTCTGAACCGTATTAAGGATAATGTAGAGGAAACAACTGAATCTTAATTCTTTCGATTATAATAAAAAGCTGGGGAATTCATTTCCCGGCTTTTTATTTTGTGTCCAGCACGCTCATTGCCGGCTGTCTTTCAGCCGTATCCATGTTATATTGGATTTTAGATTAAAAGGTTCCATTTGGTAATAACATTTTATCGATACTTCTCTTTTTTAATGAAAAATCTTAATGCTATAATGGTGTAATGGGAAGTGTGAATGGAGGATTATAATGTACGATTTTCGCGAGTGGAAACATGTTTTCAAACTCGATCCAAATAAAGAAATAAGTGATGAGGCCCTTGAGAAAGTCTGTGAATCCGGTACTGATGCAATCATGGTCGGGGGAACGGATGGTATCACGCTTGAGAATGTGCTTCATTTAATGGCACGTGTCAGGCGATATACGGTCCCATGTGTGATGGAAATTTCTTCAGTTGAAACGGTGACGCCAGGGTTTGATTTATATTTCATTCCGAGTGTCCTGAATAGCACCAACCCGGATTGGATGATGAAATTACATCAGCAAGCAGTCAAGGAATACGGTTACCTTTTGAATTGGGATGAAATTTTCGTTGAAGGGTACTGTATCCTGAACCCTGAGTGCAAGGCGGCCCAATTGACGAAAGCCAATACTGATTTGGATATGGATGATGTGGGTGCATACGCGATGATGGCGGAAAAGATGTTCAACCTGCCGATCTTTTATTTGGAATACAGCGGTGATTATGGCGATGTCCAGATGGTGGAAGCGGCCAAAGAGAGTTTGGAAGATACCATACTATTCTATGGCGGTGGGATAAAATCGGTTGAGCAGGCCAAAGAGATGTCCAAGATTGCGGATGTCATCGTTGTCGGCAATGTGATTTATGAAGATTTAAAAGTGGCCCTTGCAACAGTTACGGCAGTGAAATGAAAACATGTAAGAAATATAGTATACTAAAACAGAAACGAATGTTCGTATAGGTGGTGTGATAATGCAATATTTAGCGGAAAAATTATTAATTGGTTTGAATGAACAGCAACAAAAAGCAGTGAAAGCAACAGATGGTCCACTTTTAATCATGGCTGGGGCAGGAAGTGGAAAGACGCGTGTGCTGACTCACCGAATAGCTTACTTGATGGTCGAGAAGGAAATAGCGCCTTGGAACATCCTTGCAATCACGTTCACCAACAAAGCGGCACGTGAGATGAAGGAGAGGATCCGTGCCATACTTGGCGGTGCATCCGAAGATATCTGGATTTCGACTTTCCACTCGATGTGTGTCCGTATTCTACGAAGAGATATCGACCGTATCGGATTTAATAGGAACTTCTCGATATTGGATACGACGGATCAACAATCGGTCATAAAACAAATCATGAAAGACCGTAATATGGATACAAAGAAATATGATTATCGTGCCATTTTGGGCAGCATCAGTTCAGCGAAAAATGAATTGGTCGGGCCGGAAGAGTACCTGAAGACGGCGTCTGATTACTTCACTAAAGTAACGGCCGATGTTTATACGGAATACCAAAAACGGCTGCGCAAAAACTCAGCGCTCGATTTCGATGATTTGATCATGATGACGATTCAATTGTTCCAGCTCGTACCTGAGGTGCTTGAATATTATCAGCGTAAATTTCAATACATTCATGTTGATGAGTACCAAGATACGAACAGGGCTCAATACATGCTTGTTAAATTATTGGCTTCACGCTTCCGTAATCTCTGTGTTGTCGGGGATTCCGATCAATCGATCTATCGTTGGCGCGGTGCGGATATTGCGAATATCCTTTCATTTGAAAAAGATTATCCGAATGCCAACATGATTTTCCTTGAACAGAATTACCGCTCGACGAAAAAAATCCTTGCAGCAGCGAATAAGGTCATCGATAACAATCAAAACCGTAAGCCGAAAAATCTTTGGACCGAGAATGCAGATGGCAATAAGATATTCTATTACCGTGCGGATAATGAACAAGGGGAAGCGCAATTCGTAGCCGGAAAGATAAATGAGTTAGTTCAGGACGGCAGCAGGAAGTATTCAGATATAGCAATACTTTACAGAACGAATGCACAATCACGTGTCATGGAGGAAGTTCTGCTTAAATCCAATATTAATTATGCAATAGTCGGGGGCACTAAGTTCTATGACCGTAAAGAGATTAAGGATTTACTTGCCTATCTTCGACTTATTGCGAACCCTGATGATGACATCAGCCTTCGCCGTGTAATCAATGTGCCAAAACGCGGAATTGGCGCAACTTCGATGGACAAAGTGGCAGATTATGCAGATCAATATGATGTTTCCATATATAAAGCACTGGAGTCTGTGGAAATGGCAGGGATAAGCGGGAAGGCCACCAAAGCGGCAAGGGAATTCCATACGCTGATCACTAATTATACAAATCAGCAGGAGTACTTATCCGTGACTGAACTTGTGGAGGAAGTCATCGAGAAAACCGGTTACCGTGAGATGCTGCAGGCAGAAAAAACGATTGAATCACAAAGCCGGCTTGAAAATATAGATGAGTTTTTATCTGTTACGAAAGCATTCGAAGATAACAGCGAGGACAAATCATTGGTGGGCTTTTTGACTGACCTGGCGTTGGTTGCCGATATAGACCAACTTGACGAGAATACCGAAGAAGCTACAAATACGGTAACGTTGATGACATTGCATTCAGCGAAGGGACTTGAATATCCGGTAGTCTTTCTATTGGGCCTTGAAGAAGGGGTTTTCCCTCACAGCCGCTCGCTTATGGATGAAGAGGAGATGGAAGAAGAACGCCGTCTGGCTTATGTGGGAATTACGAGGGCCGAAAATGAACTATTCATAAGCAATGCCCAAATGCGGACATTGTATGGACGGACGAGCATGAATCCCGTTTCACGTTTCATCAGTGAAATACCAGAGGAACTTCTAGAAGACCTAAAACCGAAACCTGCTCCTAGGGCTAGGCAAACGCCTTTCAGCTCTTCGAGGACCGGGTCTCCTTCAACGGCTTCAACAAGAAAAGTGCCTGCCTTTGGAAAAGCTGTTTCTGCACCATCCGCAACGGGCGGTGAAGAAATCGGCTGGGCTGTCGGTGACCGTGCCTCCCATAAAAAATGGGGTATAGGAACCGTGGTGAGCGTAAAAGGGGAAGGCGAAGGAAAGGAATTGGATATTGCCTTTCCAAGTCCAATCGGCATCAAACGCCTATTGGCGAAATTTGCACCAGTTGAAAAAGCATAAGCTATTAATATGCTCCTGCTGGTAAAGAATAGGGATATCTGACTTTAGACACCGCTCTTCTATCAGAAGTGCGGTGGAGTCTTCTTTAGAAAGGATTGAACGTATGGACTTACAAGCTGCAGAGAAGAAAGTTCTGGAACTGCAAACGTTATTGAACCAATACAGCTATGAATATTATGTGATGGACCAGCCATCAGTACCTGATGCTGAATATGATCGGCTGCTACGTGAACTTATTGGGTATGAGGAGAAATTTCCGGAACTGCAAACGGCGGACTCACCGACACAACGGGTCGGTGGCGCCATTTTGGATATGTTTGAAAAGGTGGAGCATACCACTCCGATGCTTAGTTTAGGCAATGCCTTCAACGAAAGTGACTTGCGGGATTTCGACAGAAAGGTCAGACAATCTGTAGGTGACAATTTTTCCTATGTATGTGAATTGAAAATTGACGGACTTGCCGTCACACTTCAATATGAGAATGGATATTTCGTAAGAGGGGCAACCCGTGGAGACGGAACGATCGGTGAAGATATTACCGCTAATTTGAAAACGATCAAGTCGATCCCATTGAAGTTACGGGAGCCGGTCGCCATAGAAGTGCGCGGTGAGGCATTCATGCCAAAAAGATCATTCGAGTCATTAAACAAGGCTAAGGAAGAACGCGGTGAGGAACCATTTGCAAACCCGCGAAATGCCGCTGCCGGCTCGTTAAGGCAGCTTGATCCGAAACTTGCTGCGAAACGGAACTTGGATATTTTCCTTTATGCGATTGCCGATTTGGGGGAAACGGGGGTCCGTTCCCATAGCGAGGGTCTGGATTTATTGGATCGTCTCGGGTTTAAGACGAACCGGGAAAGAAAAACATGCTCGAATATAGAGGAAGTACTGGCCTATATAGTAGAATGGACGGAACAACGTCCAAACTTAGCCTATGATATTGATGGAATTGTCGTAAAGGTGGATTCCCTTGAACAGCAGGATGAATTAGGTTTTACTGCAAAAAGTCCGCGATGGGCCATTGCTTATAAATTCCCAGCTGAAGAAGTCATTACAACCCTAAGGGATATCGAGCTGAATGTGGGCCGTACGGGTGTATTGACTCCGACTGCCGTTTTGGATCCCGTCCGGGTAGCAGGTACGACTGTGCAGCGAGCTTCACTTCACAACGAAGACTTAATCCGTGAAAAGGACATCAGAATCGGAGATCAAGTGGTTGTGAAAAAAGCGGGTGATATCATTCCAGAGGTAGTCAATGTACTGGCAGAGCGCCGTACAGGGGAAGAAGTCGAGTTTCAGATGCCGACTGAGTGCCCTGAGTGCAGCAGTGAACTTGTCCGGCTGGACGGGGAGGTTGCTTTACGCTGCATCAACCCGAAGTGTCCTGCACAAATACGGGAAGGCTTGATTCACTTTGTTTCCCGTACAGCAATGAATATAGACAGTCTTGGTGAAAAAGTGATTAGCTTGTTATTTAAAGAAGAACTCATACAAGATGTGGCTGATATTTATAAGCTTACATACGATCAACTGATTGCTTTGGAAAGGATGGGGGATAAATCTGTCACTAAACTTCTTCAAGCGATCGAAGCTTCGAAAGCCAACTCGTTGGAAAAATTACTATTCGGGCTGGGTATTCGCCATGTTGGTTCAAAAGCTGCCAAGACGCTTGCGAGGGAATTCGGGACGATGGAAGCCTTAAGCAAGGCGAGCCGTGAAGAACTAACGGCCATTAATGAAATAGGCGATAAGATGGCTGATTCCATCGTAGCTTATTTTGAATTGGAAGAAGTCCATGCTTTATTGAATGAGTTGGATGCAGCCGGTGTGAATCTTACTTTCAAAGGGCAAAGAGCTGTTGCTATAGAAGATATCGACTCCGTTTTTGCTGGTAAAACAGTCGTTTTAACGGGAAAACTGCATCAGTTAACACGTAACGAAGCTAAAGAGAAATTAGAGGCGCTAGGAGCTAACGTTGCTGGAAGTGTCAGCAAGAAAACCGATTTGGTCGTAGCTGGTGAAGATGCCGGTTCCAAACTGGAAAAAGCTGAAAGCCTAGGCGTCATGGTATGGGATGAAGAGAGACTGATTGAGGAACTAAATAAATAAGAGGTGTAGCTATGAGGAAACACTCCATTTTGGGGATGATTCTTATACTGCTTCTTGCTGGATGTGCGCCTAGTTTCGAGGATAAGCAAGAGGTAGTTCAAGACTCCAAAGACAAAAAAGAAACGGCAATTATTCCGAAGTATAAAATTTCGGAAGAATATTATCAAACAATCCTACCGTTTGAACCATCAAAAGCACGCGGTTTGGTCGTATCCAATCTAAATACCAGATACGACATTGAAGAATTCGAAAATGGATTGATGCGGTTGGCGCAAACCCAGTTCGACCCGGAAGATTACCTGTTTCAAGAGGGGCAAATGCTGGATAGCTCCACCATATCTTCCTGGCTGAACAGAAAATATACCGATAGTCAGTTGAAAGAAAAGAAAAAGAAAGCTTCAGACAATGTTGGCTTGAATCCGGTTGATCCAGGCAAAGGTGACATTGATAAGCGGAATAAAGACAATCCAATCTATCTTGCCCATATTTTAGAACATAATTACTTGGTAAAAACAAAAGATAATTCAGTGAGCCTAGGCGGGGTTGTAATAGGTCTTGCGTTGAATTCAGTGCATTACTATCAAAAAGAGGCATTCGGTGCCACCTATGAAAAGACAATCGATAGTAAAAAGCTAAAGCAAGAAGGGGAAAAAATTGCTGCAGAAGTCTTAAAGAGGCTGCGTAAAATGGACAAGCTGAAAAATGTTCCGATTACGATTGCCTTATTCGAGCAAAATGAAAAATCTTCAGTAGTCCCTGGGAATTTCATTTCCTATACAAATATCGATAAAAACTCTAACAATATTGGAAAATGGACGAACTTGGACGAAGAGTATTTCCTATTTCCTTCTGCTGCTGCTGAAAAGAAAAACCGTGATGACGTCAATACTTTCACGAACTTTAAAGAAGATGTCGAAGAATACTTCCCTAACTTTAACGGAGTCATCGGCAGGGCGTTCTATATGGATGATCAATTGCAAAGCCTGAACATCGATATCCCCATTCAATTTTATGGGAACTCGGAAGCGATAGGCTTTACCCAATATGTTGCTGGGCTCATAATGGAACGTTTCCCGAACTATATTGCCGTACAGGTATCCATTACGTCTGTAAATGGACCTGAAGCGCTCATAGTCCGTGAAGCGAATCAAGACGAACCAACCGTTCATATATACGAATGAAAAAAGGATGAAGCTTAGCGGCTTCATCCTTTTTTCGACTGGAATCTATTTCTTGTGAATGTCAAAATAACAATACACAAAGATATATAATGGAAAGTAAACCCTTCCATCTTAGGGAACAAGTTCTTTAAAAAGGCAACATTTGTCGAATTTTAATAGTCTTATTGTCATTTCCCCGGAAATTCCGGCAACTTTCCCATATTTCCCGGAAAATATCTCTTTTTCCTTAAGAAATAATTGAATTTCGACATTGTATCTCTTGTTGCTTTACTGTGCAATAGTTTGATATGATTTAAACGATGATTATATGGAGAAAAGCGACGAAATTCAGTCGATTTGGATATTTTTTCGGAGGTGAAGAGAATGTCACGTATTTCTATGGAACAAGTTAAACACGTTGCCCATTTGGCCCGTTTGGCCATTACGGAGGAAGAAGCAAAACAGTTTCAGCATCAGCTTGACCAAATGATTTCATTCGCGGAGCAGTTGAATGAGCTTGATACGGATCAAGTAAACCCGACTTCTCACGTTTTGGATATGAAGAATGTTATGCGCGAAGATGTCGCAAAACCGGGATTGCCAGTAGAAGAAGTAGTTAAAAATGCACCGGATAGCAAAGAAGGATATATCCGTGTACCATCAATAATTGAATAAGGAGGGACAATGATGTCGTTGTTCGAACAAAAGGTTTCTGAGCTTCATGAACGATTACATAAGAAAGAGATAAGTGTCACTGATCTTGTGGACGAATCGTATAAGCGAATCGGACAGGTAGAGGACAAGGTGAAGGCATTTTTGACACTTGATGAAGAAAACGCCCGCAATCAAGCAAAACGTTTGGATGATCAATTGGTAAAAGGCGAGAACGAAGGCGCTTTATTTGGTATGCCAATCGGAGTGAAGGATAATATCGTCACTAAAAATTTACGTACGACTTGCGCGAGCAAAATTTTGGAGAACTTTGATCCAATCTATGATGCAACCGTTGTTCAAAAGCTACAGAAGGCAGAAACGGTTACGATCGGTAAATTGAATATGGATGAGTTTGCGATGGGTTCTTCCAATGAGAACTCCGCATTTCAAGCAACACGCAACCCTTGGAACACGGAATATGTGCCAGGCGGTTCTTCGGGTGGTTCAGCTGCATCTGTCGCTTCCGGTGAAGTCCTATTCTCTTTAGGTTCCGATACGGGTGGATCGATCCGCCAACCAGCGGCATATTGCGGTGTCGTCGGCTTAAAACCTACATATGGCCGGGTTTCCCGATTCGGACTTGTAGCATTTGCGTCTTCATTGGACCAAATCGGACCTGTTACAAGAACTGTTGAAGATAACGCTTATTTGCTTGAAGCGATCTCAGGAGTAGATCCAATGGATTCGACCTCTGCTAATGTTGACGTGCCGAATTTTGTGAATTCATTAACAGGCGATGTTCGAGGATTGAAAATAGCTGTGCCTAAAGAATACCTTGGTGAAGGCGTTGGTGAAGAAGCGCGTAATTCCGTACTTGAAGCGTTAAAAGTATTAGAGGGTCTTGGAGCTCAATGGGAAGAGGTTTCCTTGCCGCATTCCAAATATGCTTTAGCTGCCTATTATCTGCTATCTTCATCGGAAGCTTCGGCTAACCTTTCACGTTTTGACGGTGTGCGTTACGGACATCGGACAGATAATGCAGAAACTCTTATAGAAATGTATAAGCAAACCCGTGCAGAAGGATTCGGTGACGAAGTGAAACGCCGTATCATGCTTGGAACGTTCTCCTTAAGTTCCGGTTATTATGATGCTTATTATAAAAAGGCTCAAAAAGTACGTACATTAATCAAAAAAGACTTTGAAGATGTCTTTGAAAAATACGATGTCATCGTTGGGCCGACTACACCTACGCCTGCATTTAAAATTGGTGAAAAAGTCGACGATCCATTAACGATGTATGCGAATGATATCCTGACGATTCCAGTCAATCTTGCTGGCGTACCGGGTATATCCGTGCCATGTGGATTCGCAGCGAATGGTCTTCCGCTTGGACTGCAAATGATTGGGAAGCATTTTGATGAAAGCACGATTTACCGCGCGGCTCACGCATTTGAGCAAGCAACAGATTTTCATAAACAATTTCCTAAGCTGTAAGGGGTGAAAATAATGGACTTTGAAACGGTGATTGGTCTAGAAGTACACGTAGAATTAAAAACGGATTCTAAAATTTTCTCAGCGAGCCCAAATCATTTTGGTGCCGCTCCAAATAGTAACACGACTGTAATTGACCTAGGCTACCCAGGTGTATTGCCTGTCGTCAATAAAAAGGCTGTTGATTTTGCAATGAAGGCTGCAATTGCCCTGAATTGCGAAGTGGCGGAAGTTACGAAATTCGACCGGAAAAACTATTTTTACCCGGACAATCCTAAAGCATACCAAATTTCACAGTTCGATCAACCGATCGGTGAACATGGTTGGATTGAAATCGAAGTGGGCGGCAAGAAAAAGAAAATTGGCATTACCCGCATTCATATGGAAGAGGATGCTGGAAAGCTGACACATAAAGGGAACTATTCGCTTTGCGATTATAACCGCCAAGGTACGCCTCTTGTTGAAATCGTATCCGAACCGGATATCACTTCCCCGGAAGAAGCGTATGCTTATTTGGAAAAGCTGAAATCCATCATTCAATACACGGGCGTTTCCGATTGTAAAATGGAAGAAGGATCACTTCGTTGTGATGCTAACATTTCCTTGAAACCTGTTGGCCAAAAGGAATTCGGTACGAAAACCGAATTGAAAAACTTGAATTCATTCAACTTCGTTCGTAAAGGGTTGGAGCATGAAGAAATCCGACAAGCGGAAATCTTGAATGAAGGCGGCATAATCGAACAGGAAACTCGCCGGTTCGACGAAGCTACAGGCAGAACCGTACTAATGCGAATTAAGGAAGGCTCCGATGATTACCGTTATTTCCCGGAACCGGACTTATTGACGATCCATATTGATGAAGAATGGAAAGCTCGTATCGCTGCCGAAATTCCGGAACTTCCGGATGCCCGGAAAAAACGCTATGTCGAAGAATTTGGCTTACCTGAATATGATGCAGCCGTTTTAACGGTAACGAAAGAAAGTGCGGATTTCTTTGAAGCGACAGTTGCTTCAGGTGCCGATGCAAAACTAGCATCTAACTGGATCATGGGTGAGGTTTCCGCTTTCTTGAATGCAGAAGGCAAAGAGCTGCATGATGTCAAATTGACTGCTGAATCATTGGCTGGAATGATCAAGCTGATTGAAGATGGCACGATTTCGTCTAAAATCGCTAAAAAGGTTTTCAAAGAATTGATTGAAAACGGCGGGGATGCTGAAACGATCGTCAAGGAGAAGGGATTAGTCCAAATTTCCGACGAAGGCGCATTGCGTACAGCCGTTGAAGAAGCTTTGAATAATAACCCGCAATCCATTGAAGATTTTAAAGCCGGTAAACAAAAGGCAATCGGCTTCCTTGTCGGGCAGATTATGAAAGCGACAAAAGGACAAGCCAATCCACAACTTGTTAATAAAATTTTGGTGGAAGAAATCAATAAACGTTAATGTTGACCGTATCACTTTTAAAGTGGTACGGTTTTCTCTTGATTAAGGAAAGAGTTTACTGAGAAAAATAATAAGCGGAAAAATAACTTTGAGTTATCTGTAGGGGTAACTCCTTTTTGTGTCGTCTATTACATGAATGTTTATCAGGAAAGGGGGAAGAGAAGTGTCCGATGAGTTAGTTGAGAAGGTAAGGGCTGGGAATGATCATGCATTCCGAATGTTGATTGAAACTTATAAACAGACGATTTATAGAACCGTCTATTCCGTCTTGCGGAATCAAAAGGATGCAGAAGATGTTACCCAGGAAGTCTTTATCAAAATCTACACTTCTCTTCCTCAATATAAGAACCAAGGCTTCAAAACTTGGATTACCCGAATTGCCGTCAATCATGCAATCGATCTAAAGAGAAAGAGGGAACGCCAAAAGGAAGAATTACAGGACGAACATTCATCGGAAGTTAATTTGGGCTTAACGGATGATGTCGAGGCAGTATTTTTTCGGAATGAAAGGCGAAAGCAAGTATTACGGAAGCTGAATGACCTTCCAGAGGGATATCGGGACGTTGTATATGGCTATTACATAAAGGAAAAGACATTCAAGCAAATTGCAGAGGAACAGCAGATTCAAGTGAAATCTGTGGAAGTAAAGCTATATCGGGCAAGAAATTGGATGAGAAAACATTGGAAAGAGGAGGATTTTTCATGAATCATGTTTCAGAGGCACAATGGGTTGCATATTTGGCAGATGAAATACCAGAGGCTTTAAAAATTGAATATGAAAATCATCTATACTCTTGTGACAAGTGTTTGTCCGTCTATATGGAAGCGATGGAAAAAGAAGAAACAAGTCTGGACTTTGAAGTATTTGATATTGCAGGTCCAGTCATGGACTCGATTAGCCGATTGAAAGGCGGCTCTGTTGAAGAGTCTTGGCCACACCGAAAAGAGAAGTCACTTCGGACAATCACAAGACATTACCTGATTGCGGCCGGATTTACGATTTTATTAATGGCAGGCGGGGTATTTCAATCATTGACAGAATACGTGGATTCTGTGGAATCAAGCAGTGATAAGAAAACGCAGTCCTTGACCGAGGACCTTATTGATAAAACATTTACTTGGATGGATACAATCGAAAAGAAAAATAAGGAGGGGTTTAGAAATGAATAAAAGTCCGGTATTAGCTTTTTTATTATCCTTTCTGCCAGGTTTCGGACATTTTTACCTAGGAAGGCAATATAAAGGGCTATTTTATTTTCTTGCCACAGCTGGATTGGGGCTTGGAGGTCTTTTTCTTTCGTTGATCAGTCAATCGGATGCGTTTCTGGCATTTTCCGTTATTGGAATGGTGTTTTATTTCATCAGTATATTTGATTTGGTGGTCACCTCACTGAGGAATCCTAAAAGTGAAGAGGGTATGGAGGGAATGGCAAATCAGCCGGAAGCGGAAAGGTTTTATGTAATCATCCTTTCATTCGTTCCTGGGTTAGGGCATTTTCATCTAGGCCTCATGAACCGTGGGCTCATTTTTCTCATCAGCTTTTTAGGCTTTGGCATCATGGTGATATTCATCAGTGTGATGACACAAATGGAAGGCCTGTTAATATTCATGGCACTATTGCCTGTTATCTGGATTTACAGCTTTTTTGATTCTGTTCAACAGCTGAATAAAAAGCAAAGAGGTGAGGAGCTTATCGATCGGACCGTTTTGGAAGATTTCGAGGAGAGACGGGAATCCGGGAAGAAGAGTAAAGCGGTCGCGACTTTATTCGCTATTTTCCCTGGTGCAGGTCACTTATATTTGGGGCTGCAAAAACGCGGGATTCAATTGATGGCCGGCTTTTTATTCGCCATTTACATACTGGATTTACTCCGGTTGGGTTTCTTCTTCTTCCTTATTCCGATTATCTGGTTTTATAGTTTTTTTGATGGATTGCAAAAAGCATCAAAAATGGAAGAGGGTCCAGTAGAAGATACGCCCATCATTTCAGGAATGGTCAATCATCAAAAATGGTTAGGGTTGGGTTTGGTGGGAATTGGAATCTATTTCTTGGCCAGTAATATGATCGTCCCGGCCATCGCTCCCCATTTAGATGAATGGATTGGAAGCAACTTGGAATATTGGTTTAGGGATTATTTTCAAAAAGGCCTTGTATGCATCCTTCTAATAGGCGGAGGAATCAAATTGCTGTCGGGAAGTAAAAAAGGGAGCGTCAAGGAGGAGACAAAATGAGAACATGGAGAGTCGGAACGATTTCAATGGGGATCTCCCTGGTTGGTTTGGGTTTTGTTTTACTCGTTTCTCAAATTGCGGATATGAATTTGACGACGATTCTGCTATCATGGTGGCCGTTGCTGTTCATTATCTTGGGTGCAGAGATTCTCTTCTATATTTATTTTTCCAGAAAAGAAAGTTCTTTTGTGAAGTATGATATTCTTAGCATTCTTTTCGTGGGATTGCTTGGAACGACGGGAATAGTTTTAATTCTGCTTACATCAAGCGGATTGATGGATCAAGTTAGGGCTGCCGTGAATAGTGAAGAGAAAACGGTCAATTTGCCTGGTTTCAATCAAAAGGCAGGAAAAGGCATACAGAGAGTTGTCCTGGACCCTGGCCCATACCCATTGACAATTGAAAGTGGTAAGGACGAAGAAGTGTCCGTTTTTGGAACATATGGTGAGCGGGTAATGGAAGATGATGATTCATTGTTGAACAATGCGGAAGATTATTTACTTGTTGAAAGAAATGGTGATACTCTTTATATTAGCTTCAAGGATTTACCGAGTCAAAATGGACTTTTGGACAGTGGTACAAGGAATCTTAAGGCAACCCTTATAATTCCTGCTGAGTTGGCAGTGGAGATAGACGGTCAAAGTACCGATCTTGTCTTGAAGCCTAGAAAGCTCTTGAATGACTGGAGTGTGAAGGACAGCGGAAATCTAAGTGTAGTCCTTCAGGATAATAGTGATATCAAGATAGATGCTAGAGGAATCGAGGAACTTGAAGGCCCCGAGAGTGGCTGGAAGATGACTGAAGTGAAAAAAGGAACAAGTGATGAAGGCATTGTAAAAAAGAATGGGATATTCAATAATGGTGATGGGAAACATACTTTAACGGTTACCGATACATTTAACGTGAACGTTCAATATCCATGATTGAAATCATTTACTAGAATAAAATTGTAAAAAGCATTATAATTTTCCCTGATAAGATTTCTAGTAAAATGTAAAAGATATGGACCGAAATACGGTCCTCTTTTTTTCGAATATTGCTTTTCATGTAACGAAGGATTAAGATGTAAATTATGGAATCAATATGTATAAGGATGATGGGAAATGAAAAGAGCAAGGTTGATTTACAACCCGACTTCGGGCCGGGAAGCCATTAAGAAGAGCCTGCCAGGTGTGCTAGCGAAGCTTGAAGAAGCTGGTTATGAAGCTTCTGCACATGCGACGACCGGTGCTGGGGATGCGACGAAAGCGGCAAAGATAGCGATTGAACGCGGCTATGAGGTAGTTATTGCAGCAGGGGGCGACGGTACGATTTATGAGGTTGTTAATGGACTGGCCACTGCAGAGAAACGTCCGAAACTAGGAATCATCCCGACGGGAACGACCAATGATTTCGCGCGGGCGCTGCATTTACCGAAGTCGATCGAAGGGGCAGCCGAAATTATTGCCGGCGGGCATACGATGCCGATCGACATCGGGAAAATGAACGATAAGTATTTTATCAATATTGCTGGCGGGGGCAGATTGACCGAATTGACCTACGATGTGCCGATCAAGCTGAAAACGATGCTTGGTCAGCTAGCGTACTATATTAAAGGAATTGAAATGCTTCCTTCAATTAAGCCGACGGAAGTTTCTATTGAATATGATGGAAAGCTTTTTGAAGGGGAGATCATGCTTTTCTTGGTGGCTAACACGAATTCGGTCGGCGGCTTCGAGAAACTGGCCCCTGACGCCTCTTTGAATGATGGTATGTTCACGTTGCTTATTTTAAAAAAGGCAAACCTGGCTGATATTGTCCGTGTCGCAACATTGGCAATGCGCGGTGAGCATATCCATGATAAAAACGTCATTTATGAAAAAGCCAATCGAATTAAAGTACAGGCCAAAAAGGATATGATGCTTAATTTGGATGGGGAATTTGGCGGGATGGCCCCAGCTGAATTCGTCAATCAGTATCGCCATTTTGATGTATTCATCCCGCAAGGACTACTGCCGGATGATCCGGCAAATAAATAGGTTGAAAAGGCCACTGAATCTGGTGGCCTTTTCAGTTTAATGAAGCAAGGAGAATTGCAACATGTATATCAGGAAAGCGACACCGGAGGATGCGGACAAGGCAGCCATATTGACCCGGTTAGCGATTAAGGAAATTGCAGAGGTTTTGACAGGTGAAACGGAAGAAGAAAGAATACTTTCCGTTCTTGCCGATTTGTTCAGGAAAAGTGGGAATCGGGTCAGCTATGAAAATACGCTTGTCAGTGAACATGATGGACAAGTATCTGGATTGATCATCGCTTACCATGGCAAGGATGCCGAAAGCTTGGATGAACCGATAGTGAAACAATTAAGAATGAAAATGAAAGACCCAAGCGTTACGCTCGATAAGGAAGCGGAAATGAGAGACTTTTATTTGGATACAGTATCCGTCGACCCGAATTTTCAAGGAAGAGGAATTGGCAGTGCACTGATTCAATATGTGGAGGAATACGCTAAACATAAGGGGTATCCAAGAATTTCTTTAGTCGTTGAAAATGAAAATGTAGCGGCGAATCGTCTCTATGGCAGATTAGGATATATAGAAATGAAAACCATTTCGATTAGCGGCCATGAATTTCGCTATATGGTAAAGGAAATAGAAGAACCTCCTGTTTAACAGGGGGTCCTTTTTAGTTCTTTGAATTTTGGCATTGTATGCGATTACATTTGCTGCCCATTCATGGCGGCCCAATCAGCGTAAGCTCCGGTGCCATTACAGCCGGGACAGTCGTGTATATCGGAAAAATGATATTCCGTAGGTACGAAGGAGCTGTATCCACGTCCGTAACAATCCGGACAGAGGCCTTTTTCCTCCATACTCGCTCGATGTTTTTCTATCCTTGTAGCATTCCAGGCCGATATAGAGTTAAATAAACCCATTTCCTCACCTCTTTTGTTTTTCCTTATTTTTCTTTTTTTCTTGAACTTTTATTCATGGAACTATGAAAAATCCGTAATTCCTTCCACTATATTTTTATGAAAACCAGGGTAAATTGGTGAGTGGTTTTGTGGCAAGGCCTCTATTGTGGTAAAATACAGGCTAGCATAAAAAAGAAAAGAGAAGATGATATGAAAAAAACAGCACCAGTTGCTAAAAATGATATAGTAGAGGTTTTATTTGAAGATTTAACACATGAAGGAGCTGGCGTCGCTAAAGTCGATGGCTACCCGATCTTTGTTCAGGGCTCCCTTCCAGGTGAAAAAGCAAAAATCAAAGTGATGAAGGCTAATAAGGGTTATGGCTTCGGACGCTTGATGGAGATTATCGAAAACAGTCCATACCGGGTTGAGGTCACGACTGAAGACTACCATAAGTATGGTGGTTGTCAGCTGCAGCATATGAGCTATGAAGGACAGTTGGAATTCAAGGAAAAGCAAGTACGTGAAGTGATGACACGCATTGGGAAACTTGAGGATGTGAAGGTTCATCCGATCATAGGGATGGAGAATCCAACCCATTATCGCAATAAAGCGCAAGTGCCTGTTGGTGAAAAGGATGGCAAGCTAATAGCAGGGTTCTTCAAACCGCGGACACATGAAATCGTTGAAACGAAAGAAAGCATTATCCAAAATGAAGTGATTAATGAATCCGTTCAAGTCGTTAAAGAGATTTTCAGTAAACTTGGTATTCCCGCTTACAATGAAGAGGCACATAAAGGTGTATTGCGGCACATCATGGCTCGTTATGGCAAGCAAACAGGGGAATTAATGATTGTTCTTGTTACTAGAACGAAAAGTATCCCTTTCATCGAAACCATCGTGAAGGAAATCGTTGAACGTCTTCCACAAGTTAAATCCATTGTTCAAAACGTGAATTCCAAGAAAACGAATGTTATCTTAGGCGATAAAATGACTGTGCTATGGGGCGACGAAGTGATACATGATATGATCGGTGATGTGAAATTTGCGATATCAGCAAAATCCTTCTACCAAATCAATCCAGATCAAACGAAGGTCCTTTATGATAAAGCTCTTGACTATGCAGGGCTGACTGGTGAAGAAACGGTGATAGATGCCTATTGCGGCATTGGGACCATCTCATTATTTTTAGCTAAAAAAGCGAAAAAAGTAATCGGTGTCGAAGTGGTCGAAGAAGCGATCGAAGACGCACGGCGCAACGCTGAATTGAATGAAATCTCAAATGCAGAATTCATGGTCGGCGATGCAGGTAACGTTATTGCTGAATGGTATCAAAAGGGCAACACTGCTGATGTCATCGTGGTGGATCCGCCACGCAAAGGTTGTGAAGAATCCCTTCTTAATACGATCATCGAGATGAAGCCTAATAAAGTCGTATACGTATCATGCAACCCAGGTACTCTAGCACGTGATCTTCATATCTTGGAAGAAGGCGGATATAAAGCAGTTGATATCCAGCCTGTCGATATGTTCCCAATGACGACACATGTTGAAAATGTAGTGTTATTAGAGTTGAAATGATTGAATGTGGGCCCGGTCTAATTGGCTGGGCCCGCATTTTTTATGTTTGTACAATATGGATGGACTTCCGATCCACCCACTCGCTCTCTGCGGGCGGTCGTCCCTCGGCATGCCCCTGAGGGGTTTTACTAGGTGGGATTTTCCAGCAGGAGTCTGTCCAATCAACTTAGTTACTACAGTTAGAAAGGAGACCAGCCTAAAGGAGTTGCAGGGCTGCTTTGGGTCAGGTTGTTTTCGGGAGAATATTTGAAGAAAGATAAGTTCCCGAACCCCTTTGTCAACAAACTGTTGGTCCTGGTCTAAATGACCGGGACCTTTTTCACGTAGTTAAATTGAGGGAAAGGGAGGGGGATTTTTTTTTGCAAGTTTATTCTTGACGCTCTTACTTGGACATATATTAAGAAATATATGGATTGGGAGGCAAGGTGATTTTATTAATTTTCAAAAAGCGGTGGCTGTTATTGTTGGTAGCTTTTTGGTGGGCATTGGAATTAATGGATTTTTGGTTCCTCATCATTTAATAGATGGCGGCGTAATTGGGATTGCACTCATCCTTCATTATTTCTTTAGTTTTCAAACGGGATTATCCATGTTGGTCCTTAGCATTCCTATATTTTTATATGCCTGGTATTATGAACGCCCTTTTTTCTATAGCAGCGTTCACGGATTGCTTTTGACATCCCTTTTTATGGACTGGCTTAATCCATTGAAAAAGGTTTTTTCCATTTCAATACTGACAAGCTCTTTGATTGGCGGTGTCATCATAGGAATGGGCATAGGACTCATGCTTCGATATGAGACAAGCAGCGGGGGGACGGATATGCTAGCCAAAATCATCTCTAAATCCACCTCCATGGATATCGCTTTGGCGATTATCGTCATAGATACACTAATCATTTCAGCTGCAGCATTCACCTTAGGTATCGAAATTTTTCTTTTTTCATGTGTGACGATCGTCATCATTGGACTGGTCACATCGCTTATGAAAGTGAGGGAATGAATATATAATCAGTTCCTTAAGATATGGGCTACGTTATCTATTGCCTTTTGCAGCTTTTCGCTATTTTTGCTAAACATCTCTTTAGCTTCTTTTGATTCAGTTCCAAGTGCAAACAACTCCAAGTCCGCTTGGCACTTTTTCAAGGTCGCGAGCATAAGAGGTTTTTCCTGAGGAGAAGGAACTTTAAGTTTATCATCAAAAAGATCCACAGTTAATTCTCCGTTAGAATTGGCTTGACCAAGAAAAACATTTTCGAGGATTACCCCCAACTTATCCAGTTCAGTATGAAGCCAATTTCGGTTCAGGCCAATCGTGGATAGTGGTTCATCAAGTATTAGGCCGTCCATGATGATGGTTTGTGGCTCCTTTACAGCAGCCACTGGCAGATTAAGGTCCTTAGGTGTTACAGGTTGATTTTGCTTCTTTAACATTACGGAAAAATCCCCATTGGCTTCCAATAAGGCAAACTCAACTTCAGAAATATCGAAGACATCCTTTTTTCGGAGCAATCCCAGTAATTCATCAATGGTATATTTCTCTTTTTTTAAATTATCTTCCATGACTTTACCATCTTTGATGAATACCGATGCTTTTCCTTCAATAAGATCACGGAAAGTTTTACTTTTCAAGGATATTAATCCTGCAATGAAAGGTGCTATGGCAAAAACGAGAATGGATAGTACGCCATGTATAATATTGCCCTCCACTTTTGTAGCTAATTCTGCCCCAACATTACCAATGGTTATGCCTGTTACATACTCAAAAAAGGAAAGCTGGGACAATTGTTTTTTTCCTAACACTTTAGTGATCAAAAAAAGAACAATTAAAAAGAAAAATGAGCGTAAAAGAATTTCTATCCAATCCGGCATTACCAAACACCTCCTGCTTGATTATGGTTATTAAAAACCTTTATATTGTGGTTCTTCCCGTTCTAACTCGCCCACGCGCTTTTGTACATCCTTCCTGACTTCATTCACCACCAGCATCGTTTCATGCAAAATACGTTTAGATTCATCATCTTGCGTCCGGAGTGCTAAGCTGGATAAGCCTGCTTCAACTCCTTTTAAGCTAGAGACACATTGTTTGACATTGGAAGCTATCGTCATGCAGCATCCTCCTTATCTTTTTTAAGTAGTCTGGAATAATGACTCGGAACCATGAGCGCCTGTTATCCAGGCACTGGTTGCTTCAAACATGCCAGCGGCAACAACCAATCTATCGATGCTTTTTCACATCCGCTAGGGCTACGGAAACAACCTCCGCAGCCAAGAAATGAGCAGGAGTGTGTTCAAATATCAAACCTTAGTTTTGTGCTTCTCCGTCATATTCAATCGATACGGCATGGGCGATGCATGGGATCGTCTCGCTTTGTTGAAAGGATAGGGGAGATAGCAAGGCACCGGTAGCCACGACGAGCAATCGTTTTATTTCTCCTTTTTTCATGCGATTCAATAAATGACCATAAACGACGGTTGCGGAACATCCAGGGCCGCTTGCCCCGGCCAGGACCGGCTGACCATCCCTGTATATCATTAAACCGCAATCTTTATATTGCTCTTCTATAATCGGCGTGCCATGTTTTTTAAATAATGCCAGAGAAACTTCATGTCCGATCTTTCCTAAATCCCCGGTCACTATCAAATCATAATAGGATGGGTCGATGTTTCTTTCTCTAAGATGCGCTTCAATCGTATCTACAGCGGCCGGAGCCATGGCACCGCCCATATTGAAAGGGTCGGTCAATCCCATGTCGATGACACGGCCTATCGTAGCTGAAGTTACCCTTGGGCCTTCACCGGCACTGCTTAATAAAGCCACGCCAGCCCCCGTAACGGTCCATTGGGCTGTCGGAGGTTTTTGCCCTCCGTATTCAGTTGGGTAGCGAAATTGCTTTTCTACTGCGGCGTTATGACTTGATGCTCCTGTCAATAAGTACTCTGCTCCTTTGGTATTGACAAGGTATGCACCAAGAGCCAGTCCCTCCATGGAGGTGGAACAGGCACCAAATAAGCCGAGATAAGGTGTTCCAAGCGTTCGACAGGCAAAACTGGTAGGGGTTATTTGATTGATTAGGTCGCCTCCAAGGAAAAATTGTATCTGTTCCTTTTGAAGGCCCGCCTTCTCGATTGCTTTTGTACTCGCTTCTTCCAATAAGACTTTATGTGCTTTTTCATAGGTATCTTGATTGATCCATAAATCGGAATGGAGAAGATCGAAATCATCCGCAAGCAAACCGTCTGCTTCAAATGGACCGCCAACGGTTCCTGTGGAGACGATGACAGGCTTTTGATCAAACACCCATGTGCGATGCCCCGTAAGCATTATTAAACCACCCCATTGTATGAGTATTGTCAGTAAGATTAAACAAAGGAATAACATAAAAATCCTTCAGCCGATTTGAATATAGTACAGCCATTACCTAAAGGAAACCTTTCACCGCAACCTGAAAGTAACAAAGCGGCCAATTCGGTCAAATAAAATCCGGAGATAAAGCAGTCAGCTTTTACTTTTTATCATTTAACATCCTTGTATCACATCATTCGGCGTCAAAAGTCTTTCTGAAGTCCAGGACATTCGTAATTCTCAAAAACGATCTTCTACGATGATTTTCAAGTGGCAGTCGTTCATAATTTAAGAATTACAGCTTTTTCATCCGCAGTTCAAGTCAAGTATGTAACCCTTTGGTAGTTTGTGATTGGCTTAAAGATTTTGTTCTACATTATTTTTTGATATAGAAAAAGGAATGAAAATTTTATTCTTGGTTATGGAAAGATATAAAAAAGGCTGGTTGCTTTAACCAACCTTTTTTATATGGATGATCATTGTTTATATTGAGGCTCCTCGTTTTGAATCTCTTCAATGCGAGGAGTGATGCTGTCGACAATCGTTTGTGTTTGTTGGGCAGCTTGTTGATACAATTGTTTGGCTTGCTCATTATCTGTAGAAAGGGCGAAGGTTTCAAAGCTCGCCTGAGCGCTTTTTAACCCTGCTATAGTTGTTTTGACATCGTTTATAACTGTCATATATGAACCCCCTAGTTTTTTAACTGCCTTATTAGAGTGGGGAAAAAATGATTATCTATACCTTCCAAATATATCTATGAGTGAAATCAAGTGACTAGCTTCTTAATCAAACGTTTGATTAATGGGATGGAAACAGGCATTGTTTTAATCCTCCTTTTTCAATGTACGAATCGTTTTTATTGTTTAATTATTGACCGAATTCAGAATTTTAAATATAATGTAATGAAACATAACGTGATTACGTGAGGTGATATTACATTTATATTATGGACGATTTATATAGTAGGGTAGTTATTGAAATTTCATCTGAAGAAGTGATAAAAGGACTGCTATTCCACAAAAGTAAACAGGAGTCGGAAATTGAATCAATCAAAGGAAAAATTCATAAATATGAGCAAAAACGACGAGCTGAGGAAGCTTGGTATCAATCCCTGTCACCATTTAAACGTTTTTTTACAGGGCGTGCCCCAAGTCATCACCAGGCGGTTGAACATTTGGTGAATGTGAAAGATAGATATAAACAAATCGAGAAAATAAAACAGCGGGTCGCTTTTTTGGATGAGGTGATTGGTTTACTTGAGGCTGAACCAGAAAAAAGGGAAATGAATTTACCATCAGACATCATTAAAGAAATAATGGCCTGGCAGAAAGCGGAGGGAACGCCGAGATGACTCTAGAAACGTTAAACGCAGGCTTGGATACGATTTGGGTGGTTCTTACAGCAGCCATGATACTATTGATGGAGGGCGGGTTTGCCTTATTGGAGGCAGGGTTCGTCCGTACGAAAAATAATGTGAACATCATCATGAAGGTTTTTGCCGATATTACGATCGGAACGCTTTGTTATTTCATCGTTGGTTTTGGCTTAATGTATGGAAAGGATGTATTTGGAATCATCGGGGCAAGTGGCTTTCTGCTGAAAGGTGATTTGTCGCACATCGACCTTACGATTTCCATGGATGCATATTGGTTATTTCAAGGGGCATTCGTAATCGCCGTCATTTCCATCGTTTCGGGAGCAGTTGCGGAAAGGATCAATTTTCGGGCGTATCTTATTTTTGTCGTAATGATGACAGCATTCATCTATCCGATTGCCGGTCACTGGGTATGGGGTGGCGGATGGTTAAGTAGGATGGGCATGCAGGACTTCGCAGGGTCTGCTGTCATTCATGCACTAGGCGGTTTTTCAGCACTTGCGGCTGCCATTGTTATCGGGCCGAGAGCAGGTAAATTCACTTCAAGGGGGACCAGCTCCATTTCGCTGCCGAGTAATCTCCCCTTGGCATCTGTCGGGGCATTCCTTTTATGGTTTGGCTGGTTTGGATTTAATGCAGGAAGCACCTTGCAAGCTACAGATGTCCGAATTGGACATATTGCCATTGTCACGATGCTCTCAGCTGCATCAGGGGGAGCGGTTACCCTGCTTTATACACTGTTTAGATATGGACGCTCGGATGCACCTTCCGTCATCAATGGCTCACTTGCTGGTCTTGTCGGGATTACAGCTGGATGTGCATTCGTTAGTGATTTGGCGGCGTTGCTGATTGGAGCAGTTTCTGGAATGTTGATGTTAGCTGCGACAAATTGGTTGGAAGCCCGGAAAATCGATGATCCGGTCGGTGCCTTTCCTGTTCATGCGGCATCAGGAATGTGGGGGACGATAGCGGTAGGGCTTTTCTCCACTGGAAACGGATTGTTTGCCGGCGGGGGATGGCATTTGCTCGGAGTTCAAATATTAGGATTAGTGGTGTTATGCACCTGGGGCTTTTCAGTGACTTGGCTTGTTTTTAAAGTTATAAATGTTTGGCTGCCGATAAGATCGACTGAAGAAGAAGAAGAACTTGGGTTGGATATCAGTTATCATGGCATCATGGCCACACATACCTCGCCGGAGTTCATCAAGGTCGAGGATTACTATAAGCAGGATGAAGAATTGACAAGGTAATATCTATAATACAATGGTAAAATCAAGTAAGAGGTGAATTTTTAAATGGGTGTATGCAATCTTAATCATTCGCAGCAAGATGTCAGGCTAAAATTTGAGAGCCAAAAGGCATTTTTACCAACACAATTGAGTCAAACATTAGATCGATATCTTGAAAAAGGGAATTCGCAGGAAACATTGAATGAACTTTTTCATCTATTGAAGAAGTATGACTTGTCTACCCAGGAGGAACAGGAATCTAGAAACGAAAAGTTGAAACGGATCATGTCGTAAATTAGAAAGAGCAGGAGTGTAAATATGACTCCCGCTCTTTTATTTTCTTGGCTCTTTTCGTAAAGATTGTTGTTTTTAAAACGAAACTATCTAAGGTTGATTGGAGCGGAAGTGTGAGACTCCGGAGCGGCGGGACAGGTGAGACCCTACAGGCGTTTACGCCGAGGAGGCTCACCGCCCGCCCCGCGGAAAGCGAGCATCTGGAGGGGAAATCAACCACACCTCACTACTTGGTAAATAGCAACAAAGTATGTGAAACAGTCATTTTCTTATAAATAACTTGATAAATTCCGCGGGAAAATGGCAGATTCCTATTTTTTATTCTGCAGATCAGTATTGTGTAAATACTTTTTTAAAGCAAGTAGCAGGATTCATATTTAAGGCGGCGAAAACAATTGTGTATATGACAAATAGTGAAAATCGTAAAGCTTTGTAACTCTGGACAAGGGTTTGGTGAACCTTTAAAGATTAATCAATCGTTTGATTAAATCTTAAATGAAAAAGCGGGAGCTCACAATGAGCTCCGGCTATTTCCTTCATTAAAAACCATCATCTGTTGCGGTGAAGGGGATATTAAGGTTTCTTTCCACGGCCCGAAGTCTTTGATTCAGTCTGTTTAACCTATTCGTATGTCGCTGGTCCGCTTGACTTAGCCTGGTGATTTCCTGGTTAATGCGGTTCACTTCACGATTTATCCGCGTAATTTCTTGGTTCTGCCGATTGAGTTCCCTCGTTTGACGCTCGTTTTGACGCTCAAGTTCCCGGATTCTTCTTTCAAGTTGTTGAGGCTGCCTTTCAATATCGAATTGGTCTGGCACCTGGCTATATGGATTTTCTTGTACCTGCTGAAAGTTCCAATCTTGCTGTGGCATATAATCAAATCGTTCAGGCTGTTGGAAGTATGGGTTAAAATTTGGTTCAAAGTACTGATGATTTCCGTTTTGTTGTGGATAAGGATAAAATCCGTATGAATTCATGGTCAACTCTCCTTTTTAAAATCAGGATGGATACCCTATAACTTATGTCAGTTCCGGTGAAGTGACTAGGCGTTAGCCCATATGAATGGGAAGAAGAAGGAATTCACAGAAAAAATTTCAATAAATTTGCAGAAATCATCCGGTTCCTATATCGTTTAGGATAGGAGAAATTCTTTTTTTCATCTTGAAACCAATTCCAAGGATAATCCGTATATAAAGAAAAGAGTGAAAGTCAGGAGTGTAATGATAATGAATCGATTTGTTGCTGATTTTGTTCCAATATTGATTGCATTTCCAATGGTTTTGCCAGTTTGGATGATTAGCTATTTCGTATTGAATCAACCGTTTGCCCTGTCCGTTGTCATATCTTTAGCAGGAGGGGTACTTGCATACTGGCTGAGTTCCGTATATTTTTCATCAAGATACCTCAAAAAACATGAATTGACGAGAAAAGAATATCAATATATAAAGAAAAATTTAATTGAAGCAAAACCGAAGATATGGCGGGTGCAAAAAGCACTAATCTCGGTCAGGCATATCTCTTCTTTTAAACAGAGGAAAGAGATGATTAAAATGATCAGGAAAATATACAGTCTGACAAAAAAAGAACCGAAGCGGTTTTATCAAGCGGAACAGTTTTATTACTCCCATCTGGATTCTGCCATGGAGCTTGCGGAGAAATATGTTTTTCTAGCACAGCAGCCAAAAAAGAATAGGGAACTCGAACTTTCTTTAACGGAGACTCGTAAAACTTTAAAGGAACTTACTAATACGATAGAAAAGGATTTATATAAAGTGATTGCCGATGATATCGATGACCTTAACTTCGAATTGGATGTTGCTAAGCAATCCATTAAAACTAGAAAAGAGTCACAAGTAATTGATGAAAGCAGGAGGTTAAAATGAATAACAATGATCCAAACCTGTTGAATAAAACGAATAACTCCAGTTTGATCGATGACCTTTTAGCCAATCCATTTGATGGGGTGCAGGAGCTTGAGAAAGTATCTTCCCAGGAAGCGAAACCGGTTAAACTGATTGATGTCATTCCTGAAGAGAACAGGGCAAAAGCTTATCAGCTTGCCGAACAAATCGAACCAACGAATCATCAGGCAATGATATCCTATGGTACACCCGCCCAATCAAAGCTCCTGACCTTTTCTAATTCCATGCTTGAGCATGTCCAGAAAAAAGATGTGGGTGAAGTGGGCAGCATTATCAATGATTTAATGAAAAAGTTAAACGAACTCAGCCCGGATGAGTTAAAACCGGATAAGCCCTCATTTTTTGCGCGTATGTTCGGGAAGCTCTCGGGATCTGTACAGGAGGTGCTATCCAAGTATCAAAAAACCGGTGCCCAAATCGACCGAATCAGTGTAAAACTCGATCGGAGCAAGAATATCCTGTTATCGGATATCGTAATTCTCGAAAAGCTATATGAAACGAATAAGGAATATTTTCAAGCATTGAATGTCTATATTGCAGCTGGGGAAATCAAACTCGAAGAAATCCATGAGAAAACGATTCCGGAGCTAAGGAAGTCCGCTGAATCAAGTAATGATCAAATGAAGTTTCAAGAAGTAAATGATATGCTGCAATTTGCTGAACGGTTGGATAAAAGGCTTCATGATTTGAAGTTGAGCCGTGAAATCACGATTCAAAGCGCACCGCAAATCAGGCTGATCCAAAACACGAATCAGGCACTAGTCGAAAAAATCCAATCTTCGATCATGACAGCCATCCCACTTTGGAAAAACCAGGTTGCGATTGCACTGACCCTAATCAGGCAAAGGCATGCTGTAGAAGCCCAAAAACAGGTTTCCAAGACTACAAATGACTTGTTATTGAAGAACTCCGAGATGCTGAAAACGAATACCATTGAAACCGCAAAAGAAAATGAGCGCGGACTTGTCGATATCGAAACATTAAAGAAAACGCAAGCTAACTTGATATCCACGCTTGAGGAGACCATGCGGATTCAAGAAGAAGGCAGGCATAAACGCCGTCAAGCTGAACAGGAATTGGCGTCAATGGAAAATGAACTGAAGCAGAAACTATTAGAGATAAAGGGATAAGGGGAGATAACATGGAGACTATCGAGGCTATAAAAACGAGAAGAAGCATTGGAATCGTTAAGCAGGATCCGGTTCCTAAAGAAATGATCGAGCAAATCATTGAAGCCGGAACATATGCACCTAATCATCATCGGACGGAGCCTTGGCGTTTTTTTGTTTTGACAGGGGAAGGAAGAAATAAACTTGGGCAGGTATTCGAAGAAATAACAAGAATCGAAAATGCTGATGATACCCCTGAAAGTTTAATCAGCAAGCTCGAAAGGCAAAAAAAGAATCCATTAAGGGCTCCAGTCATCATCGCAGTGGGCATAGAGCCTAGTGATAAGAATAATGTCCTCGTCGCAGAAGAATATGCGGCTGTGAACAGTGCCATCCAAAATATGCTTCTTGCAGCACATTCTCTAGGTTTGGGAGCAGTATGGAGAACGGGGAAAATAACTTATCATGACAAAGTCCGTGAATTTTTCAATTTATCCTCTAAGGGAGAGGTGTTGGCTTTCATATACTTGGGTTATCCTGACATGGAGCCGAAACCTGCTAAGAAAACACCGATTGACGAATTGACCACATGGATCGGATGAGGATTAGGGGCTGCATCAGTTTATAGACACTGATGCAGCTTTTTTTATTGCCTTCAATAAGGCTTCTTTAATTATGTTTTTACTGAAAGGGATTTGACTTTGTCAGGCTTCGTTTCAAGTGACGATTGGTGAATTAGGTTGTACAATACAAAGGAAGAATAAATTTTGATGAATTAGGATGTGTCTATAGATGAGAACGATTGATCCATTTGAGATACTCGATGGAAAAGCGATAAAATATTTGGATGTATTTGGCGTTGAGGATGGCATTGCTTTAAAAAGTAAATACGAAGATAAATCGTATTGGATATATGATTATTATTGCATGCATCAGACTTGTGATTGCCAGGAAGTATACCTTGAATTCGTTGAGGAGCTTAAAGGCAATAAACAGGCGGGACAGCATTTTGGAGTGAGGGTTTCTTTCGGGGATAATCAATTCGTCCTGGAGGATTATAATATTTCGAAGCAAAAGGCGATGGATATCGCGGAAGATACGCTGAAGTACAGTAAAGATGTAATGGAGTTATTTAAACAGCGGTATCAGCAAATGAAGGAAAAAGGCACGCAAATTATCACGGAAAGTGCAAAGGCAGCTAAAATGCCGCATGTTCATGCAGAACCGGTCATTGGCAGAAATGAGCCTTGTCCATGCGGAAGCGGGAAAAAATACAAAAAATGCTGCGGTGCAGCTTAACATCTTGGAAGCTGACTCGATTCGGAGTCGCTTCTTTTTTATTGGAAAAGTGCGTGCTTGGGAAAAAAATGAGAAATAAGTGTAGCATAAAACGAACATTTGTTCTATAATAAGAGTACCAGATAATAACACAAAAAGAAATAAAAACTAGTTATTTAGACGGAATTTTCCGAAAACTTCTTTTTTATTTTCATAAATCTGGTATATATAAGAGAGAAGAGTTTTTTGATCTCATCTCTTTCAACGGTAGACGGCAACCAGACGGGATGAAAATCCCTACACTGATGGCAGTTTAACTTATTGAACGAAGGAAGGGGTAATCAAATGACAAGAGAAAAAAGATTAATACCTTACAAAGTTCTTGAAGTAATGGAAACGGTGAAAGAGAAGATTCCTGAGGGTGTCGAGCTTGTGAAAGCACCGGCAATTTGGGAAAAAAGCAGCTATGGTGAGGGCGTGGTAGTTGCCGTCATTGATACAGGCATAGACAAGGGACATCCAGACCTCAAGGAAAGAATCATTGGCGGGAAGGATTTTACCAATACCGGGGATTATCAAGATGATAACGGACATGGGACACATGTTAGCGGTACGGTTGTTGCTGCCATTAATAATGCTGGTGTAGTGGGAGTGGCTCCGAAAGCAAGCATATTAGCGTTAAAGGCCCTAAATGGTCAAGGACAAGGCGACATTGATTGGATTAATGGTGCTCTAGAGTATGCCATCAATTGGCGGGGACCAAATGAAGAAAAGGTTTCGGTTATTTCACTTTCGCTTGGCGGACCTCCCGATGAGACTGAACACAAACTCATTCAAAAGGCACTTCAGAACGATATCCTTGTTGTTTGTGCAGCTGGAAATAGCGGTGATGGGCGTCATGAAACGGATGAATTGGATTATCCAGGAGCATATCCCGAGGTAGTGGAAGTGGGGGCTGTGGATTTAAGCAGAAATTTAGCGGATTTTTCAAATTCAAATGATGAAATTGACTTGGTGGCGCCAGGGGTTGATATTCTCTCTACGTATCCAGGAAATAAATATGCCAGGTTGAGCGGAACGTCAATGGCTACGCCTCATGTAAGCGGTGCGGCAGCCCTCTTGAAAGTGATTGCTGAAAAAGAATTTGAGCGCAATTTAACTGAAGCGGAATTATATGCACAGCTGGTGAAAAGTACGGAAGATCTGGGAATAAGCAAAAAAGCGCAGGGAAATGGACTGCTTAACTTAACGATTACGGAACAAAGAGCTGAAAAATCGATTAAGATTACGATAGAATCAGAAAATCTAAAGCTACCGAGTAAATCGGTGGTCATGGAATATTAGAGAAAAAAGGTGCCCTAAGAAATTTTTGGGGCACCTTCCATAATGATTATTTTTTATTTTTCCTTAGAGCTGCAAAAAGCGCTACAATGGAAAGAATTAATGATATGACAGCCAGGGTAATGATCAGCGTTTGGTTGCCATCACCTTCTGTTGTTGCTGCATCCTTTGAATTGTCAGGTGTCATGGAATCATTAGTGTCAGCTTCATCTTCGTGACCATGGTCCGCAGGTGAAGCATCAGCCTTGGGTGCAACCGTGATTTCCGTTACAGAATGCGGTAGGTCTGAGCCTTCTTCACCGCTCCATTCAACAATTTCACCATCTTCGTAATATTGAAATGCATCCCAGGCAACTTTCGTTTCTTCTTTAGGATTTTGTGCTACGAAAGAGAATTGCTGGAATTGTCCAGCAGCTATTCCTTTGTCAGTTGCTGCCCAAGTTACCGTTTTTACATGTCCATCTTTGTCACCTTCTGTCGTTACTTTCCATCCCGGTACAGGCTGATAGCTTTCAAAAGTAACCCCTTCAGGTACTTTTAAAGTCACCTTTGTAGTGGCAGTTTCTTTTTCTACGGGTACTTTAATTGTATAAGTTTCCCACGCCTCAGGTGCAGATGAACTTGGCTTGACCGTAACGTGAGCATATGCTGAACCGGAAAAAATGAATAATGAAGCAAATGTAAAAATAAGTAGCTTTGATATGTTTTTCATTTGTATAAATCCCTCCTATTATGAATTCCCTATGAAAATTATAAAATCAGCATTGATTGAATCCAGGCTTTCAGTCAATCCATGAACATGGATATTCCACTTTCCTGGCATGGTTAATATAGACTTTGATGTAAATGTCCCTGTGTTTTTCTCCTTCATTTGCAGCTTTATTTCACCGCGTGTCGTATCCAATGGCTGCATCGTGATCGTAAGCTGCTCTATTTCAGCAATTGGCTTGCCTTCCTTGGATAGATTTACTTGAATCAGGTTATCCCCGACTTCATTGGGCGTCACCATTAATGTAACCTCGTTATTTTCTTCAGTCCGTAACGTTTTTTCAATGGGGCCGGGAGAAGACATGGCAGTTTGGACATTTGTTAATAAAGCTGCAACGAGAAGGATGACGATTCCTAAACCAAACTCCATCCCCACACTATAACCAAGTTTTTTCGTTTGCTTTTTCCCTCTGAGAAAATGAAAGCCGCCTAAAACAATCATGATTAACATGAGACCGATTTTCGCTAGTATCAATTGGCCATATGTTGTGTTAAACATTGAATGGATAGTTGGTACATGCTGTAAACTGCTATATATTCCGCTAATAATCAGGATGATTACAAACAGAAATGCCCATTTGGAAAACCTTTGAATGATCGACCAGTAAAAGGTTTTCTTATCTTCTTGGACTGACTGCCGATCTGCAAGCCCAGGCAAAATCACCAATAAGGCCATAAGGCCGCCGAGCCATAAAGCCATGGACAATAAATGAAGGAAATCCATCAAAACGGCCAGTGCCTGATTAGGAACGGCTGCTGTATGTCCGGTGAATGCCTTACAAATCATCAAGCTGGCAATTATGATGAATGAAATGAAAGGTAGTGATTTATTCAATGAGTTCTCGAGCATGAAATAAATTACTAAAAATAGAAGGAGCAATATTAGAATTTCCATGATCCAGATCGTCCCAAAGTTTGTAGCATTCAATACTTCCTTTATATAACTAACATTAAATGCATCGGTCCAACCTACGCCAGCATCGATCGTAACTCTTAAAGGCAGACTGCAGAAGATGGAAAATGCTAAACCAGCATATGAAAGCCAAAGGTATAGACGGGTTCTTCTGCTTGCTTCAAAAAGTCGAAAATCCTTCATTAGCGATAATCTGAAAAATAGGATTCCGGTAAGGGCAGCGAAGCATATGTATTGTAGACTTTGCAGAATAACGTTGATGGAATTCGGAAAACTTTCATTCACTTCGGAATTATTTTGATCTGATAGGCCTGCCGAATCTCCGAATTGAAAGGGGATAGTTCCTTCAATAGGATGGCCATCACTCGAAACCACTCTCCATTTAATATAGTAAATCCCTTCATCGATCGTGCCCTTCCACTTAGCTTCCAGTATTTTTTCACTCTGTTCAGAGATTGTACTGTCTTGAGTTTGAATTTTGTCTCCATCTTGGCTGAATACCTCAAGCGAATGAAAAGCTGGTTGTATATTCTCGCTGAATTGAATGGTGATCTTTTCAGGAAGAGTATCCATCGCTTCATTCTGGCTAGGATTAGAGCTGATTACTGTAGCATGACCAGAAGCCATTGCCGGGTATAAAAGCAAACTGAATAGGCTGACTACCAGCCATAAATATTTTTTCATCTTGGTGTGCCATCATCCTTTCATCCGATTATGTAAGCCCATTATAAAAGGAAAATGTGAAAAAACAGTGAAAATAATTTAGTTATCTAAAGGCAGTTTAAGAGGTTCGCTAGAAAATGAGAACAATAAGTTTTAGTTTTGCCTTCCATTCCAGTATAGCCATAAATAAGTGGTGGGAATTCCACTTTGCATAAAGTTTATACCAAATAGGCATCCTCCTTTTGATATAAACTCCATTAAGAAATAATTAAGGTTCCTTTAGTAATCTGAGCCTATCATGTTTAAGGAATTTGGAGGGATAGGTTTTGATGAAGAAGGGATTAAAAGAAACAAGTGTGAAGGTGATCTTGGTTGGTTCCCTTGTGGGGATGGGAACATCCACTTATATGCCAGCGACAGAAGCTGCGGAAGGCACTTCTGTCATTTTGGAAGAGGCACAAACGGTAAATAGTCTTTCAAAGCTAGAGATAGAGGGTATGGCATTGGATCAAAAGTTTACAGAAGATGTACACGACTATAGTTCAACAGTGGGGAATGATGTGGAAAAGATCACCTTGCTTGCAGCAAGCCCTAACGAGAATGCAGCCATATATGTGAATGGTGTCAAAATGACGGATGGTAAATTGAAGGATTTAACACTTCACACTGGCATGAATACGTTTGTAATCACCGTCAGCGATGGGGAAAATGAAACCGTAACCTATACTCTCAAGGTCGAAAAACATGAAAGTGATGATAACCTTTTAACATCGATTGGATTATCAAAAGGCTCATTAACATTCGATTCTAAAGTGACAGCTTATCATGCTTCAGTTGAAAATGAAGTCCAGTCGGTTACGGTAACTCCGACATTGAGTAACAGTAAGGCAATTGTAAAGGTGAATGGAAAGGATGCAACCAGTGCAGGTGTAAAGGTTACCCTTCCAGTCGGTAAGACCACGGTGAAGATAACCGTTACAGCAGAAAATGGAAATGAAAAAACATATACACTTACGATTACACGGGCTGCAGCCGCAGCTAAGGAAACGGAATCGAAAGCTGCTCCAAAAGAGGATGAAGTCCAAAAGGAGCCTTCAACAGGAACGAGTAAAGCCCATCCTTCCTCGGATAAGGGGAATAAATCATCTTTACCATCAGCAGGATCCTCGGATAAGGGGAGTAAAACATCTTTAACATCAGCGGAATCCTCCAATAATCAAAAGCCAAGCGGTGGTGTCAGTGAAGTAACGAATGCACAGCAAAATGAAAGTATTTCAACACAAAAAGTGAAAACGGATTCTGTTGAGAAAGTAACGTCCGCAGATTCTTTAGGCGAGGAAGGCAATAATGGACCAGTGTTGAACAGTCTGACGGTGTCATCCGGCGTATGGAACAAATCTTTTGAATCTAATGAGCATACCTATCATATCGAGGTCGATAATGATATTTCTTCAGTCGAATTGAATGCAACGACAAATGCCAGCGGAGCAACGATTGAATATGACGGTGCGAGCAGTGCAAAAGTGAAGATCAAGGATAAAGCGAAAACGGCCATTTCCGTTACCGTTTCAAAGGATGGGGAGCGTCGTACTTACGTCCTTGTTTTCGAAAAGAACATGGATGTTGAAATGGATGAGGAAGAAACCATGGATGATGTCAAAACAAAAGAGGTGGAAGTTGAGGCAGCGCAAACGAGTACAGCTGGTATGACGGAGAGCGAAACATCCAATGATTCAGAAGGTCAGACTAATGGGAAACAACCTGTTGAGACGGTTTCATTCTTTGGGAATATAAAGGAATTCTTCACCTCTCTGATAAAATAGGATGGTTTTGAATCCTGCAAAAAAAGGACAAGGTTCAGGCTTGTCCTCGAAGTTCATATTTTTATGGGCAAAATGATTTGGACCTCAGTTCCTTGGTTCAGTTCACTGTTAAACCGGACCTTTCCCCGATGCGCCTCAATGATTCGGCAACTGACTGTCAGTCCTAATCCGGTTCCTTTTTCTTTTGAAGAATAGAAAGGCTCTCCAAGATGTTTTATGCGGTTTTTTTCTATTCCGCTACCGTTATCTTTGATGGTGATGGAAAGGTTATTGTTCATTCGTTCAAAATCAATCCAAATGTGGTCGGCGGATGCCTCCATGGAATTCTTGAGCATGTTTATGAAAACTTGTTTTAATTGGTTTCCCTCACATAATAGAAGCGGTATTTCATTTTTGACAGATATTGATATTTTGGTGGGGTACGAGTCCGCCTCTGGTTTCAACAAGGTTTTGACATCATTCATCAGGTCGATGATTTGATGTTTGCTGAATGGAAGTTCCTGTGGTTTTGCCAGAACGAGTAATTCGCTTACAATAAGATTAATCCGGTCCAATTCACTTAACATGATCGTGTAGTATTGTTCATAGGGATGGTCGCTCTTTTTAAGCAGTTGGACGAAACCTTTTAAAGAAGTCAGCGGATTTCGTACCTCGTGGGCTACACTTGCGGCAAGTTCGCCGACTATCGATAATTTTTCGGTTCTTCTTAAGCGTGCTTCGGTTTCTCGAATTTGAGTGACTTCTTTAGCATAAGTAATGATTCCGACTAAATCCTCGCCAACCATCATCGGGACAAATGTACAAGAAAGTAAGATGGACTTCCCGTACTTCGTCAGGAATTCTATATCTTTCCCTTTTTTGATCCCCTTTTGGTTTTCCATGACATATTGGCATGATGTACGGATCAATTCCGCGTCTTCTGCTGAAAAATTCAAATTAATGAATGAAGCGCCATGTATTTCTTCCTGTTGAAAGCCTGTTACCGTTTCAAACCTTGGATTCACGGTCGTGATCATTCCATTTAAATCAAGCATCAGCATTGGATAAGGGTTGTGCTCAAACAATGATTTATAGCGTTGTTCGCTATCAAATAATTGATTCTCCGCGACAACTCTTTCAGATATATCCCTGCCAATGACGACTAAGCCTTTACGTGAACCATCTTCATTGAACAGGGGAACTTTAATCGTATCAAAGGTCTTGTGATTGCCATCGGGAAGAGGGATGATTTCCTCGCACCTAGTAATTTCCCCCTTTACCCACGTTTCTTCATCGGAAATTTCACAGTAGATCAACGATTCTTTATAAAATTCGGTGTATTCTGCGAGCTCACTGTCTCTTTTTCCCTTATAATCTACATGCTCCAATTGAAATAATTGCAGCCCGAAGGTATTGGATTCAAGCCATCGGCCATCCCCATCCTTGAAATTAACGAAATCCACCATTGAATTGATGAGTGTGCGCCGACGCTGTTCCGCCTCTTTTAATCGTTTGAATTCTTCCTTTTTAGCTAAATAAAGATATAGAATTAAGCCTATTGATAAAAGGAAAACAATGCCTTCCGCCCTTTGGAGTTGAATGAAGACCTCTTTATTATGGATATTTGTAGTTAAAAAATAGTCGAATACGACTAATGTAAGAATCCCGGATAGGATATATATTGCTAAGATGGAGCGTTTGGACATGGAGATTCTCCCTGTTTTTAAGACATTTCAAAGGTAAAAATACATACACATTTTAACAAACTATCGGAAAAAAATATATGCAGAATCTCTAAATAAAAAAACAGGGGCCAATGTGGTCACCTGTTTTTTCTGAAGAAGGTTAGTTTCTTCTTCTTTTTTGCACGCTTATAGACCATGAAGAATAGTAAGAAAAGGAGTGCAAGAGCAGCTAGCGTATATTGGTTCATTTCGACAGATAGCAGTCCATAAGGAATCAGTGATAGGAAGAAAAAGTATATAAGGTTGCCAAGTGCCGTCGCCAATAAATAGTCTTTGAAAGTGACGGTGCTGACTCCGGCTGCCAAGTTAATTAAGCTTGTGGGGATAAGCGGGAAAATCCTGCCTGTAAACACGTACATGAAGCCATGCTCCACTACAGATTCTTGCCACTTTTCACCAATCTTCTTTAAAAGAAGCTCCTGAAACCAGTTTCTTGCTGCATAAAAAATGAATCCTGAGGCAACAACACTTGTAAACCAACTCCATAGATAGCCATATATGAATCCGAATATCGTGACATTGATGGTCAGGAGCAAAATTAAGGGGATGATTGTAAAAGAATTTTGTACAAACATCAATACGAATGTCACAATAAATGTAAGCAAGAGATTTTCCTTCAATATGCCAATAACAGAATCCAAATCACTTTTCCAAACCAAAGTGAACAGTTCTGCATTAGAGTATATAAAAATTGCGATTACAAGTAGACCGATTAGGGTCAGGACTTTTTTCAAAGGGCCACCACCATTCTTACTAATAGTTTATCATTTTCGAGTTCAATGGTGAAAAAAAAGAGCTGCCGCATCATGCAGACAGCTCTTTTCCATTATAGTGGCTTAACGGCGCGAAGATTCCTTTTAAAGCCACTTTTCAAACTGAATTCTTTTGTTCATTCCATAAATGATTGGCGCTCCAATCAAAAGGACAACGAACTCACCGACAGCTGTAGTCATCCAGCTTAGCCAGAATGGCAAGCCAAAGGCAAGGTTCAGTTCAATTGCAATTAAAAACATTGTGAACGTGAAAAAGATAATCGTAGCGACCATACGTCCTTTAATGCCTTTTATGAAACGAGAAACATAAATGACAAGCAATAAGGCGAGCAGGGATTGGCCCACCCCAAAAATCAAATCATATGGCACCATCGGCGAAAAGAGCAGATTCGATATGAAGACTCCTCCAACGATACCGTAGATATACTTTTTATTGAATACAATCAGATGATTCAACATTTCCGGTACACGGAATTGGAACATCTCAAAAGCTATTGGTTTAAACACCAATGAGACCGCCACATACAAGGCAGCCAATAACCCGTTTATCACGAGTGTACGAACATTCATTTTACTCTCTCCCTAGTTTTTTATCGTGGGATGGTTACGAACCACGTGCAGGCGTTTACCCGATGATTAATAGTAGCCCATGTAAGCTTGTTTCGTCAATTTGTAAAGAATGGTTTTAATTATAGGTTTCCAATCAGATGAAGCAGCACAATTGGATTTTGAATTATTGCAATGAAGGATGATATTATTTCAATATGTACATAAAAAGGAGTGAATATTAATATGTCGATCGAAAGTGTCAAAAGCCATTTTAAACAATGGAATCGGGAAGGCGACGTAAAGGAGTTCGAAACATCTAGTGCCACGGTAATTGAAGCAGCGGAAACCATCGGTGTTATCCCAGCGCGGATTGCCAAGACCCTTTCCTTTAAAGGGGAAGGTGAACACGCGATTTTGGTCGTTGCCGCAGGGGACGCGAAAGTGGATAATAAGAAATTTCGTCAGACGTTCGGTTTCAAGGCACGAATGCTTTCACCTGATGAAGTGCTTGCACAGACCGGCCATGCAATCGGAGGCGTTTGCCCGTTTGGCCTGGCAAACGATTTAGCTGTTTTTCTTGATGTATCGATGAAGCGCTTCGAGTCATTGTTTCCGGCTTGCGGCAGTTCAAACTCTGCAATAGAACTTAAACTCGCTGAATTATTTGAATATTCAGGTGCCAAGGATTGGGTGGATGTTTGTAAGGGGTGGGAAGAAAAGGGGAATGTGGAAACGGAGGCTGGAAATGCAGTTGATGGCATTTGTTGAATGGGATGGAGTCCACTAAAGTGAACTTTATTTGCGGGGGGCCGCATTCATTTCTATTATTGAAAACGGGCAGAAAGTGTTCCTGATCGGAGGTTGAAAGATGTTAAATGGAAGCGAAAGAAAAAGCAATGGCAGCTATCTGAGTCTTAAAACTCTTTATGAAGAAAATATAACGGTTAAGAGCATTGCCCAGGAGCTTGAGTTTTGCCATAAAAATGATCTGGCGCTGGATATCCAGAAAGCAATGAAAAAAAAGAATTTTGATATATTGGCAGTCCAAGATCAAGGGGAAATCATCGGATATATAGAAAGGCAAGAACTAGGTGAGGGAAGTATTTCTGAATATATGAGAAACTTCTCACCAAGGGAAATGGTTTCGAATTCAACCCCTTTGATCCAGCTTCTCCATATTTTTAAGAATAAGACAAGGGTGTTCGTATTAGAGAATAATTCAATTAAAATGTTGATTACCCATGCTGACCTCCAAAAGCCTCCGATCAGAATGTTGATATTCGGATATATTACCTTATTGGAGATGAGGATGAGCGATATCATCCTGGATAGATTCGGCGATGGCAGCTGGTATCCAATGATCAGCGAAGACCGTTTAGAGAAGGCAACCGAACTATATAAAAGGAGAATCGATAAAAATGAGGATATCAATATAATAGAGTGCCTGCAAATCAGTGATAAATTCGATATTATACATAAAGATAAAGAATTGAGGCACTTCTTCCAAATCCCTTCCAAAAGTAAAGGGAAGAAGGATGCGAATGCCATCCGAAAATTACGGGATAAGATTTCCCATGCTAATGAACTGGGTCTGGACATGTCATGGATGGAAATCATCGAGGTTGTCGAGTCCTGCGGCCGACTGCTCGAAATCTCTGAATCCTATCCTTATGAAAAATGAGATCCGGCTAATCATGCTGGTTCTTTTTTTTTGCGCATCAGATAGAAAAAAACTGCCCGTATCAGGCAGTCTCCCCGAATAACTCAAAACTCCGGCAGTTGATCCAGGTTATTTTCTTTTATTCCATCGGGCTCACTCCGTAATATGTCACGACCATATTTATGAAAGACGTCAACGTTGGCCAGGTTGCCAGCTTTGGCTTCCGCAAGGGCTGTGGGGTAGTCGAGTTCACGGCCGGAGTCCGTCTTGATGGCGATAATATTGTCCTCTTCATTTTTCCTTACGGCGATGATTTCTTCTTTTCCTGCTGCTGAATCACTTTGGTTTGCTTGCGGTGTTCCCTGCTGCTTATATGACTCATAGGCTTCTTCAAATTGGTCCATGTTTTAGACACCTCCTATTTATAGGGTGAACCATTTTTCCTGCAATATACAAACCGGATTTCGTCCAACTTGAGCCGTTATTTCGTCCAAATGGGCCGATCTTTCGGCACTTTTTTTTGTTAATGCTGTCTTCTTGGCCTTTTTGCAGTGGCATGGCACTTGCATCTTGTATAAGTAGTAGCAAGAAATAATATCCACTAGATTAAGGGAGGAATAGTAATCATGAATGTAAAACAAGGGGCAAGCACTGTAAATGCAAAACAACAGGTCAAGACAATGAAAGCGGCGGTCGTCAATGAATTTAACCAAAAACTTGAGATTAAGGAAGTACCGATCCCAGAATTGGAATATGGTGAGATATTAGTGAAAATTAAGGCCTGTGGCGTGTGTCATACCGATTTACATGCTGCACATGGTGATTGGCCGGTAAAACCCAAGCTTCCGCTTATCCCGGGACATGAGGGTGTTGGCATTATAGAAAAGGTGGCGGAAGGCGTAACTTCCTTGAAAGTGGGTGACCGTGTTGGGATCCCTTGGCTTTATTCGGCCTGCGGCGATTGTGAATATTGTCTGACCGGCAGGGAAACGCTTTGCTTGGACCAATTGAATGCAGGCTATTCCGTGGACGGCGGATATGCGGAATATTGTAAAGCACCAGCCAAATATGTGGTGAAGGTTCCTGAAGGGCTTGATTTTGCGGAGATTTCACCGATTTTCTGTGCAGGTGTAACGACTTATAAGGCGCTTAAGGTATCAGAAGCAAAACCTGGTGATTGGGTAGCGATTTATGGAATTGGCGGATTGGGGCATGTTGCCCTGCAATACGCAAAAGCGATGGGCTTTAATGTCATTGCTGTCGATATTCAAGATGATAAGCTTGATCTGGCAACGGAACTGGGGGCGGATTACACGGTTAATGGGCTTAAGACCGATCCTGTACAGGCCATTAAGGATAAGGTTGGCGGCGTGCAGGCATCCATTTCTGTGGCGGTTACGAAAAAAGCATTCGAACAGGCTTACAGTTCAGTCAAGAGGGGCGGCACACTTGTCGTAGTCGGATTGCCGAATGATGAACTTCCAATCCCGATTTTTGATACAGTGTTAAATGGGGTGACTGTAAAAGGGTCCATCGTCGGGACGAGAAAAGATTTACAGGAAGCTGTTCAATTTGCGGCTGAGGGTAAAGTCAGAACGAATATTGAAACAAGAAAGCTTGATGAAATCAATGACGTGTTTTCAATGATGGAAAACGGAGAAATCAACGGCCGCATCGTATTGACGCTAGAATAGGAACAGAGGAGGAAGCCCTGGAACGGAGCATCCTCCTTTTTATTATGTCTGGCTCTTCTCATTTAATATATAGCGCAATTTCCTTATGGATATTTGCAAGCGTTTGGCAGCTTCATTCCGGTTGCCGTAGGTTTTTTGCAGTGCCTGCATGACGAGCTCCTTTCCAATTGTTGATTGAAGCTGTTTGATTTCGGTAAGGATTTCTTCAAGCATCAGTTCATCCTTCTCATTAAAATCAGCCACCAGCCTTTTTCGCCACTCTTCAAGAAGGTTTTCTGTTGACTGTATCTCAGGTGACACATTTTTGTCAGGTGTGATCTGGCTGTTGGATAGTGAGATATCATTGGCGGTTATTACTGACTTATTGTCTGCAAGAGTTAGCGTGCGCAAGACCACATTAGATAGTTCGCGTATGTTGCCTGGCCAGTTGTATTGCTGTAATTTTTCAATGGCTTCATTGGAAAATGAGATATCTCCATGACCATTTCTCTCAACCAAGTGTCGGACAAGCAACGGAATATCCTCTTTTCGGCTCCTTAATGGCGGGATATCCAGAGTCACGACGTTCAGTCGGTAAAATAGGTCTTCCCGAAATTTATTCTTGTCCACTGCCTTTTGCAGGTTTTCATTGGAGGCCGCCACTAACCGGGCGTTCGTCCGTAATGTCACGCTGCTGCCAACCCGCATGAATTCCCGCGTTTCCAAAACCCGAAGCAATTTGACTTGAATGGCCGGACTTGCATCCGCAATTTCATCAAGGAAAAGCGTCCCGTTCCCAGCAATTTCGAAAAAACCCTTTCGCAGCTGGGTCGCTCCGGTGAAAGCGCCCTTTTCATGACCGAATAATTCGCTTTCAAGCAGGGATTCAGAGATCGCTCCGCAATTGATGCCGATAAAAGGTTCATGGTTTCGGGGGCTGGCTATGTGGATGAAGCGTGAAAGCACTTCTTTCCCGCTTCCGGTTTCTCCTTCGATTAATACATTGACGGATTTTTGGGCAACCTTGAAGGACGTTTCAATCAAATTCTTCATTAAAGGACTTTCACCGACAATGAGTCCTGAATCCTCGGCAAGCTTATGGATGAAATGCTGGTTCAAAGCTTCATTTTCATTCAATAGGTTATCAATCTGCCTTTCCAGTACTTCAATATCCACGAAGGGTTTTTCCATGTAATCACTAGCGCCGAGTTTCATGGCATCAACGGCGGTCTTGACGGTGCTGTATCCGGTCATGATCAGTACCTTGCAACGCGGCTGCAGTTGTTTTAGATGCTGCAGGAGGGAAAGTCCATCGCAATCCGGAAGCTTCAAATCTATCATTGCGACATCAAAACGCTGCTGATTCCAGTCGATTTCATGAAACTCCTTCCCGCTATTCACAACTTGTACGAGGTAACCTTTCATCGTAAAAAGCCGGGATAGAAAAGTCCCAACCTCTTTCTCATCGTCTACCACAAGTAAATGAATCACCTTATCATCCCCTTTCCTCTCCTTGTATAGGAAGCCTTAGAAAAAAAGTGCTTCCATGTCCTGGTATGCTCAAAACGTCGATCTTTCCGCCATGGTCCTTGGCGATGCCAAGGCTTACAGACAGCCCCAAACCTGTACCTTTTTCACGGTCTTTAGTCGTATGAAAGGGATGGAATATGAAGGGCAGGCGTTCTTGTTCAATCCCCGTTCCGTTATCAGTCACCTGAACCACCATGAACTTGTTTTCTGAATAGGTAGCGATCGAAATCAATTTTTCCGTTTGCGCGGACTCATCCAATGCGTCCTTGGCATTCAATAGCAAGTTGATGATGATCTGTTCGATCTGCGGCTGGCTGCCCTTTATGAAAGGAAGGTCTTCCTGAAGGCTAAGATGGAGGGAGATTTGCTTCTTCCCAAGTTGGAACTTCAATAGGTTCAGAACCTGGTGAATGGCCTCGTTAATAGAGTAATAGTGGAACCTATACTCATCCTGCCTAGAAAAGGTAAGCAGGCTTTTCACGATTTGCCTGCATCGGTCCCCGCAAATCTTAATGTCGTCCAATAGCATATAATCCGGATTGTCCTGTGGGGTTTTCCGTAATAAAATTTGCGAGTTACCAAGAATGGCCGTTAATGGGCTATTCAACTCATGGGCAATCCCAGCTGCCATTTCACCAATCGCCCCAAGTTTACCGGCATGTAATAGCTGGACTTCCATCTGTCTTCTTTCGGTGACATTTTTATAATAAGCAATGACCCCATATACTTGATGCTCCTTATTCTGTATTGGGTAAGCATGCATTTCCAAGATGGTATCATGAAGGAGTATTTCCTGAAACCCTGGCTTATTAAATGAAAAGGTATCTTGAATCAGATTTTGCGATTTTTCAATTAAAGGAACCAAGTTGGAAAAGCCCCTGGCTGAATCATTGGATTGATAGACCGTTCCTTTGTGATCGAAGACGATGATCATATCTTCAACTGCTTTGAATGTATCCTCCCACTCCTGTTTGGAATGAAGAACTTCCTTATAAAGCTGGGCATTCTCCAAAGTTAACGCAAGCTGATTGGATAGTTGCTCAAGAAATTCGAGTTCATCTTCATGCCATGTTTTCTTTTTCTTCCTGCCGAAAGTCCAAATTCCGATTTTTTTACTTTTTCCGTATAAAGGGACTAATAGAAGTGATTCGATCTCAAGGGATAATAGACGATCCTTTTCTGGGAAGTCCGGTAACTGGTTAACTTCCACCTGAATCGGCTGCTTTTCTTTCAAGGCCGATGAGAATTCCTGAAAAGGGTGTAACATGTTTTTGGGATCCATTTCAAGATCGCAGTGACCATTAGGGCAGATGTGAAGCAGGGCAGGTTCTTCCTCATACAATATGACAAAATGACTGTCATCGAAGGTAATGAGCTGCTTAAGTTTTTCAATAACATTTCGGAGAATCTCTTGGATGTCGATTTCCATATTCATATTTTTTGTGATGTCATTAATGATTTCAAGCTGCATATTCTTCTTCTTCAGCTGATCCACGGTTTTCTTAAGTTCCGTGTAATACGTTTTTTTTGAAGATTTAACGCCTGTCATTAAATCTATCAATTCATGTTTGTTCATGCTTTTCACCTCTTATAGGGCTGTAAGAAGCAGCTGATTAATCTGTTCTAAGGACATATCACGGGGGTTTGTGATCATGCAGGCATCCTCAAGAGCGGTCATCCCTATGGAATCTATCATTTCTTTCGTAATGCCGACATCACTTAAACTCTTGGGAGCCCCTATGTCCTGTGATAATTCCCTTACGAAGTGAATGGCAGCCATTCCTGCTTGCTGCTCCGTCAATGCCCGTGTATCGATGCCCATTATGTCTGCAATCTCGCTGAATCGCCTTGGTGAGGCAATTCGATTGAAATCCATGACATGGGGAAGGAGTATCGCATTGATTTCACCATGCGGAAGGAGGTACTTGCCGCCTAGGGCATGTGAAATGGCATGGGCAGCTCCCAAAATGGCATTGGAAAAAGCCAGTCCAGCCTGCAGGCTTGCCATCGCCATCGCTTTTTTTGCTTCTTCATTATGCCTGGATGCAACAGAGGGGCGTAAGTGGCGGGAAACGATGGAAAGCGCGTTTTTAGCTTGTACATCGGTCAAAGGTGTCGCAGCGATTGAAACATAGGATTCAATGGCGTGGGTTAACACATCCATTCCGGTAGCTGCGGTCAAATCCGGTCCCAAGGTGGTTAAGGTGGCAGGATCGACTATTGCAATATCGGGGACGAGTGATTTTGAAATGATCGTCATTTTTTTCTCGCGGAATGAATCGACGATCACCGAAAACTGGGATACTTCCGAACCCGATCCTGCAGTGGTCATGATCATCACCATGGGAGGGAGGGGAGAGTGGACTTTATCAACACCTTCATAATCACTGATGATGCCGCCATTCGTTACTAAAAGGGCTACCCCTTTGGCAACATCCAAAGCACTGCCTCCGCCCAAACCGATGATGGCATCACATTCTTGTTCTTTAAATGCCAAACAGCCGGCTTCGATCTCCCTGTCCTTCGGATTGGTCGTCATTTCAATGAAGGTAGCAAAAGCAAGGCCTGCATCTTGGCAGGATTCAATGACTTTATCCAACCAGCCAGCATTGGCCACCCCGGAGTCGCTTACGATCAGCGCCTTTTTGGCACCCAGCCGCAAGCAGGACTCACCGGCTTGTTCAATCGAACCTTTACCGAAAATCACTTCCGGCATCACGAATTTAGTTATCGACATCTTTGCGCCTTCTCTCTGTAAAAATTCAATATCTTCTGTATTATTTTCCCGAAAAAGTGCGAAAATCCTGTTTGGATTACAGGTATTTTTATATAATATGACAAAATATCGAATGAAGAAGGACTTTTGATACAGGTCAAATCACCTGATTATTTCTTGTATTTGTAAATTCGTTACTTTAGACATGCATGAATAGGGATAAACCTACCTAGTTAGCATTTTTAATATATTGTAAAATCATGGTAGAAACTATTAAACTGGGAGGCAATCTATGAAAAAACAATTTCTGTCGTTAACATTAATTACAGCATTGACACTCGGGACAGCCGGGACAACCACCGCTTTAGCAGCGCCGCATTCATCGCCGGTGATATCTGAGCCATCCACGGACAAGCAAGTCATTAAAAGAATCGATGCCGATAAAATCTACAAGAATATTGAATACCTCTCACAAACACCTCGGGTAGCCGGTACGGATTCTGAGTATAAAGCCGTCCAATTCATCAAAAAGCAATTCCAATCTTATGGCTATAATGCCGATATCGAAGAGTTCAGTTTTTTATCTTATACAGACCCAAATCTGGTCGAGCTATCCGTTGCCGGATTTGATGGGGAAATCCAAGTGAATCATTTAACCTATTCAGTTAATGGGGACCTGTCCGGTGACGTTGTATATGCCGGTTTAGGAACAAAAGAAGAGCTTGAGCAAACCGATGTTGCAGGGAAGATTGCCCTTATACAAAGAGGGAACCTCACTTTTGCAGAGAAAGTATTGAATGCAGCGGAAAAAGGGGCAGCGGGCGTCATCCTATTCAATAATGCAGATGGGGAATTAAACGGGACACTCGGAGAGGATAATGACAAGTTTATTCCATCCGTCACGATCACCAAAAAGGATGGAGAAGCCCTTTTGGAAAAATTGAATGATGGAGTCAAATTGACAGCATCATTAAAAATTGAAGGAGCCCATTCAGGAGAAAAAACCTCTTATAATGTAGTGGCAACGAAAAAAGCAACAAAGAACAATAAAGCAAAAAAGAGCGATATCATTTATATTACCGGACATCATGATTCCGTCGCGGGGGCACCCGGAGCGAATGATGATGCATCTGGAACATCCGTCACCCTTGAACTTGCCCGTGTTCTGAAGAATCTTCCTACAGATACGGAAATTCGCTTCGTCACCTTTGGGGCAGAGGAAAATGGATTGTTGGGATCGCAGCATTATGTGAGCAATCTCCCTGATGATGATATCAAGCGGACCATTGCAAACTTCAATCTCGATATGGTGGGAAGCAGGGATGCCGGAGATTTGGTCATTTTGACTAATGATGGAGAAATGAACCTTGTAACCGAGCTGGCCCAGGCATCAAGTACAAGACTGAATGGTGAGCCGACTCCATATGGACAAGGCGGCAGAAGTGACCATGTGTCATTTGCTGAGGCTGGAATACCCGCTGCTTTATTCATCCACAGTCCATCAGAGCCCTGGTATCATACTCCTGATGATACCATTGATAAAATCTCAAAAGAAAAGCTTCAAGATGTTGCTGAAATTGTCGGCACAGCTGTCTATGACCAAGCAAAAATCGAAGCTAAAAAACCTGATTTCAATCATAAAAAAGGGAAAAAGGTGAAAGTTCCGCATTTATTTGGCGAAAAGGAATTCAAATAATGCAGTAAATATTCAGAGGGTGCAGCCTGCACCCTTTCTTTATGTTTAAAAATGGAAATGCGAGGGTAAAAAGTCTAATTTGGAATTGGAGTGTGCGGGCTGAATTTCCTAATTCCGTAGCATAAATAGCTTATTTATCCCTATTTAACTCTAAGACTATAATCCTTATAATAAAAATTATGAAAAATATGACAGTCTACATAATGAGAATAGTATGTTTGAGGTGATTTTTTAGGTGTATGCAAATTCATTGAGTGAAATTCACTCTGCCCTCTCTAGTAAAACTTCCGATGTGAATGAAAAAATCAATCGTTTGGAGCAGGCAAAAAGACAAATCAAAGAAGAACAGAATGCTTGTCTTGGGGAAATAGATAAAATTAAAAATCCGGACTTGGCAAAAAGCTGGACGGGAAACCGTGCAGAAGACTTTCAAGATGCACGCAGTGATGCATACAAGGCAATGTCAACGATCATTCATGATGATTATGATGACTATCAAGAGAAAATCGACGGTAAAATCATAATGCTTAATATAGAGAAAAAGGCTCTGAGTGCAGCAGGTACGATAGCACATGAAGCGGATGTTCTTTTAGGCAAAGGAGAAGCCGTCATAGATCAATTGGAAAGCAAAATATCATATTTAAAAGGGTGGTTGTTTTAATGACGACAATCAAACTGAATCATCCTGCCGTAACGAAGCAAGTCGATCAAGTGAAGACGGCACTTGGTACAGTCACGCTTGGAAATTTGCCGGCAGGCGAGCTTGGCAACAATAAATTGGAATTCACTTCGAAATGGATCGACCGCGAAACGAACCTGGAGAAGGTCTTCGAGCAATATATCAAAATCGTCCAGAAAAATGTGGAAGATACCCGTGCCAACATTGACTTATTAAAAGAACAGGATGAAGCCATCGCCCATACGTCTTCACATGGGTATCAGCGATGAAGATATATGAAGCCGAGACATTGACGGCCGCAACCAAGTCGCGCGCCAAGCAATATGAAGAACTAAAGAAGGAAGTCACAGCCCTGAAAAAGGAATTTCAGGGCATCGTCGGCCTGGATGACGAGTTCCAGGGAGCCGGTGCTACCGCCATCAAAAGCTTCTATGAAGCACAAATCGAGGTGGCGGACGCCTGGATGGAACTATTCACGACCCAGATCAGTTTTTTGGAAGGCATACCGGCCAGTCTGGAAGAAGCGGACCTCTCCGGAAATACGGTGGTCGAGGTCCCCTTTTTAGATGGCGAAGTCTCAAACGGCATCAACCAAGCGAAGTCGCTTGTTGATCAACAAGCGAACGATCTTCAAAGGATCCTGAGCAGCATTGACGATATCCTGACTCTTGATATGTTCGACCAAAAGGACTTTAATGAAAAAATCACGCTGGCCGGGCACAGGCTGGATGACACCGTGACAAAGGTCGAGAATGTCGACCGGCAATTGGTCGAGGAATATGATGTGTCCATCGGGCAGGAAAACGTGGCCGTTGGCCTCTTCCGTGCCTTGCTTGATGCGACCAAACAGGACGGCAACATTTCGCCGATGACATTCAACCAATCGGCATTCAAGAGCAGTGACGTCTATCAAGTAAAGGATGAAGTCGCCGGTCAGATGAAAGACTATCAAACCTTCAAAAAGGAACAAGCAGAAGCCCGGAAAATCGAACAGGAAATGGAAGAACTCGAAAATCGTCCATGGTACGAAAAAGCCTGGGATACGACAAAAACCTTTACAGGGGAATTCACGGGATATTATGATTCAATCAGGGCCTCAACCGGAGTCGATCCAGTAACGGGCCGCAAGCTGTCCGATGCTGAACGAATCGCCGCCGGCGCCATGGCAGCCGCTGGATTCATCCCCGTCGTCGGCTGGGCCGGCCGGGCCATCAAAGGCGGCAGCGCCCTATACAAAACGGCCAAAGGGCTCAACGCAGCGGACCACGCGCTCGATGCCTATAAAACGACAAAAGGCTTTAGCCTCCTCCAGAAAACCGAATACGGAATATATGGACTCCTCGCAGCCAACGGCCTCGGCGAAGCAGCCACCGGCAAAGACATGTTCGGCAACCAGTTAACCGAGGAACAGCGCCAGAACGGGCTGTTGATGGCACTTGGCATCGGCGGTGTGGCAGGTGCGGCGAAGGTTGCCGATAAAGTAGCAAGTAGTACAAAGTTCGTCCCTTACAGTAAGGAATTTGCGCAAAAGCAGGTTCAGTACGCAAAAACTACAATAACTGACATAGCGAGATCAGGAAAAAACACGTTAAAAAATATAGGTGAACAAATCGGTAAAAAAGAAATCCCTAAACGGATAAGTATGGAACAAGTATCCCTTGCAGGAGGACAAACCCTTCGCCAAGTTATGATGGAAAAGCAGACAATTAAGGAAGCCTATCAGAAATTTACGGTGAAGGATAGCAAAGTAGAGGGTGTTTCTGGGGAGAGTATTCCTAAGGGTACGGGTAAAGTTGAAACCTTTGGTAAATATTCAACGAATATCGATGAAAAGGTTAAAGTAATTGAAAAAGTAGATTTACCTGATTGGATAAGTGAATCATTTACTGATGGTATTTATAGAACTGTAATTACAGAAGAAAATATTACATTTTATAGAACTTATGGTGGTGGAGCAAAAGTTAATGGAGCATTTGTCACTACTAGTCCAGCTGGAAATAGAATAAATGCAAAAATAAATACTGCATTAGTACCTGATTGGAAAAATTCTAGACAATATGAAGCTGTTATAGAAGTACCGAAGGGACAAGTTTTAAATATAGGTAGAGTTGAAAAGCAATATACAAAATCAGGAGCATTACTAGAAGGTGATGGAGATCAAATACTATTACCCCAAGGGTGGTCTTCAGAATGGATAAAGGAAATTAGAGGGGTTCCAAGTAGATAGGGGGATAAAATGGATAAGAAAAAACAGTTAATCAACCAAATAAAAGTTGTAATAAATAATCTTGAAAATGATTATTATAATGAAATTACTAGTGGAGTTTTACAACTTATATATAAAAGATATAAGAATGCATTGACAGTATTGGAGAATAATAAAGATATTAGAGAATTAAATATAATTGGTGGCATAAGGGCTTATATGGATAGTTATAGTGACTATCAAAATCCACTATTAGGAGAGTTACATAAAGCTGAAAAATTAAATAAAGAATTATTATAAAAATAGTTGTTACAAAATTAACTAGAGTTAACTTTATGCCTTAACTTAGACCTTGATTGGCTTTATGCCTTTCAAGGTTTTTTTATGACATTGACAGTATAAATTTTTGTATGTGAAATATAAGCAATTAATTTGAAATACTTTATGATTTTCCTTTGTGATTAAATGGAAAAATATTATAGTGTTAGTATAGAAGCACAATTAATTAAGCAAGGAGTACAGAAGCAGACAAAATGGTACTTAAACAAAAAGTAGGTGTAAAGAATGACAGGCAGAAGAATGGTAGACAGATGGGAAGACGATAACAAGATGTTTATGAGTTTAGCCATTAAGAAAAGAGTATTACCAAGCCTGTATGGCGGTATTGTTGGAGACTTGCTTGGTGTTCCAGTTGAATTTAAAAAAAGAGGAACTTTTGCTATTAATGATATAACGGGATATGGAACCTATAATCAGCCGCCAGGCACTTGGTCGGATGATACTTCGTTAACTTTATGTTTAATTGAAAACTTAATTGAAAAAGGCGATTCAGCTGAGCTCATGCAAAAATTCGTTCAGTATATGGAATCTGGTTATTGGACACCACATCATGAAATGTTCGATATTGGCAGAACGACCAGTGAAGCCATAATCAAGTTTAAAAATGGAGCCCCAGCGCCAGAATGTGGCGGAAATGCCATGTTTGATAATGGGAATGGAGCGTTGATGAGGGTTGCTCCCGTGGCATTTATCCTTTTTAATAACTTTAATTTCATTGAAAAAATCCAAACCATTAAAAAGTATACGGAAGTAACACATGCACATCCGCGTTCTGTGGTAGGTTCCATTATTTATGTCGAGTTTTTACTTAGACTTTATTATAATAATTCTCCCGAAGATGCAATAAGACAAACAAAAAAACTTTTTGATGAGAATTTTGATAAACATCATATATACCAAAAAGAGCTGCAATCCTATTCAAGGATTTTTGAGGAAGATTTCTTTTCATTACCACAAGAAGAAATTCAGTCAGATGGTTATGTCGTTCATACGTTGGAAGCAGCCATTTGGTGTTTAGGAAATTCAAATTCGTTTAGCGATGCCGTTTTAACAGCAGTGAATCTAGGGGATGATACGGATACAGTAGGTGCCATTACAGGGACAATGGCAGGTATGTACTATAAAATGGACGACATTCCTAAAGAATGGCTTGAGAAAATCATCAGAAAAGAAGATATTGATGAATTAATCAACCAATTCCATAGTTTTTGTGCAGATAAAGCCATTAAAGAAAAGTATGGAGATTGATGTAAATCACCCATATTAACTATAAAAAAACCCCTATAAAAGACTTTTATAGGGGTTTTTTATGTCCAGTATCCAGTATATGCTATGTTAAACGGGAAGCGAAGCAGTTTATTATTGGTGATGGAAAATTAAATAATGGAGTGGGAAAATGATAAGAAAAGGTGAGTATACGATCTATAATGGGAAAGAGTATAGATTCATAGAATCTAAAAGCAAAGGATTTATAGAACTAATAAGCAATAACAAGGAAGACATGAATTATGGATTTACCCATTATAAAGATAATATTTATACAAAAGTTATTTCCTTAAATGAAGTAGAAAAGCTATTTTTAATTCATTCTTTTGCAAAATATAAAGGAGAGTTGTTTGGAGCTTCTAATGGCGAGAATGGAAAAATTCTTCTATCAACTCCTCATTTAAAACTAGCTGAAAGATATGGCTTTAAACGTACAGATAAATATCTTTATTCTAAAAATGTAAATTTAGATGAAGTTGAAATAATAGAAGAGCGAAAACTGTTTTCGTTTGATTAAAAATAAATCGTTACAATTAGTAAGACTTACGAAGAGATACAGGATACAAGTGTTATCAAAATGAAAGATTTAAATTAACTTAAGAAAAAGATTACAGATCAAAAAATTTTGAATTTTTTTAAAGGATACAGAAGGGGATTAAGGGATGAGTAATCTGAAAAAGGGAGAGTTGGAAATAGAAGGTGTTTTTATTTTTCCTAACTGTAAATTGGATGATATAAAAACAAAAGAATCTTCAAGTATGTTTAAATCTATAACCCTTGATAGTCATAATGAATCTTTAAGGTTTTTAAAGGCACCTAAATTAGGTAGCAAATATTTTAATGTCCGATTATCATTTGAAAATAATTTAATATCGGGAGTTTATTTGAAAGTAAATGATCCATCCATTAACCAATGGGACTATGAAGAAAAACTATCTCAGCATGGTGCATGGCTTACAGAGAAAATTGGGTATCCAGATGGTATATTGTCTGAAAATGTTTTTGAATGGGGTAAGATTACGCAATGGTATGATCCAAGGTCATGTGATGCAGGAATCAGCATACTATATTTTAAAAGATAAAAAGAAAAAGGTGTATATCTGAATCGTGTAAGAAGATAACTCGGATTATATATTTCTTGAGGTTAAGTATATAAAAGAAAATGTACATAATTAGACGGGAAGGGAATTAATTTGAAAAAGTTGGAATTGGAGAAATTATTAATTAAAGATAATGTTCCAAAAATCTATATAGCCTTAATGGTGGACTACATAATGAGGTACTTTACTTAAATAAAAGAGATAATATTTTGGAAGTCTATTATAGTGAACGTGGGTTGAAATCAAATTTAAAGAAATTTGATACAGAAGATGATGCATGTGAATATTTTTATAAAACAATTTTGGAACTTCTGAATTAATATTCATTCTTCAATACAAGTGACATTATAAAATATTAAATAAGATCAAGTTAGACGAGGTGAAGCTAAAGGTGAAATATGCCATATATAATCATAAGGATTACCTCTTAAATATCCGTAACGACAGGTTAAGACTAAGAACCCATGAACCTGAACAAGGATTTCGTGAAGTTTTTGATCAAACAGGGAATAAGACAAATCTATTTATCAAGGATGTGACTAAAGAAGAAGTTGATTTAGTTTATGAACTAAAGTTTTTGGTAGCTTACAAAGGTAAAGAGTTTGAGCCATATTCATTAGGCAGGCATATCTTGGATGAAAATGAGATTTCGTTATTTAGTATGGATAGTAATGATGTAGACTGCTATGAATTCGAAAAGCAAGAGCAATTTGTTTTTAAAAAGGACGTGCCTCTTAACGACATAGAATCGATTATTGAGGTGAAAAAACCACTATTAATATTTGAAGATTTACCTGAAAGCAGGAAGGTTATACCTAGGGGAGAAGTTAGAGACTATATAATAAAGTTGAATAGTATATGAATGCAATTTAATTTTGATGATAAATACTTATCTGGAGGAACCTATGATAAGAAAAGGAAAGTATGCAATACATAATGGTAGCGAGTATAGTTTTAGTCTACTGGAAGATAAGTCTATAAGGTTAATAAGTAATAAGCATGCTGATCTATCTCAAGGTTTCAAACATTTAGATGAAAATATCTATATAAAAAATGTTTCTGTAGAAGAGGTAGAAAATTTATTTAAGATAAATTCGAAGGCAATATATAAGGGAGAGTTCTTTACAGCATCTGAAGAAAGAAGAACTGGAAAAGTATTGTTGGATACAACAAACACTGAACTTGCTAAAAAGATGGGGTTTGAACGAACAGATAAATTTATGTACTCCAAATCTGTGGAATGGGATGAAGTGAAAATAATCGAGGAGAGGAAACCCTATATATTAGATTAATTTCCTGATTTAAAGCGCCTACATAAAGTAAAAGCGATTATTTCTTCAAAAAGTGGGTATATAGTATTAAGCGGTCTTCCATTTAATATCTAGCACTAAGTTTTCTTTATATTGAATAAGGAGAATTTGGTGGGAGGTGATTAAATGAGGAAAGCCTATGGTATAAAAAGTTTGATGATTTACTTTGAGTCGGTAAATTATCCAATTACGGAAGAGGAAATCAATGATCTAATATTGAATAAAAAGATACCCCACCTCAGACCCATCGATAATTTGCTGATTTTTAATTTGGATCATATTGATGGCTGGCTTAGTGATCAGCAATCCAACCCTTAGTTAATTGAAGCCCTGCTTTAAGTGGAGCTTTGATTTATATGTGTACCTGTAATCTAAGTCTATTGATAAAAAGGAAAAGCTAGCCGAGGTGTTTCATGAAAACCTTGGCTGGCTTTTTGTTTATCTCTTCATTTTCAGAAAAACGAATCAGTCCCAGTTGATTTGGTAACAACAGTATCCTGCCGTTACCAAATCGCCCGAAGGTGGCTGGATTATAATAGCCTAAGCAGAGCCTGTACACCTGTTAGGATAAGCCCTATGATAAAACCGCAGACCGCTCCGTTCACACGAATCCATTGTAAATCTTTTCCTACACCATTTTCCATCATATCAATCAGCGTTTCATTGTCTAGCTTATCTAAATTTTCTTGTACAAGATTGCCGATTTGCGTATGATTTTTTTCAATGAGAACAGTAATTTGTTTCTGTATCCATTGATCGATGCGGGTGCTATTTTCCTTAATATTGTCCAGTATATGATGAATCATTGGAGTCAGGTAAGTATCCATGAAATGTTCATCTTCGACGAAATCCAATGCTTCTTGTTGAATTTGTTTTAGGCTTCCCTCTATTGTCGCTTCGGGCTCCCATTTTGTCAGAAGTTGTTTTTTCCATTTTTCAACTCCTTCTAACAGTTCCCGGTTATGGTTAATGCCTTGTATCTCTTTCCTGATATATAAGATTAAAGCCTCTCTATTTGGTTCTTTCTCGTTTTGTAAATTATTTACGACACTTAATAGCAGGTTTTGGATGATATTCCCAAGTTTCTCTTCGTTAAGTAGACTTTGAATGGATTTAACGGCGAACTGAAGCATACCTTCCAGTTCAATCTTGCTGAGTACATCCATGGAAACAGTGCCAAGTCGGTGACTGGTTTCTTTTTTTCCTAACCAATCTTCCGCTTTTTTCAAAACATGATCCAAAGCCTTCTTATCAAATTCTTCGTTAAGTAACTCTGAACTTACTAAATGTAGAATCTTGCTCATGTCTATGCTAGAAAGTGATGCTTTAATTTTTTTTGCAACGAAAGGTGTAATCTTTTCTATATCTATATAACCAATCATTTGCTTGATCAGTTTAATCAGGACTTTTCTAAAAGTATCACTTTCAATCTCTTTTCCTAAAATAGGGATCAATTTTTCAGTAAATGGAATATGCTTTACTTTGTCCTGAATGCTTTCCTTAGAAAGCCAGTCGTTTTTTAACATCGATACAAGTGCATTTGTCATTCTTTTACGATTGTTGGGCAAAAGCGCTGTATGGGGGATTGGTAATCCAAGCGGATGGCGGAATAATGCAGTGACTGCAAACCAGTCTGCCAATCCGCCGACTAAACCAGCTTCAAACCCTCCATTTAATAAATCTAAAGGCAATGAACCTTGAAATGGAGTGGTTGCAATATAACCCGCCCCCATGATAATTAGTGAATATCTAGCTATTTTTCTTGACGATTTTATTTTTGGTGACATTATATTCTCTCATCCTTAAAATGAAATTCAATTACTATTAACGAATCATCCATATGTTTAATGTCTTACTTTTATCTAGTAGTAGTATAGCAGGTAGTTCAAAAAAATACTCCCAACAAAGGCAGTAAGTTCATTTATTTGAGAATGGGAAAACACTTATTAAGTAATGACACTTTATAAAGCATTTCAATATGAATCGAAATTAGTGGCAAACTAGTTTATAAGGAACCGGAAATTGAATTAGTATTTGTTGTTTTACAGGTTTAATTATTGCTATTGTATGTTTAGCCAGGGCTATAAAAGAAGTGGAGATGTGGTTTCTTTGATACATATATTAATTGCGGATGATGATCGGCATATTCGGGAGTTGCTTAAATTTCACTTGGAAAAGGAAGGGTACATGGTATCGGAAGCGAAGGACGGTAATGAAGCTTCCTTGTTACTGGAGAAGGAACGGATCCATCTGGCTGTTGTCGATATAATGATGCCGTATAAAAACGGACTGGATCTTTGTAAGGAAATCCGGGATCAATATGATCTGCCCGTCATTTTATTGACAGCTAAAGATCAACTTATCGATAAGGAAAAGGGGTACTTTGCGGGTACGGATGATTACCTCGTGAAGCCATTTGAGCCAAGGGAGCTTCTATTTCGAATAAAAGCGCTATTGCGAAGATACCGTATGGTGAATTCTGAATCCATCTCATTGAATCAAACGGTGATTGACCGTAAAAGTTACGAAGTGCGAATAAAGGGGAATACGCTGCTCCTGCCGCTTAAGGAATTTGAGCTGCTGGCCCAGCTGGGGAGTTTTCCTGATCAGGTCTTTACGCGTGAGCAGCTTATTGAACTGGTTTGGGGTGCCGATTTTGCAGGGGATGATCGAACGGTCGATGTCCATATTAAACGGTTGAGGGAACGTTTTGCCGGCCGGACCGATGACTTTGTCATAACGACTGTCCGTGGCTTAGGTTATAAACTGGAGGTCAACAAGAAGTGAAAACACTTTATTTCAGGATAGTTATTCAAACCATTTTGATCATGGTGCTTGCCAGTGTCATCGCTTTTTTAATTTCCAATGTTTATTATCATCAGGTTCAAAAACCCAACAATGGTGAGAAGATAAGCAAAGTCGCAAATGAGATCGTCTCCTTATATGAGGAGAATCCTGATCAGGATATTGATGCGTATTTAAATCATATTGCAGGTTTGCACTATCAAATGTATCTATTTAATGAACAGGGTGAAGGAACTTTATATGGTGAGCCGTTTCGGGATACGAGTTTGGACCGCGACACGATTTCCGAAGTTTTGAATGGAAATACCTATCAAGGGATCGCCAATTATAATAATGGGTTGTTTATTACCGGTTTTTTTGAAGATGTATTAATTAATAGCATTGGGGTCCCGATTAACGTGAATGGCGAAAAGCATGCATTGTTTGTAAGGCCCAATATAGAGCTGCAGTTTGGCGAATTTCGCTTTTTCCTTGCAGTTTTGCTCGTACTGACGCTACTTCTTAGTTTTTTATTTGTGATCATTAATACACGCTTCATCGTTAAGCCAATTACGAAATTAACGGAAGCTGCAAAAAGAATCGCCGATGGGGATTATAGTAGTGAATTGAATGTCACCCGAAGCGATGAAATAGGGGATTTGGCCCAGCATTTCTCGAAAATGACTCAAAGCATACAGCGGTTGGATGATATGAGGCAGGAGTTCGTATCGAATGTATCTCATGAAATTCAATCTCCACTTGCATCCATCCAAGGTTTTTCCCAAACCCTCCAATCGGAGGAATTAACAAAAGAACAAAGAAATCAGTACTTGTCCATCATTGAAAAAGAAAGCAGGCGCATGTCGTCGTTAAGCAAACAGCTGCTCATGCTTGCTTCGTTGGATAAGGTAGAAGATCCACTGCAGCGGTCAAAGTTTGATTTAGCGCAGCAAATCCGGCAGGTGTTGTTCATGCTGGAATGGAATTGGCGGGAAAAAGATATGGTGATCGAAATGGATTTGCCGTCAATCGTCATTTCTGCAGATGAGAAACTTTTAAATCAAGTTTGGACGAATTTGATAACCAATAGCATTAAATACTCGGAAAGCGGCAGTTCGATCCATATTCGGATTAAAAGTATAGGCAGTACTGTTGAAGTGATGATCGCGGATACGGGCATCGGTATTCCAGAAGAAGACCTCCCTTTTATCCTTGATCGCTTTTATAAAGTCGACAAAGTGAGGAACAGGAGTGAAACAGGCAGCGGATTAGGACTTTCGATCACGAAAAAGACGGTTGATCTTCATGGAGGAACGATTGAAGTCCAAAGTGAACTTGGTAAAGGGACCACTTTTTATATACGGCTGCCCTTTATGTAATCAGTTGTTCATCTTCCATTCATATTGAGTGTTTACAATCGAGTCATACCGATTGAAGCAGGACTTGATTGGTAAACAAAAGAAAAGGGAGATGAAATGATGTTTTTGGCAATACGTGAACTAAAGCATTCAAAGTTACGTTATCTGCTGATTGGACTGATCATGATATTGGTCGCTTTGCTTGTCTTTATCATTTCAGGATTAGCTAATGGACTTTCATCAGATAATGCTTCATCCATACAAAACATGAAGGCTGACTATTTCGTCATGGAGCATGACTCTAAAAATAAATTGAATCGATCGATCATATCGATGGAAAAGCTGGATGAAATCCGGGCTATATCGGATGTTAAAGCAGCCGAAGGACTTGGGCAAATGATGATCACATTGAATAAAATCGGCTCTTCGGAGAAAACGGATGTCACGATTTTTGCGACTAATGCCAGTGGGATTTTAGCACCGAAGGTCATAGAAGGAACGAGCTATGACAATAAGAAACAAGGTGAAGTCGTTGCAGATCGTTCTTTAAAAGAAGTCGGTTATAAATTGGGTGATTCACTTAAAGATGACCTATCAGGTAAGGTTTTCACCATTGTTGGTTTTACTGAAAAGCAGTCTTACAGCCATACACCGGCAGTTTACATGAATGTTAAGGGGTGGCAGGAGATTAATCCTGGATTGAAAAATCAAGGTAAAGACTCAATCAGCGCAATAGCCGTGCAAATGGATTCGAAGTCAGAAGAGAATGTACGTGAATCATTGCCTGAAGGTGTAACGCTCATTTCTAAAGAAGAATCACTTCAGAGTATACCAGGGTTCAAGGAGGAACAGGGGACATTGACGATGATGATTGCCTTTTTGTTTGTCATTGCAGCTTTCGTTTTGGCCGTATTCTTTTATGTGATTACTTTGCAGAAGACGAATCAATTTGGAGTCCTTAAAGCACTGGGGGCCAATACGGGCTACCTGGCAAAAAGCATCGTTGGTCAAGTAATGCTGCTTGCCGTGACATGCATAGCCATCAGTGTTGCCCTGACATTCGGCGTCACTTTAATCATGCCAGAAGGAATGCCATTTGAATTGAGTGCCGATTTGGTCATTAAATATTCCGTATTACTTTTGGCTGTATCCGTATTGGGTTCGCTGCTATCACTATACCGAGTAGCGAAGATAGATGCGATCGAAGCAATAGGGAGGGTATCATGATGGGGGATAAACTATTATTTGAAAACGTCAGTAAGGTTTATGGGGAAGGCGATAATAAGGTGAAAGCCCTTGATGATATTTCCCTGAATGTGAGAGCGGGGGAATTCGTCGCCATCGTCGGTCCTTCAGGTTCAGGAAAAAGTACTTTTCTTTCGATAGCAGGTGCTTTACTATCCCCGAGCAAAGGCCGCTTACTGCTGAATGGTGAGGATATTACAACACTATCCCCAAAAGAATTGACTCGGGTGCGCCTTGAAAAGATCGGGTTTGTATTCCAATCGTCGAATCTTGTGCCATATCTCTCCGTACGAGATCAGCTCCTGCTGCTTTCCGAATTGATGGGCAAGCGAGATAAAGCAACTGTGAAAAAAGCGGACGAATTGCTTAGCCACCTTGGACTTGGACATCGGACAGATCACCTGCCCGAAGCACTGTCGGGCGGTGAACGGCAGCGTGTAGCAATCGCCCGTTCGCTGATGAATGATCCAGAAATCATTTTAGCGGATGAACCGACCGCAAGTCTTGATTCCAAAAGAGGCAGGGATGTTGTTGAAATGCTTGCACATGAGGTGAAATCAAGAAATAAAGCGGCCATCATGGTAACGCATGATGAAAGAATGTTGGATTTATGTGATCGAGTGGTCAATATTACGGATGGCAAGGTATTTGGATGAATTTATACGTAAAAAGGCCGCCGCCTCTCCAAAGGAATTAGGAGTTGCGGCGGCCTGAATTGCTTGAAGGGGATGGATAACCGACAGTAAGCGGATGGGATACTAGTCGTTACTTTATATAAACGATTTGCGATTGTATCCCAGATGGTTATTCTCGGATTAATCATGTTTTTTTATTTTAAAGAACAAACAGTGATAGGTTGCTTTCACACCTGAATCATTTCGGTATTCTGTGTCGTATATGTTGATTAACTCTCGAAAAAAGGAAGGGCGCTGGCAGTAGTTTTCTTTGTTGCTGTTAGCAGCGCCAATCTTTTTGATTGAAGTGAAAAATTCACGTACTGTCTGAAAGTACTCCAGTTTAAGCTGTTCTATTTTTGTAATCTCGATTGGAGCTGCTGCTGAATAGGGGATTGCTGCTTCGCAAACTTGGGATAATTCTTCCAGAGTGTAAAACGTTTGGCCTGGTGAACTATCCATGGAAAGTTGAAGCTTTTCTTTCGCTTGTTCATATGATCTATGAAGCTCTTGAAAGGTATCTATTCCGAACGTTGAAAATATCAGGCTTCCTTCCGCCGTTAATCGTGTAAAAAGTTTTTCAAGGGTTGCAGGAAGATCATTCAGCCATTGAAACGTTGCATTGGAAATAATCAAGTCGTAATTTTCATTTAGTGCCATTTCTTCGATGTCCGTACATAAAAATGTAACACGGTCTTCCTTTGTCAATCCTTTTGCCACTTCAACCATACCGGGTGCCAAATCAACAGCCGTAATGGCGGCATTAGGGAATGTTTTGACGAGTAACCTGGTTAAGTAACCGGTGCCGCAGCCGATTTCAAGAATATTGATTTTATGATTGGTGTTTTTTTGAGGAAGCAAATCCACTAATTGCTTTGCCATGTTTTTTTGAACATTTGCATACGCATCATATGTTTGCGCGTGTTCACTGAATCGCTTGCTTAACAATCGTTTATCTATCATGGACGTACTCCTTTTGAATAAATGTTTTTATATGCTCCATACATTCCTTTGGTTTTGTGAAAAATGGAATATGACCAGCACCTTCGATAATACGAACCTCGGCTTTCCCGCCCAACTTTTCTTTAATGAAAGATGAGGCTTCAAGTGGACAAATTTTGTCTTCCCTCCCATGAAGCATTAAAAAGGGGACTTCAATCCGGTCGAGTCTTGCTCGAGCATCTTTCTGAAGTAAATAATCCAATCCAATCAGAAGCGAAAACACATCATCTCCATGAAACTCGCTTTGACTGGTCTTGGTGAATTGATGATAAAAACCTGCTTCTTTTTCAGCATCGGAAAACATCGCTTCATAGAAGGAAGTCAAAGTCTTCTCTTTATTGCGCGTCAGTTTTTTCTTCATGCGCTCGACCATTCGCGGATCCCAGCCAAATGAATAATTTTCTCCTGTAGTGAACCGACTTGTTGCGCCAAAAAGGATAAAACCTTTTATTCTTTCTCGAAAAGAACTTGAAAGTTCAAGTGATACTAGTGATCCTAATGACCAGCCCAATAAATAAACAGGACCATCGATGGAAGCGATTGTGTTTATGACCCGTTCTTCAAAGTCATTTAGTGCCTTCATATCTCTCCAATCTATAAATGAAAGGTGAAATAGTTCTGACAGCGGTTTGATTAACGGTTGAAACGCCTCTTTTTCCATTCCCCAGCCAGGAAGCACGACTAAATTCGGCTGCTTCATTCAACAACACCCATTTCTTTTCCAATGATCGAAACTTTTTGAACTGCCCAATCAAGATCTTTTTTATCGTGGAGAGCTGTTACGGTAAACCGGATTCTCGCTTCATTTTCAGGAACGGTCGGCGGCCTGACAGCAATAGCAGCAATTCCTTCTTTTTGCAAACGTGCAGCAAATTCCATCGCTTTTTCGTTTTCCCCGATGACGATAGGAACAATTTGTGATCGGCTTCCGCAAATGTTAAACCCGTAATTTGTGAGTTCTTCTCTAAAGTATTCTGAATGTGTTTGGAGCAGTGAGCGGCGTTCTGGTTCTTGCTGTACAAGTTCAATCGCTGTTTTTATAGCACCGAGTATGGCAGGGGGAAGTGCAGTTGAATAGATGAATCCGCGCATGCGATTTTTTAAATAGTCGATGAGCCATTCTTTCCCGACAACATAGGCCCCGAATGAACCAAGCGCTTTACTGAATGTTCCCATTTGGATATCTATTTTATTTTGAAGATGGAGATGACCGGCATAGCCTTCACCGTTTTTACCGTAAATGCCGCTTCCATGTGCTTCATCTGTCATTAACATTGCGTTATAACGTTCCTTTAACCGAACTAGGTCTTCTAGATAAGCGAAGTCACCATCCATGCTGAAGACCGTATCCGTCACGATTAATTTACGTGCTTCAATCGGTGATTTTTTCAAAAATGCTTCTAAATGATCTAAATCATTATGACGATAGCGTACATGCTTTGCTCTGCTTAAAAGAGCTCCATCGACAATGCTTGCATGATTCAATTTATCGCTATAAATAATATCGTTACGGGACAGCAGGGTGGAGATTATTCCAAGGTTCGCGTTATAACCACTGTTGATGATGAGTCCTGCTTCAGCCTTCTTCCAATTGACAAGAGCTTGTTCCGCCTGCTCATAAAGAGGATGATTGCCAACAATTAAACGTGAAGCCGTTGCTCCTGCACCATATGTATGTACGGCATCAACCATAGCCTTTTTCAGCCGCTCATCTCCTGCATATCCTAAATAGTTATTAGAAGCTAGATTAAGCATCCTGCACCCGTTGATCGTAAGCCAAGGCTGCTCGGCACATTCGGTTGATACGAGTTCACGCTTTTGCGAAATCTCTTCTAAATGAGCCAGTTCTTTTTTTATTTTTTCTTCCCAACATGGTAAACGTTTTTCACTGTGCATGGCCATTCTCCTTTTTTATATGTCAACTAAAATTAACTGTAGGTTAACATATAAATTATTCTAATCATGACTCAATGAAACTGTCAAGCTTTGAAAACGAGCATGAGAATAAAGTAATGCTCCATTAATTTGGGAGAATTCAAGGGTCGGAAAAGGCTGGTGGATTATTTAGATACCAGCCAGGAACATGAATCTAACCAGAAAAATCAGTTTAAGGAGAATCGGGCAGCGGTGGTTTTGTTAAGTTAATGTATAAAAATATGTATTAAGCTCATTCATTGAAGATAATCTAACTTCCAAGGTAGTCTTTTTGTTAAACCTTCAAATCTTTGAAGGATTAAATGGGATTCCATGTTACTATAGAGCAGTGAAATTTAACAGAATTCACATTAACCATTACATAAAGGAAGGGTATAAATATGAAAAAGATTTCTTTGGATGTTTTCTTTATATTAATAGGAGCTTTTATTTTCGCTTTGGCAATAAATCTTTTCGTCATTCCCAATGAGCTTGGTGAGGGAGGAGTCACAGGGATAACCATCATTCTGTTTTATCTTTTTGAATGGTCTCCAGGACTGTTAAGTTTGATCATTAACGCTGTCCTGCTCATTGTCGGTTATAAATTTTTGTCGAAAATGACAACGGTATATACAATCGTAGCCGTTGCCTTTAATTCACTTTTCCTCCATTTAACCGAAAGCTGGACGATATCTTCAGATGAATTGGTCATCAATGCGATATTTGGCGGGGTTTTTGCCGGTGCAGGAATTGGCATGATCATTCGTGTTGGAGGCACTACTGCCGGTACGACGATCCTTGCCCGAATTACGAATAAGTATTTGGGATGGAGCTTAAGCTACGGACTTCTGTTTTTCGATTTAATCGTTGCGTTCTCATCTTATTTCATCATTGGCGCAGAAGGTCTGATGCTCACTATACTAATGCTTTATATTGGAACAAAAACGATGGAATTCATCATTGAGGGATTGAATCCGAAAAAAGCGATCACCATCATTTCAAAAGAAGCGGACCAGATTGCAAAACAAGTAACCGAATTGATGGACCGGGGGGTCACTGTTTTTAGTGGTCATGGATACTATACAAAAGAATCCAAGGATATTTTATATATCGTTATAAGTAAGCAAGAGGTACTGAAGTTAAAGAGAATAGTGCAGTCAACGGATAGCAATGCTTTTATAGCCATACATGATGTTCGGGACGTATTCGGTGAAGGTTTCCTGGATATCTCGAAGTCCTGATGGTAATAATGTATAAGCGAAATGAAAAAGCCTAATTAGGCTTTTTTATTTTGCATGGCGAAAAATCTATAAATTCTGAATAATTTGTTATATTATGTAAGTAAGAAACCACACACCCTGAGGAGTGCAGCCATTAAATGTGGAGGTGTCCAAGATGATCCTTTTAAAAGTGGATGACAGAAAGTTTGGGAAAAGCAATATCAAGTACAGTGTCGTTGATAAGGAAACGAATGAATTGATCATTAGCGGTGTGTTTAAGGAATTTGGACAAGCAAGCGATAAATATTATGAATTGAAGGATGAATACGGTCCTTCCAATGTGAAGATGATATTGAAGTGAAAAGAAGGGGACCGACGGGTTTCCCTTTTTTCGTATAATGCCGGGAATGAAAATGCCCGTACAATAAATAATCGGATAAAGGAATAATCAAAGGTTTCTGAATCATATAATTAGTTTAAGAGAGTTCTTAACATCCTTTTTTTACAATATACTACAATTTTATTGTAAAGTATGGAATTTGGTGGTAATATAAAGCGCATAAATGTAAACGTTTGCAATGTTTTTGTGAGGAGGTGATGTAAAAGAAGTACGATAGACTATGAATTTTATAGAATGAATGGCTTTTATTTTACTAATTTTATGCAAACGTTTTCTTAAAATTGCATGAATATTATGAGAAAAAGGGAGAGTGGGTAGGCATGAAGCGTAAAAAATGGTACGGGGGAATTCTTACTGTTTTATTGATTTTTAGTGTGATTTTGGCTGGATGCTCTTCTTCAACTGGCGGAAACAGCGACTCAAAGGATGTCGTGACGCTGGATATATTTCAATTCAAGGTAGAATTCAAGTCGCAATTCGAGACATTGGCAAAACAATATGAAAAAGAAAATCCAAATGTGAAGATCAAGGTATCGACAGTCGGCGGCGGAAATGATTATAAATCAGCCATTACGGCAAAGTTCGCTTCAGGTGAGGAGCCAGCGGTGTTTAACATTGGCGGGCCGGTAGATGTCGCACAATATAAAGATAGATTAACAGATTTAAAGGACACGAAGGCTGCTGCTGCAGCACTTGACGGTACTTTGGATGGCGTGGAAGAGGACGGGCAAGTCCTTGGACTTCCATTTAACCAGGAAGGATACGGCTTGATTTATAACAAACGGATATTTAAAGAAGCCGGAATCAATCCTGATGAAATTACAAGTTATGAAGCCTTAGAGGCGGCAGTTAAGAAAATCGATTCACAAAAAGACAAATTGAAAATCGATGCAGTTTTCGCTTATCCGGTCAAAGAGAAGTGGGTGACAGGAAACCATTTATCCAATGTATTCTTATCACCGGAGTTTGATGGGAATGTGTTAGAAGCAAGTAAGGCACCAACGGTTAAATTCACGGATGGTGACAAGTTTAAACAATTGGTCGATATCCAAAATGAGTATTCCGTCCAGCCGACAGCAAGTCTTGATTACTCCCAACAAGTGGAGGAGCTGTTCTCGCTTGAAAAGGTTGCGATCATTCAGCAAGGTAACTGGGTGTATAACACAGTCTATGATATGGATCCTGAGTTAGCTGAAAAGGGAATTGGCATCATCCCGATTCCAAATGGAGACAATGCAGGCATGCCGGTCGGTGTACCGAACTATTGGGCAGTGAACAAGAAATCGGATGAAAAGGTACAGGAAGCAGCGAAGAAGTTCCTGGACTGGATGTATACATCCGAAGCAGGGAAAAAAGCCGTTTTGGAAGATTTTAAATTCATTCCTGCTTATGAAGGATATGATGTAGAAAAAATTGCCGATCCAATTTCAAAAGAAATTTATAAATACTCTCAAGAAGGAAATACGATTGGATGGGTGTTTAATGGATATCCGGTCGGTTGGAATGATGATCTTGGTGCAAGTGTCCAAAAATACGTAACTGGTAAATTGACTTGGGAGGAACTTGTCCAACAGAACATTGAAAATTGGGAGAAGATTCATAGCAAATAAGTGTTGGGGAATGCAAGTGACCAATCGGCAAGAAAAACGTGTCGATTGGTTGTTCCTTATTATAGAAAAGCCGCTAAGGGATTCATCAAATAACCCAGTCATGATCTAACCCATTAACTATTAAATCATTTCAAGGAGGTCGGTTTCGTTGAGAAATCGGGATGCCGCATATTGGCTGTTTTTGACACCTGTTCTTGCTGCACTCATTTTGGTTGTGATCGTGCCACTCATCTACGGATTTTATTATTCCTTTACGAATTGGAACGGTTTAGGGACACCGGATTTCATCGGTTTTAAGAATTATATAGACTTGTTTACGGATAAAGGGTTCCTTGATACATTTTGGTTCACGATTAAATTTTCCGTAGCGGCAATTGTGGTAATTAATATCATCGGATTAAGTTTGGCTCTCATCGTGACTTCGAAAATTAAATCAAGCAACATATTGCGGACAGTTTTCTTTATGCCCAATTTAATTGGCGGCTTGATACTCGGCTTTATTTGGCAGTTCATTTTTATTAAGGTCTTCGGTGCGATTGGTGACTTGACGGGGATCGAAGCATTTAATGGTTGGTTATCGACGACTGATACAGGTTTTTGGGGATTGATCATTTTAACGTCCTGGCAAATGGCCGGATATATCATGATCATTTATATCGCCTATCTGCAGGCAGTTCCTGAAGACTTGATCGAAGCGGCAAAAATTGACGGAGCTAACAGTTTCCAGCGCTTTCGCCATATAATTTTTCCGCTAGTGGCACCTGCTTTTACCGTCAGTTTGTTTTTGACGCTTTCCCACTCGTTCAAGATCTACGATCAAAACCTTTCCTTGACGAATGGAGCTCCCTATAATTCAACTGAAATGGTTGCGATGAACATTGTAAAATCCGCCTTCACCGAAAACGATATGGCATATGCACAGGCAAAAGCCGTTATCTTTTTCGTAATCGTGGCGGTCGTTTCGCTGACACAAGTCTATTTCAATAAAAAACGGGAGGTTGAGCTGTAATGAAGGGAAAATGGAAATTGTGGCTGATTGGATTCATCGGATTCATTTTGGCCATATTATGGCTCACTCCGTTTTATTTAATGCTTGTTAATGCTTTTAAAATGAAACGGGATATATTTGCCGATACATTGGGACTGCCTGAAACCTGGACATTGGAAAACTTCACTCAAGCTTTCGAGCAATTGGATTTCCTCCGGACTTTATTCAATTCTTTATTGATATCGGGCGTCAGTGTAGTCATCATCATCATTTTTTCTGCGATGGCAGCATACGCTCTTTCCCGAAATAAAAGTAAAATAAGTTCCCTGCTTTTCTTTGTGTTCGTAGCAGCCATGCTGATCCCGTTTCAGTCTGTGATGATACCGCTCGTTGCCCAATTCGGACAGCTTGGGATGCTGAACAAGGCTGGACTGATTTTCATGTATTTAGGTTTTGGCTGCAGTCTATCCATATTCCTATATCATGGTACCTTAAAAGGGATTCCCCTCTCACTAGATGAGGCAGCAAAGATTGATGGTGCAAACCGATTTCAAGTATTTTGGTATATCATATTTCCATTATTAAAGCCGATGTCCATTACTGTTGGGATCTTGAATGTCATTTGGATATGGAACGACTATTTGCTGCCATCCCTTGTTATTGGCGGCGCGGGATCGGAGACCATTCCACTTAAATTATTCTTCTTCTTCGGACAATATACGAAGCAATGGCATCTCGCCTTGGCTGGACTTACTTTATCCATCATTCCAGTCATCATTGCGTACTTTTTTGCTCAGAGGCAAATTATTAAAGGAATTGCAGATGGAGCCGTTAAATAACTATTTAAATATAGGGAATATTAAACCATGTGCGGTGAACGAGGAGTGTTGATGAATTTGTCTGTTACTATAAAAGACGTTGCCAAAAAAGCAAATGTCGCTCCATCAACGGTATCGCGTGTAATCCATAACAGCCCGACAATCAGTGAAAAGACCAAGCGCAAGGTACGCAAGGTATTAAAGGAAATGGGCTATCATATGAATGAAAATGCCCGGAACTTAGTCACGAAGTCAACTAAGGCCATTGGGATCGTCATGAAAAGTTCGGCAAGGGAATCACTTTATAATCCCTTTTTTCCCGAAGTGATCCGGGGCATCGGAGATTTCTGTAATAAAGAAGGGTACAGTCTTTCTCTGACTACCGGCGAGACGGAGGATGCCATCTTTGAGGATGTCGTGAAAATGGTCCAGGGCAGAAGAGTGGATGGCATGATTGTTTTGTACTCTAAAAAGGACGATAAAGTGGTGCCGTATTTATTGAAGCAGGGCTTCCCGTTCGTTTTGATCGGGAAGCCAAGTACGAACATGAGCGGTATCACATTCATTGATAACGATAATGTTCAAGCGGCCAGGGAAGTATCGGAGTTTGTAATCAATCTTGGACATGAGCGAATCGCCTTTTTAGGAGGCAGCCCCGAGTTTGAAGTGATCCAGGACCGCTTGACAGGCTTTCAACAAGCGATGGAACAGGCCGAGGTGGATGTGCGACAGGAATATATCAAATTGATTCCTTTAAATCGAACGGATGGAATAAAGGCGATTGACGAATTGCTGGAATTGAAGGAGGCACCAACCGCTTTTTTGGTTATGGATCTTTTATTGGGTGTGCTCTTACTTGGAGTGTTAGCCGAAAAGAACTTGAAAGTGCCGCAGCAAATAAGCGTCGTCTGTTTTAACCACTCAGAATTCATAGAATTTTTAAGTACCCCGCTGACAACGGTTGATATCCATACGTATCAGTTAGGGTATGAAGCCGCAAAATGCGTTTTCGATCTTATTGCGAATCCGGAAATGATGGAAAAGAGCATCAGCATTCCTACCAAAATCATAAAGCGGGAGTCGCATTTTGTTGCTGAAAAGGAAATTAAATGAAAATTGTAGAAATGTTTTACCAATTAAAGCTTGATTTTTGCTAACATAAATTTACAATATAGATTATCACTATTATTTTTGAAAATTCATACTTTCTAAGGTCGATAAGTATGTTCTTATATTTTGATCATCCCTAACGCAAACGTTTGCGTTTTGAATAAAGAGGTAATAGTTAAACATCAAAACAAGTTGCCGTGAAATTCTTGAATGGAGGAGGTTGTTCATGAGAGTCCTTGTATGGAATGAGTTTCGCCACGAGAAAACAAAGCCTGAAGTAGCAAAAGTATATCCGGATGGCATCCATGGTGCAATTGCCGGCTTTTTACAAAGTGAACAGGTCGAAGTGAGGACCGCTACTCTCGATGAAGAAGAGCACGGATTAACCGAGGAAGTACTGGAACGAACCGATGTACTGCTTTGGTGGGGTCATGTTGCACATGATGTAGTTCAGGATGAAATCATTGCAAGGGTTCACAAGCGAGTACTTGAGGGAATGGGTCTCATCGTCCTCCATTCTGGTCATTTTTCAAAGATCTTCAAACGATTGATGGGAACGACTTGTGATTTGAAATGGCGGGTGGCGGATGAAAGGGAACGGCTTTGGGTAGTCGATCCTAGTCACCCTATCGTTGATGGAATCGGAGAATATATCGAGCTTGAAAAGGAAGAGATGTACGGGGAACATTTTGATATTCCTGCACCAGATCAATTAATATTCGTCAGTTGGTTTGAAGGCGGGGAGATATTCAGAAGCGGTTGCACGTATCAGCGGGGTAAAGGGAGGATTTTCTATTTCCGTCCAGGACATGAAACATATCCTACCTACCATAATCCGGAGATTCAACGTGTGATTAAAAATGCCGTTGATTGGGTCAAGCCGGAATTCGGAATCGCAACGAACTATGGTAAAGCCGAACCGTTGGAATCCATCTCATCCAAAGAGCTGAAGTGAAGGAGAGAACAAAATGGGCATAGTGAAGGTAGGAGTCATTGGATGCGGGAGTATCGCAAAAAACAGGCATTTTCCGGAGTATGAATCACATCAGGAAACGGAGATCATTGCCGTTTGTGATATTGTGCCGGACCGGGCGAATGCAGCAGCACAAAGGTATGGAGCGCAAGCATATACTGATTATATAGAACTTTTGAAGAATGAGGAGATTGAAGCGATCAGTGTGTGTACACCGAATTACCTGCATGCACGCATCACGGTTGCGGCCTTGGAAGCGGGTAAGCATGTCCTATGTGAGAAACCAATGGCTACTTCTTTAGCAGACGCTGAAAAAATGAATGAAGCAGCAGCGAAAAGCGGCAAAATACTAATGATTGGCCATAATCAGCGATTTGTTCCCTCTCATCAAAAAGCGAAACAGCTTATTGAGAGCGGGGAGCTAGGGAAGATCTATAGCTTCCGGACGGCTTTTGGACATTCCGGGCCGGAAACCTGGAGCGTGGACGGACTGGAAAGCTGGTTTTTTAAAAAAGATCAGGCGGTCATTGGTGCAATGGGCGATTTAGGCGTTCATAAAGCTGATTTATTACGGTATATCCTTGGAGAAGAATTTGTTGAAGTGGGAGCCTTTGTGGAAACGACTGCCAAGAAAAACACGGACGTTGATGATAGTGCGGCCTGTATCCTCCGGACGGAGAACGGTATCATCGGAACTCTTACCGCCAGCTGGTCTTATGCAAAAGAAGACAATTCTACCGTCATTTATGCGGAAAAAGCGGTATTGCGCCTTGAAGACGATCCGAAATACTCACTGATCATCCATCATGATAATGGAAAGACAGAAACCATCCAATTAGGAAGCATCCAGACTAATGACTCAGAAGGACAGCATGATTCCGAAGTGATCAGCCACTTTGTAAAATGTGTGGTGGACAATGAGGAGCCTCTTGTCTCAGGAGTTGAAGGGTTAAAATCATTAAAAGTCATTCTTGGCGCGATGGAATCAAATGCATCCCGAAAAATCATCCGCTTATAAAGGGGTTAAAAGTCATCATGTACAAATTAAAAATGGGTATTATCGGTGCTGGCGGAATTGCCCAAAAAAGGCATATCCCAGCTTTTCAAAAATTTCAAGATAAAGTGGTTTTATACGCCATTCAGGATATAGATGAAATGAAGGCGCGGGAAGTGGCGCGGGAATTTCATATCGAGAAGGTTTTCACGAATTATGAAGAAATGTTTGCTGAAGTGGATGCTGTTACAATCGCAACGCCAAACAAGTTTCACGCTGAGATTTCCATTGCTGCCCTGCAAGCGGGTGTACATGTGTTATGCGAAAAGCCGATGGCCATTACAACCGAGGAATGTTTAGCGATAACCGAGGCTGCGAACATATCCGGTAAAGTGTTATCGACTGCCTATCATTACCGCTTCATGAAGGAAGCCCAGGCTGCAAAGAAAATGATTCAGGCCGGTGAAATCGGTGAACCGTATGTAGCGCGTGTACAGGCAATCAGGCGGCGCAAAGTCCCTGGCTGGGGAGTTTTTACAAGCAAGGAATTGCAAGGCGGGGGAAGCGTGATCGATTACGGCTGCCATTTGCTCGATTTGGCATTATGGCTGATGGATGACCCAGAACCGATTGAAATCGTAGGTTCGACATATAATTATGTCAGTAAGGGTGTCGATCAGGTCAATTTATGGGGCAATTTCGATGCCTCGGTATTTGAAGTGGATGACCATGCCACGGCATATATCAAATTTGCCAACGGAGCATCTCTATTATTCGAAACATCTTGGGCCGCGAATATCCGTGAAGAAGCAACTGTTTTGAGTTTATCCGGAACGCAGGGCGGACTTGATGTATTTCCGCTGGTCTTGAATCAGGCTAAGCACGGCATGCTTTTAAACAGTGAGGCTGTATGGATGCCAGGAGAGGATACACCAGACCTGCAACAGGCAGAGAACTTTATCAACAGCTGCCTGGGGTTAGCGGAACCATTGGTAAAACCATCGGAAGCCATGAAAGTTTCGAAAATAATCGAAGCCATCTATCAAAGCTCGGCAAGTGGGAAGGTCATGAGCATAAATTAATGAAAAGGTGAGGTGGGGCATGTGAAATTAGGGGTCTTTACAGTGCTATTTGCTCAAAAATCATTCGAGGATATGCTTGATTATGTCGCGGATTCCGGATTAAAAACAGTTGAAATCGGTACAGGCGGGTATCCAGGGAATATCCATTGTCCACTCGATGAACTGCTCGAAAGTGAAGAAAAGCGCCAAAAATACCTCGAAGCCGTTCAAACAAGAGGGTTAACGATCAGTGCATTCAGCTGCCATGGCAATCCAATCTCTCCTGATGAAACCTTCGCTAAAGAAAGTGATGAAACACTGATCAAAACAATCAAACTTGCATCCTTACTGAACGTCCCGGTCGTCAATACCTTTTCTGGTACAGCGGGTGATCACGAAGGAGCTAAATATCCAAACTGGCCCGTAGCCCCATGGCCGAATGAGTATACAGATGTGCTGAAATGGCAATGGGAAGAAAAATTGATCCCCTATTGGAAGAAAGTGGCCGCCATTGCCGATGAACACAATATAAAAATCGGCCTTGAACTGCATGGGGGCTTTCTCGTCCACACACCCTACACCTTGTTAAAACTGCGGGAAGCTACATCCGATGCAATAGGCGCCAACCTTGATCCAAGCCATCTTTGGTGGCAGGGCATCGAACCAGTCGGAGCCATCAAAATCCTAGGGAAAGCGGGAGCAATCTACCACTTCCACGCAAAAGACACATACCTGGATCAGGATAACATCAATATGTATGGATTGACCGACATGCAGCCTTATGGCAATATCCAGAGCCGTGCCTGGAACTTCCGCTCTGTAGGATGCGGCCACAGCCTGCAAGAGTGGTCCGACATCATGAGCGCCCTTCGCACATACGGTTACGATTACGTCGTCAGCATCGAACACGAAGATCCGCTGATGTCAGTTGAAGAAGGATTCCAACGGGCCGTAACCAATCTGAAAACTGTACTCATCAACGAAAGTCCAACTGATTTATGGTGGGTATAATTTAGAGCCGAAAAGAGCAGCCTAATGCAGGTTGCTTTTTATTTTCGCCCTTACCCGTGCAAAAGTGGATAAGTGGAATTCACGAGTAAAACAGCATAATTCACGAGTAAAAGTGCGAAACTCAGTAAAACAGCA
>NZ_JBHZPD010000008.1:88932-278029 GCF_042787955.1 Peribacillus sp. YIM B13477
TAATTCACGAGTAAAAGTGCGAAACTCACGAGTAAAACAGCATAATTCACGAGTAAAAGTGCGAAACTCACGAGTAAAACAGCATAATTCACGAGTAAAAGTGCGAAACTCACGAGTAAAACAGCATAATTCACGAGTAAAAGCATGAAACTCACAGCTACAAGTGAAATTCACGAGTAAAACAGCATAATTTACGTCTGCTGTATCGAGAGAGCTAGTTTTAAAAAAAAAATCAATTTGATAGTCACCCTACTGCGTGTTACAGCATACCTTGTAGTAAGTAACACAAGATACCAATATCACCGAGTAGTGAAGTTGCAGAAATATTTTTAAGAAAGAAAGTTGACACTTCTGCTACTCGGTGTTACAGTTTAGTTGTAATAAGTAATACTAAATAGTGTGATTTCCCAAAACCTATTCAGTATAAAAATTTCCCTCGGAACTACGTTGTAATATAAGTCACAAAATAGAGGAGGCTGAGCATGGAAAATTTAACTGAAATGCTGAAGGGTTCGCTGGAAGGCTGCGTGCTGGAAATCATCAGCCGCCATGAAACCTATGGCTACGAGATTACCCGCCGCCTGAACGAGCTTGGGTTTACTGAAGTCGTGGAAGGGACGGTCTACACCATCCTCGTGCGATTAGAAAAGAAAAAACTGGTGAACATAGAGAAGAAACCGTCAGATATGGGGCCGCCCCGCAAGTTTTACTCACTTAATGAGGCTGGACGCCAGGAACTTGAATTGTTTTGGGAAAAATGGGATTTTGTTTCATCAAAAATCAATGTCTTAAAGTCAATCTAGCTTCATAAGATATTCCGTACGCATTTTTGGAGTGTCTTGTTTATAAAAAAGGAGGATAAATAACATGATGGAATTATTCAAAAAAATGATTGGTGATAAAAAAGAGTATAAAATGATGATGGCACGGGTTGAAGCTCTGCCAGAGGACTACCAATTTGTATTTAAGAAAATTCAAAACTATATGTGGAATTTCTCAGCGGGCAACGGGATGGATATGCTGCACATGCAGTATGAATTAATCGAGTTGTTCGAAGCCGGTGCTGCGGAAGGCAGGCAAGTGCTGGAAATCACTGGGGACGATGTGGCGTCCTTTGCCGACGAACTAGTGGCAAATGCTAGAACCTATTTCGCCAAGTATCGTGAGGATTTGAATGACAGTATCATGAAGCGATTGGGAAAAAATAAATTCAATAAATAATTCCGACTGAATAGCTGGTTACAAATGTGGAATGCCACCTTCGCTATTCAGTTATATTTTTAACCCAGTAGTAAGTTATACAGATTATCAGTAAGACTAAATAGAGGAGAATAGGCAACCTAGTCCGCTGGGTGCTCGGAAGGATAAATTCGAATCTTACAAGCGGCATTACTGCGCTATTAAAAGGAGGAAAAAAGTATGAGCCATGCAGTGATTACTGTAAAGGGGTTAAAAAAATCCTTTAAAGACAATGAAGTTTTAAAGGGGGTGGATTTTGAGGTGCGGCGTGGCGAAATTTTTGCCCTGCTGGGCTCAAATGGAGCGGGCAAGACGACGACGGTCAACATCCTCTCGACGCTGATAAAGTCCGATGGCGGCAAAGTAGGTATTTGCGGCTTTGACGTTCAGCGTGAACCGGATCATGTTCGTCAGAGCATCAGCCTGACAGGACAGTTCGCAGCTTTAGACGGCATGCTCACCGGGCGGGAAAACCTGCTGATGGTCGCCAAGTTGCGGGGAGTTTCCAATCCCGCTCAAGTCGCCGACAATCTGCTTGCGAGATTCAGCCTGACCGATGCGGCCAACCGCCGGGCGGATAAATATTCCGGCGGGATGAAGCGCCGGCTTGACATCGCCATGAGCCTAATCGGGACGCCAGCAGTCATTTTTCTCGACGAACCGACGACAGGGCTTGACCCCGAAGCCCGGATTGAAGTCTGGGATACGGTCAAGGAGCTAGCTGGCGGCGGCACGACAATTCTGCTGACGACCCAGTACCTGGAGGAAGCAGAACAACTGGCGGACCGTATCGCCATCCTGCATGGCGGAAAAATCATCTCGACCGGTACCCTTACCGAACTCAAGGAGATGTTCCCGCCAGCGAAAGTAGAGTACATCGAGAAGCAGCCGACATTGGAGGAAATTTTCCTCGCAATCATCGGCAAAAAGGAGGAGATGTAAATGAATAGCAAAACAGGGGTATTACTAGGGCGTTTAATGCGCAACATCATGCGCAGCCCGGATACGATTATCACGGTGGCGATCACGCCAATTATGATGATGTTGCTGTTTGTCTACGTATTTGGCGGGGCCATAGAGGCAGGCTCGGACAACTACGTCAATTATTTATTGCCGGGAATCTTGCTGATGGCTATCGCATCCGGCGTCGCTTACACTTCAGTAAGGCTGTTTACGGATGTGAAGAGCGGGTTGATGGCGCGTTTCATTACCATGCCCATCAAGCGCTCGTCGGTATTGTGGGCTCACGTGTTGACCTCGCTAATATCCAATTTGCTTACTGTCGTCGTGGTTATCCTCGTCGCACTCTTGATGGGCTTCCGTTCCAGCGCTGATATCCTGGATTGGCTAGCGGTAGCTGGGATAATCGTGCTGTTTACGCTGGCGCTGACATGGCTGGCGGTCATTCCTGGATTGACAGCGGGGTCTTTGGAAGGAGCGACAGCCTACTCGTACCCGCTGATTTTCCTGCCGTTTATCAGTTCGGCCTTCGTCCCCACCGAAACCATGCCTAAAATTGTCCGTGCGTTCGCCGAGAACCAGCCAGTGACTTCAATCGTGAATGCGATTCGAGCCCTTTTGTATGAAGGGTCTGTTGGGAACGATATCTGGATTGCGCTTGCCTGGTGTGTCGGCATCATGGTCATCGCTTACTTCTTCGCCAGTAAAGTATTTAAACGCCAGTTCGGGTAAGTACACCATTATCGGATTGGTCATCTCATAGTCAGCCGATGCGATGAATGCATCACATGGAAGACTGCTTAAATGCCGGAGCAACCATCCATGAAATCATGGAAACCTTCAAAATTGATGTGATTGGTGGCGGCCACTTATCCCATCATGGGATTTGCCATACTTGCTTTAGAAGAATTTACAGCAAAAGGGTAGTGGTCGTTCGCAGAGGAAAAATGAAAAGAATAAAGCACATAGATGTAATTGACAGGAAAAGAGTAGAATCCAGAAACAATCTTTAAAAACTAGATTCCTATCATTATCATAAAATGCATGGAGCTCCCCGCGGAATTCGCGAGTAAAAGTGCGGAATTCACAAGTAAAAGCGTGAAACTCACGAGTAAAAGTGCAAAACTCACGAGTAAAAGCGTGAAATTCACGAGTAAATCTGCAAAACTACGAATAAAAGCAAAATGATTGCAGGAAATTCTCCTGAAATTAAAAAAGCGATGCCCCCGGAATTCTGGGGGCATCTTCATTATCATCTTTTCCTAGGGGAATAATCCAATTCCTTAAATAGTTCCGTCAATTCATCCTCGGTCAGGTCACGCCATTGTCCGATCGCCAGTCCGTCCAGATGGATGTTCATGATCCGGATTCGATGTAAATCACGGACTTCATAACCTAGTGCGGAGCACATACGGCGGATTTGCCTGTTCAGTCCTTGCATTAAAGTGATGTTAAATGTGTATTTGGTCAACTGCTCAACTTTACAAGGAAGTGTTTTCGTATCCAAAATCTCCACTCCGGATGACATATCTTTGATGAAGGAAGCGGTAAGTGGCTTATCCACGGTTACGATGTATTCTTTTTCATGCTTGTTTTCTGCACGAAGGATTTCATTAACGATATCTCCGTCATTTGTAAGAAGGATCAGACCGCTTGAGTCTTTGTCCAGCCGTCCGATATGAAAAATGCGAAGCGGATGATTTACAAAATCAACGATGTTCCCTTTTATGTGTTTTTCGGTCGTACTTGTAATCCCTATCGGTTTATTCAGTGCAATATAGACATTTTGCTGTTCGACTTTTATCGGCTTGCCGTCCACCCGGACATCATCGCCGGGTTCAGCTTGACTGCCGAGCTCAGCTACAGTGCCATTAATCGTCACACGGCCCTCGGCTATCCATTTGTCTGCGCCTCGTCGCGAGGTAATTCCGGATTCACTGATAAATTTATTGATCCTCAACTAAAGCACACCTTTACTTTCAGATTTTCTTCTTTAAAGGATAACGTAAATCATGGTGCATAGACAAGGGGAAAAGAGAAGAAAGCGTTCGTTGATGTGTATCACTGGATGCCCTTTACATGTTCTTCGTGATAGCTGACGGATCTGCTTTTTTCTTTTTGCTTGTCAGGTAGACGCCGAGGAAAACAAGGAGGCCACCGAGGGTTTGGATGGTCGTAATCGCATGACCCAAAATAAGGCTAAGAATGGCGGTAAATACAGCAATCAGATTTAGATAAATCCCAGCCTGGCCGGCATTGATATGACGAAGGGAAATATTCCAGAAAATAAATGAGCCGACAGAAGGGAAAATCCCGATATATAAGAGACCGGTGATGGCTTTACTGCTTAAATCAAGGTTCATTCCCGAGCCAATGGCAAATGGAGCAATGAGAAACAAACCGAGAAATACGGAAACTGCAGTGGCTGAGATGATCGGAATGTTTTTCAGTTTTTTACCGATTATAGAATAGAAGGTCCAAACGAGAATCGCCAGGATCATCAATAGGTCGCCTTTATTATAATTGAGCTCGAATATATCCAGAAGGTGTCCTTTTGTCAAGACCAATAAAACGCCGAATAAAGATATGATAAGTCCGAGTGCATGGATGGATGAAATTTTCTCCTTTAACAGCAAAGAAGAAAAAAGAACAATTAATGCAGGGTTCATGGAATTGACAAGAGCTGCATTCATGGAAGTTGTGTAGGTCAGAGCCCAATAAAGGAAAAAATTATAACTGATGATCCCGAGCACACCCATGACTAGCAGTAATTTCCAGGCTTTCCATACACTCTTCCAGTCTGGTTTTTCAATCCATTGCGCTAAAGGAAACAATAAGAAAACTGCGATTAGCCATCGCGCAAATGTTAGTTGGATCGGGGAAAGTTCGGTCACAACGTACTTTCCGAATATATAATTACCGGCCCAGAACAAATTTGCCAAGATAAGAAATAAAATAACAATAGATTTTTTCATCAGACTGCCTCTCCCTGAATTTATGGAATATTCACTAAATATAGCAAAATAGGGGTACCTAAGCAATATAGGGGGCCTATCAGTCAATTTTGAACAGGATAAAAAGGCCGTTCAACTTTAGCTGAACAGCCTTTTCACACATCTATATTAAGCGAAAATGGCACTGATTTCGGCGATTTCATCCATGGTTAGATCGACGTCCAATGCTTGTAGGTTGCGTGTGACCTGTTCTGGTTTTTTCGCTCCGGGAATCAGTACATCTATCGAGTGCCTGGTTAAATACCAAGCTAGTACGACATCGGCGACATCGGTATGCTTCCTGTTGGCGATCGCCCGTACTTCTTCCACTTTGTGCAGGTTGCTTACAAAGGCTTGTCCTTGGAAAAGCGGACTTTTTGCCCGGCCGTCATCGAATGTTGAATCCTGATTATATTTGCCGCCGAGCAAACCGGAAGCAAGGGGGAAATAAGGAATGAAGGAAATATCATTTTCGGCTGTATATGGAAGCAGGTCTTGTTCTGCCTCCCGTTTGAATAGATTGTACTCGGATTGCAGGACATCGACATAGCCGTCTTTATTCGCTTCCTTCAATTGTTCAAACGAAAAGTTAGAGACGCCGATTGACTTTATCTTGCCTGCATCCTTCAATTCCTTTAAGGCACCCACTGCCTCATCTTTAGGGGTATCACCATCAGGGAAATGGATATAGAATAAGTCGATGTAGTCTGTTTGGAGCCTTTTTAGACTCGAGTCCACGGCATTTTTCAGAAAAGCGGGAGAGTTATCAAAAACGATGCTGCCATCGACAAATTTGTGTGCCCCTTTAGTGGCAAGGACTATTTCTTCGCGTTTCAGGCTCTCTTTAAGGATTTCACCGATAAGTTCTTCTGAACGTTCAGGACCGTAAATGTAAGCTGTATCCCAAAAGTTGATTCCTTCTTCCAATGCCGTTCTCAAAACATCCCTTCCTGTATCCTCACTTAGATTAGGGAATAGGTTATGTCCGCCAATTGCATTCGTGCCAAGGCCAATCGGGTTTACATACAGATCTGTTTTACCAATACGGGTTTGCTTGGACATATTACTTATCATCTCCTTTGACACCATCATAACAAAAAGTCGTTGCCGATTTCCAAAATAAAGCAATGAAGTAAGCAGATGACCGGAAAGATCACCTGCTTACTTCATTATTATAGTGTTTCGACTTCCAACTCCTCAGCGGGAGCAGTTTGTCCAATTTGACTGAGCAGAATGCCAAGGGCTGTACCGACGAGAGCAGGGATGACCCACTCCATGCCGTAAGCGGAAAGGGGAAGGACATCAGTCAAGGTTTGTACGGGTCCTAATTGTAAGCCGAAAGCATTCAGCCCATCCATCAAGGCGAATACTCCTGTGAAAGTCATTGCACTGCGATAAACCTTCTTCGGGTTTTTGAAATGACGGCTGAAGAATGTCAGGACAATCAGGACGATCGTTAGCGGATAAGCCATCACAAGGAATGGAACCGATACTTTCAGAATTTGATTCAGACCCATATTTGAAAGGATGAAACCGACGATTGTTACAATCAGAATGACGGTTTTATAGTTCAGCTTTGGGAAAAGTTTCGAGAAATACTGTCCGCAAGCAGTCGTCAACCCGACAACGGTGGTGAAGCATGCCAAAGTGAAAATGATGCCAAGAAGGGCCTTCCCGCCGGTTCCTAGTAAAAGGGTGGAAGCGACAGTGAGGATATCCGTTCCGTTTTCGAATGACCCACCGGCCGCCATGCGTGCTCCCATTACACCTAAGGAGATATAAACTAAAGAAAGCAAAACGCCAGCGATGAGACCCGCTTTTACTGTATATCTCGTCAATTGTTTTCGTTCGGAAATCCCCCTTTGCTGGATTGAAGTAAGGATGACAATCCCAAAGGCCAAGGCAGCTAAAGCATCCATCGTGTTGTAGCCTTCGATGAACCCTTTTGAAAAGGCTCCTGCAGCATATGCTTCGGTTGGAGCTTGGAAAGGAGCATCAAGCTTTACGAACCCAACGACACAGAGAATGACCATGGACAAAAGTAGAACGGGCGTGATCCAGCGTCCCATGAAGGTTTCCATTTTTTCCGGATTCAATGAAATGGCATAAACGATGATGAAAAATATGGTTGTGAAAATGAATAGAAATAGTGGTTGATCCACAGAGTCGCCAAGATACGGCTTGAAGCCCATTTCATAGGCAACATTCGCATTCCGCGGAATGGCCAGAAACGGCCCGATGCTTAAATAGATTACGACCATGAACAACGTGCTGAATAGGGGATGTACTCGGGCACCGATGGTTTGTGCGCCGCCTTTAACAAGTGAGACTGCAAGAAGCACCAAAATTGGCAGGCCGACTCCGGTGGCGACAAAACCGGCGATGGCTGGCCAGAAAGAAGTTCCAGAAGATGCTCCTAAAAATGGAGGGAATATGAGATTCCCGGCTCCGAAAAACATTGAGAAAAGCATAAGGCCGATAAATAATGTGTCTGTTTTTTTCATGGTGATTTCTCCTTTTTTTTTAATGGTAACTCCCGCCGACTGGCCTGAAAAAGGCTAATTAAAGTGTTTTGTGCAAATAAAAAACTCGCCCCTGAAAAATCAGGGACGAGTTTGTGCTCGCGTTACCACCCATATTCCGCACTTCAAAGAAGCTGCGGCACTCAGTCAACGTACGAATTCATACGTGATCCATTGTAACGGCGGAAACCCGTCAAAGCCTACTGCATTTTCAGCTTTGCATCTCAGAGATGATTTTCGGATAGGCCTTGGACATCGACTTCCACCACATGTCGACTCTCTGTGGAACAGGGTTCTCATCTTACTCTTTCTCTTCATAGATTTTATAATATAAAGATAATTTAGCAAATTCTGATTATGAAGTCAACAAAATTTATCATTAATCCTTTCAAAGGAGCAGGAAATTAGTCCCCATTTGGCGAAACCAACTTTATCAAGAGTGTTTTTTGAAGAAGAATAGGATATTACTCCCTATTATCTTTCTAATCGCAACTATATTATAATAGAAGGCAGAACACTAAAGGAGACAACAACATGTCTGAAAATAAAAAATTAAGCCTGGCGGATGCAGTCAAACAAAAACTGGCTCAAAAGCAAGCAGGATCAAGTAAAGATAAACTGGAAACAGGCGTTGTGAAGAAAACGAAACAGCTAAAAAGCCAGTTGACCAAAAAGCCGAATAACCAACGTAAGCGTACAGGGGTATAATCCTAATTCGTCAAAGGACAAGTACTGTTCGGAGCTTATCATTGAGCAGTTACCTTTTATGAATGAGGGTACTGCTTTTTTATATGAATGCAAAAGATGGGGATTAAGTAATGGACGAGCCAGAGTGATTTTGTTTTTTATCGTTTATAGGTAAGTTGAAGGGCTGGGCTTCTGGTCATTTAGAGGGATGGAGAATGGTTCGCTCACTTCTAGCTGATATGTAGAAAAACATATTTTCTCGAAAATGGAAATGACATCTCTGTATCGGTTTATTAAAAACATTACAGTTCCAGTTGTTTCTGTTTTAAAATTGTAAGAGTGGTGACATGTTGTTACCATATTGTTTTGCTAAAATAACATTTTAAGGTTTTGTAAATGATTTTTTAACTAAAGGAACCTATAAATTGAATATTAGGTCTGCTATGAGTCTTATAGAATCAGTGATTATCCTTTAATTGAAAATATGAAATATATCGGGGGAATAAAGATGGACGAACGTCTGATCGGAAAAAAATATTATGAAACGATGCTTGAGGATACAAGGAAGCACCCCATTCAAGCTTTGGGTGAAATGTTCCTCGTGGAACAAAAAAAGGAAAGATCCGATTTAACCGCAATTAGATTTGCTCAAGGAGAGGTGTATTTTCAGCACCATGACTATGAAGCAGCCATTTTTAAATGGGAAAACATAGAAGGGGAACTTGGTTCATGGGCGAAGAAAAACATCGCTGATGCGTATTTTGAATTGGAAATGTATTCAACCGCAGAGGATATCTATAAATCCGTCGATACGGATGAAGCTGTCTTGAAAACAGAAGTTCTTTTGCAGCTGTTTTCCCTGTACATAGTGGAATCGAGAAATGATTTGGCTTCCAAAGTCGTGAAAGAAGCAGTCGAGTTTCAACCAGACTACCCGAATGTCACTGAAATCGCACGCGCCTTTTTTGAAGAACAAAAGGATTGGAACAGTGCAGTGGTATTAGCGGCGAATGAAAGTATCCGTACAGAGTCAATGGGCTGGTTCGATGTGCTGAAAACATATATCCAGCAGGGTGTTGCCCAATCGATGGAGCCGGATTATTTCTCAACTGTCCTTGGTTCGCTATACACACTCGACCAGGAACGTTTCGAGAAAATGACGGTTGCCCTTTGGAAAAATTATAAATATACGGATGCTTATTTCGAATGGTTAAGAGTGATTAATAATTTGATAGATACCATCGAATTGAACCATGCGGATGTATGGGATGAGCTTTCCGTCTATTACAGGGATGCATATGCAGGTTTGTTAGAAGGAACGCATCTAATCAAAGAATTAAGTCCTGTCGTGCCAAGGTTGCTGGAAAACTGGCTCAAAATCGCAGACGGAGAGCTTTCGCTGTTTGCGGCGGCATCCACGTTGTCCTGGAATGAAATCTTCCCGGATACGATCAATGCGCTGGTCATTCAGGATGCAGAGAGCCTGCTTTCGAAATCGCCTAAATTGGGAGGCGGACTGGAAGCGGGAGAGAAACTGTTCAATTCCATTATCCAGTGGGCTGAAGATAATGATTTAAGGGTTGGAAATAAGCTTAAATGGATGGTGGAGGGGCTTAAAGATACCAGCAATTTCAATCTCCTTCTTGCAGGAAGTACAGGAAATGGCAAGACATCCTTTATTCAGTCAATCGTTGGAGAGAGCATTGCTGCTGAGGACCATTCTTCCCTAGTCAGTGTCAAAGACGGGGATGATTTGGAAATCCTTGAAATTACCGATACAGATAGCAAAGTTGTCGAGGAGCTAACTGATTTGGATGAAACACGCCGTCAGCGCGGGACTATAGTCGATGTGACAATCATCAGTGACTACCTAAGAAATAATCATTTGCGATTATTGGATACACCGGGGTTCAATGGGGAACAAAGCGTGGAATCCGATTTCCAAGGCTATTTACATGGCAGTGATGGCCTGATGTTCGTTCTTGACGCCCGGGCTCCTTTCACCGGCAGCGAAAGGGATCTGTTATTGGAAATTCAAATGAAGGCACCTAAACTGCCGATCCATTTCCTATTAAATAAAATGGATACGATATACAGTGATCAGGTCGCAGTCCGGATGGAAGACGAAACATGGGATAAAGTTAATGCATATTTCCCGAATGCGAAAGTGTTCGCTTTCTCCAAACATTATGACAGCAGGCAGCAATTGAAGGACCTTTCAGCCTTCCTTGAATCGAATTATCAAGATGATAATTGGAAGGAAAGAAGATCTGAAAAAATCCTGACATTCATTCGTAAAACCTTATCTTATCTATTAGAAAAACGGGTTGCCAATGAGCGGAAATGCGAGCATTCCATCTCTTGGAATGAGCAGATGGAAGTCAAACTGAATGGAGCGGTCAATCAACTGGCTGATCTGGAAAAAGAAAAAAGTGAAAATATCATAAGGTCGTATCGTTCGCTTAAGGACGAAGTGAAAAGTCAGCTTTATTCAAAAATTCCTGAATTACTGAGGGATTGCTCTAAATCGTTAACGGAAAGCAGTGATTTCAGTCAGGTCCATGTACAGTTAAACCAGGAAATGAATGAGCGGATTCAAAACTTCATTTCTGACAAGATCATGCCTCAATATTACCGTTCTCTTCAAGACTGGATTGCCAGTTCCCAAATGGAGTTCACACAAAGCCAGCAGTTCATGGATGAGATGAGTGCCGGATTCAATGAATTATACAAAGAAGAACGGATTATGCTGGCAGGTGACTTCAGGGTATTGGATGACTGGCGCCGTGATGCCGACCGGATGACAAGCAGTATCCGCATCGAAAACGTTAATATCCTTTTGCGCAGGACTCCATCACAATTGCTGCTTAAAGGAGCAGGGAAGCTATTTGGGGCGATACCGCAAAATAAGGCCAATATGTACAATCGTTACAAGAAATACCTGGAAAGTGAAGATTACCTGGATGTTGCCGAAATGATCACGGAACGTTTCCTAACCCAATTTGGATTGTTTGAAAAATCATTGGATCGGGACATCTCACTTTTCTATCGCAGTTCATTTGCCTTACTTCAAAAAACGATAGAGCAGACGCAGACGGAAATAAAAGACTACCAGGCTGCATTGGAGCATATGAAAGAAAATCCGGAAGTTTACCGTGATCCGATCACGTTGTTCGAAGTGAAATTAAGGCAGTTGGAGAGGCTTGAAAAAATCGAGAAAAAGCGTCTAGCCCAGCTTCAAAGAAAATAAAAATAACGGGAAACATTTCAAATATTCAAAAATCTATTGACTTTACGACTATATCCCTATAAAGTGATAATTACGAAAACGTAACACAATATATCTCTTATCAAGAGTGGCGGAGGGACTGGCCCTAAGATGCCCAGCAACCGTTCCATTAGGAATTGGTGCTAAATCCTGCAAAACAGAAATGTTTTGACAGATAAGAGAGGGACAAGTCTGCAAAACAGCCGATTAAACCTCTCTATATTAGAGAGGTTTTTATTTTGGAATTTACACCGACTTAACTGATAAGACTAATGAGAAAACATGGAGGGGAAACAAGATGAGAAGGTCTATTAAAGGGATATTCATTTTTGCCATCGCTTCGGCTTTGCTTTTAACGGGTTGCTCTGCAGGGCAGAGTTCCACAGAATCGAAGAAAGAAGAAAAAGTATCATTTGAAAATGTCCCGGAAAGATTTGCTGATGGCGATGGAGCCAAGATCAAAGTGATCCGTAAAATTGGCGGTGATGATCATACTGCCCAATACTTGGCGGGGGCGAAAGAAGAAGGAGAAGCACTGGGATTTCAAGTCGATACGTACACAGCCAATGGTGATACGGCTAAATTCCATGATGCGATAGCACAGGCTTTGGAGGAAGATTACGACGGCTATATCATTTCACATGGTGATGATGCCGCAACTGTAAATGACGTTCAGAAGTTGGTTGATGCAGGTAAAAGCGTTGTCACATTCGATTCAATAAGCGATCTATCTAAAATAGAGGGCGTGACATTAACTTCACAAGATGATGAAGCGCTGGCAACACTGGCTTTCGATAAACTGATAAAAGAACAGAAAGGTGAAGCGGCAATTGCATATCTTTGGGTGGATGGTTTTCCTCCAATGGTAAGAAGAAATGCAGTCTATAAGGAAAAACTAAAAGAAAATCCTGGGATTAAAGAAGTCGAAAGATTCGGAGTGGCATCCGCTGATACTTCGGTTCAGACACAAAATGCTGTAGCCGCAATGCTGAATAAATACCCTAAAGGTAAATTGGATGCCATTTTCGCAACATGGGATGCCTTTGCTATCGGTGCAGCCCGGGCGATTAAAGAAGCGGGCCGCGATGAAGTGAAGATATATGGAATTGATGTTTCGAATGCAGATCTCCAGGAAATCCAATCCGCTGATAGCTCTTGGTCCTACACGGCAGCGGTCGATCCCAAGTTGATCGGTGCAGTGAATATGAGGATATTGGCTAAAAAATTAGCGGGTGAAGAAACACCGCAAACATATGATTTGGAGGCTTCATTCATTTCGCAAAAGCAAATCCAAGCTTCAAAAGAAGCGGTAAACATGGCCAACCTGTCTAATATTGTCGATGGCTGGGGTGTATCGACGGAATTTGAAGAAGATTGGATGAAGGTTTTGAAAGATCATTATAAAAAATAAAAAGAGACACTCTCTTTCCAGCGAAGGGAGTGTCTGTTCAATAAGGGGGAATGGACATGGGCAAGCAACTAGAAATGAAGATGATTTCGATTGAATTTCCGGGGGTGAAGGCGCTGAGTGATGTTGATTTTTCCGTACAATCAGGAACAGCCCACGCATTGGTCGGTGCAAACGGAGCAGGGAAATCGACGTTAATGAAAGTTTTATCGGGAGCCCATGTTCATTATTCTGGTGACATTTTTATTGATGGGATGAAGCGGGATATCCGCTCGCCAAAAGCTGCTCAGGAACAGGGCATTCAAATAGTTCATCAGGAAGTGGATACCGCCCTCATCCCATATTTAACAGTTGGGGAAAATGTAATGTTGAATGATATGGTACAAAACATGGGAAAAAAACAAAGGGTACATTGGAAAGAACTGCACAACAAAGCCACTTCTATTCTTGAAGATATGAAAATTCATGTCCCTTCGAAAAAGTTGGTTAGAGACCTGACCTTGGCTGAAAAACAGATGGTCCTGATAGCAAGAGCCGTTTCGACAGAATGCAAATTCCTGATTCTCGACGAGCCAACTGCTCCGTTAAGTCATACGGAGACGACGGAACTTTTTCGAATTGTAAATGAATTAAAGCAAAAAGGCGTGGCAATCATTTTCATTTCACATCGTCTGCCTGAGATTTTTGAAATCTGTGAGGAAATTACGATCATGAGGAATGGGGAGCGTGTCACTTGTCGAAAAATCGAGGACATAACCCGTGCCGAAGTGGTAGAGAACATGCTCGGGAAAACCATGGATGAACAGTTTCCTGAAGTGAATGCTTCGATTGGAGACGTAATTCTGGAAGTGAACGGATTGTCAGATGCCGAGAAAGTTAAGAATGTCAGTCTGAATATTAAAGCAGGCGAGATAATCGGCTTGGCTGGGCTGGTCGGGGCTGGGAAAACGGAGCTGTGTAAAACCCTTTTCGGTCATACGTCCATCACAGCGGGTGAAGTCATCCTGAATGGTCGAAAGCTTTCTCTGAAATCACCGCATGAAGCAGTAAAAAGCGGGCTGGCACTTGTACCTGAGGAACGCAGGAAAGAAGGGGTCCTTGTACAGGAATCAGTCTCGGCAAACTTGACTGCAGCCAGTCTCGGTAAATTCTGCAAAACATTCAGTGTCGTCGATCGTAAGGCGGAAAAGGAAAAGGCAAAGGAAATGATCGCAAGTCTTGGCATTAAGACTCCTTCAGGGGAAGTGAAGGTTGAAAACCTATCCGGTGGTAACCAGCAAAAAGTTGCCATTGGAAAATGGCTTATGGCAGATGCGGATGTATACATATTCGATGAACCAACGAAAGGGGTCGATGTCGGAGCCAAGAAGGATATATTCGAATTGATTGCAAAGCTTGCAAGGAATGGAAAGGCGATCATTTATGCATCCTCCGAGCTTTCCGAAATCATTGGCATTACCAACCGGACCTATGTGTTATATGACGGGAGCACTGTCATCGAATTAGAAACAAGCAAAACGAATGAAGAAGAACTACTATTCTATTCAACAGGAGGTAAATAGGATGAGCATACCCATTCCTGTTACACAGACAGCGAAAGCGAAGAAAAAGGTGGAACTATTCGACTTTTTCTATAAATACGGCACAATATTGACGATTATCATTCTGATTGGAATTTTCGCCGTATCCAATCCATCTTTCATCCAAACTTCTAACCTGATAAACATCCTGCGTTCCATTTCAATCGTGACCATCATTGCGATCGGCATTACGATATCACTGACCGTGGATGGCTTCGACCTTTCCGTCGGCTCCGTCGCATCATTGGCCAATGCCATCGTCATCTCGATGTTTGTCTGGTTTTCTCAGGATACATTCATCGCCATATTAGCTGCGGTCGGTGCCTCACTTTTCGTAGGGGCTTTGAATTCATTCATGATCGTTAAATTGAGAATTCCCGACATGCTGATGACTTTGGCTACCATGTTCATTATCCAGGGAATTGCCCTTACCTATACAAAAGGAGCCACGGTTTCGCAAAATATGGTCATGCCCGACGGGACATTCGCAACAGGACTGATCAGCCCGTTTTTCGCCAAAATTGGCCAAGTGCCATGGATAATCCTGATCATGGCCGTCATTGTGATAGCGACCCATATCTTTTTGACTTATACGAAGCACGGTCGTTATATGTACATTATTGGGGGAAATAAGGAAGCGGCGAGACTTTCCGGGATATCGGTTAATAAATACAAAATCCTTGCCTATCTGCTTTCGGCTCTATTTGCTGCAATCGGGGGGATTGTCCTTGCTTCAAGAGTCATGACATCAGAAATCAATTCAGGGTCACCCTATTTAATGGATGCCGTCGCGGCAGCCTTCATTGGTTCCTCCGTTTTAGGAGCGGGAAAACCGAATGCCTTTGGAACCTTCATCGGTGCAGTCCTGATCGGAATCCTTCAAAATGGGCTGATCATGATGTCCGTTCCGTATTACGCGATGGATATCGTCAAAGGAACAGTGCTGGCCCTTGCACTCGCTGTAACCTATTACAAGCAAAAACATTAAAAAGAATTCGTTACGTTACTCAATAATATGAAAAAATCCTGTTGTAATGCAACAGGATTTTTCCTTTTTAAAAAGGGGTGGGTTAAGGAGATCGTCATCATTTTACTTACGCTAAAATGGTGGCAGGAGCACTTTTTGAACCCTCATTTTGGAGTATAAAGATTGACCGCAATTGTAATTTTTATAGGGACCTTATTTACCTTTTAATAAGATTGATAATGATCTATTGTAAAGTATGAACATTCATATCATATACTTATCTAAAGGAGAGTGTAAACTTATGCGAGAAACCTGTGTTCCGGCAGGTGTGAAACCGAATGAAACTGGCTTTGGATATACGCTGTCCTTGATTGGCGGCAAATATAAAATGATCATAATGTATTGGTTGTCTGAAAATAAGGTCATGCGTCATAATCAACTGAAGCGAAGTATCGGTACCATTTCCTTTAAAACGCTAAGCATCATGTTAAAAGAGTTGGAGGCAGACGGCCTTATCATACGCAAGGAATTTCCCCAAATCCCTCCAAAAGTAGAATATTCATTATCTGAACGTGGTCTATCTCTCATCCCATTGTTAAATATGATGTGCGAGTGGGGAGAGAAAAACAGTTTGCCAGTTCAGGAGACTAAACAGCAGTAGGTGTTGCTATTTTGATTAAATCAAAAGAAGTATATCCCTGACAAGGAAATACTTCTTTAATGAACTGCCTATTAAAGGTTATCGACAAAATTCAAATAATCTTGTGCGCTTTTTTCCAATTCGCTCACGGATGGCTCATTTTCAGCACCATAAAACGCAAAGAATGAACGATAATCTGCATTGCAGTATAGGAAGGTAGTTTCAAAGGGAGATAATAAATGTTCAAGTGTATAGCGATATCTTCCTTCTTCACTATAATCCTCTTTGCTAATTCCGGCAGATACAGCTAGAGCTGCTTTGCGATTCTTTAATTTATCCCCTCCATTTGAACCATACGCCCAACCATAAGTAAAAACATCGTCAAGCCATCTTTTTAGGAGAGGCGGACAATTAAACCAATAAAAAGGGAACTGTAAAACAAGATTACTATGCGATTCGATTAATTGCTGTTCTTTTTCCGCATTAATGTTTCCGTCAGGGTAAACCTTATACAATTCGTGTACGGTATACTTTTCCGGATATTTCCTTAGCGCTTCTACCCATCGCTTATTTATGAGGGATGTTTCTAGACTGGGGTGTGCTACGATAACAAGAGTTTTCAAAGATTTCTCCTCCTTAACTATTATTTATTTTAAGTATAAAGTGCATTCTGCAAGTGCGTAAGTATGCACTTTTAGTATAGGTACTTACCTAAAGGAGAGTGTTAAATCTGTTATAACTAAAAAAACGATCTGAAAATTCCAAAATAAGGAAGATGTTAATAAAGGAATGTTAAAAGGCCAGATAGACACGCTCATCCTAGGAGGGATATGTACGGCTTTGAATTAGCCAAAATTGTTCGTGAAGAAAATATTAAAGACGTATCTCAGTGTGTGAAGAAGGCTTTAAACAAAAACTCCTGGAATGGTAAATTGTTAGAGATGTGATTGATTCCTTTTTAGAGTGGGGGGAATAAGGAAGCGGCTAGACTTTCCGGGATATCAGTTAATACCCATCTGATTTCAGCTCTATTTGCTGCAATCGGGGGAATTGTCCTTGCATTAAGGGGCGTGAAATCGGAAATCAATTCAGGATCCCGCTAATGATGCCGTCGCAGCAGCCTTCATTGGTTCCTCCGTTTTAGGAGCGGGAAAACCGAATGCCTTTGGAGGCTTCAGCGGTGCAGTCCTGAGCGGATTCCTTATCATGGATGCGATTGATATCATCAAAGGAACAGTTCTTGCCCTTGCGCTCGCGGTAACCTATTACAAGCTAAAACACTAAAGTTTTACGAAAGATTAAGAAGAAAGAGGGTTCTTTTTAACCCTCTTTCCAATACACTCACTATATTTTGTTTTTATAAATGACTTTGCTAACATCGTGTCTTACTGTTTTGTGACCTTCTTTCATTCCTTTCCCCATGGCAATAAGCATAACATCTAAATACCTATCGGAAATGTTTAAGGCTGACTTTAATTGTTCGGAATCATACCCGGACATTGTAATGGTTTCAAGACCTGCCTCGTTCGCCAATAAAACTAACGACATTGACGCCAGGCTTGCGTCTCTTATTAATTCAACCTTTAAATCTTCTTTTGATTTATTTAGATAATAATTGATTGCCGCGTTTGTTAGATAATCTCTTACTGATGCGTCAAAATAACCTTTTTGAAATTCATCCTCATGTATCATTATGATATTTTCTTTTTCAAATGCTTGATAATCACCTAGTATAACAATCAGTACTGAGGCTTCAATTACCTGTTGTTGATTAAAAGCGATGGGCAGTAACAAATCCTTTAAATATGGTTCATCTATAACCAGGTATCGTGTTGCTTGAATATTGTTTCCGTTAGGCGATTTACTGGCTCCTTCAATAAGTGTCGCCAACGTTTCTGGACTAATTTTATAATGGGGATCATACTGCCTTACGGAACGTCTTTTTTCTATAGTCTCTTTTACACTCATCGTGTTCACTCCCAATGTTATATTTGCTTTATAATCAGAGTATAATGGACCCATGATGTAGAAGAAAATAACGCACAATAAAGTGGCATAGCCACCTTTATGTGCCTATTCAGGAGGAATGAGGAATGAAGAGTCTAAATACGGGAATAAATATTTTCATGAATACTGTAGGAGGAAAGTGGAAATGCTTAATCCTTTTTTTTCTGAGTCAAAAACCAATGAGGACAAAAGAGTTTTATATTCTAATACCGGCCATAACCCAGAAAGTCTTAACCGACCAATTAAAGCAGCTGGAAAGAGATGGGCTTGTCCGAAGAGAAGTATATAAAGTAGTACCACCAAAAGTAGAATATAGTTTAACTGAGTTAGGTCAATCATTTGTACCTGTATTAAATACAATGTGTGAATGGGGCACTACATATGCAGTCGAACAAAACCTCGAAAGACAAGATCAAATCTGTCGTCATCATAAATAAGTAAGATATGCTTCAACTAAGGAGTGTGGATTTTTTTTACAAGTTCAGTAAGGCAAGCAGAATTTAATATTAGTAGAGGAAATGTCTTGAAGATGACTTTTGGCATTCTCTCTAAAGATTGTATTAAACTAATAGGTGCTTTACTTTAAAGTTGCTTTGCCCCGCCCCGCTCTTTTTTTAATGTAACGGTTAGTTGCATAAGATTTTTTTTGCTTTATAATTAGTACCAGGTGTTAATATCAAGTTATAAAATGATGCAATTCATACACACGAGGTGGCTATTCTATGTTCAAATCCAAAGCACGTATTACTGCGATAGGTTCGTATGTTCCTGAAAAAAGGTTAACAAATAAAGACTTAGAAAAAATGGTTGAAACCAATGATGAATGGATTGTTAAACGTACCGGTATTAAAGAACGAAGAATTGCACATGAAGAGGAGTTTACTAGTGATATCGGTTATAAAGCTGTAAAGGATTTAATGGAACGGTATGATAAATCTGTCGAAGATGTTGATATGATCATTGTCTGTACCTTTACTCCTGATTTCAACACTCCAAGTGTAGCATCTTTAGTCCAAGCAAAGCTAGGCATTAAGAATACTGGAGCTATTGATTTAAACGCTGCCTGTGCAGGATTTACTTATGGGCTGCATGTAGCTAATGGATTAGTAACATCGGGATTAAATAAGAAAATCCTAGTTATTGGAGCGGACACTTTATCAAAACTTATGGACTATGAAGATCGAGCCACATGTATTTTATTTGGAGACGGCGGAGGAGCAGTTCTTGTAGAATATGATGAAAAACAGCCAAGTTTTCTTTCTTCACATTTATATTCGGAGGGTGAAGGCGGAAAACATTTATATAGTACAAACCTATCGACACGCATAAATGGTGAAGATTTAAATGATAGCGGCAACCTTGTACAAAATGGACGCGAGGTTTATAAATGGGCTGTCACGACCGTTCCAAAAGGAATGCAAACTGTGATGAAAAATGCTGAATATCAATTGAATGATGTTGATTGGTTCGTACCGCATAGCGCAAATTTAAGAATGATCGAGTCAATATGTGAAAGAAGCGGCTTTCCAATCGAACGAACTTTATATAGCTTAGTGGGGTATGGAAATACTTCTTCAGCAACAATTCCCTTATCTTTGGAAATAGGATTAAAAGAAGGGAAGCTCAGTGGTGGTGAGAAGGTTTTATTATATGGTTTCGGCGGTGGATTAGCTCAAGCTGGATTGCTTATCGATTGGACCTTATAACACTTTTTTTCTGCTACTGATCAGCAGCTTTGTTCTTATTGATATAAAGGGTCAGTTAAAGTTATCAAGGATACTAAAATAACAAAAGACACCGTACTAATAGGTATGGTGTCTTTGAATTATCTTAAGGATTTCAAAATCTCAAAATGGGCGGAAGTCGCCTATAGTAAGAAGTTTGGGTTTGTTAGTGATAAGTGAACAGGACCAAAATATCATGTTTACTCCAATATTTAGTGGGAATGCTATTTACAGTATATATCCCTGAAATTTGAGGAGGAAATTTTAACATGCTTGATGCTAAGACCATAGAAATCGTTCAGTCAACAGCACCTGTTCTCAAGGAACATAGTAAACCAATAGGAAAGAGATTTTATGAATTACTATTTTCAAAAGCTCCTGATTTGTATAATCTTTTTAACCAAACGAACCAAAAAAGAGGAATTCAACAAGAGGCCTTGGGATATGCTGTCTATGCTGCTGGTGAACATATTACGAACCTTGAAGCGATAAAACCTGTAATTAAAAGAGTTACTGAGAAACATCGTGCGATAGGGGTCAAGCCTGAACAGTATCCGGTTGTAGGTGAAACGTTGCTTCAAGCAGTTAAAGATGTGTTGGGTGACGCAGCCACAGATGAAATCATAGAGGCATGGGGAAAGGCCTATGGCTATATTGCAGATGCCTTTATTGATATTGAAAAAAACCTTTATGAGGAAACAGAACATCAGCATGGTGGATGGGAAGGATATCGAAGCTTCAATATCGATAAAAAGATAAAAGAAAGTGATGTGGTAACCTCCTTTTATCTAAAGCCTACAGACGGAAAACCCATTGCCTCCTACCATGCTGGGCAATACCTAACACTTAAGGCTGAAATTCCTGGCGAGAAATATACGCACATACGCCATTACAGTCTTTCGGATTCACCTGGAAAGGATTACTACCGAATTAGTGTTAAACGTGAAGATGCCCATGGAGATGCTCCATCTGGAATTGTATCTAACTATTTACATAGACAGCTGCAAGTTGGAGATACGCTGCAATTTTCTGCTCCAGCAGGTGACTTCGAACTGGATAACACCGATTTACCCGTTGTTCTAATTAGTGGCGGTATTGGCATTACACCTTTGCTTAGCATGTTAAATACCATTATAGAAAAGCAGCCACAACGTCAGGTTACGTTCATCCATGCAACAAGCAATAGTCAAACACATGCTTTTAAACATCATCTGCAACAAATAGTGAATGAACATCAACATATAAAATCATTTGTAGTCTATGGTGCACCAACAGAAGCCGATCGAACCTCTGGGCATTTTGATAAAGAAGGATACGTTGGTTTAGACTTCCTGCAATCTATCGTTCCATCAAAAGAAGCTAATTTTTATTTTTGCGGACCTATTCCTTTTATGGAAGCAATCAATGAGGCCCTAAATAAATGGAGTGTATCGAAAGACCGTATTCATTATGAAGTATTTAGTCCACTCGCTATTTTAGGAGAAAAATAAGTAAACTAAATTTGTGAATAAAAAGGATCTTTCATTGAAGTGAACCCAAAAAGCTAGACACATTATTTACTTAGGCAGCCTTGAGGGCATGAACCCGGTAATCTACCGGATTCATGCCTTTTAATCTTTTCTTGATTCGTTGTGATTGTAGTAATGGAAATATTCTTCTAGTTCTTGTTGAGATGCTTCATGTCTTTTTTGTGCAATAGATTTAGGTTTTTTTCCTTAATCGTATAAAGTCAAAAAAACTGCACCTCCAATTGTTAGATGGTGACTAACGATTGGGGTGCAGTTCATTTTAGGGTTCTCTATTATCGACACCTGATATTAAGTTACTTAACATTTTTCTCGGAAGCGTCTGTATTCTCTATTGAACCAGTCTCTTGTTTGTTTATTGCATTTTCAGCTATATTCAACTTTTTTCTCATTGGGAAGTAATACAAAACAGCTGGGACAACTAACCCAATAATCCAAGCGATATCTGCTCCTTCAAAGGCTTTGGCAATCGGTCCTACATAGAAAGATGTGTTTATAAAAGGGATTTCCGCCAAAATTGATACAAGAAATGCCATACAAGTAATCCAATTTATTTTGCCATATTGACCGTTCACATCAAATATATCTTTTACATTGTAATGACCATGTCGCAGCAAATAATAATCGACAAGGTTGATGGATGTCCAAGGTATTAAAAAGTAACTAATGAAAAAGATGAAATTCAAGAAAAAGGATAGGAAATTACTCTGACCTAGTAAGCACAAAATGGTTCCAGCCACTGTTACACAGAATATCATTCCTATTCTAACTTTCGGTGTGACTCTTAATTTAATAAACGGTTCAATTGTCGTTATGGTTGCCATGAATGCTCCATAAAGGTTGAAGACATTTATAGCAAGTTGTCCAAAAATGATTATAAAGAACATGATTATAGCAAAATTTCCAAACAGGCTGGCCAAGTTACCGCCAGAGTGATCAAGGAAGTTAGGTATCGCTATGGTTAAGGTTGCGCCTAATGTCATCATCCATATAGTCCCGATGACTGTGCCGGCATAACTATACCAAAATGTATGGGCGGTGGGTGTGGTTATCGGTAGATAGCGTGAATAGTCTGCAACGTAGGGGGCATACGCCAATTGCCATGTAGCAACCATACTCACCGCCAGCAAAAACACTGGTAAATCCAAATTTGCCATTGCCCAACTGCCTGCCGGAATTTGCAATTGGAAGACTATATATGTAGCTACAATATAAATGCAAAGAGACGCCCATGACAATAATTTTTGCATTTTATGAATTAAGTTATAGCCATATATGGTGGCTACGAAACAAAGAACATTTAAAAGTATTATGCTCCATGTTTGGTCGATCTTAGTTAAACTGCTTAAGGTTTGTGCTGCAAGCAAACCACTGCTGGCAAAGAAGCCTAAATAGACAAACATAACGAGAAACAAGGGGAAGATGGCTCCAATCACACCGAATTGGGCCCGGCTTTGGATCATTTGCGGAATTCCGAGTTGAGGTCCTTGAGCTGAATGGGAGGCCATGAAAATGGCGCCTAATAAGGTACCGACAATTATTGCAGCCAGACTCCAAAATAAATTAAGACCTAATGTAATGGGCAATGCCCCGGTCACAAGGGTGGTAATATGCATATTTGCCCCAAACCAAATTGGAAATAAATCACGGGCCTTGCCATGGCGTTCATCTGCCGGAATATATTCTATACTGCGAGTTTCAACTTTCATCAATGTACCCCCTATCAAAATTGTATTCTACCATGTACCATGCAAGCTTATTTTATAGAATCACTATAATTGTAAGCGTATACAGATGTCAATATTTTCAGAAAAAATAATTTTTAAGGGAATTATCATAAAAAATCCATTCATTTATCTAGTGATTGTCAATAAATCAGATTGAATATTAGATAGAATGATTGAAAATATTAAACGGTAGTTTGAAAAATATGGAACAACGTATCTTCGAATAAAAAAATAAATTTTATATTTTTTTGAATTGACAGTCTATTTGCCATGTCCTATAATTGCACTTATCAAGAGCTTGCATGGTACATGGTACAAACTTTTTAGAAGGAGGGGCTTTTCATTACAGCTATCTTAACATTGGGGATTACGGCTCAGGTTACTAACGCCATACGCGAATCCATAGTAACAGGAGAATATGAACCAGGACAAAAATTATCGGAAACCGTTTTATCTGAATATTACAAAGTTAGTAGAACCCCTATCAGGGAAGCATTTAAACAGCTAGAAAGAGAAGGGTTAGTCGAGATCATTCCAAGAGTCGGGACATGTGTGACCAAACCAACTGAAAAGGAACTGGATGAGTTATTTACTTTAAAAGAAGTAATGGAAGGGCTTGCAGCGGGTCTGCTTGCCGAAAGCGGGAATGCTGAAGACATTAATAACCTTAAGCAAGCAGTGTCTGACATGGAGATTGCTATACAAACCTCTGATAAAAAGCTATATGTCGAGGCTAATGATGTTTTTCATTCAGTCATCCAAGAAGGCGCCAATAACTCTAAATTAAGTTATATGCTAAATTTGCTGCTCAATCAAATACCATATAGACAGTATGTCTTTTTAACCATCGAAGATCCGAATCGCCGGGAAAGATCACTAAAGGAACATCAGGCGGTCTTGATAGCTATAGAAAAAGGGAATCGGGAGGAAGCGGAGAAGGCCATGCGAGAGCATGTTAAAGCAAGTGGAATGCAACTTAAAATGGACATAGCAAAGAAACTTGGTCAAAAAAAGTGATATGAGGGGGAATGAGATTTATGAAATTTGGAATCTTTGCAAATCTTGCAGGACAGGGAAGACATGATGAGTATTATAAAGTACTGGATGAAGCCCGTGAGCAAGCTATTTATTGTGATGAAAATGGTTATGATTCGATTTGGTATACCGAACACCACTTTGGTCATGAAGGAAATGAATTGATTTCTAACCCGATCCTAATGGGGGCTGATATTGCGGCACGTACTAAGAATATTCGAATTGGACAAGCGGCAAATGTCGCCACTTTCTGGCATCCGCTGCGTCTGGCGGAAGACGTAGCAATGCTTGATCAGTTAAGCAAAGGACGTGTGGAAGTTGGACTGGCACGTGGATTATATGGACGGGAAGCGGCTAATTTAAACACTTTGGCAGATCCAGCAAATCAAGAACAAAACCGTGCACTGTTTGAAGAAACATTAGAAATTTTAAGAAAGGCTTGGTCAAACCGTTTCTTTTCACATCAAGGTGATATCTATCAATTTCCTCCTAAAGGTTTAAAGTGGAGTCACCCTATGAGTCCATCAACACCGGAATTTATGGATATGGAAAAAGGTGAAATCGATAAAATTTCCCTTATGCCTAGACCTTACCAGCAATCGCTTCCTCTGTGGCAAGTAATTGATTCACCGCGTTCTATTGAAATGGCCGCGGAGAACAATATACAAGGAATGTTTTGGATGCCGACCGTCAAAGAATTAAAAGGCCGTTTTGAACTGTACCGTGAAAGGGCTTCCAAAGCCAGAGGCTATGAAGTGCCACTTGGTCATGGTATTGCATTAGTGCGTGATGTATATGTAGCGGAAACGATGGAACAAGCCCGTCAGGATGCGGCTGAAGCAGTGCTGAACAATTATCGCTGGATTTGTCATTGGAGAGGGCTTGGCAACCTCATGGATCCGGGCGAAACAGTAAAAGAAGGCCAGGAATTGAACTATGAATTCTTACATCCAAGAAATTTATTGTTTGGTACACCTGACTATGTAGCTGAGAAAATTCAAGAATTGAAGGAAGAACTGAATCTAGAAACATTACTTCTTTGGGTGAACCATAATGGTTTGCCACATGAAAAAATGATGAAAAGTTTAAAGTTGTTCACGGAAGAAGTTATGCCAAGATTCACAGAAACTAAATTGGGGGTAATGTAAATGTTAGATATTCGTAAAGTGTATACAGCTATTGAAGAAACACGTATTGAGGGCGGTAAAAAAGTAGAGAATCCCATCAAGATGATAACAACTATGGCGGTTATCAAAAACCCATGGGCTGGAAGAGGGTATGTTGAAAATTTAAAACCGGAAATTGACGAATATGCACCGCAAATTGGCGAACTATTAGTTGCTGAACTATTTAAGCATATTGATTCCGCTGATGACGTCGAAGCATTCGGCAAGGCAGCTGTCGTGGGAGTTGATGGGGAAGTTGAACATGCATCAGCTTTTATCCATACTTTGAAATTCGGTAACAAATTCCGGGACGCCGTGAAAGGAACGAGCATCTTAAGCTTTACTAATAAGCGTGGTGGAGCTGGATCTGCAGTGCTCATACCGATGGTACATAAGACAGACGAGTCTGAACGCTCTCATTTCATTACATTTGAAGCTTCCATACCTGATGCACCAAGGGCCGATGAAATTGTTGTTGCCATTGGGGCTTCTACAGGAGGGCGTCCTCATCCGAGAACAGGAAACAGGCATCAAGATATGGTTGAAATGGGGCTGGTATAATGCCAACTGCATTACATGGAAAAGGTTCGCTTCATTATGAAGAGAAAGGGATTGGTCAATCGCTTATCTTTATTCATGGTGTTGGTCTTGATCTTACGATGTGGGAAAAACAAGTTGAAGATTTGTCGAAACATTTCCGTGTTATCTCATACGACATGGTTGGGCACGGAGGATCTGGGCATCCTCCAGGTCCTTATTCCCTTTCACAGTTCGTTGAGCAGTTAGCAGAGCTAATGAATCACTTACGGATTGAAAAAAGTCATATTATTGGTTTCTCCATGGGTGGTATGGTCGCCCAGGCATTTGCATTAAATTATCCGGGTAAAGTGAAAACGCTAACAATCATGAATGCAGTGGCCAATCGGACGAAGGAACAGAGGAATGCCGTTTTAAAAAGGGTTGAAGAAGTGAAAAGAACAGGGCCTTTGGCAACAATTGAACCAGCCATTAAACGCTGGTTTAATCTTGAATTCATGGATTTACAGGAAGAAACCGTCAGTAAGATCCGGGAAAGGCTTCGGACAAACGATGCTGCTTCATATTTAGCGGCCTATACACTTTTTGCAACTGCGGATGAAGAGTTGTGGCCACAAATCCACCAGATTAATATACCGACCCAAATTATAACAGGGGAGCATGATTTAGGTTCAAATCCGGAAATGGCGAGACAAATGCATGAAATGATTGTGGGTTCAGAACTAATGATAGTACCTAATATGAGGCATATGCTGCCGATTGAAGGAGCCAAAATAGTGAACGAAGCTATTAGGTCGTTTATTGAAAGACAAAAGCAAAGGGGTGACTCGAGGTGAAAGAGCTTAAGAAATACCAGATGTATTTAAACGGGGAATGGGTAGAATCATCAAGCGGTGAATATTTCGATAGTTATAATCCTGCAACCGAAGAAGCTTGGTGTCAAGTCGCCAAAGGGAATGCTGAAGATGTAAATCGTGCCGTTCAAGCTGCGCATAATGCATTCTTGCATTCAGGATGGACTGATATGACATTTACAGAGCGGGGGCGTCTGGTTAGAAAGCTTGGGGAACTGATTGCCATTCACTCTGAAGAGCTTGCGAAAGTCGAATCACTGGATAATGGGAAATTAATACGCGAAATGCGTGGCCAGGTAAAATATCTACCCGAATTTTTCTATTACTATGCAGGACTAGCAGATAAAATACATGGTCAAACCTTACCGATTGATAAAAAAGATATGTTTGCTTTTACATCCAAAGAGCCGTTGGGGGTTGTAGCCGCCATTACTCCTTGGAATTCCCCTCTTTATTTAACAACCTTGAAGCTTGCTCCTGCACTTATAGCAGGAAATACGATAGTCATTAAACCTTCAGAAATGACTTCGGCATCACTATTGGAACTGGTGAAATTGGTTGAAGAAGCTGGTTTTCCACCTGGTGTAGTCAATGTAGTTACCGGCTTTGGAACTCCTGTAGGCGATACACTCACCTCCCATCCTCTTGTAAGGCGTGTGGCCTTTACGGGAGGTTCAGAATCAGCACGCCATATTGTTCGTAATTCGGCTCAAAATTTTGCACAGGTATCACTTGAACTTGGAGGGAAATCACCCAATATCGTGTTTGAGGATGCTAATCCCGATAATGCCGCAATGGGAATCATAGCTGGTATATTTGGTGCTTCAGGACAAAGTTGTGTGGCTGGTTCGCGTGCATTTTTACATGTTGATATTTACGAGGAAGTGATGCAAAAACTCGTGGACCGAGTATCGAAAATCAAGATTGGTGATCCTTTTCAAGATGATACAGAAATGGGACCGCTGGCAACGCAAGCCCAATTGGAGCGTGTCGAAAAATACGTGGCTATCGGGTTGGATGAAGGCGGAAAGCTTGTTTGCGGTGGTAAAAAACCTGAATATTTAGAAAAAGGGTGGTACTTTGAGCCCACGATCTTCGAGCATGATGATAATAATTCCAGAATTACTCAGGAAGAAATATTTGGTCCTGTGTTAAGTGTTATCCCTTTTAAAAATGAAGAAGAGGTTATTCAATTAGCAAACAGTACGGATTACGGATTAGCAGCTGGAATTTGGGTGAGTGATATTGCAAAAGCTCATCGAGTCGCGAAAGCTATACGTGCTGGAATCGTTTGGGTGAATACCTATCGTAGCATATCACCAATTGCTGCAATTGGCGGATCTGGCCTAAGTGGTTATGGAAGAGAAGGCGGTTATGAAGCGATTCATGAATATATGCAAGATAAAGTGGTTTGGATCAATACATCATCTGAACCGATTCCTGACCCCTTCATAATGAGGTAGTGGAAATTTGCAGGACAGACGCTTTGTATCGAAGTTTGAACAAGGAGGAATAGTGAAATGAAATTACTGGGGATTTCAGGAACGATAATAGGGACAAAGACGAAAGTCGTTATTGAAAAGGTTTTAGAGGAAGTTAAGAATAACCATCCTGATATCGAAATCGAACTACTTGATTTGAAAAAGTATGATGTTCAATTTTGTGATGGCCGTAATCCGTCAACATACACTGGAGATACGAAAAAAGTAATAGATATCGTTACCTCAGCGGACTTTTACATTGTAGGAACACCAATATTCCAAGGGTCGATTACTGGAGCTCTTAAAAACTTATTTGACTTAATACCCCCGAAGGATTTCCGTCATAAAGTAATGGGGCTTGTGGCTACAGGAGGAACCTACCAGCATTATTTAGTCATTGAAAATCAGCTGAAACCTATAGCCGGTTATTTCCGTGCATTTGTTGCACCTGGCTCTGTTTATGCTCATAACGACCATTTCAATCCACAAAATGAATTGGTTGATGAGGAAGTTTTGGAACGTATTGCAATGCTGAGTGAAGAAATCGTTTTAATGCAAAAAGCACTTAAAAGTACTAAACCAGAGCACCAATTAAGCTAAAAGATGGGAGATTTCCTCAGTTGATAAATCGTTTGGGAATGGATTAATGTCAATTAGCAAGGCTAAGTAGCAAGGAGGGGACAAATTGCTATTAGATGTAGAAGAAATAATAAACTTAACTGATTTATCCTTTATTAAAGTTTGTAATGATCAGTATGGGATCAATAGAGGGGTCTATAATACCATTGATGCTTGGTTTTATAAGCAAGGAATTAGTAACATCCTAGAAAGACGCAATAGTATAATATATTTCCTTGAATTCATTAAGCGAAATTCCGAGTGTGAAAATAACCCCTGTAAATTTGGTCACGGTGGATTAACGACAAAATTAGAAGAATATTATTTTCCAAGAATCGAATCGACCGTTTCAAAAATTGCCTCTAATCTTTAGATGAAAGCACATACAAAGAGTGAAGGATGGCTAAGGACATGACAATAATAGATAAAGCAGAAAGAAAACATTTACTTATAAAAGGAAGATGGGTAGAGGCGAAGGAGTATAGCCCGCTTCGATCTCCTTATTCAGGAGAAGTCATAGCTGAAATCCCCCTGGCCTCAGACGAAGAAACCGACCAAGCTATTGAAGCGGCACAAAAAGCTGCTAAGGTGATGGCAAAAATGCCAGCCCATCAACGTGCAAGAATCCTGGAAACATTGGCCCGCCTTTTGGAAGAGCGCGCGGATGAAGCCGCCCAAATCATATCTATTGAATCTGCAAAGCCCGTTACAACCGCGAAGGGCGAGGTGGCGCGAACCATTGAAACCTACAAGTTTGCTGCTGAAGAAGCGAAACGAATTCACGGAGAAACGCTTTCGCTGGATGCCGCCCATGGTGGCGAAAACAGACTCGGTTACACTGTACGTGAACCGATTGGAGTGATTGGGGCCATAACACCTTTCAATTTCCCCATGAATCTTGTCGCTCATAAGGTAGGTCCCGCTATCGCTGCAGGAAATACAATGGTATTAAAGCCAGCAAGCCAAACCCCTTTATCCTCCCTGTTCATCGGGGAACTATTACAGGAAGCCGGATTGCCGGCAGGAGCATTAAATGTGGTCACGGGTGGAGGAAGAGTGGTTGGAGATAAGTTGGTCACTGATTCTAGAGTAAGTATGATTACTTTTACCGGCAGCCCGGGAGTTGGGATTGGTATCCGTAACAAGGCAGGATTGAAACGAGTGACGCTGGAGCTGGGATCCAATGCAGCTGTCATCATTGACAGGAGTGTGGATATCGATAAGATTATTTCTCGTTGTGTGTCTGGAGCATTTTCAAACCAGGGACAAGTATGTATTTCTTTGCAAAGGATTTATGCCCATGAAGAAATTTACGATCGCTTTGTTGAAAAGTTTATAGAAGCAACGAAACTATTAAAATTAGGTGATCCGCTTGATCCTGAAACGGAAGTTTCCGCTTTGATCTCGCCTAATGATGTTGAAAGAACCCTCAATTGGATTGATGAGGCGAAACAAGGTGGAGCCAAGATTGCAACAGGTGGAATAGCGGAAGGCAATATCCTTCATCCGACCGTCATCTTGGATGCTGATCCCTACGCTAAGGTATCTTGTCAAGAAGTGTTCGCCCCAATCGTTTTGATTAACAAGATTCAATCAGTAGAACAAGCCATTGATATGGTGAATGATTCAATTTATGGCCTGCAAGCAGGGATTTATACGAACGATGTAGATACAGCTCTGGATGCAGCCGATAATTTACAAGTTGGTGGAGTCATGATCAACGACATTCCGACATTCCGTGTGGATAATATGCCGTACGGTGGAGTGAAGGAAAGCGGAACTGGCCGTGAAGGATTAAAATATGCTGTTGAAGAAATGACAGAAATGAAGCTTGTTGTCTGGAACCGAAATTAGGGAGTGGAAAAAGCATGGCTTATTATGCAGCAATTTTACATATGATTGATGCTGAAAAAAATATAGAAGTGCGTCCACATCATATCGAGTATTTAAACGAACTTGATCGTAAAGGGAAGATTTTTGCAAGAGGGCCTTTTGCGGATGGCTCAGGCGGCTTGGTTGTCTATATTGCAGACACATTTGAAGAAGCACTCTCATTAGCGGAAAATGATCCCCACGTTGTACATAAAGTGCGGAGACTGGAATTAAAAGAGTGGAACATTTAATAAGTAACTTAATGAGTGCGGGTCAGTGCAATGAATATATACCGGGAGCTGGAGACAGTTCCTTCATTAATAGGGAGGGTTGCCGAGGCAGCCTTTTTTTGTGTGCAAATCAAACGATAACGGAAAGGCAAAGTTATACCAAAAGTGAGTCACGATATTCATCGGACCTTACTACCCTTTGATAACTGCCGGTTGTTATAATGTGAAAGTAGTAGTGCAAAAAGGTCCAAAGATCGAAACGAAAAAATGCTTCGTGAAGATAAACAGCTGGAATTACACCGATTGTATAAAAAGTAGTTTAAAAGTCTTGTCTATAAAGGCTTTTTGATTAAGGCCAATTAATTGATGGCAAGATGGTTTATTAAGTTGAAAAATTATAGAATGGAGTAACTGATTAACTGGCTAGCAGAGACCCCGGAGGCGCTTGCTTTGATGAGGCCTGGCAGACAGTCGGCGGAAAGGGATCGGATTTCTGAAATCAACTGGGGATTTTTTGATTTTTTCTTTCTGCAGCAGTTCCGTAAAATTAAACGGAAAACCCCGGTATATCAAGGTTTTCCTCGGTGTCACTCATAGGTTGCATAGTATTGCGCTTATTACTATCTTTACTTTGCACGATTCATCTCACAATACTAGGAGTAGGAAAGGCGATGAACTCATTATGATTTTTAGCGAACGTTTAAAAAAAGAACGGGAAAAAAGAAACTGGTCACAAAATGATCTTGCAGAGAAGATTCATGTGAGTCGCCAATCTGTGTCCAAATGGGAAACGGGAAAAAATTATCCAAGTATTGAAGTACTCATTAATCTAAGTGATTTATTTCAGATTACGGTAGATGAATTATTAAGGAGTGACGAGGAATTGAAAGAAAAAATAATACGGGAAAGTAAGCAGTTAGCATTTCCAAATTGGAAAATGTTTTTTGATATCGTGTTACTAATAGGAGCATTTTTATTAGTGTCCAAATTAATTATTTTTGGTCTTAACAAATTTGCTGGCACCGATATTACCATTTTAAAAAGCATGCCGGTTGTATCTAATTTTTTACCCTTAGCTTTGATGGTTATTGGCGGTATCGGTTCAGATTATTTGAAGGATAAATATCTAGATTAAAAATACTCTCTTCTAAAAAGGGATAGTGATTAAAGTGAATGAAAACCTTTTGGTAAACTTGATCAAAAACGAACAGAACCTTTGAATTTCAGGTTCTGTTCCCATTTCTTATTTGAACTTTTGCACTTCTTCATTTCCCTCGAATTTGTTATCTTTCAATATTCCAATTTCTTCAATATGATTTCGTGCCGTTTCATCCCCTAATTTATAAATTAAGGCATAAAGCCTTTTCATGGCTGCATCGTATTTATCATTTGCCCGGTCATGATGATAGAGAAGGTAGGGCACATGTGATCGGGCATATGCCTCCAGGTCATCTGTCCGGTGTTCCTCCAAGCATTGTTTCAATTCTGCAAGTTCCTCATCAGTTGCGTGCACCGTGAAGCTCGGATTCTCTTCAAGTTTTTGTCCGAGTACGTCACCGCTGACCAAATCGACATGGTAGGTCTGTTTTTCCTGTATCATTCTGCACATCACCCTTTCCGGCATTTATCTATTCTGTACCACTATTTGTAAAAAGTTAATCATGAAAGTAAACATTTCCTTAATGAAAAAGATAGGAAATAAAGGTATCGGACTCCTTATCAAATGGTTTAAGATGGATTTACAGAATAATATGGTAAATGGAGTGGTGATATTGAAGAGGTCAATCATGGTTGTTTTTTTTGTGTTGATTGCTTCAGGCTGCGTAACAAGGAATTATGATTCCAATATGGATTTAGGGAAAAGTCAGTTGAATGAGGAAAATTATTTAGAAGCCCACGAGGCATTTGAATTAGCTTATAAAGAAGCAAAAACACCTAAATCAAGGGAGTTAATGGATCTTTCAGGTTTGCTGGCGAGTGGAATGAAGAAATACGACGAACAGGATTTTGAATCGGCCAAAAAAGATTTTGAAGAAGCAACCGCATATAAAGCAAAATACCGGGAAGGTAAACAAATGGTTTCAAAGGCGGCGGAAATGCACCCGGTATCAGACTCCGCCACGATAGAAGCAGTAGTGGGAAATGATGAAGTGAAATCCACGGAGGAAACAACCGAGGAAGGATCCAAAGCAGAAGATGAGGCGGCAACGGATACAAAAGGCAAAGAGGGAAGCAAGGATTCGGAGCGTGCATTAAGTAAATCTCAGGCGGAGAAGCTTGTGAGGGATTACGTGGATATGGAAAACTTTTCGCAATTGCAAATCGAATATGATCATGATGCCGAAAAGGGAGATTATATTTTTCATGTTTTCGAGGTAGATGAACCTAGTCAGAAAAGCGGACACAAAACCACTTGGGGCTGGTATGGCGTGAATAAGGAGACCAAAGAAGTTTATGAAGTCATGTAAGGATAACTGAATGGTCGAATGGGAGGCCCCTGTTGTGGCCTTTTTATTTTGTTGTGCGGCAACATACAGGATTCGATAAAATTTTATGATTTTTGTTAAAGGATAGCCGAATTCTTTATTTTCTTAAGGAATTTTTAATAATTCCTGTTTATGATTGGGGCAAGTAAAGGACAATCATAGGAGGGATAAAGATGGAGAATTATAATGGTGAGGAGCAAGTCAGAATCAAGACAGAACGGAAAAAGGGTAAGTCTCTCTGGATAACTAGCCTTGTTTCCGGAACGGTTGCTTCTATGGTTACATCATCTGTATTTCTATTTGGCGGAGACTTTATAGATCAAGGGAAAAGTTCAGTGAATGAGTCAACCGAAACGGCAGGTGTACAGCTAACGGACAGTGTTGAAAAGGATAAAAATGTCACGGCGGAAAAGTTATCGACAAGTACGGATTCAAATGATAGGGCAGAGATGGTCGAATCAGCATCCAAATCGATTGTAGGGGTCGTGAATTTACAGGAGATGCAAAGCCAGAACCCGTACCAGCGGCAAAGCACGGAGAGCGAAACGGTTGAGAGCGGAACTGGCTCAGGGGTCATTTATAAAAAAGCTGATGGGAAAGCCTATATCATCACGAACAATCATGTTATTGAAGGAGCTAAGGAAGTCGAAATTTCATTGTATGACGGACAAAAGGCAACGGCAGCTGTTGTCGGGGCAGATGCTTTGACGGATTTGGCGGTTTTGACAATTGATGCCTCGAAAGCACCAGAGGGAATTAAATTCGGGAATTCTGATAGAATGCGTCCAGGTGAAGAAGTATTGGCAATTGGCAACCCACTTGGACTTGATTTTTCAAGATCGGTTACACAAGGAATCGTCAGTGCCAACGGACGCACCATTTCAGTCGATACCTCGGACGGGGAGTGGGCACTTGATGTCCTTCAAACCGATGCAGCGATCAACCCTGGCAATAGCGGCGGTGCTTTGATCAATACCGCTGGGGAAGTGATCGGCATAAACAGTCTGAAGATTTCCGAAAACGGTGTGGAAGGCTTAGGGTTTGCCATACCAAGCAATGATGTGATTCCGATTGTTACGGAACTGATTGAAAATGGAAAAATCACGCGTCCATATTTAGGAGTCAGCTTGGCCAGTATGGAAGAACTTCCGCAATATTACATTCAAAATGTTCCTGAAGCAGTAAAGTCCGGTGTAATGGTGACGAGTATAGAGGCGGGATCGGCTGCGGCGAATGGAGGGCTTAAGCAACAGGATATCATTGTTGAGATTGATGGAACGAAAATAAATACTTCCGCAGCATTAAGGAAATACTTATATACAGATAAGAAAATCGGCGATAAAGTAAAAATTAAAGTATACCGAGGTACTGAAGAGAAAACGGTAACGATAACCTTGCAAAAACCATAGAAAGAGGTAAGGCCCCTAATCATTCATCAGGGGCCTTTTATTTAGAAGTTTTTAATAGTAAACGCAATTTTAATATCGGAAAAATAGATAGTGTATTTGCACTGTTTTTTAGATTTTTAATCTAGTCCTTAATACCTAAAGGTTAATAGTGGCATGTTCTATTTGTCAAGGTTTTCATTGTGAATATGTTAAAATATAGAAAAGATTTGACAAATTTGTGAAATGTCATAAAATAGAAAGAAAGGGGATGAAATTATGGAAGCTAATCAGAAGATGTTAGATGCAGTGAAATGGGTATCGGGCACAGGTTGTGTAATCGGAACTATTATTTTTGCTTTAAGCTTCATTGTAAGCGATTACAATAAAGATTATATATTTACCTCCGTTGGAATCGCCATCACACTAAGCGCAGCTGCAATTTTTCTAGTTGGTATATTTTTTGTCCTGACAGAAGAAATGGTAATGAAAACACATAAAGGTGAAAGAATTGTACCGGAAACGACTAAAATCATAAAAATGAAGTCAAAGTCTAACACTCAAACAAAAAGAAGTACAGAATTCAGTAACTAAAACGAGGAATATAGCATAATGAGCATTCTAGCATCAGATTTACTAACATGGATGAACGCCTGTCTAAAGAATTTGAGTCAAAGTGATCCGAATGATTGAATGCGCTTTCATATTGTGGAGGACTTGGATTAATCATCAGTTGGCTACTTTTTAATTCAATACAATATACTGCACTCGTTATGTATCAAAAATATGACCAACCCTCTCATTAAATGGAATACACACGATGTGCTCAGATATCCAAACCGAACTGCCCGAGCGCAGGAAGTTCTAACTTTGAACTATATCCACGAGAAAAGGACATTTTTTAAACGTCCTTTTTTTGTGTTTTTTTTTGTACTTTTACTTGAAGTTTCATTCAATGAGGAAGTCGTGGGTTACAAAGGCGGAGTTTATTGAACAACCAAATGTCCATTTCTGTAATTCAGTCCTGTCCTGCTGACCGATAAACATCACTAGTTGCAACAAGTTTGACCGACCCCTGAATTATTTCACTCATTACTACTAATAAACGGCTGGTTAGGAATACTGAAAGGGCAATAAGTATTGCGAGGAGAAAGAGCCCAATTTACCCACTCGTTGTTTCCTTATATACATATAATATTGACCAGTGTTGGATCATTAGAGTTTGGAATCATGGATTCAACATCATATCCAATGCGGCTACCATTTACCAACTTCCCTGTCCGAGTGTAAAAGATCCGTTTTAAATCATGTTTTCCAACGATAAATACCTACTTGACAGGATAGGTAATATCATTCATATTCTTGAGGGAGGTTGAGGCAATAAACACGGAGAATATAATGTGAAATTTTCATTTCATTATATTAGAGTAATAATAAATGGGTAGTGGACCGGTAATATATGCAATCCTGTACTGATAAGTGAATGTCCATAGGTATGTTATTAAACAATTATTATATTTCATTTGCTGAAGATTTTCGAACATTTCAGTTCATTTACCATCTTCTTACTGCTCTTTATTGAACTTTATGTGACAGATGTCACTTTGTATTGTCTTTTTTTAGACTTGGGATTAATATTGGTATGTCGGGGTTTGTGAACATGGTAACACTTTGTCCGAATAATTACCAATTGGAATTTTATTATGTAAGAAAGGGGTAGTACTATGAAAATAAAATGGGCTCTATTAACTATACTTTTTACTATTGCCACTGTGCTAACCGGTTGCGATAACCCATTAATGGTCTTGGACCCTAAAGGGCCAGTAGCTGCAACACAAGCAGATGTTATTATGATTTCGATATGGACAATGGCCTTTGTCGTCCTTGTCGTTATGGTACTGTATATCTTCATGATAATGAAATATCGTGCTTCCAAACAACGTGATGATTATGAACCGCCTCATATTGAAGGAAGTAAGGTTCTTGAAATAATTTGGGTGGCGATCCCAATTATAATCGTCGCTTTCCTATCCGTTGTTACTGTTAAAACAACAAATGAAGTTGAGGCAACACCTAAAGGATACGGAGATCAAGAACCTTTAGTTATTTACGCTTCATCTTCCAACTGGAAGTGGCATTTTAGCTATCCGGAAGAAGATATCGAAACGGTCAACTATCTGTTTATACCGACTAACCGACCAATCGAATTTAAACTTTACTCATTCGGTCCAATCTCAAGTTTCTGGATTCCGCAACTTGGAGGACAAAAATACGCGATGTCGGACATGGTTAATACGTTGCACTTAGCAGCTGATGTACCAGGTGAGTATATGGGTCGAAATTCAAACTTCAGTGGTTCAGGTTTTGCTCAGCAAACGTTTAACGTTAATGCATTGTCAGCAAAAGATTACGATAAGTGGGTAGATGAAATTAAAGCTACTGCTAAACCGATTACTGAGGAAAAATTCAATGAATTATTAAAACCTGGTCATGTGGGACAATCCACATACACTGGAACTCATTTAGAGTTTTCACCAGCTCCTGAAGGGGAAAATGCTGGTCATGACCACGGATCTTCCGATACTGAAGAACATGATTCCAAGGATTCACACGAGGAACATTCAGAACACAGCAACATGAATCACTAAGAATTAATTTCGTTCGATAAAACAACTAGGTTTACAAGATAAGGAATATTTTCCTGAAAGGAGTCACAAAAGTATGGATTACTTTGATCGATTTGCCGTACCTCATCCAAGTCCTGCGATTTATGCATCCATGGTTGCCATTGGTTTAACCATGATTGCGGTTGTTGCCGGAATTACCTATTTTAAAAAATGGGGTTACTTATGGCGTGAGTGGTTAACAACGGTTGACCATAAACGTATTGGTATCATGTACATCTTGGCAGCACTGCTTATGCTTTTCCGCGGTGGCGTCGATGCTCTTATGATGCGTGCTCAAACGGCTATTCCAGATAACGGTCTTTTGGATGGACAGCATTATAATGAGGTATTTACAACACACGGGGTCGTCATGATCCTGTTTATGGCTATGCCATTTATCATTGGGTTAATGAACATTGTTACACCATTACAAATTGGAGCGCGTGACGTAGCATTCCCACGTCTGAACGCAGTAAGCTTCTGGTTATTCTTCATGGGGGCAATGCTATTTAACATCTCTTTCGTAGTCGGTGGTTCTCCTGATGCAGGCTGGACATCTTACTTCCCGCTGGCAAGTAACGATTTCAGTGAATCAGTCGGTTCGAACTATTACGCGATTTCACTTCAAATAGCAGGTATCGGTACATTACTGACTGGTATCAACTTTATCGTAACAATCTTGAAAATGAGAGCACCTGGCATGAACTTAATGAAAATGCCAATGTTCACATGGTCTATCTTGATCACTAACTTCATTATCGTTTTCGCTTTCCCTGTATTGACAGTGGCACTTGCGTTGATGACAATGGATCGTCTATTCGGAACTCAATTCTTTACGATGGCCAATGGCGGTAGCGATATGCTTTGGGCGAACTTGTTCTGGGTTTGGGGACATCCTGAAGTTTATATAGTAATTCTTCCAGCTTTCGGTATTTACAGTGAAATCATTTCGACATTTGCACGTCGTAACCTGTACGGGTATAATTCGATGGTTATCTCCATGGTAGCTATTTCTACTCTATCTTTCATTGTATGGGCTCACCATTTCTATACAATGGGTCACGGTGCAATGGTTAATGGTATCTTCTCGATTACCACGATGGCAATTGCCGTACCGACTGGTGTTAAGATTTTCAACTGGTTGTTCACACTTTGGAAAGGTAAAATCGTATTTACCGTTCCAATGCTATACTCTTTAGCTTTCATTCCGATTTTCACGCTCGGTGGGGTAACAGGGGTAATGCTTGCCATGGCAAGTGCTGACTACCAATACCATAATACAATGTTCTTAGTAGCTCACTTCCACTACGTTTTAATCCCTGGTACTGTATTTGCCGTACTTGCTGGTTTCACGTACTGGTGGCCAAAAATGTTCGGTTTCATGTTGAGCGAAAAAATTGGGAAATGGTCGTTCTGGTTCATTACAATCGGCTTTAATGTAACCTTCTTCCCGATGTTCATCACTGGTTTAGATGGGCAGGCACGTCGTATGTATACGTACTCTGAATCAACAGGGTATGGTCCATTGAATATGCTCTCTTTCGTTGGAGCGATTGGCTTGGCAATAGGTTTTGCACTTATTGTGTACAATATCTATTGGAGCACTCGTTATGCGTCAAGAAATATTTCAAACGATCCATGGGATGCACGTTCTCTAGAGTGGGCTACACATACTCCAATCCCTGAATATAACTTTGCAGTTGTGCCAACAGTTGCTTCTACAGAAGCATTCTGGGATGCAAAGAAAAAAGGCTTTAAATTATTTGGCGGTAAAGTAGAAAAGATTCATATGCCAAATAACAGTGGCGTGCCGTTTATCATGAGCTGTATCTTCTTCGTTTGGGGCTTTGCATTGGTATTCAGCATGTGGATCATTGCAATCATTGCAACGATCGGTATCTTTGCTTGTATGATTCACCGTTCATTCGAAAAAGACCACGGACGTTATATCTCTGTTGAAGAGATCGAAGAAACTGAAAATAAATTGCGAGGTGCTAAGTAATGAAAATAGATAACTCGCTGCCACTAGAATATAGCACGGAAGAAAATCGCTTAAAGATTTTTGGATTCTGGATTTTCCTAGGAGCAGAAATAGCTCTTTTCGCTACACTGTTCGCCACTTATTTTGTATTAGTTGATGGAACTGGAAATGGTCCAACAGGGGAACATCTTTTTAAAGTGCCAACCCTGATGTTTCAAACAATCTTTCTTTTAACCAGTAGTTTTACCATTGGTCTTGGAATCAATGCAATGAGACTTGGCAGGCAGAAAGCAACGATTGGTTTCTTCATCATCACCCTTATTCTTGGTTTAGGCTTCTTGGGAGTCGAAATTTATGAATTCGTGGAGTATGTACATGAAGGAGCAACCATTCAAACAAGTGCTTTCTTATCTAGTTTGTTTACATTACTAGGTACGCATGGAGCTCACGTTACACTTGGTTTATTCTGGGGAACCTTCATCATCATGCAGATCAAAAAGCGCGGTATGACTCCAGAAACAACAAACAAGGCTTTCATCTTTTCACTTTACTGGCATTTCTTGGACGTTGTCTGGATTTTCATCTTCAGTTTCGTCTACCTGAAAGGAATGATGTAATATGAAAGAATTATTCCCACGGGGCCAAGTTATGGGATTTGCCTTTTCACTAGTCCTGACTTTGGTCGCACTATCAGTTATTATGTTTGATCTCTCACTTAAAATGGGTGTGATCATCCTTCTTGTTACAGCTTTCATGCAAGCTGCACTTCAATTAGTTATGTTCATGCACGCAGGTGAGTCTGAAGATAAAGCATCGATTTATACAAACGTTTATTACGGATTGTTCGTTGCATTGGTTACAATTTTCGGTACAATGCTAACAATGATTTGGGGATATCAATAATCGATTCCGGAAAAGCTGGGTGTCTTGATGACGCCCAGTTTTTTTGATTTTTAAACCGGTCTATCCATTTCATTCATGGAAGTTTGTTAACAAGGATTTGGCCGAAACCATATTGGTTAGTATAACCATATCGCAACATTATATTTATAATGGGAAATTTTCACTTTCGAAGCGCGCCCGTACGTTTAAGTGCAATGTTTTGCTAAAGTAAAACGTTAATAGAACGGACACATCTACTAAGAAAACGATCAGCCACTTTTGATATAATAAGTTATATAAGAATTAATTAATAAATGTAGCGTAGATGATGAATTGACATTGCCGGTTTTGATTGTGACAATTATTATCTTAAGTTTGTTAAAATATTGGTTTCTTGACTTCCGACAGATGCAGTTAATTGGATTATCAGTAAATTTAAAATACATTCAGAAATTAGTGGCGGGAATACAATCGTAACCTTTGACGGAAAACCTTTGGAAGGTGAAGAAAAAATTCAAGTTATTAATTATTTTAATAGCGCTATTTTTGAAGAAAAATCATATATTCCTGGGGAATGAGGAATTGTTTTTACATCCAGAAAATAGTGGGACTCCATTGGTCATTGATACTAAAAGAGGCAAAAAGGATGTTAGGTTATTTGTATATATTTACAGCGACCGCGTGGATGTAGTTAAACAGTACTAGAAGAAGCTCATTTCTTATAGTCTGTTTTCAGATAGCCTTCAAGAACGTTCCATGCCATTAATAAGAAATTTAGTTTAATAGAACATTAAAAAGACGGTCCTTAAAATACCGTCTTTGAGTTTATAAACAAAAGGGCTCTAACTAAACTTTAAAACATAGTTGATTGGAGCGGGTGTGCGAGACTCCTGCGGGAAAAGCGAGTCCAAGGGAGCACTGCGGGCGCAAAGGCACCGGGGAGGCTCCCGGACCGCCCGCGGAAAGCGAGTGCCTGGAGTGGAAATTAACGGTTAAATTGTCTACAGCTGAGACGCGCCTTAAAAATACCTTCTTTTTTATAAGGCTTTTAATATAATTCCAGTTCAAAGATATTTTTTCATTATAAAAATTCTGGTACACAAACTGGCATCTTGATTCTAGTGCCTTTTGAAAAAAACAATTAAAAGTGTTTTTAAGTAGGAGGGAATTGCAAGAGGGTCGTTAATCGTGCATATGAAAAGTATTTGGGATAGTATTTAAGGTAATAAAAAAGCAGGTATCTATTGCGATGCCTGCTTTTTTATGCTTTCCACTGTTTTTCAACTTGATGAAGGGCTTGTTGTAAAATTACTTCATGATCAGTACCCGGTTTAGCAAGGACGTTAGTTTGATAAGATTTTCCTTGGAAATCAACTGTTACTGTAACTTTTACCATTATGCATCTTTCCTTTCCTAATTCAGAATTAAATGAGGTGGTTGTACCTATTTCTTTTATACCCGTGGCAGAAGGATAATCAAACATTTCAAAAGCTAAAATCGTGAGAATTAATATTCAAAATTATCTGATATTTTAAGTGAAGTGTCAACACTTTTTTTTGACATGCCCCATTTTCAGTTTTTTTAAAAAAACGACCTGGCTTGTATACATGACAGCCAGGTTGTTTTTAAAACGAACTATATTCATATTTTAGTTAAAATAATACCGATTAATGCTGCGAGGACACCAGCAATTTGATAGTTTTTTAGTTTTTCCTTGAATATATAACATCCAGCGAATACGACAACCAAACAGTTCAGGCTGACGACAGGGAAAATGATGCTTGCGATGCCAGTGTTCAACGCAAAGAAATAACATCCATAGCCTATCATGCTTAAAAAGCCTACTAAGGAACCGATTTTGACTTCCTTTAGCTTGATTTTTTCTTTTTTAAAGGCTAGAGCCGAAAGAAGATAAAGCATTCCGCCTCCATACATTGATACAAGGATATCAAGGGAGTTTAATTGAAGACGTGTTGATGTCGTCATAAGAATGCCGAGCACACCAAAAGATAAGATGGAGAGTAATGTGTGCATCATCCATGGGACATATTGATGATTACCTTTTGCATTAGGTGTATATTGGATGACTAATGTAGCGATAAACATGCAGGCGATTCCACTCCACTGCAAGGAAGAAATATGTTCGTGAAAAATTAAAGCTGCACAGAGAATGGGGAATATGGCATTCGCTGCGATTAATGGAGATGTCAAGCTTGCCGGACCTTTTTCAAAGGCGCTTGCCATCTGGATGTTACCATTGGCGTTCAGTACACCAATTGCTGCACCAAGCATGATGGACAGCCAGTTCAGCTGCAAACCATCCATTAATACTCCATAAACAATGGACAAAATAAAAGCTGAAAAATAAAAGAAAAATTGGATATGTATCTTGGAATACCCTTTTCCGCTGCTCCATTTAAAAATGCTGTTATTGATTCCGAAACATAAACTCGTGATGAGTGCCGCAAAAATCCACATTGACTTAATCTCTTCCTTCATGTAGGATAAACTTCTTCTACATTTTAAGCTGAATCCCGTTAGGAATCAAACCAAATTTAAAATGTATGATTGACAGATTAGATATTTTTTTCTATATTTACTATGACAATTTTAAAATATTTCCCGATAAACGGGAGAGGTTCATAGCATCACCCTCTTAAAAAAACTATGGCTTTGATATTTTTTGCGAATCAACCATATCTTTGAGGAGATATGGTTTTTGTTATATAGAGGCCCATTTTATGAATCTCCCTGAAATGTGGGATTAGGAGGACTTTTCATGTCTGGAAGAAAAGAAGAAGAATTAAAAAAAGATATCACACTGCTTGGGAATCAAGGAACAAAATATACATTCGACTATGCTCCTGAAATCCTTGAGTCATTCGACAACAAGCATCCGAACCGGGACTATTTCGTCAAATTCAATTGCCCGGAATTCACTAGTTTATGTCCAATCACGGGCCAGCCGGACTTTGCTACCATTTACATCAGCTATATTCCCAGTGTGAAAATGGTGGAAAGTAAGTCTTTGAAACTCTACTTATTCAGCTTCCGCAATCATGGTGATTTCCATGAAGATTGCATGAACATCATCATGATTGATTTAATCGAATTGATGGACCCTAAATATATTGAAGTCTGGGGCAAGTTTACACCTAGGGGCGGAATTTCCATCGACCCTTACACGAATTATGGGAAACCTGGTACGAAGTATGAGGAAATGGCGAATTACCGCTTGATGAATCATGACTTATACCCGGAAACCGTGGATAATCGCTAAAGAATAGGAGGGACAATGGGCATATGCCCGTTGTCTTTTTTTAGTTTATAGCTAATTTCGATCAGTGGTTCTGTCATTTGTCCTTTTTAAAAGTACAAATGTCCTCCTATAATGGAATTTTCACTTGATTGTTTCGAGAAAAAGCGTAATAATAGGGAGAGTTAATTTTGACAGAATATTTACGAAAATAGGGGATGTCGAGATGAAAGTTGCAAAGTTTGGTGGAAGTTCACTTGCGTCAGGTGATCAGTTGAGGAAGGTATTCGAAATTGTTGTTTCTGATCCAGAGAGGAAGATTGTGGTCGTTTCCGCTCCAGGAAAACGCAATTCCGATGACATAAAGGTGACGGATTTATTGATTGAAGCTGCGGAACAGCAGCTGCGCGGGGATAACGGAGAGCATTTGATAGAAGATGTTGTATCCCGCTATGCGAGCATTGCTGAAGAATTGGATATATCCGAGAGTGTCATCACAGGGATTCATGAAAATTTAATGGCGCTGCTGCATGCAGATCAAACTAACCCAAAGCGCTATCTGGATGCCTTGAAGGCAGGTGGCGAGGATAATAATGCGAAGCTGGTCGCAGGTTATTTCCAAAGCCTTGGAGTGGAGGCACAGTATATCAATCCGAAGAAGGCAGGCTTGATCGTAGCGGATGAAGGTGGATTTACCAGGGTGCTGCCAGAGTCTTATGATCGGTTATATGCTCTGCGTGATGAGCCGGGAATCGTTGTATTCCCAGGATTCTTCGGATATACGTTAGATGGTGATGTGTTAACCTTCTCAAGAAGCGGTTCCGATATTACGGGTTCGATTCTTGCTAATGGGGTCAAAGCTGATTTGTATGAGAACTTTACGGACGTGGATGCCGTTTATGCTGTGAATCCAAATGTGGTTTCCAATCCTAAGGGAATCCGGGAACTAACCTATCGTGAGATGCGTGAGCTTTCTTATGCAGGTTTCTCGGTATTTCATGATGAGGCGCTGATTCCTGCATTCCGGGCGGGAATACCTGTCCATATCCAGAATACGAACAATCCGGCGGCGCAGGGGACCCGCATTGTGAATACACGGGATAATACGAACGGGCCTGTTATTGGGATTGCAAGTGATAAAGGATTTTGCAGTATTTACATTAGCAAATATTTGATGAACCGGGAAGTTGGTTTTGGCCGGAAACTGCTGCACATCCTCGAGGATTATGGAGTTTCATATGAGCATATTCCATCAGGCATCGATGATGTGACGCTTATTCTAAGGCAGGACCAGATGAAAGGGGATGCCGAAAAGAAAATCATTTCCCGAATCAAGAAAGAGCTTCATGCCGATGAAGTGAATGTGGAACATGATCTTGCCTTGATCATGGTTGTAGGGGAAGGAATGCGCCATAATGTCGGTACAACGGCAAGAGCGTCAAAAGCCTTGGCCGAAGCAAAGGTGAATATTGAGATGATCAATCAAGGCTCTTCGGAGGTAAGCATGATGTTCGGTGTGAAAGGGCACAACGAAGAGACGGCAATTCAGGCATTATATCACGAGTTCTTTTGAGTATGAGCGTTTAGGGACCTCCTTTTAGAAGGAGGTTTTTTTGATTGATCTTTTAATCAATATACATAAAAGCTGGATTTTTTTTATCTGGTTCTTTATGGTAGTGGCAATGACCGTGGGGATAATCATTCCAAGCTAACAGACGCGCTGTAGGGTTTAGGGCGTCTGTTTTCAGGTGGCTAAAGCAATTGGAGGAGAACGGAGTTGACGCTCTTGAAACGGATATAAAGGGACGTCCAACCTCATACATATCTTACACCAAATTATAAATGAAATAGATGTCAATGGCACATCAAGTTTACGAGCTAAATGATTTACTGGCACAAATTGATTTAAGTAATTACTTCGAGTTGATCTTGCTGAATGGAATCATGTTTAAAAAGCATCCTTATCACCTAGTTAAATACTTCTATATAATACAAAAAAAAGAATGTAGGAATAAGTTCTATCTATATGTGATTGGAGTGTAAGGCACGAGACTCCTGCGGGAAAAGCGAGTGCCTGGAGCGGAAATCGACGTTCAAAAAAGCAATAAAAAAACTGTAGAAAACCCGGTTTTCATCGAGTTTGTCTACAGTCTGAGCCTCCAACTGGAAGATTGGAGGCCTTCCTTTTATGTTAGTCCATGACGGTCAGGAGTTGATCGATCGCGTTCCTTGGACGAGGGGCAGGAATCATATCGGGATAGCCAACGTGAAGGCTGCCGACGACCTTCTCGCCTGGTTTCACGCCCAAAGCTTCACGAAACTCCATGCTGTGTATCATGCCGTATGTTTCCCATATCATCCCGATTCCCTGTTCCCAGGCAAGCAGGCTGAAATTCTGGATCAAGGCACTTGTAGCCGCATAATCTTCTTCACGTGTCATGGGATTCGGATTCTCTTCCATGATCACTGCGACAAACATCGGTACACCTATGAGTTTATTATATCCTCGCTGTCCGGCTGCTTTTTTCTTTTCAGGGTCCTTCTCTTTGCCTTCCATGAATGCACGTGTTGCTTCTGTGAGTTTTAAACGGCTATCACCATGCACCACGACGAAGCGCCATGGCTGGGTCATTTTATGGTTCGGTGCCCATGTCGAAGTTTCCAATAATGATTGGATGGTATCAATAGGAACAGGAATGTCCTTAAATCGTTTGATGCTGCGCCGTTCTTTAATGATATCTTCTAGTTTCATGATCATCCTGCTCCTTTAATCATATATGTAAGTTTAATAGTTGAAAAAAATAGTCCCCGGCTGCCTAATATGCTTCCAATGTGAATAAATTACTTGAATAAAGAGGGGGCAATATTCTAGTGACTTGCATTCGCTAATGAGCATATAATTTTACTAGGCACAGAGAAGCCGGGGCGACATTGTATCTATGTACAATATCAAAAGGGTACGATAAGAGAATATCGTAATTGCTTATCAAATTTCAGAGATCGATAATGAAATTGAAAATCATTATCAATTAGAATTTTCGCTTATTTCCTGCTATTTGTCAAGGGTATTTACAAAAAAAATTAAGATATTTACCAATGCCTTAAAACAGTTAAAATCTTTTAAAAAATCTGTATAAAAATGTATAATGAGAGGATGAAAAGATGCTATTTACATACGGAGAATCGAAGGTGTCATAGATGAAAAAATTGTCCTCATTTCTTAAGCCATACTGGCTTTTGATCATTCTTGCTTTATCCTTAATGATTGTCGAGCTCGGGGTAGAGCTATTACAACCTCTATTTATAGCAAAAATCATTGATGATGGCATTTTGCAGAAAGATTTATCGGTGGTGATTAAATGGGGAAGTGTCATGGTTGGACTTTCCGTTTTTTCATTTCTTGGCGGGATCGTTAATTCATTTACGGCATCACATGTAAGTCAAAGCTTTGGACATGATGTCAGGACAAGCCTTTTTGGTAAAATACAGGCGTTTTCTTTTGCGAACTTGAATAATATCCCGACTTCCTCGTTGATCACAAGGATGACGAATGATGTGACCCAACTTCAAAATACGGTTTTTATGGGCTTGCGTATCATGGCAAGGGCGCCGTTGATCGTAATCGGCGGAGCGATCATGGCTATTGCGGTCGATTTGAAATTATCCCTTGTATTGGTCATTTCAATTCCGGTTCTTGTTTTCTTCTTGGGATGGGTTATGAAACGGGCGGCTAAGCTGTTTAAGCTCGTCCAGAAAAAACTCGATAATGTCAATGGAGTCATGAGGGAAAACCTGATAGGCATGCGCTTGATCAAAGCTTTTCTTCGTAAGGAGCATGAAATCGGCCGATTTGACGATGCGAATGAAGAGTTGAAAAGAAAGACTGTGTCTTCCCTTCGTTTAATTGAAACGACGATGCCTGTGCTGATGCTTGTCATGAATATGGCGATTATGATCATTCTCTGGCTTGGAAGTGAATTTATAACAATGGGAGATATACAGGTAGGGGAAGTTGTGGCGATTGTCAACTATGCCACGAGGATAGCGGCATCTCTTTCCGTTTTTTCATGGCTGATCATGGTCATTTCCCGTGCAAAGGCTTCAGCGGAACGTGTGACGGAAATATTTGAAACCCCGATAGATATTGATGAAGGTAAAGCGGAAAGCAAGAATGGGGCCGTCAATGGGGGAGGCATTAAGTTTCTGGATGTATCTTTCCGCTATCCTGGAACCGAAACCCCGATATTGAAAAACCTGACCTTCTCCATCGATCCCGGAGAATCGCTTGCCATCATAGGAGCGACAGGATCAGGGAAGACATCACTGTTTCAGCTGATTCCGAGATTATATGAAGTTGAAAGCGGCTCCATTCAAATTGATGGCCAAGATCTGAAAGATATTCCCTTGAATTCGCTGCGGAACAGGATCGGCTATGTACCGCAAGAGGCCCTGCTTTTTTCGGGGACCATAAAAAATAATGTCGCTTGGGGAAAAGAGGGTGCCTCGATGGAGGAAATCATGGCTGCGGCCATGCATGCTCAGGTCCATGAGACCGTAATGAAACTTCCGAAGCAATATGAAACCCAGTTAGGGCAAAAAGGAGTGAATCTGTCTGGAGGGCAAAAACAGCGCTTATCGATTGCAAGAGCATTGGTGCGCAAACCGAAGATTCTCCTTCTGGATGATAGTACAAGTGCGCTGGATTTGAAGACGGAAAGTAAATTGCTTGCCGCTTTAAAGGACTATACATGCACAACGCTCATCATTACACAAAAAATCAGTACAGCCATGGAGGCTGACAAAATCTTGTTGCTGGAAAGCGGTCAAGTCCTTGCGCTGGGGAAACATCAGGATTTGATGCAAACAAGCGATCTTTATCGAAAAATCGTTCGCTCACAGTTTGGGGAGGAGGGGATTTCGCTTGAGTCGAAGAATATCTCCCGATAAGGCAAAGTCTAAACCGGTCAACTCCTGGAATACGATAAAGAGGATCATTCCCTACTTGGCAACGAATAAAAGCCTGCTATTTTGTGTCCTTTTCATGGTACTGATAAGCTCGGTTTTGGGATTGCTTGGCCCCTTTCTTGTTGGGATGGCCATTGATGATTATATTGTCACAAGTGATAGCGTGGGGCTGATCAGCCTTCTTTTAGGGCTTCTCGGAGTTTACATATTTTATTCCCTATCCATGTGGCTTCAGAATTATTGGATGATCGGAATTGCACAGGATACGGTTTATGCGATGCGCAATCAACTATTCAAAAAGCTTCACCAGTTGTCCATTCCCTTTTTTGATCGGCGTCAGCACGGGGAGTTGATGAGTAGGGTCACGAATGATATTGAAAATGTCAGTTCCACTTTGAATAGTTCCGTCATCCAGATCTTTTCAAGTGTGCTGACACTTGTCGGGACGATCGGAGTCATGCTGTATTTGAGCCCTTTATTAACTATTCTAACCTTATTTATCGTTCCTCTCATGTTCTTCGGTCTGAGGTGGATAACGAACAGGACGGGAAAGCTGTTTAAAGCACAGCAGAAGAACCTTGGAGAACTGAATGGGTTTATAGAAGAAACGATTTCCGGCCAACGGATCGTAAAGGCTTTTTCACAGGAAGATAAAGTGATCCGTGATTTTATCATCCGGAGTGAAAATTTAAAGAAAGCCGGATTCCTATCACAATCATACTCAGGGCTGATTCCAAAACTGATGAATTTACTGAACAACTTAAGTTTCACGGTAATAGCCGCTGCCGGAGGGTTTTTGGCGCTGAATGGCATAGGTACGGTTTCCATCGGGGTCATTGTCATTTTCACCGAGTACTCAAGGCAATTCACCCGTCCGCTCAATGACCTGGCTAACCAATTCAATACACTCCTCTCAGCTGTTGCCGGTGCTGAACGGGTTTTCGCCATACTTGATGAAAAAGAAGAAGAAGTGGATGAGAAACAGGCTTTTGAACTTCGTGAAGTCCGCGGTGAGGTGGACTTTGAGGGTGTTTCCTTTTCGTATAATGATGCAGAGCAAACGATATATGATGTTAGTTTCCATGCAAAAAAAGGGGAGACCGTCGCGCTTGTAGGTCCCACGGGTGCAGGTAAGACCACGATCATTAATCTTCTTGCCCGTTTTTACGAGCCGAACAGCGGCCGGATATTGATTGACGGCCAGGATATCCAACAGGTGACGAGGTCCAGTCTCCGTAAGCATATGGGCTTCGTTTTACAGGATTCCTTCTTGTTTCAAGGTACGATTCGTGAAAATATCCGCTACGGCCGGCTGGAGGCAGAAGATGAAGAAGTGGTGAATGCAGCCAAGCTTGCCAATGCCCATTCCTTTATCATGAAACTGCCGGATCGATACGATACCATCTTGAATCAAGATGGCAGTGGAATAAGTCAGGGGCAGCGCCAGCTATTATCGATTGCCAGGGCTATTTTAGCGGATCCCGTATTATTGATTTTGGATGAAGCGACAAGTAGCATAGATACGATAACCGAGCTTAAAATCCAGGAAGCATTACACCGCTTGATGGAGGGAAGGACAAGTTTTGTCATTGCCCACAGATTGAATACAATTCAGCAAAGTGATCAAATCCTCGTACTTGATGAAGGAAAGATCATTGAAAAAGGATCCCATGATGAATTGTTGCGGCAGAGGGGTTTTTATTACGATCTAAACCGCAGCTCATTAAGGGAAAATCAGATAGGATAAAGAAAAAATGTGTGCCATCCGGCGCACATTTTTTGTGTTGGTCCCATAACGAGCATCATAAACTTGGGGATCGCATCCCGTTCATTTAATGATGAACCTTCTAAAAATGCGTTCACACAATACGATTTTTATAAAGCATGAAAATCATCGATTCCACCAAAGTGGGAAAAGAGGGAATTATCGACAAAATAATGGAAAATACTTTACAAATTGACTAAATTGCTATTGCTAAAAAACCTTACGGTAACATATAATTCAGAATATATATAAAATTCTTTAAATTTAATGGGCACGGGAAGAAATACAGCCCTGGCCCCTTATAAATGAAGGTTTTTTATAGTTGTACACTAGATCGATAGAGAGGAGATGGAAAAAATTGAAAGCGCTTAAGTCTGTTATTCTTTGGGGGATCATATCTGCATTGGGTGCGGTGAGTTTTGGTTTCGTCGCGCTAAACCGGGGGGAAAGCATCAATGCCATGTGGATTGTTACTGCGGCACTCTGTGTTTATTCAATTGCATACCGCTTTTATAGTAAATTCATTGCACGGAAAGTGTTTGAGCTAGATGACAATCGCCAGACTCCATCGGAAGCGAATAATGATGGGAAAGATTATGTACCTACAAACAAATGGGTGTTGTTTGGCCACCACTTTGCAGCAATTGCCGGAGCTGGACCTCTCGTAGGTCCCATCCTTGCAGCTCAGATGGGATATTTGCCAGGGACGCTATGGCTTGTAGTCGGAGTTGTTTTGGCTGGTGCCGTACAGGATTTCATCATTCTTTTCGGTTCGATGCGCCGTAACGGCAAATCTTTGGGAGAAATGATCAAAGAGGAGATTGGACCGATTACAGGCTTGATAGCGATGGTCGGTATCCTCGGTATCATGATCATTTTACTGGCGGTACTTGCCCTGGTTGTCGTAAAAGCGCTGGTGGGCAGTCCGTGGGGAATGTTCACGATTGCCTCGACCATACCGATTGCAGTCCTGATGGGCATTTACATGCGTTATATAAGGCCGGGACGGGTTGGTGAAGGGTCGATTATCGGAATCATACTTTTGATGCTCGCATTATATTTCGGACGCTTTGTAGCCGAGAGTGCAACATTGGCCCCGATGTTCACTTTCGACGGGGAAACGATTGCCATCATGTTGATTGTCTATGGTTTCGTTGCTTCCGTTTTGCCAGTATGGATGTTATTGGCACCGCGTGATTATTTAAGCACATTCTTGAAAATCGGTACGATCATCGGACTTGCACTAGGTATCTTTATTGTCATGCCGAGCCTTGAAATGCCTGCGGTCACTCAATTCATCGATGGAACGGGACCTGTGTTTTCCGGAAATTTATTCCCGTTCCTATTCATTACGATCGCTTGTGGAGCGGTATCGGGATTCCATGCACTCGTTTCCTCAGGTACAACTCCTAAAATGATTGAACGTGAATCGCATGCACGTCCAATCGGATACGGGGCGATGTTGACTGAATCCTTTGTAGCGATCATGGCGATGATTGCCGCCTGTGTATTGACGCCAGGCATCTATTTTGCCATTAACAGCCCGGGGGCCGTTGTGGGAACAGAACCAGCGCAAGTGGCTGCTACGATATCAGATTGGGGTTTCCTTGTGACACCTGAGATGATTACCGGCCTTGCAGACGATGTTGGGGAAGAGACCATTATATCCCGTACTGGAGGAGCTCCAACCTTTGCAATCGGCATGGCCCATATCTTCTCGCAAGTGATTGGGGGGGCGTCACTGATGGCGTTCTGGTATCATTTCGCGATACTGTTCGAGGCATTGTTCATATTGACCACCATTGATGCAGGAACCAGGGTGGGACGTTTTATGATACAGGATATCATCGGCACCTTTTACAAACCATTTGCCGAAACGAATAGATGGCTGCCCAATATAATTGCGACTGCCATTTGTGTAATCGGTTGGGGCTACTTCCTTTATCAAGGGGTCATTGATCCTCTTGGCGGAATCAATACCCTTTGGCCATTGTTTGGAATCGCGAATCAGATGCTTTCTGCCATTGCGTTGCTGCTTGGGACGACGGTCCTTTTCAAAATGGGCAAAAAAGCGTACACATGGGTCACTCTTGTACCCACTACATTCTTGTTGATAGTGACCATGACGGCAGGGTGGCAAAAGCTGTTCCACGAAAACCCGGCAATTGGCTTTTTAGCACATAAGGATAAATTTAAAGCGGCTTATGATAGTGGGGAAGTTCTTGCTCCGGCAGCCAATCTGGCCGAGATGAAGCGGGTTATCGTCAATGATTATGTGGATGCTGCCCTATGTGCCATCTTCATGATCGTGGTGATCACGGTCCTGATTTCTGCCATTAGGTTATGGATAAAAGTCTTGAAGAACCAGAAAATAGATTTACATGAAACGCCTTATGTATCAAGGTCGTCATAAGGGAGGGAAAGCGATGTTGAAAAGAATAATTACAATTCTCAGCTACAGAAAGCAATTCGTCAGTTTGCTCGTCGGCGTGCCAAGTTATGATACGTATGTGGCACATATGAGAAAGCATCATCCTGAAGATCCCGTGAAAACCAGGAAAGTATTTTTCTGCGAAGCCCAAGATGAACGGTATAACGCAAAGGGTGGTAAAGTGTCCCGTTGCTGTTAATGAATATTTATTGAAGGGTCCTCAATAGGAGGGCCCTTTTTTTAATGGTTTTTTCGAGGGGGAATAAGTGGAGGGTGAAATGTAACATCCATGGAGTCGTGAAGATGTGGAAAAGTAACTATTAAACCAAAAAAATCACATTTGCTGGTCCTTTATTCTTATTGATGTTATATAATCTAACATTTTTTCTGGAAAATACAAAAATTAAGTTGAATTATTAGAAAATTAAGTATATGATAAAAAATATAACATAATAGTGTTAATAAACATAACATATATAAAAAAGGGGGAAAAAACAGTATGCAAATGGCAGATTCGGTATTCATGTTTTTGGCGACGATGATGGTTTGGCTAATGACACCAGGGATTGCCCTATTTTATGGAGGGATGGTAAAAAGTAAAAATGTCCTGAATACGGCAATGCATAGTTATATGCCTTTGGCTGTCATTTCTATTCTTTGGGTGCTGATTGGGTATTCATTATCATTTTCACCTGGTAATTCACTTCTGGGCGGTCTGGACTGGGTTGGTTTAAAGGATGTGGGTTTTGCACCTGGACCTTACAGCGAAACAATTCCCCATAGTTTGTTCATGTTATTCCAAATGACTTTTGCCGTTTTAACGGTATCGATCATTGCGGGTGGCATTGCCGAACGGATGAAGTTTTCAGCATTCCTGATTTTTACGATCCTATGGTCTTTATTCGTATATGCTCCCGTTGCACACTGGGTATGGGGTGGAGGCTGGTTAGCGGAACTGGGTACACTTGACTTTGCAGGTGGCAACGTTGTTCATATTTCTTCAGGGGTTGCAGGTTTGGTATTGGCAATCATGTTAGGTAAAAGGAAAGAGTCGGGGGACAGTGCACCGCATAATCTTCCTTTAACATTTCTTGGAGGTTCATTAATTTGGTTCGGTTGGTATGGCTTCAACGTCGGAAGTGCACTGACAATCAATGAAGTGGCGATGAATGTATTCGTTAATACAGCTGTTGCAGCAGCTGCTGGTATCATTGGATGGCTGATCGTCGAGTATATGGCTAATAAAAAGGCAACATTGCTGGGTGCAGTATCCGGAGCCATTTCTGGCTTGGTGGCCATTACACCCGCTTGCGGATTCGTAACGCCCGCTTCATCAATCATCATCGGTGTCATCGGCGGTGCCGTTTGTTTCTGGGGCGTATTCTTCCTGAAGAATAAACTGGGTTACGACGATGCGCTTGATGCTTTCGGATTACATGGTATCGGCGGGACATGGGGGGGCATCGCTACAGGTTTGTTCGCGACAACTTCCGTAAACGAAAGCGGTGCAAATGGTTTATTCTATGGAGATTTCAACTTGTTGTGGAAGCAGCTTGTAGCGATCATTGCGACCTATATCTTCGTTGCCGTGGTCACTTATATCGTTGCTAAAGCCATTAACCTTTTCATACCGTTGCGTGTCAGTGAAGAAGATGAGTCAATGGGGCTCGATCTTACACTTCATGGAGAAAAAGCTTATCACGAATCAATCTAAAAGGGGGTGCCCATATGTCCGGGATTTTAACGAAAATAGAAATCATTACACGTCCTATCCAATTTGAACAATTCAAAGCGGAACTTGCGAAAATAGGGGTAAGCGGAATGACGGTATCGGAAGTAAAAGGAACGGGTCTTCAGAAAAGTTATGTGGAAACATATAGAGGCAGAAATCGTGAAATGTCATTGCATGATCGAATGAAAATCGAAATCGTCGTGTGTGAAGTGCCAGTTCAGGATGTTGTGGATGTAGCAAGGAAATTCTTGAGTACCGGTAAACCGGGAGACGGTAAAATCTTCATATATGAATTGGCGAATGTTGTGAATATCCGTACCGGTAAAGAAGGTCATGATGCGTTAAAGAATGACATCTGATGCTGTGATCAATTCCGCCGGATACAGAAGATTAAAGAAAGGGAGCTGAAAATGGGGAGACTGGTCCGAATTGTTAATGCAAAAAAACAGAAGATCGTTAATACGCTCATTTCAGAGGATGTATATCAACCTGATGACCGACCCTTTTTATTGGAATTGCCACTGAAAAATTTAGAAGAGATGTTATCACTCCGATTAAAATCCCCGTTTCAAAATCCCCCTTCAAAAAAATGACCTTTCAGCCGTTATCCTAGGGGAGAGCGGCTTTTTTGTATGATGTCCAGCTGGATTGTGATATTAAAATGTTTGTATAATAAGGAAACTTTTTTCTTGAATCCCCCATGGAAATCGCGGAGCATTCCAACTATAATGAATAAGGATATAAATTTAAATACGATTTTTTTGCTTTTTTCGACACTTTTCGCTTAGTTACTTCAATTTTTCTTTAATTTTCCGAAAAGTGAATTCAAAAAAATGTAAGTTTACCAATAAACTATGAATTACTTCATGAATGCCCTGCTTAATAATAGGGGAATTATTAATATGTTCTTTTAAGAGGTGAAAGGAAATGGATCAATTTACGGTCGAATCCGTTTTAAATATCATCAGGGAGTTTGTTCCGAAGGATGCTTCAATTTCTGTGGCTGATTCCGAAAAATACATTTATTATCAACCGAGCAAACAAGTGGACTTAAGAATAAAACCAGGTGATTTAATCAGTGAAAATACGGCGACATATAAAGCGCTGAGCGTCCGTAAAAAAATAGGGGTGCAAGTTGAAAGTAATGTATTTGGCGTACCTTACTATGGGCTGAGTGTTCCTATCATGGACGAGGGCAACCCTTTAGGGGCGGTAACGGCCATCTTGCCGTCAAAGCCATTAATTTTACCGACATCATTCCTGACCATTAAAACAGATGATCGCTGGATACCGCTTCCATATGATGAAATTATGTATTTGGAAGCTCAAAATAGGAAAACTAAAATTCAGTCCGAACGTGTGAGTGGATTTCATAAAATGAATTTAAGTGAATTGGAATTCATTTTACCTAGTGATTCATTCATTCGTGTGCACCGTTCGTACATCGTCAATATCAACTATATACAAGAGATCCTCCCTGATTTCCATTCTACATTTTTATTGATAATGAAAGACAACTCCAAAATCCAGGTCAGTCAAACATATGCAAGTCAATTCAGAAGGGCTTTGGGGTTTTAGTGATTCTCCTTTGTGTGAAAGAAATGCTGGTTTATGCCCAATTTAAGGCTTTTCATTCGAAAACGAATGTGACAATTACACAGGATTGGTAAAATTAAGTGTAAGAAAAGCGAAAAATGGGGGTCTTTTGTATGAACGAAAGCGTTTTCAAAAAAATTCGCAACGAACAATTTAAGGGGAAAGTAGTTACAGCGGAAGAAGCAGCTTCATGGATTAAAAATGGGATGAAACTCGGTATGAGTGGATTTACCCGTGCTGGTGATGCTAAAGTTATTCCGATGGCTCTAGTTGAAAGAGCTAAAACTGAAAAATTCAAAGTTGACGTTTATACTGGTGCCTCATTAGGACCGGAAGTTGACCAACATATGGCGGAAGCAGGTATCATAAATAAACGTTTGCCGTTCCAAGCGGATAAAGGCATTCGCAATAAAATCAATGCTGATGAAGTAACTTATGTGGATCAGCATTTGTCTCATACAGCTGAACAAGTTCGTCAAGGCATTGTCGGACCAATCGATTTTGCAATCATCGAAGCATTGGCGATTACGGAAGATGGATTGATCATCCCGACAACTTCTGTAGGCAACTCAGCCATATTCGTTCAAGAAGCTAAACATGTTATCATTGAATTGAACGTGTCCCATCCAGAAGGATTGGAAGGGATGCATGATATATATACACCGGCAAAACAAGGGGAACGCGAACCGATTCCTATGACTAAAGCAAGTGATCGCCTTGGATCGATCGGCATTGCGGTTGATCCTGAAAAAGTAATGGGAATCGTCGTTTCTACAGATCTTGATGCACCTTCCACAATCGTGCCGCCGGATGAAGAAACTGCAACAATCGCCAACCACCTCATTAACTTCCTTCGTGGAGAAATCAAGGCTGGCCGTTTAACTGAAAGCCTTGCTCCGCTTCAGTCGGGTGTAGGTTCAGTGGCAAATGCAGTATTCGCTGGCTTCCTTGATTCTGAATTCAAAGACTTGGAAGTTTATTCGGAAGTGCTGCAAGATGCGGTATTTGATCTGATCGATGCTGGAAAGGTTAAATTCGCTTCAGGGTGTTCGATTACATTAGCTGAAGAAAAAGGGAAACAAGTTTACGGTGAGCTTGAAAAATACCGTGATAAACTAGTTCTTCGTCCACAAGAAATATCTAACCATCCTGAGATCATCCGTCGTTTGGGCTTGATTTCAATCAATACAGCTTTAGAGTGTGATATCTATGGTAACGTAAACTCGACACATGTTTCTGGGACAAGAATGATGAATGGAATTGGCGGATCAGGAGATTTTGCCCGTAATTCACGCCTAGGCATTTTCGTAACGAAATCATATGCAAAAGGCGGCAAAATTTCCAGTATCGTTCCTTTCGTTTCTCATGTGGATCATACTGAACATGATGTTGATGTATTAGTGACAGAGCAAGGGATCGCTGATTTACGTGGCTTGGCACCAAAAGAGCGCGTAGAGTTAATCATAGAAAACTGTGCTCATCCTGACTACCGTCCGCAGCTTCGTGCATACTTCACTGAAGCAGTAGCGCAAACGGGCGGGCATCAAACTCCGCACATACTTGAAAAAGCATTTTCATGGCATACGAACCTAGCTAAAAACGGTACGATGCTTGAAGCGGTTCTTCAAGATCAAAAATAAGACTCAAAACCCCGCCAATACAGCGGGGTTTTTTATTTGGGTCCGTGTCCGGTATAGGTGAAAACCAATGAATCTTTCGTCACATCAATGGAATATTGAAAGGTAAATAGATTATTTCTCCTAAGTAATTTGTATGGTGTTTCCTATTGATTCATTTTCCTGCGACAAATAACAGATTTAAAGTGTAAAATGATGCTTAACCATCAAATGGATAGGGAACTGTATCTTTAGGCTTTTTTCTTTTATTTTTGTATATAATTATTCATTCAAGTTATAGAAATATGGTAAACTGCTAACAATGAAAGATTATCATACATAGAGTTTTTCACATTCATGATGTTGTTTCCTTAGAAATAAGGAGTTATATAGAATTGCTTATAGTGGAGGAGATAATTTGTTCAAGCAAAAACTGCATTTTTGGACGTTAGAGTTATTACTATTGTCTTTACTTTTTTATGTTGGTACAAAGATTTCTTTTCTTTTTGAACCAATAGTCATTTTTACATCTACATTGTTCTTTCCAATCTTGATTTCGGGTTTTCTCTACTTCCTGTTCAATCCCACTGTTGATTTCCTCGTTAAAAGAAGAGTGCCAAGGGGATTGGCGATTTTATTGCTTTACGTATTTTTCCTAGGGTTGATTAGTTTACTGGTCGGTCTGGTTGGCCCGTCACTTTCCAAACAGGTTACGGACTTAATCAATAACCTTCCGGATTATTTCAATCAAACAAGGAAGTTCATTGAAGATTCTGCGGATTCAAAATGGTTTTTATGGACGGTGGAACAAGATTATGTACCTCTGCAAGAAGTAGGGGATTCGCTGCAAAAATATTTGACCAACTTACCTAGTAATATAACGAACAGTTTAACTTCCGTTTTCAGCGTGGTGACGAATATTACTTTAGTGGTCGTAACGGTTCCTTTCATCCTGTTTTATATGTTGAAGGATGGGGATAAGCTTCCGGCCGCCATTATGAAATTCGTACCGCTTCGCTATAGAAAACCAGCTTTAACTGTACTTCAGGAAACTGGCGGGACGCTTACTACATACATACAAGGGCAGATTCTTGTTTGCATGTTTGTCGGGATCGGAACGTTCATCGGGTATTTGATCATTGGTTTGCCTTACGCGTTCTTATTCGCGCTGATTGGTGCTATAACCAATATCATTCCATATGTAGGACCGTTTATCGGAGCCGCTCCCGCTGTCATTGTGGCATTGATTCATTCACCGACAGAGGCATTATTGGTCATTCTGGTTGTAACGGTCATTCAGCAATTGGATGGTAATTTCATCTCACCGCTAGTCATCGGGAAGAAATTGAACACACATCCGCTGACCATCATCATCCTATTGCTCGTGGCCGGAAACATTGCCGGTATCATCGGCATGATTTTGGCCGTTCCGACTTACTCGGTTGTTAAGACGATAGTATTGAATATCGTTAAATTCATCAGGATCCGAAAAGAGGAAAAGCTTGAAGAAGATATATTGGAATGAGAAAACGGGCCCGACTTAATTGAGTCGGGCCCGTTTTCTTAGTGTGGTAAATAGGTCACAAACCTAAGGAAATATATTTTACTTCCAGGAATTCTTCGATGCCCTGGTGTCCGCCTTCACGGCCGAGTCCGCTTTGCTTGAATCCGCCAAATGGAGCCTGCGGAACGGAAGGAAGTCCATCGTTCAAGCCAACAATACCGAATTCAAGTGCCTCGGTGAATTTGATGCCCTTTGTGATGTTTTCAGTGAAGACGTAAGCTGCCAAACCGAAGATGGAGTCATTTGCCCTCTTGATTGCCTCTTCATCAGTCTTAAAGGTGGCGATGGGAGCTAGTGGACCAAATGTTTCTTCCTTCATGCAGAGCATGCTGTCATCAATGTTGGACAATACGGTCGGTTCAAGAAAAAGGCCGCTTATTGATTTACCGCCAGCTTCGAGCTTAGCGCCGCTGCTGATTGCTTCATCAATTTGTTTTTGAACCTTATCCACTGCATTTTGATCGATAAGCGGACCGATATCGACGCCATCTTCCAGTCCGTTTCCTACCTTTAGTTCCTTGACCTTGGCAACGAGCTTTTCGATGAATGCCTCTTGAATGGCTTCGTGGACATAAATGCGATTTGAACAGACGCATGTTTGTCCTGCGTTACGGAATTTTGAACTGATGATGCCATCAACCGCTTTATTAAGGTCGGCATCCTCAAGAACGATTGCTGGTGCGTGACCTCCGAGTTCTAGCGAGATTTTCTTTACCGTGTCTGCGGAGCCCCTCATCAGGGTTTTGCCGACTTCTGTAGAACCGGTAAACGTCAATTTACGAACCCTCGTATCTTGAAGCCAAGTTTCGCCGATTTCTGAGGATTTTCCTGTCACGACGTTGATGACCCCTTTTGGAATGCCAGCTTCTTCGGCTAATTCAGCCATTTTTAAAGCTGTTATGGGAGTCAGGTTTGCCGGTTTAATGACGACTGTGCAGCCGACGGCAAGCGCTGGTGCCACTTTTCTTGTAATCATGGCTGCAGGAAAGTTCCAAGGCGTAATGACAGCTACAACTCCGACAGGCTGTTTAGTCACGAAAAGCCGCTTATTGGACACGGAAGCAGGAATCGTTTCGCCGTACACCCTTTTTCCTTCTTCGGCAAACCAAGATAAAAAGCCATTGGCATATGTCATTTCACCAAGAGCTTCTTTAAGGGGCTTTCCTTGCTCTTCAGTCATGATTTTTGCCAGTTCTTCTTTATGATCATCAATCAATCGATGCCATTTCCAAATTAGTTCAGCACGTTCGTAGACTGAGAGTGAAGCCCAGCCCGTAAAGGCTTCATATGCGGCATCTGCAGCCTTCGCCGCTTCAGTTGCACCGCCTTTAGGAACGGTGGCAACTACTTCATCCGTTGCCGGGTTTCTCACTTCAATTTTATCCAATCCAAAATCCGACCACTCACCGTTAATAAATAATCCGTAATCCTTCATGATAAAACCTCCTAATTTGGTTAAATCCATCAAACTACTAAAATTCTAACTTTATACTTTTACCTGTTACATAAAAGTATAAACACTTTTCAATGATTCTGAAATTTATTTGATTGGCTATTTATAGAAAAATGGCTTTTCATTGCTAGAAAGGGAGGAATACACAAAAAAAGAGGTGCAAGCTGCACACCTCTTCATTCAAGGTTCGATTATTTTTCCGATGAAACAGCCACTTCATTCATATCATCTGAGATGGCTTGGTTTGAATTGAATTCACCTTCTGATTTAGAAATGACCACCGTAGCGACACTGTTACCGATTAGATTGGTGATGGCGCGTGCTTCTGACATGAAGCGGTCGACTCCAAGCAGTAATGCCATTCCTTCAACTGGAATCATTGGGAAGGCAGCTAATGTTGCAGCAAGTGTGATGAAACCGGATCCCGTTACACCGGCAGCACCTTTGGATGTTAACATCAAGATTCCTAGAAGGGTCAATTCCTGCCAGATGCTTAAATCGACACCATAGGCTTGGGCGATGAAAATCGCAGCCATGGATAAGTAGATGGAAGTGCCATCAAGGTTGAAAGAATAACCGGTTGGGACAACCAAACCGACTACCGATTTTGAGCAACCGTATTTTTCGAGTTTTTTCATCACGCTTGGCAGGGCGGATTCCGATGAAGAGGTTCCTAAAACTAAGAGAATCTCTTCTTTTATATAGGCAATGAACTTGAAAATATTAAAGCCATACATTTTTGCAATCGAGCCAAGGATAAGAACGATGAAAAGTGCCATTGTGATATAAACACTGCCCATTAATTGTCCTAACGAGGATAAAGAACCAAGGCCAAACTTACCGATTGTATAAGCCATTGCTCCAAATGCGGCCAATGGAGAAACTTTCATGATCATACCTACTATACCGAAGAAAATGTCGGCAATATGCTGAAAGAAAGAAACGACTGGCTGCACTCTCGGTCCCATTGCTGCCATCGATAATCCGAATAATACGGCAAAGAATAGAATAGGGAGTAAGTCTCCGCCAGCCAGTGCGGCAACGGCATTATCAGGAATGATATTAGAAATGAAAGCAACGGCGCCATGTTCCGTTTCGGAAGCGGCTGTCGTATATTGTGATACATCTCCGCCCTCGACTGAATCGATGTTAAAGCCTTTACCGGGTCCCAGCAGATTGACCACGATGATTCCGATGGCAAGTGCGAAAGTGGTAACGATTTCAAAATAGAGCAAGGCCTTTCCGCCGATGCGGCCAACCTTTTTCATATCACCCATACCGCCAATTCCGATTACGACGGTTAAGAAGATGATTGGTGCAATGACCATTTTAATCATTTTAATAAATAAATCTGCTAATATCTTCAGCTGCTCACCGAAAGCAGGGAAGAAGAAACCGACTGCTATACCCAGAATGATACCGATGATGACCTGAACTGTTAAATTTTTTAATATTTTCAAGGGGCATTCTCCTTTGTTATATGATAGCGCTTTCTTAACTTGATAATAGTGTAACAGAAGAAAGAATCAGAATATTCTTTTGGTGATATTGTTTTCTTTTTGTTCTTTTTGGTCTTGGGGATTTTTAATAACTGAAGGGAAGAAGAGGAATTAAAAGTGACATTAGGATATAGAGATAGATTAATAAGCTGAAAAAAACATACCGGTGGAGCACCGGTATTGGGTAAAGATCAATTTTCAAATGGTTTTATGAGTGCGTATAGAGTTCCAATCACAGGAAGTTTCAAACCGGCCTTGTCGGCTAGGCGCAGTGCACCGCCCTGCAAATGTTCAACTTCGAGGGTGAGGCCCTTCCGGCGGTCCTGGTGCATGGAAGAGGTGGATTCATCAGGTAAGACTGACATGTTTTCCAACGCTTGAGCAATATTCTCCGCAGTGATCCCGACATCATAAGCATTTGCAAGCTCCTTCATTTCACCAAGGACCTTTTCTAGCAATCCATTGGTTTCCGGGAATCTCCGTATCGTGCCGATAGGGAGGTTGGAGGCAGTTGTCACACCGGAGAACGCGGTGATGAACATGTATTTGATCCACATCCTGATCAATATGTTTTCCGTTCTGCTAACCTTCATGATAGCTGATTCCGTCGCCTGTTCGAATTCATCACAAATCTTTTTTTGTGACGGGTGAAGGGGGCCATAGATTAAATCGTGATTTTCATTGGAATGAATGACATGCCCTTTTTCATCAAGGGTGGCGATGATGAAGGCACTTCCTCCCAAGACAGCTTCATCTCCAAGCGCTTCCTGTAAAATGGATATATGCTCCAATCCATTCAAAAGCGGGAGGACCTTTGCCCCTTTTTCAACAAGGACCTTTAAATCTGTAAGTGTGCCTTGCAGATGCTGGCCTTTTACGGCGAGAATCACGAGGTCGACCTTTTCGATGTCACTTACATTCTCTGTGATATGAAGGTCCTTGAATTGGTAGTTTCCATGTGGGCTGGTTATGCTGATCCCGTTTTCCTTCAATTGTTTGGCGCGGTTTTTTCGGACAAGGTATTGAACATCCTGCCCGGCCTGCTGCAACCTGCCCCCAAAGTAGGAGCCGAGTGCCCCGGCCCCTATAATGACAATATTCAAAGCGCACACCTCTCTTTTGATTAAGATGTACTAATCATAACATTGACTGAAATTTCAGTAAATATTTCCGTTTGAAGGTCAACTGGTAGTTTAGATGTTTGTAAGAATGGGAAAAACAAAAGACCAGCCTGAAAGGTTTCAGGCTGGTGCTTATCATTATTTATAGATTTTTACTTTAACGGTTTTTCTGCCCCAATTGATAGCTTTTGAGTGAGAAGAGTAGAAGACGTCAATTTTATTCCCTTTGATTGCGCCGCCTTTATCTGCCGCAATGGCATCCCCGTATCCTTCTACATGAACTTTTGTTCCTAGTGGAATGACCTTAGGGTCAACCGAGATGGCTTTTACGTTAGGGTTTTTCTTTAAGTTAAGACCAGATGCTGTAATCCCGCTGCAGCCTTTGCAGTTCGCTGTGTAAGCTGTTGCCTTCACCGTGATCGTTTTATATTTCTTGGATGATGATGTTGTTTTTGCTTTAGCTTTAGGTTTAGCAGAGGTCGATGTTTTCTTGACCTTTAAAACTTGTTTTGGATGGATGTTATCTTTTTTCAGGTTGTTCCAACTTTTGAGTTGATTGACTGTTATATTATGTTTATTGGCGATACCCCATAGTGTGTCGCCGCTTTTAACTTTGTATGTAGTAGTAGCAGCCGATGAAACTCCGGAAAAACTAAATACCAAAAAGAAAGCAGTGAATAGTGGAAGTAGTATTTTTTTCAAAATGAATAGTCTCCTTTGTTTTAAATCGTAGACTTAGAATAACAGGTCTTTATGACAATAATGTTTCGGTGGAATAGTAATTGTGTTACAAAAAGGTTTCCCTTGATAAATAAATGTAATATAAACTAGTTCAAAAGTACTTATCTAATTAATGTAAATATATTATTTATTATGTCAGTATAAGCGTATTTTTGTTAAATAGTGTTGATGTAATGGCGTATCCTGTTTAATGAGGTAATATATGGATGTGAAATCCCTGGTTTTAAAGTCCTGTATATTTTGTAAAAAAACAATGTAATAATAGACGATTGAATGCTGTTTATTTTAGTAGGAGAGGATATTCGGAACATGAAAAAAGCCGACATCTATGTAATGCCGGCTCAAACCGTAGACAAAATCGAGTTTGTCTAATTTTTTTTTGAGAGCTTGTTAAAATTCGAACATTGATTTACACTTCAGGCACTCGCTTTCCGCGGGCGGTCCGGGAGCCTCCTCGGCGCCTGTGCGCCTGTGCGCCTGTGCGGTCTCCCTTGGACGCGCTTTTCCCGCAGGAGTCTCGCACCTTTCGTTTCAATCAACTTTGTTTTTAAAATGTAGATAGACTTCCTTTTGTCTATATGTGATTCAGGCTTTTTTCATGATTTGGCTTAATGTAAAACAAATTCAGAAGCGAAATCGACCAGCATTTTTTGATAGACTGCTACTGATTCAAGATTGACGCATTCCCTATCTCCATGCCAGTTCTCGCCTTTTGGTCCGAATTCAATCGCTGGGATATCATATGCCGCAAAAAAGACGGTATCTGCGGAGCCATGTTGTCCGAAAATGACAGCGTCTTGCTTGGTGTTTCTTTCGATAATCGGTCGGAGCAAAGTGATGAATGGGTCTGACTCTTCGGTTTTTACAGGTTTACTGTACATATTAAGGTGAACATTATTTCCTGTCACACTTTCGATCTGAGCAATGATATCTTCCATTGTTTGCGTAGGAAGATAACGAATATCAAGACTTAGCAAACAAGCATCCGGTACCTTATTATAGACATCCCCGCCTTTTATTTTTGCTAGGTTAAGTGAAGGGGAAGAGTAAAGGGGAGTATGATCCCGGGTGAATGGAAGTTCCTTTATTTTTTGATAGAGATCATAGGCCTTTTCAATTGCATTCACGCCTTCCCATGGACGGCTTCCGTGTGCAGATTTGCCGGATACTTCAATATCGAGACGAAGGGCACCCTTTGCCTGGAGTCCGATTCCCAATTGCGTCGGTTCAGCACAAATTACAAAGTCCCCCCGATAACCATGTTTCGCTAAATATCCGGAACAGTTCAACCCGCCAATCTCTTCATCCGATACGATCTGTAGCTGGATTTTTAAACCTAAGTCCTTATCTTTCAGTTCGGTAAATGCACACATCATCCCTGCAACTCCAGCTTTCATATCGGCTGTTCCGCGCCCATATAAATTTCCTTCATGAACCTCAGGGAAAAATTGATCCGGCGTACCGCTGACAACATCGACATGGCCATTCCAAATTAGGGTTTTATCTCCGCTGCCAATCTCGCTAACAAGCATTTTATAACCGTTATTTACGATCACATTCACGGTAAGTCCTTGATCCTTAAGCCAGTCCGCACAGTAATCTACCGCTTGGTTGGCTCCTTCTTTCGATGAACTGTCGATGGATACTAAATCTTTAAGTAACTCGATGAGCAAAAAGAAAACCTCCTAAAAATATGCATACTACTATTATATATACCCTTTCTGAGTAAGGGTTAACTCGAAAATATTTTCCTGTTAAATAACGTTTAGCATTTTCATCCCCTGGGGTATGTAAAGGGGGAGCGACAATTAACATTCTTTAAGGAGGATGATAGATATGGATAAACGTATAATTGGTGTATATGAAACTGGAGAAGAAGCCATAAAGGCTGTTGAGTCATTACAGGCCCAAGGGTATAATCGTGAAGATATTTCAGTGGTAGCTAAAGATAAAGAAGAATTAAATGCAGTGAATGAAGAAACGGGTACAAAAGTTGAAGAGGGGCTCGCAGCTGGTGCGGCGACTGGAGGCATTTTGGGCGGTGCTGCCGGATTATTGGCAGGTGTGGGTGCGTTGGCGATTCCGGGAATCGGGCCGGTACTGGCTGCTGGACCGCTTGCTGCAACATTAGCCGGAGCGGCTGTAGGCGCTGGAACAGGAGGATTGGCCGGTACATTAATCGGAATGGGCATACCTGAAGACGAAGCGAATCGTTATGAAGCGGATGTAAAGAGCGGCAAATTGCTTGTGTTAGTCGATTCGGATGCGAGAAAATCCAGTTCTTCTTACTCGGGAATAACCGAAACCGATGAAACGCTGACGAATGGCAGAAGAACTCTATAAGTCGTAATTTTTTTAAAGGACGGATCCCTTAGGGGGGCCGTCCTTTTTTTGATTAGAATGTGAATTTCTTTATTTCTTTGTGCATTTCCTGGGATAGGGCATCCAATTCACTAGCCAGGGCATTTAATTGTTCCATGGAAGCATTCGTTTGTTCTGCGGAAGCTGATACTTCTTCAGTTCCTGCCGCAGTTTCCTGACTGATTGAATTTAATTTTTCTGCATTGCCCGCCATCCGTGTGACCTCGTTTACCATATCGTTCATCATCTCTTTTATTTCGTCAAAATTGCTGAATGTGGTCGTGATGATGGATGCAATGTGACTGAAAGCATTTTCCGTATCCGTTACAGAAGTATCCTGAAGATGGATTTTTTGATTGACTTGATCAATCAAATGAACGGTATTGTTTGTATCTGTTTGCATGGCTTGAATGATTTCAGAGATTTCTTTCAGTGATTTTTCCGTTGGTTCGGCCAATTTCTTCACTTCATCGGCAACAACTGCAAACCCTTTTCCGTGTTCACCAGCCCTCGCTGCTTCGATGGCAGCATTCAGGGCGAGTAAATTCGTTTGTCCTGCAATCCCGCTTATGGTTTTTACGATCGCACTGATATCATTGGATCGTGCATCCAATGATTTGACTGCCGTGCTCATCTTATTGGATATCTGGGACGTTTCATTGAATTGTTGTTTCAGGCCTTGTACTTGAGTGATTCCGTTTTCGGAAGCCTTGAACATATTTTCGGATTCCGTGGCCATTTTTCCCGTTTGCGCCTCAAGATCATTGATTTTGTCAGCCAATAGCTTTACGGCCATTTCGTTATTCTGCCCAACTTCGATTTGGTCTATGGCACCGGCTGCTATTTGTTCCATCGTCATGGCCACTTCGTTAGCTGCCGCTGAATTTTCATCGGCACTGGCCACTAGCGTCATGGAGGAATCCGATACTTTATCGGAAAGGTTGTTGACAACCCCTAACATATGACTCATATTCCTGGTCATGCTGGTGTCTTCTGCAAGTTGGCCAATCTCATCTTTTCTGGAAATGGAATTCCAGGAGGTGAAATCGCCGTCAGCCATTTTCCGTATGGATTCCTGCGATGAAGATGGCAGATAGTGCAGTGACGGTAAAGACAATCAACAGTGTGATGACATTATCGATTATCATATGGCTTGCCCGGACTTTCACTTCATTTTCCTCCATTACCCTTGCTATTCTCCATCCGGTGGTAGGATTTGTGGCGTATCCGACGATCCGGCTTTGCCCTTCAAATTCCTCGATCATTGATCCGGATTCACCTTTCATTTTTTTGGAAATATTTTCCTTTGATATATCCTGTTGAATTTTTTCCTTGTCTGGATGTGTAACGAATGACCCTTCCTGATCAAGCAAAACCGTATAGCCCGTTTCGCCGAATTTCGTTTGATTGACCATCGTGATCAATGTATCGATCGAGATGTCGACACCTAGCACGCCTATTAATTCATCACGATCATCATATATGGTTTTGGCTGCCGTAATGACAAGTTCATTCGTAGCCTGATCAGTATAAGGTTCCGTCCAAATGGTCTTGTTTTTTTGTTTTAATGCGGATTGATACCAATCCCTCTGTCTTGGGTCGTAGTCAGCCGGCAATTCAGTTTCTGGGAATATAAATGCTTTTCCATCTTTCTCTGTGCCGAGATATATACCATTTATTTCAGAGTTACTGGTTTGCGTATAAGAAAATTCATCCATTATGGATTCGAGGTTCTTATCATAAGAAATCATAATAGGATATTTACTGATTCTATCCAATTGATTGTCCGTTTTTTGAAAGAAGGTCTCGAAAGAATCGTTCATTGACTTGACTTGTTCTTCTGTCGATCCGGTAATTTCCTGGGTCGTCAACTCGATACTATTTTTATAGCTCATGTAAGGAAATGGCCATTCCGCTTATCATGATCAAAGCTAAAAAGGGAATCAATATTTGTTTTTTTAGCGAATTAAAATACCAGTCTGTCAGTCTTTTCATCTGTAAAATTCTCCTTATATACTTCTAATTAATATTGACTTCTATTTGATATTTCGGTCTTCTTTCGCTTTTTTTGAAGGGACAAGTTAGAAAATTCCAATATTAATTTTGTCATGAAGTGCAAAGGTGGGAAGGGGGTGGAATATAGTGGATAAAAAAAAGAGCTGACTGCCATGGTCAACTCTTTCATTCATTGAATACTATTCGAATTGGATATTTTTTGTCCTGTCCATATACCATGTGTAAAACTCGTCTGCATATTCAACGGATACATCTTGGAGCTTTGTATGGTGTACAGGCTTGGAGCGGTTGATCGTTTCAATTGTGGCAAGCCCGAAAAACTTTTGCAGCTTCGAACGTTCCACCTCAATTTGAATGACCTTGCTTCTTTTGGTAATGAATAGTGATGTTTCCAAACTTCCGGATTTGAACTGAATGAACTCATCATTTAACAAGTAACGGCTATTTTTGTAATCCATTATTCTCAATGTATAAATGAGGACGAGTAGAATCAGCGAGATATACCATAGGGAGGGTTTGAAATAATAAATCGCCAATGTTGTGAGAATCCAGACAAAGCTAGGTCGCAGCATTCGGATTTTGAAGGCCTGTTTCGATAGTGACCTCATTGTTCGTTCCACTTTGTAAGCGGGTAAAATCTCTTCTACCATCCCGTATGCCCGTTCAATTGATAAAAAAGGATAGAGGGTGTTCGTTTCCAGCTCTTCATCACCGGTGCTTCCTGCACTGATCAGTTTCACTTCTGCCAACCCCAGCACTCTTTTAATGATTGATTGGGTGATTTCGACTGCTTGTACTTTTTCTTTCCGAATGGAAAAAGCGGATTCGTCCAGTACACCTTTCTTGATATATATGCGCTCGTGATCGGATGAAATTTCATATTTTCCATATTTAACGAATGTGGAAACGATTCCGAAGGCAACGGCGACACATATGAGGCCTGCAATAACGATGGTAATGATCCACCATGTATCCAATAACTTGGCAAGAAACCCATCGGCGTTCTCCAAATCAATAAAATCATCGAGTGTATTATATAACGTAGCCAATATCGGGATAAGAGCCAGGAAACTGAGTGATGTAAAGGAAGCTTTCAGCACATCATGTTTGCTTGGAGTGAAATGGATCGTTTTTTCAATGGCTGGTTCCATATCCTCAGCAATTCGTTCTTCGGAAATATCCGCTTCACTAACCGGAAGTTCCTGTTTTGAAGCATATTCCCCCTCAAGCCTTTCGGCCTCTTTTCGGGAAATCATCTCGAAAGGTACGCTACCCTGTTCACCAGTCATCCCCGTTTCGAATGTTAAAGAGGTCAATCTGAAAATCTTATGAAATAACGTCGTGCGTTGCTGGACATTCTGAACCTTATGAAGCGGGACAGTTCGATACGTTTTCGAGACAAGCCCTGAAGTAATGTATAAGGTACCATCTTTGATTTTGTATTTGTATGTATACCATTTAAGGATGACAGAAATGACTTTCCAAACCAGATAAACTAGAAAGCCAATTTGGAGTAATTTCATATACATCTTTTCAGAACCGAAATTCAGGATATAAAGCATGATTATGAAAAATACATTTCCTTTCAGCAATTTCCAAAATTCGAAAGGGATTTTGATAGGGTGTAATCGTTTTGCGTGTTCTTCCATCATTAATCCACTTCCTTAATTTTCGCGAAATGGGCAATTTTATCTCGTAATTCATACGCCTCTTTCTCGGGAATGGCCGGTATGTCATGAGAGTCGCCCATTGTTCCGATGCTTAGGGAATAAAGGTTGTATTTTCGCAAAAACGGTCCTTGGTTCAATTTGACGGATTGAACCTTCGTCATCGGAATGAGTTCATGCGTTTCACTCCAGGCTCCACGTTTTGTTTGAATGAATTCTTCGTTCACGTCGTAACGCCAATACTTTTGCAAAAGTATCGGTTCAATGAAGATGGACCAGATAGCATGGAAAAAAGATAATACGATAAGTCCGTTTAAAATCCATCCAATCCATTCTTTCCAAGTAAAATAATCATCAACAAATAATAGGATGCCAAGGACGGCGAGGATAATGAGATTGGTAATGGCTTCAGTCATCCGCCAAACCTTCACTGATTCTTTGGATATTTTCTTCGTTGGTGGCTGTATCTTGGAATACATATATTCACTCCTTACTATGTCTTTATACTTATACGGATTATCTTGCAAAAAAGTTCCCTATGATTGGTATATGTATAGAAATTATGCAGCCCATGCCATGGAGTGGCGGGCGAATAATCCTGCAGTTTCCCGAGTATGTATAAATAAGGAGTTTTCCAGTGGATCTTTTCTTTTTATATGACCGAAAAATGGACAAGATAGAAGTGGTGAGTTTCTAGAGTGGGAGTGATAGGTTTGACGTACAAAAGGAAGTTGAGTTTTATATTCTTCCTGTTTTTGATTTGTTTTTTTAATGGAGAGTCGATGCAGGCTGCGAATGATGATGGAAACCTAGGGCAGGAAATTCAACGAATATTGGAGCAATCGCCAGAATTGGCTGGGGCGTTGACGGGAATTTCCATCCGTTCAGCTGAAACGGGGGAAATGATTTATGAACGGGGATCGCAAACAAGATTGCGGCCTGCTTCGAATCTTAAGCTTTTGACAGCAGCAGCTGCGCTGGAAACTTTAGGGGAAGATCATACTTTTCAAACGGAACTATACATAAAAGGAGTGCAGGTTGGCCATGTTCTGCAGGGCAATGTATACCTGAAGGGAAAAGGGGATCCCACATTATTGGAAAAGGATTTTGATGAGCTGGCAGCTTCACTGAAGCAAAGGCAAGTTAAGTTCGTTCACGGGGATCTTATAGGGGACGATTCTTGGTATGATGATGTTCGTTATTCTCAAGACTTAGTTTGGGGCGATGAACAGGAATATTACGGTGCAGCCGTTTCGGCTTTAACTGCTTCCCCGAATGAAGATTACGATACCGGTACCATCATTGTGGAGTTAGCTCCTGGGGAAAAGGCTGGAAAGAGGGCAACGGTAAAGCTGGAGCCTGAAACCGATCACGTGAAGGTCATCAACAAAACGAAAACTGTATCGGCAGATGCTAATAATAAAATTGAAGTTGAACGGTCTCATGGCACACAAGTCGTTACGGTGACTGGGACCATTCCGGAAGATGCCGGGGTGACCAAAGAGTGGATTTCGGTGGAAGATCCCACAGAATATGCCTTGAGCCTATTTGAAAAATCAATGAAGAAACGTGGAATTAAAGTGTTGGGAAAAAGGAAAAAAGGGAAAACGCCAGTAGGAGCGGACATGATTGCCGCTCATCAGTCCATGCCGCTTTCACAATTGCTTATTCCTTTCATGAAATTGAGCAATAACAGCCATGCCGAGGTTTTGGTGAAGGAAATGGGCAAAGAAGCAGATGGGGAGGGAAGCTGGAAGGATGGTTTGAAGGTTGCTCGAAATCAGCTGAAGAGTATGGGTCTTGATATGCAAACGATCATGATGCGTGATGGATCTGGAATTTCCCAAGTCAATATGATTCCAGCGAATGAAATAACGAAGCTGCTGTATGCCATTCAGGAAAAAACGTGGTTTCCTGCTTACTTGAATGCTTTACCGATTGCAGGCAACGAAAATCGGATGGTGGGCGGTACTCTTAGAAAGAGGATGAAAGGGACAATTGCAGCCGGGAATGTCCGTGCGAAAACAGGGACAATTTCAGGTACGAGCTCCTTATCAGGTTATGTGACGACCAAAAGAGGGGAAAAAATCATATTTTCAATCATCTTGAATAATTTTGTAGAAGAAAAAGGCATTACGGCAATCCAGGATAAGATAGCCGTAATGCTCGCAGAACAGGAAAACCTATTGGGAAGCGGCCATTAGTATCCATTGAAAGCTAAGTTGAAGTTCAGGATCTGCGAGAAAGAGGTCGGTATCAGTCAAATCATTTTCTTCAGCAAGTCCGAATTGGCAGCATAATGCCGCTAAGCCATTTTATTTGCTGACGATCAGGTTTCAAACGCAGATCCGAATGGAGTATTCAATTCGATGGTCATTATATAACATTGAATCAAGTCGGCATTCGAACATTCGAAGGCCTTTCTCCGATATATATGTCTATAACAAGAAGTTTTCAAGTCCATTACATGGAAAGTCCTAGCCGTTTGATCGTAGACAGTTTCTCCATGAAGTGGAGGGAAAGGGGCCCTTTTCCTCCTCTGTTTCTTTAATCAGACATGAAGCTGGGGGCAAATTGGATTTTATTCAATGTCAGCACCTTCTTCTTATTTTTTAAATTATCCCCTCAAGGAAGGAGTTTAAGGGAGGATTAATAGAAATAAGTATATAGGGGGGAATGCTTATGAACTTTCCAACACTTAATGGACAGTATACGATCAGCAGTCTTATAGCTGAAATTCACGAAATTCCCAAAAAACGCTCACTCTATATATTGGCCATAGATGGCCGGGGCGGATCTGGAAAAAGTACACTCGCTGCCCGTATCCAAGCAGAATGTCCAAGGTAGCGTGGCCGTTCATATGGATGATTTTTATTTGCCTTCATCGGATAGGGTTCAACTGCCTCCATCCCAAAAGCCGATTGGGGCGGATTATGATTGGGAACGGGTTTGTAACCAAATCCTAAAACCGCTTACAAAGGGGAAGGAAGCAAGATATCAAAGGTATGATTGGGAAACGGATACTATGGCCGAATGGCATGAAGTTCCTGCTGGGGGCCTTGTGATTATAGAAGGAACGTATTCCATCCGTAAAGAATTGGCAGGGTACCATGATTTCACGATTTGGGTGGAATGTCCCCGTGATCAGCGTTTGAAACGTGGCCTTGAGCGGGATGGTGAAGATGCGCGTCAAATGTGGGAGGATAATTGGATGGTTCATGAAGATCTCTATGTGGGTGTGCAAAGGCCTCAAGAAAGAGCGGATCTTGTTGTGGACGGAACGAGCTGAGTCAGAGGATATTTTAATTGTAAGGGTTTACCTATAAAATATATTGTATGTTTAGATAAATTTCCGGGGAGCCGGAAACAGGGGGGAAATTATGTTTACTAATGAAGAACAAGCTGCCGTATATAAAGCCATTTATAACCGTAGGGATATCAGGAGTTTTTTGCCAAAGCCCATTTCAAAGGATATACTCCGCAGAATTTTGGATGCTGCACATCATGCGCCGTCTGTAGGATTCATGCAGCCTTGGAGTTTCATCGTGATTTCGTCTCAGGAAACCAAGAACAGTTTGGCATGGGCAGCGGATAAAGAAAGAAGGGCCCTCGCTATTCATTATGAAGGAGGTAAAGAAAATAAGTTTCTTAGTTTGAAAGTGGAAGGGTTAAAAGAAGCACCATATACCATTTGTGTTACATGCGACCCGACACGGGGAGGCTCCCATGTTTTAGGGAGGAACTCCATTCCGGAAACCGATATCCTATCCACTGCCTGCGCCATTCAAAATATGTGGCTGGCTGCCTATGCGGAAGGATTGGCAATGGGATGGGTAAGCTTTTATAAGAAAAATGATATTCGTGATATTTTGGAGATTCCGCCGCATATAGAACCTGTTGCACTCCTGTCGATTGGCTATACGGATCAATATCCGGATAAACCCATTCTTGAACTTGCTAATTGGGAAAAAAGAAGGCTGATGGATGACCTTATTTTCGAGGATAAATGGGGGAATAAATAAACCGATATATTATGATTCCAAAACTGTTTATTAAGCCCCTGGTTCAGGGGTGGTAAATATAGAAGACTCTTACAATAAATACTCATTTGTAAGAGTCTTTTTAAAAATTTGGTTTGATTTTAAAATCTGCGCCTTTTTGAAGATCCCGGTATACCGAGGTCTTCACGGTATTTTGCAATAGTGCGGCGGGAGATCTTCGTCCCTTCATTTTCGAATATTTGACAAAGTTTCTGATCTGAAAAAGGCTTTATTTTATCTTCATCGGCAATCAGGACCTTTATTTTTTCTTTGATGGTGGCCGTTGATTCGGTTGCTGGGCTGTTCACGCGGTGCAACCCTCTAGTAAAGAAGTTCCTTAGTTTAAAGAGGCCATGCGGCGTCTGGATATATTTATTGCTCGTCGCCCTGCTGATCGTTGATTCATGAAGCTGAAGTTTTTCCGAAATATCCTTCAGTGTCATAGGTTTTAATCCTGTAATTCCCTTCATGAAAAACTCATGCTGCTCCTCCACGATTGACGCGGTCACTTTGTAAAGCGTCATTTGCCTTTGTTCGAGCCCTTTTAACAGTAATCGGGCATCATTTAAGTGCCCTTTTATATAATCTTTAGCTGGATTAACAGAATTGATGGCGACGTGGTTCTTGTAGTAAGGATTGATGGAAAGTTTAGGTGTACAGCTATCGTTGACCGTTATCAGAAAACCATCTTTATCTTTTTCCACGTAAACGTCCGGAACGATGTAATGAGTCATATCATCGGAAAAGTGACTGACAGGACGCGGGTTTAACGTACGGATGAAATCCGAGGCCTCTTGCACTTCCTGAACGGTCACTTGGTGAAAGGCGGCAATTTTCCTATAGCGTTTTTCTGCTAAATCCGCTAAGTGCTTTTTAACGATCTTATACGCCAATTCATTGTGATTCTCATGCTCACGCAGCTGGATGAGTAAACAATCGGTCAGATCTTTAGCCCCGACTCCAATTGGGTCAAGTGATTGCAATATTTGAATCATATTTTCGATTTCTTCCACGGGTACGGAAAAATGCGAAGCAGTCCAATGGACATCCAATTCTAGAAATCCATAATCATTTAAGTTTCCAATCAAAAATTGGAGAATCTTCTTTTTAAATGCATTCAATGAACTAAGTAAACTCAATTGTTCCAGTAAATGCCTTTCAAGTGTTTCTGTGCTGACTGAATGATTGTTGATAGGGTTGTAATCATTGTCTCCGTTGAAACCTTTACTTTTAGAGGAAGAACCGCGTATCTGAGAATTTATTTTATTTGTACGAATACTGAGCGATGCGGGGGGGGCTTTAAAGCTAATTTCGAGAACGGGATTTTCGTAAGCCTGTCGGTTCAGAAAATCTATCAGTTCATGGGTGGAATATTGAAGGATATTGATCGATTGCTGTAATTCAGGGGTTAATGACAACTTCAAGGTTTGTTTTTGGTACATTTTAAATCCTACCTGCATATATATCAACTTCTTTCATTTAGATTAACATAGCGGCTCAAAAGGAATGAAAAAATATTAACATGATAATAATACAAATCTTCAGAAAATTCAACATTACGTGTCAGGTTTTGTAACATCAATTAGAAATAAAGATGGGGATTCGAAAAAATGCTTGTCATTCAGTAGTTAAACTAATGAATGGGAGTTGATTGATTCGAATGTGAATCAAATGATTTATATGTGAATCAACTAGTGCTCCTATTGATTTATATATGAATCGTTTTAACTTGAATACCTTTAATATCAGGCTCATATAATTTGGCATGCATCTTGCTACATCTATAAATATAAAAATAAACTAGCTTGAAAAAATCCATTACATGAGAAGGGTGTTTTTTACATGATTAAAGAGACTACGAGTATTCAGGAATTAATCGATTTGGATAAAAAGCATTTTATTCATCCGACCACGGCAATCGAACAGCAGCAGGCAGATGGTCCAAGTTTCATCTTTAAGGAAGGGAAGGGAATATATCTTACGGATGTCACGGGCAGGACTGTCATTGATGGCATGGCTTCACTTTGGAATGTGAATATTGGACATGGACAAGAAGAGATGGCTGAAGTCGCGAAGGAACAAATGGCCAAATTAGCTTTCACCTCAAGTTTCGCCACTTTCAGCAATGAGCCGGCAATCCGTTTGGCGGCCAAAATCGCATCCATCGCACCTGGGGATTTGAATGCAGTTTTCTTCACTTCAGGTGGATCGGAATCGAATGATACGGCGATCAAACTTGCTCGTCATTACTGGCTTTTGAAAGGGCAGCCTAATCGTCAAAAAATCATTTCCCGCTCGAAATCCTATCATGGAGTGGCAATGGGAGCTACAAGTGCGACTGGGCTGAAGCCGTTCCGGGATTTCACGAATTCAATCGCACCTGATTTTTACCATGTGGACGGTTCCTCCATTGAGGAGTTGCGTAAGGTCATAGAACAGGAAGGACCGGAAACGATTGCGGCATTTATCGCTGAACCGATTCAAGGGGCAGGTGGCGTGAACCTCCCTCCTGAAGGCTATTTTAAGGAAGTAAGGGAAATTTGTGATGAATACGGCATTTTGATGGTGACGGATGAAGTCATTACAGGTTTCGGAAGAACAGGGACTTATTTTGGGATTGAACACTTTGGCGTTGTGCCTGATATGATGTGCTTTGCAAAAGGTGTGACGAGCGGATATGCACAGTTAGGCGGGGTCGTCCTGAATGATAAGATGCATCAGGATTTCATTGCCCTTTCAAAAGGTACGCTTTTACACGGCTACACATACAGTGGCCATCCGATGGCATGTGCGGTTGCTTTGAAAAATATTGAAATAATTGAACGTGAAAACCTTATAGAAAACTCGAAACAGCGTGGTGAAGAGTTGCTTGCCGGCTTTAAGAAGCTTCAAAGTAAACATCCGATTGTTGGTGATGTAAGGGCACTTGGACTAATTGGAGGCATCTCCATCGTAAAGGACAAACAAACAGGTGAAGGCTTTGACACACAGCTTGCTCCAAGACTTGTTGCTGAAGCTGCGAAGAATGGTTTGATTTGCCGTTCAGTTACGTTTGATCAAGATACACTCGTATTCGCACCGCCTTTAATCATTACTAAAGCAGAAGTCGAAAGAATGATTGAAATCCTTGATGAGACATTTACTGCAGTCGAAAAAGAAATTTTATAAGAGGTGAAAGTGATGGTCATGACGGAAATGCTGAAAAAGAAATTATACATTAATGGTAAATGGCAAGAAGCTGAAAAGTTCACGACACTAAAGTCTCCTTATAGCGGGGAAGTCCTAGCGGAGATTCCCTCGGCAAGCCTTGAAGATGTCGAGTTGGCCATAGAATCAGCCTATCAAGCTAGAAAAACGATGGCAGCTTTACCTAGTCATAAACGCGCTGCCATTCTTGAAAAGCTTGCGAGCCTTTTGGAAAGCCGCAAAGATGAGGCAGCTGAAATTATTGCAAAAGAGGCAGCGAAACCGATTAAAACGGCAATGGTTGAAGTATCCCGGACGATTGCCACATATAAATTTGCAGCAGAGGAAGCAAAAAGGATTCATGGAGAAACATTGACGATGGATGCCACAGCTGACGGAGAAGGAAGGATAGGATACACGGTCCGTGAGCCTCTAGGCGTTGTGGGTGCGATTACGCCATTTAATTTTCCGATGAACCTGGTTGCCCATAAAGTGGGCCCGGCCATTGCTGCAGGAAATACACTCGTCCTGAAACCTGCGAGCCAAACACCGCTATCTTCACTATTTCTTGCTGAATTATTGGCCGAAACTGATTTGCCGGCAGGTGCGTTTAATTTAGTTACCGGAAGCGGTTCGGTAATCGGTGATAAATTAGTCACCGATTCACGGGTGAAGAGCATCTCATTTACTGGAAGTCCGGCTGTAGGAATCGGGATCCGTAATAAGGCCGGGTTAAAGAAAGTGAGTCTTGAACTAGGTTCGAATGCGGCTGTCATCGTGGATAAAGGGATCGATATCGATAAAATCATCCAACGCTGTGTATCGGCAGCATTCGCTTTTCAAGGGCAGGTCTGCATTTCCTTACAGCGCGCTTATGTTCATGAAGAGGTGTATGATGAGTTCGTCAAAAAATTCACGGAAGCAACGAATGGCTTGAAACTGGGAGATTCTTTGGACCCGTCTGTGGATATTTCAGCATTGATCAGCGCTGGGGATGTACAGAGAAGTCTGGATTGGATCGGTGAAGCTAAACAACACGGGGCGATAGTTGCAGCAGGAGGTAAATCTGAAGGTAATATCCTGCATCCCACTGTGTTGCTGGAAGTGGATGCCATGCTTAAGGTATCTTGCCAGGAGGTGTTCGCTCCAATAGTTTTGATCAATAAGGTTTCTTCCGTTGAGGAAGCGATTGACTTTGTCAATGATTCCGAATTCGGATTGCAGGCCGGGATTTACACAGAAAATATCAATCTAGCTCTTTCTGCCGCAGAAAAATTGGAAGTGGGCGGTGTCATTATTAATGATATCCCAACTTATCGTGTTGACAACATGCCATATGGCGGAGTCAAAAAAAGCGGGACTGGGCGCGAAGGATTGAAATATGCCATTGAAGAAATGACGGAAATGAAATTGGTTATTATTAATCGGAATTAATAAGAAAAGAGGTGAGCAGCTGCTCATCTCTTTTTTCTGTGAAACTTGGAAGAAGTTCTGCCTATGAGTTATGCAAAAATGAATAGGTAATTCACGACTGAATTTAAATATGACAGGAAAGGGCAAAAAAACGTGAGTTACCTAAAATTTCAAACTGGCATGAATCTTGCTCATATTATATATAGGTAGATAACTTAAAACAGAGGAGGAAATTACATGCAGGAAACTTTGCAAAATAATACGAAAAAAGAAGGAACGGGAGCATTGGACTTAAAGATGTTCATCAATGGGGAATGGGTGAATTCGACTTCGGGTGAGAAGAGGGATGTATTGAATCCGGCCACGGGGGAAGTTATTGCCAAAGCAGCGGAAGGAACACAGGAAGATGTGGATGCAGCGGTCGAGGCAGCAAAATATGCTTTCTATGAAGGTGGCTGGTGGGGAACTCCTGCCGTCGAAAGAGCTAGGATTTTATTCAAAATAGCCGACAAAATAGAAGAAAAAGCTGAAGAACTAGCTGCGTTGGAAACATTGGATAATGGGAAACCATTGCGTGAGGCTCGTTTTGATATAGCTGATTCGGCAGCATGTTTTAGATATTATGCAGGATTGGCCACAAAACCGACAGGTCAGACTTTTGAAGTTCCTGACGGCCAGCAAGCGATGGTCGTAAGGGAACCGATCGGTGTATGCGGGCAGATCGTTCCTTGGAATTTCCCACTAATGATGTCAGCCTGGAAACTTGCTCCGGCGCTTGCTGCAGGAAATTCCGTTGTGTTCAAACCATCTGAGATCACTCCGGTGACGGCGGTCAAACTATTTGAAATCATGGATGAGGTAGGATTGCCAAAAGGTGTTGCGAATCTTGTGTTAGGAGCGGGGCCAGTTGTCGGACAAGCCATTGCAGAGCATGAGGAAATCGATAAAGTAGCCTTTACAGGAGGCACGGCAACAGGACGTAAGATCATGGAGGCTTCGCTGGGTAACCTAAAGAAAGTCACATTGGAGCTCGGCGGCAAATCACCTAATATCGTATTTGCGGATTCTGACTTTGAGACTGCAGTTGATTATGCTCTATACGGGATTTTCTGTAATCAAGGACAAGTGTGCTCAGCAGGCTCCCGTTTACTATTGGAAGAGTCCATTTACGATCAGTTCATTGCAAGTCTTACTGCGAAGGCGAAAAAAATCAAAGTAGGTTCAGGTTCTGATGAAAACAGCCAGATGGGACCTATCGTTTCAGAAGCCCATATGAACAAAATATTATCGTATATCCAAATCGGAAAAGAAGAAGGTGCGAAATTAATCGTCGGTGGAAATCGAATTAAAGAAGAAGGCATGGATAAAGGTTACTTTGTAGAACCTACTATTTTTGTTGATACGACACCGGATATGCGGATTGTGCAGGAAGAAATTTTTGGACCGGTGCTTGTCGTTCAAAAGTTCAAGGATGAAGCGGAAGCTCTTCGACTTGCCAATGATACGAAATATGGTTTAGCGGGAGCGGTGTTCACGAATGATATCTCAAAAGCGTACCGTGTCATTAAAAAAGTGCGTGCCGGCATCACGTGGATAAACTCATATCATCCGACTTATAACGAAGCTCCTTGGGGAGGGTTCAAGCAAAGTGGAAATGGACGCGAACTGGGAACTTTCGGTTACGAAGCTTACACTGAAGTGAAGCAAATCAATAATAACTTAGATATCCAGCCAACAGGCTGGTTTGATGAAGAGTAAATAGCTTGACGAAAAAAAGGCTGTTCCTTGGGGAACAGCCTTTTTTCTATGGAATCGGAGATATAATCCGAGAATCGCAGATAAAAATCCTTGAGTCGCAGATAAAAATCCGAAATCGGAGATATAATTCGAGAATCGCAGATATAATCCGAAAACCGCAGATATATTCAAAGATTGCTAAACATTTCTTTACTATTGTTGGACTTTTTCAAGATCAACCCGTCCTGAAAAGAAAACGGCGCCATTACCCATATCCGCGAGGCGATCTGGGGTAAGGGAATTGATGTGTTGCTTTGTTTCAGGCGTATTCTGCCACAAGCCTTGGCTGACAAGAACGCCTGGTAACACATTTTCACCGGGAGCAGCGGTAAGCAAGCATTCACCGCGACCATTCCAGATTCTAACCATATCTCCGGCGGCTATCCCCATTGTTTTGGCATCAGCGGCATTCATGTGCAGTTTCGGTTCCTTTTCCATGGAGATATGTTTGGCATTATTTGAAAAGGTTGAATTCAAGAAATTGTGATTAGGTGCCGGAATGAATAAAAATGGCAGGTCGCTGTCTTTTATGATAGGCGTATATGTGGGCAATGGCTCGAATCCATCCCGCTTCATCCGTTCGGAATAAAGTTCGATTTTACCGCTTGGTGTCGGGAGTTTGCCTGGGAACATCGGCTGCATTTTAGCTTTGACAAATTGATTCCTTGAAAGGGAGTCATAGGTGATGCCTTCCAAATGCGGGTTGTCGGGAAAATCCAGAGCCTGCCGTATCATATCTTCCTCTGAATCTTCAAATGCTTGTTCCCCAAATCCCATTCCAGCAGCCAACAGTTTGAACAATTCAACATTCGATTTCGATTCGCCATATTTTTCGACTACAGGTTTTTGTATTTGGACGTAATTATGCCAATATGAATTATAAAAATCCTCCGTTTCATAAGATGAAGTGGCAGGAAGGACGAGGTCGGCAAACATGGCCGTTTCGGTTAAGAATAGATCATGTACCACTGTGAATAGATCTTCCCGCATTAGACCTTCCTGCACCTTATTTGCATTCGGAGCGACAAGTGCTGGGTTGGAGCCGTATACAAGCATAGAGCGAATCGGGTTTTCTTTTTCCATAAGAGCTTGGCCGATTTGGTTCATATTAATGGTCCGGGTAGCTTTATTTCGCAATAAATCAGGACGTCTTAAGGCATTTATATTAAAGGCTAGATATCCTGAATTACCTTTGATGGCTCCGCCGCCTTCCTCCATCCATTGGCCGGTAAGGGCAGGCAGGCAGGCAATGGTACGTACCGCCATGCCTCCATTGTCATGGTGCTGCAGGCCATTGCCTATCCGAACGAATGATGGGCTGATGGTGCCATACATCCTGGCAAGTTCATATAAGTCATCAATGGGAACGCCAGTTATCGCGGAGACGGTCGCAGGGTCATATTGGCGGACATGTTCACGCAATTCAGCAGCACCCACTGTGTATTCATCGAGAAAGGGCTGGTCGACTAGATTCTCGGCATAAAGAATATGCATTAATCCGAGGGCAAGTGCACTATCGGTGCCGGGCAGAATCGGAATGAACCAATCTGCCCACTTGCCGGTTTGGTTTTTATGAACGTCAATGACAACTACTTTGGCCCCGTTTTTTCTGGCTTGCTGGGCAAGCGTCACTTGGTGCATATTTGTGCTCACAGCGTTAATGCCCCACATGATGAAAAGCTTCGTATGGATCGTTTCTTCTGGATCGATGCCGAATGAACCACCCATTGTATAGCTGTATCCGACTGAGCCTGCCGCATTACAAATGGAACGCTCGAGCATGCTTGCGCCGAGTTTGTGGAAAAAGCGCCGATCCATCCCCTCGGCGCTGAGGTTGCCCATGTTTCCGTAAAAACTATAAGGAAGTATGCTTTCCGGTCCATGCATTTCGATCAAGTCTTTCCATTTGGAAGTGATTGTGTCAATGGCCTCTTCCCAGCTGATTGGAACGAAATTCCCTTTTCCTTTCGGACCGATGCGCTTTAATGGCTGTTTTAAGCGATTGGGGTCATATAGGCGGGCAGTCATGTTGCGGACTTTGTTGCAAATATTCCCTTTTGTGACTGGATGATCAGGGTCTCCTTGAACTTTAATGATTTTTCCATCTTTTTTGTGCAGCAGTAAACCGCATTGATCAGGACAGTCAAGAGAACAAACAGAGGGAAAGACTCCATCTGGCTGATTGATATAGGATTGCATGGCGTATTCCTCCTAAATGATTTATTCTAATAAAATGAATTTTCTTACTTATATTGAAAGTGAAATCGTTGAAAGGTGCAAGAACTTCTTAACATATGTTTTTTTTTCTGATAAGCTTACAAGATGAAAATTAACCTATAAATAGGAGGATTCATTTTTGGAATATGGAATTATAATATCAATTGCAATATACATGGCAGGTATGCTTTTAATTGGTTATTTGGCCTATCGGAAAACGGCTAACTTAACCGATTACATGCTTGGCGGCCGGAACTTGGGGCCGGCTGTAACGGCATTGAGTGCAGGGGCTTCCGATATGAGTGGCTGGCTGTTGATGGGTCTTCCTGGTGCGATGTACATAAGCGGGTTGAGTGCTGGCTGGATTGTCATCGGCCTGTGTGCAGGCTCTTATTTAAACTGGTTATTCGTGGCACCAAGACTTCGGACATATACGGAAATTGCCGGCAATTCGATTACGATTCCCGACTTTTTGGGAAATCGGTTTAAAGATGGCTCCCGCGTCTTAAAAGTGGTATCAGCATCGGTCATTTTAATTTTCTTCACCTTTTATACCTCTTCAGGCATGGTGGCAGGCGGTGAGCTTTTCCGTACGGCTTTCAATTTAGATTACCGGTGGGGTATCTGGCTGACGGCAAGCGTTGTTATTCTTTATACATTATTTGGCGGATTCCTGGCTGTCAGCTGGACGGACTTCGTACAAGGTACAATCATGTTCATTGCCTTAATTTTAGTACCAGTTGTCACTATTGTAAATATTGGGGGCTGGGATCCCACCTTCAATGAAATAAAATCGATTAACCCGAATTTATTGCATGTTTTTGAGGGAACATCAACCATTGGCATCATATCTCTTCTGGCATGGGGGCTTGGTTATTTCGGGCAGCCTCATATAATCGTCCGCTTCATGGCGGTCTCATCTGTTAAAGAATTGAAAAGTGCACGGCGAATCGGCATGGGATGGATGATTTTTGCTATTGTTGGAGCGATGTTCACCGGATTGGTGGGGATAGCATATTTTAACCTGACAAATAGTCCTTTAGGGGATAGGAATGCTGAGTCCGTCTTCATCATATTAGCTAAAGAACTGTTTCCATCTTTGATTACAGGCTTCTTGTTGGCTGCGATTTTAGCAGCGGTCATGAGTACGATTGCATCACAGCTGTTAGTATCGGCAAGTGCTCTGACAGATGATTTCTATAAGCAGTTCATTCGGCCGAACGCATCTGATAAGGAATTAGTTCTGGTAGGTCGGTTTGGTGTGTTGGCGATATCTGCCATTGCCCTATTATTGGCTTTTAATCCAAGCGGTACGATCCTTAAATTGGTTGGTTATGCATGGGCTGGTTTTGGAGCGGCATTCGGTCCTGTCATTTTGTTAAGCCTGTACTGGAAACGGATGACGAAATGGGGAGCCTTGGCGGGAATGATTGTCGGTACGGCAACCGTGATCGTCTGGGATATGATCGATAGGTTTGCTGAAATATACGAAATCATTCCTGGTTTCATCGCTGGTTCAATAGCGGTGGTCGTTTTCAGCTTACTATCGGCCAAGCCTACAAAAGATATCGAAGAAGAATTCAATCAAGCCATTAAAGACCTCTCTTGATTTATTGAAAATCCAGTAGTAATGCTGCTGGATTTTTTAACGATATAAAACAATGATTTCTATATATATGTTACAATATCGATAGAGTCCTTATGTTGAAAACATGAGGGCTTTTTTTGAGTGATTTGGGAATAATAAACCAAAAAACAATACAAAGGAAAAAATATGAACCAATCTCATAAAATTGCATGTAAAGTGGCTTTTATATATATATTCATTGGGGTCTTATGGATTATCATTACGGATTACATCTCTATGACGCAGGCAAGGTCAGATGTTCAGATATATGCAATGTTTCAACATTCCAAAGGGTGGATGTTCATATTCATAACCGGACTTTTCCTGTACTTCATAATCAGGTATTGGACGGGGAAAATGCTGAGGTCCCAACAGGAATTCATTCTGAAGGATGAACAGTATCGATCGCTGTTCAAGCATAACCCGGATTGTGTCCTTGAGCTGAATCTCGAAGGAAATGTCGTTTCGATAAACCCGGAAGCAGAAAAACTGTTAGGTCATCATAGTGACAATTTGAAAGGCAAGAATGCGAATCATCTCATCAACTGGAATGAAAGTGATAAAGTAGCTGAATTCTTTCTACAGTCCCTTCAAGGGGAGGCTGTAAAATTCGAAACGACCATTCAGAATAGCAGTGATGAACAACGGATAATCCGTGTAACTTTTTTACCGATCATCGTCCACTCGGAAATGCTTGGAGTATATGCCATCGTAAGGGATATTACCGAATTGCGACGCGAAGAGGAATTGATGATCATGTCTGAAAAGCTATCTGTTATCGGACATCTGGCTGCAGCCGTCGCACATGAGATAAGGAATCCGCTGACATCGTTAAAAGGATTCGTACAGTTAATGGATATGACCCAGGAAGTGAACCCGCTGCATTCTGACATCATGTTGAAGGAAATTGACCGAATCAATATTATCTCAAGTGAACTTTTGGTTCTCGGGAAGAAACAGGATGTGGCATTCTGCAGGATCGATCTTGCCGACAGTTTACAACAGGTATTCACGTTGATGAAAGCAGAAACGAATTTGAATAATATCGAAATGGGGCTAAGGATTAAAACCGCCGAACCGATTTATATTATGGCTGATTCAATTGAACTTAAACAGTTGGTAATCAATATCGTCAAGAACAGCATTGAAGCGATTGAAGATAATGGGGAAATTCATATATCGCTGCAAATCATCGATGGACATGCTGTAGTCAGCGTGAGTGATAATGGCATGGGAATGGGGCCCGACCGCCTTGAACGGATTGGTGAACCTTTTTACTCGACGAAGGAAAAAGGTTCAGGGATCGGGCTAGCAATTTGCCGGAAAATCGTTCATCGCCTTCAGGGGGAAATGGATTTTGAAAGTGAGATAAACAAAGGGACGACGGTTACAATTCGTATTCCGTTGGCTACTGGACAAGAATAAATGGTACTATGAAAGATAGGAAAAGTTTTATATTAAAGGAGAACGATATGAGCGAATTACCTGCATTAATAAACGATAGAAAACCATATATACAAGAAGCCTGGAAAAAGTCCGGATTCGGACAACTTACCCCGATACAAACGAAAGCGATCCCCGTGATTGTCGAGGGAAAGGATATCATGGCCGAATCACCGACAGGTACAGGAAAAACATTGGCATATTTACTGCCATTGCTTGAAAAGATTGATCCTGAAAAAAAATCGCCCCAAGCTTTGATTCTGGCATCATCACGAGAGCTGGTCATGCAGATCAATGAAGAAATTCGCATTTGGTCAGAGAAAAGCGGCATTACGGGTGCAGCATTCATCGGCGGTGCTAATGTGAAAAGGCAGTTGGACAAACTGAAGAAGCGTCCACAGGTGATTGCTGGAACACCGGGGCGGATTTACGAATTGATTGCCCAAAAGAAACTGAAGATGCATGAAGTTAAGACGATAGTACTTGATGAAGGTGACCAATTGATCATTCCAGAGCATATGGGAACGATCAATAATATTATCAAAACAACACTAAAAGATCGGCAAATCATGGTATTTTCAGCAACCCTGCCAGAGGAAACGGAAAAAGCGGCCAGGGGATTCATGAATGAACCCGAAATGATCAAGGTCGATAAAAATGAAAAAATGGAATCCAAGGTGGACCATCTTTACTTTGTTGTTGAGAGACGGGAAAAGTCCAAGATTCTCGAGAAAATCACAAGACTTAAAGATGTGAAGGCACTTGCCTTCCTGAATGATATTGCGGAGCTTAGCGTCTTACATGAAAAGCTGAGTTATAAAGGTATTGAAATGGGCGTGCTTCACGGTGAATCCAATAAAGTCGACAGGGAGAAAGCACTGCGCAAGCTTCGTTCCGGAAAATCCCCGATGCTGATAGCAACGGATGTAGCGGCAAGGGGGCTCGATATTAAAGGCCTTACTGCGGTCGTTCATATTGATATGGCTGACAATATCGAACAATATATCCATAGATCCGGGAGAACTGGGCGTGCAGGTGCAGATGGCACGGTCATTTCAATCGTAACGGAAAGAGAAGAGCGAGAGTTGAAAAAAATGGCTCGTGAACTGGAGTTACCATTAACGAGAGTAACCTTCTATGGTGGAAACATCGTAGTCGATGAATGATTCGCAAAAAAGGGACGGCCATGGCGGCTGTCCCTTTTTTTGGGAGTTAGGATTAAAAATTAAAAGAGGTGCTCAATTTGCAGGATCCAACTGAACAGAATGAAGCTTATTTTTACTAAATTCAGGGTTCATTTATGGGTGATAATCATGAATGAAAACGCTTCCTTTATGTGGGTTTTTGACATATGATAGCAATAGACATAGGTTAGGAGGAGACGGCATGACAAGAAAGTATAAACAATTTGAAACGGCAGTCATCCATGAAGGATATGACTCGAAGAAGCATTTGGGAAGCTTGGCAACACCTTTATTCCAAACCTCAACATTCACTTTCGAAAATGCCGAGCAAGGGGAGAGGCGTTTTGCCGGTATCGAAGATGGATATATTTATTCTCGCCTTGGAAATCCAACGGTACAAGTGCTTGAAGAAAAGATTGCCGCACTGGAAGGCGGGGAAGCTGGCCTTGCTTTCGGTTCAGGCATGGCAGCCGTTTCAGCAGTACTTTTTGCGTTAACTAAAACAGATGATCACATCCTCTGCTCTCAGGGGTTATATGGTTGTACATTCGGCCTTCTGCAGCTAATGAAAAATAAATACCGGATCACTCATGATTTTTGTGAAATGGATACTGAAGAACAGGTCAGGAAAATGATCCGGCCGGAAACGACCTGCATCTATGTAGAAACCCCGATCAATCCGACGATGAAAATGATTGACTTACAGATGGTGGTAAGGATTGCGAAGGAATATAATGTGACGGTCGTAGTCGATAATACGTTTTCGACGCCATACCTACAGAGACCGCTTGAGTATGGCTGTGATATTGTCCTTCATAGCGCTACGAAATATCTTTGCGGGCATGGGGATGTCGTTGCGGGACTTGTCGTCGGCAAAAAGGAATTCATGAATCATATAGCTGGGACTACACAGAAAGATATCGGTGGAATCATTTCACCATTCGACGCCTGGCTACTATTGCGGGGGTTAAAGACCTTGCCCGTCAGGATGGACCGTCATTCGGCCAATGCAATGGCAATCTTTCATGAACTTAAGAAACATCCAAAGGTGAAAAAGGTATATTATCCAGGTGATGATGCTTCCCCGGATCATTATATCATGCAGAAACAGATGAAACATGGCGGCGGCCTTATCTCTTTCCAATTGCATGGCACAAAACAGGATGCGCAGGAATTCCTCAATAAATTGAATCTAATTAAAATTGCCGTAAGTCTTGGGGATGCCGAAACATTGATCCAGCATCCCGCTACCATGACGCATTCTGCCGTTCCTGAAGCTTCAAGGGAACAAATGGGCATCAGTGACCAGCTGGTCCGTCTCTCTGTTGGTCTAGAAGCTTGGCAGGATGTATGGCAAGATCTTCAGCAAGCATTTTAGGCTACCATATTCCTTCTACTTTTTATGAAGATGGTTATGGAGATGATAAAAGTGATGGCAGCGAGGATATAAGAAATGTCCGTGATTATAGGATAGGCGGAGCTATTTCGTATCCCGATGCCTATGAACGCCCAAACGAATACGAGAGGATAGCACCAATCCCGGTTTTTACCTGCGAAGACAAAGGCCAGGGTTGTTGCTGCAATCAGCAGGACGATCGTCCAAGTTGATTCGGAAACCCCAAAACCGTCCCATTTGATATAGGTTAGGTAATAAGAAATGTCAGCTATAGTTGCGACACTTACCCAGCCTGTATAAACGGAGAACGGAAATAGGTCGAAAGTAGTGTGTCCCACTTTTTTTATGCTTGTATAAATGACCATTAAAGTAGCCAAAAGAGCAATGATGATGAATACGGATAACAAAAAGTGTTCATAGTGCCAAGCTAAAAGCCAAGCGCCATTCAAGACACAGCTTAAAGCGAACCAAGGGAAGGATGCCTTATAAGCAGGGCTGTTTTGATGTTTACTTAAAAACTGCCTGAATACCCAGATGGCGAGCAGGAAATAGATCAAGCCCCATATGGAAAATACATATCCGGCAGGAGTGAAAAGGACATTAAGTTTATCGGAAATCTCTCCTGATGTCTGGCCGTTCAATGGCAGGAAATTGGCTGAAAAATTCATCGTGACGACGAACAGATAGAAAATCAGGTTGATGATGGAAATAAGCATGGTCTTCCTCCTTATATGAATTGTGATTCTCTAATCCTATTCCACATATTAAGCCTGCCTAACCTTTTTGGAGCACATCGGGGTTAATGGGGATCATTTTTACATAAAGATAGGAAGTTCCTGTAACAATTGAACCATTTAAGGTTAGAAATTTTACATCTTCACTTTATGGTGATAAAATATTCAAAGATTCATATTATTTTAGTCCTTCGGGGTCGGGTGAAAATCCCAACCGGCGGTGATGAAGAAATTCTAAGCCCGCGAGCCTGTTAAAAGGCAGGATTTGGTGAGATTCCAAAGCCGACAGTACAGTCTGGATGGGAGAAGGACGTGTGGAACCCAAGTGTATACGTACGCCTAATTTTTCGAAAATGAAAATATTAGGCTTTTTAGGTATACAATTTTTTTCACTCATTTCTCCTGCTAACCCCTTAGGCCATCCTAAGGGGTTTTTTATATTTTATAAAAGGGGGAAAAACATGTTTACGGGAATCATTGAGGATATCGGTACCGTACATTCCTTGAAAAAAGGAAAAAGCAGTATGGAGTTATCGATTCGTTCTGAAAAAATCCTTGAAGATGTGCATCTGGGGGATAGTATTTCAGTCAACGGGGTCTGCTTAACGGTAACGTCCTTCACGAAAAGTTTATTTACGGTCGACGTGATGCCGGAAACGGTCAAAGCTTCCTCGATCCGGACGTTAAAATTGGGATCACCTGTTAATCTCGAACGAGCCATGAGTGCACAGGGAAGATTTGGCGGTCATTTTGTTTCAGGTCATATCGACGGAACCGGAACGATCATAAAAAAAGAACGGAAAGAAAATGCCGTATATTATGTAATCCAACTGGAAGAAGGGCTTAGTGCCTTTTGCATTCCAAAAGGTTCCGTGGCCATTGATGGAACAAGCTTGACGATATTTGGGATCGAAAGGAACCTTTTGACGGTATCATTGATTCCATTGACTCATCAGGACACCATATTGGGACAAAAAGCGGCTGGCGATATCGTTAACATCGAAAACGACATGATTGGGAAATATATAATACATCAAATGAAAAATGGCAATCCAAAACCAGGACTGAATTTAGAGTTTTTGGCAGAGCATGGATTCTAATAAAAGGGCGGTGTAATGATGTTCCATACAATAGAAGAAGCAATAGAAGATTTGAAGGCTGGCAAGGTAGTAATCGTGTCCGATGATGAAGACCGTGAAAATGAAGGGGATTTTGTAGTGTTGGCCGAAAAGGCGACACCGGAAGCGATTAATTTCATGGCGACTCATGGACGTGGTTTGATTTGTACGACCATCACTGAACAACTGGCAGCAAAATTGAAACTGCATCCTATGGTAGGCGAAAATACCGATCATCATGGCACTGCTTTTACGGTGAGTGTCGATCATAAAAGCACCTCTACAGGAATCAGTGCTTTTGAACGTTCCTTGACCATCCTTGAGCTTCTTAATGAAGATTCGGTCGCTGAAGATTTCCAAAGGCCAGGTCACACTTTTCCGATAGTCGCTAAAGAAGGCGGCGTATTAAGAAGGGCAGGACATACGGAGGCATCGGTGGACTTGGCGAAGTTATGCGGTGCCGCCCCAGCCGGTGTAATTTGTGAGATCATGAATGAAGATGGATCGATGGCCCGCGTATCCGATTTAGAAGTCATCGCTGATAAATTCAACCTGAAGTTCATTACGATAGCCGATTTGATTCGGTATCTTCAACATAATGATCCAATCGGGAAACAGGAACTTGAACTGAACATCCCGAAAGCTTGACGGATTTTTAAGGAATGAAATCTTAACATGAAAAAAATTATTGTTTTTAAAAATTAGGAGGAATTGGACATGGGGAAAACTATTGAAGCACAATTAATCGGATCAGGATTGAAAGTAGGAATCGTGGTAGGAAGATTTAATGAGTTTATCACAAGCAAGCTTTTAGGAGGGGCAATGGATGGCCTTAAGCGTCATGGCGTTGATGAGAATGATGTTGACATCGCGTGGGTCCCGGGTGCTTTTGAACTTCCGTTAATTGCTAAGAAACTTGTGAATACAGGTAAATATGATGCGGTAATCGGTCTTGGAACGGTAATCAGGGGTGCTACTTCACATTATGATTATGTCTGCAATGAAGCAGCTAAAGGCATGGCTTCCGTTTCTTTGGAAACAGGTGTACCGGTTATCTTCGGTTTGCTGACAACTGAGAATATTGAACAAGCGATTGAACGTGCTGGAACAAAATCAGGTAACAAAGGCTATGAAGCGGCCGTTAGTGCAATTGAAATGGCCAACCTTGGAAAATTGATTGAACAGTGATTTCACATAAGGAAGCCGCGGGGGATAACATTCCTGCGGCTTTTTTTTGATGTGCCGGATCGTGGTCTGATTGAGTCAACTTTCTTCAACCATCTGGCAATTCTTTAAAGTTCGTAAAGTTAGCCATTGATCGATTAGCTAATGCTGCTCTTCGACCTCACCGAAACTCCTTCAATGGAAATACCCCGATTTCAAAGTAATGTGTTTTTTCATTATTTATTATTATAAATTATGGGTAATAAGGAATCATTAGGTAATCCCTCGAAAAAAAAACGAGCAAAAGCGTCACGTAATGGAAGCATGATAAAATATGCAGATATGATTATGCTACAATTGTAAAGATTGCAATTGAAATTCATGTCTTTAGGGAAAAGTAAATTTATTAGTTATTAGGAGGGGTTTGTGTGTACCATCTCTTTACACATAATGATTTGGATGGAGTCGGGTGCGGCATTGTAGCTAAGCTGGCATTCGGAGATGAAGTAGTTGTTAGTTATAATTCAATTGGTCGCCTTAATCAGAATGTAGGCGCATTTCTTGAACAGGCCAAGATTGAAGATACATTGATCGTTACTGATCTATCGGTTGATGAAGATAATGAAAAAATGATTACCCAGTTTGTGGAAGATGGAGGCAAGGCGCTGCTGATCGATCATCATAAGTCAGCACTGCATTTGAACGAACATGATTGGGCATCTGTAACTGTCGAACAGGAAGATGGTAAACAGACGGCAGCCACATCATTATTCTATCAGTATGCAGTTGAAAATAAATTGCTGGAACCTTCAACCATTGTCGCTGAATTCGTTGAATTGGTCCGTCAATATGATACTTGGGAATGGGAAGTCAATAAAAATACAACGGCAAAGCGATTGAATGACCTGTTTTTCATGATTCCGATAGAGGAATTCGAAATGAAAATCGCAAATAAGCTGTCCACGGCTGAAAGTTTCACTTTTGACGAAGTGGAGCAAACGCTTCTGAATGTTGAAGAGAGTCGAGTGGACCGGTACATAAACAGGAAAAAAAGAGAAGTTTATCAAGCTACGGTCGGTCCCCATACAGCTGGTGTGGTCCATGCAGAGTCATACCACTCGGAATTGGGAAATGAACTGTCGAAGGAGTTCTCACATCTGGATTATATAGCCATCCTGATGGTAGGAAGCAAAAGAATCAGCTTCCGGACAATCCACGATGATATAGATGTTTCTGAGGTTGCTGGCAAGTACGATGGTGGAGGCCACCAAAAAGCCGCCGGTTGTACGATGTCCGAAAAGGCATATAGCCAATATGTCGAAAAGACCTTCTATGCCGAGCCCCTTAAACGAGACGCACATAAGAATCAATTGAATATAAAAGGATCCCCAGAGGGTTGCCTATATTCAACAAGAGACAAACAGGATATATTCATCTATGAAGATGAAGAAGAGGAATGGATTGTTGAAATCAACGGAAAACAACAGAAAAAAACATTCGATGCATTTGCGGAAGCGGAAAAATACATGAAGCGGAAATATGCTGCATGGCTGGCCCATGATGAAAGATATGAAGAGTTTGTCAATAAGGGTTAATTAGAAAAGCGGCTGTCCGAATGGGACAGCCGCTTTTCAATCTTGATTTTATCTTTTAAGCGGGACAGGATGAACGATCGTGCGTGACTGTTTTTTTGGAATGGAATTTTGGCGATGAAGAATTGCATTGATTTCTCCGCCGATCACAAAAATCAAACCACTTAAATACAGCCATAGCATCAATATGATGACGCCTCCTAAACTGCCGTAAGTGGAAGAGTAGTTGGCAAAGTTACTGACATAGAATGAAAATCCAAGTGATATTCCCAGCCAAAGTACTGTTGCGGTAACTGCGCCAGGGATGACATGTTTAATGGGAAAACTTTTATTCGGTGCAAAGCGATATAAAAAGGCCAGGACAAGTGAGATGACCACAACCGCGATGACCCACCGTAATAAGCTGAATAAGATTTGCGTTTCTTCTGGGATCGGAATGACCTGCTGTAATAATTCGATGATGACCTTTCCAAAGACGGGGAGACCTAACATGACGATGAATGCTACAACCAGGCCTAATGTCAGTATAATGGAAATGAAGCGGGCTTTAATGAAATTCCTTGTTTCTTCCACATCATAGGCGATATTCATGGAATGGATGAACGCGTTCATTCCGTTGGATGCGGACCATATCGTTCCAAGGATACCAAAGGTCAGTAAGCCGCCGTTCCGTTCAGATAATATGTTGATGATATTTTTCTCGATGACTTCCATCGTTTCCGCAGGCATGAAGGTTTTTATCGTGTCGAGGGCTGTCTGAATATCGATGTTCAGATAAGGTAATATGGACAGCAGTAATATGAGCAAAGGGAATAGTGCCAGTAAATAGTAATAAGCTTGTTCTGCTGCCAGCCCGGTCACACGATCTTCCTTTATTTCTTTAATAAGTTTCTTTGAAAATTGGATCGACTTATTCATCTGGGCATCACTCCTGAATAGTTACTTAGGTTATCTGCTTCTATTCCCTCTGTTCATGTAAGTTAATCCTCAAAAGAAAAGAAATTGTAACCTCTAATCCGGGCACTTGTAGAAGCTTGTGACAATGACATAGCCCGTAAAACAAATTTGGAGAGAGGCAAGTTTTAAATCCTCAGTAAAGAAATATCCCTCAATCTCGAAAGTTTCCAGAATAACTGTGAATAGGTGCTGTTTAAACTTCTAGTACGGCACCAATACTACTACTAGGTATGATTTTATGCCCGCTTTCTTACAAGTATTATCATGTTAGTGAGTTATGAAAGGTAAACAGAAAAAAGGCCAGTAAGAAATTTCCGGCCTTTTTCTTCTATTGGACTTCTTTTTCCTGTTTCTTTTGAACCTTCGGAGGGGTCCATTTGAATACTTTATTTAGGATATTATAGATGTGTTTGGATTCTTTTGTAAGGATGGGCCCAAGAATCGCTAAGGTTAAAACATAAAGTGCTGCAAACGGGGTTAGTATAGGCATTAAACCTCCTGCAATGCCTAAGTTGGCTAAAATGATGGAGAATTCGCCGCGTGAAACGATCGTTAAACCGATGTTTGCGGAAGCTCTGTGAGATAAACCGGATTTGCGTCCGGCAATCATACCAGCTGCAAAGTTACCGATTATGGTGATGATTACGGCACCAAGAACCATCCAGACAGCTCCGCCAAGGGTCGTCGGATCGATACTCAAGCCAAAGCTGAAGAAAAATATGGCCCCGAAGAAGTCTCTGAAGGGAATGACAAGTTTCTCGATCCTGTCGCTATGCTCCGTTTCAGAAAAGACCAGGCCGAGCAGTAAAGCACCAATGGCTTCCGCAACATGAATCGTTTCCGAGAAACCGGCGATGAAGAATAGTAATGCGAACACGACGATGATAAAAATCTCATCGGAGGTTATATTGAATAATTTGTTAAGGACCCCAGATGCTTTCCGGGCGATAACGAAAAATATCAGCATATACCCAATCGCGATAAATGTAGAAAGTAATGTTCCCCAAACGGAACCAGAAGAGCTTAATACCAATCCGGATACGACTGATAAATAAACAGCGAGGAAGATATCTTCAAACATGATGATGCCAAGGATTAACTCCGTTTCATTGTTACCGGTCCTTTTAAGGTCCACAAGTACCTTTGCTACGATGGCACTTGAAGAAAAACTGATGATCCCGGTTAATATCAGGACCTCTTTTAATGGAAGACCTAGCAGGAAACCATACAGCAAGGCCATTCCCACGTTGATTAAAATGTAATAGGTTCCGCCTGTCACGATATTTTTCCCTGACTTCATAAGCTTTTTGACGGAAAATTCAAGCCCAAGGTAAAACAGAAGGAATAGAATACCGACACGACCGAGGAATGCTATGATTTCATCACTTTCAATGAAACGCAGGTCAATTAATCCGAAGTGCGGGGCATGGGGTCCAACGAGCATCCCGATGATAATTAATAGCGGAACATTTGATATTTTGAATTTACCTGCAACGAGAGCGGCTAATGCCACTAGAAGTAGGGCAGTTCCCACTTCAAAGACTAAATGATCCATATGAGCTTAGTCACTCCTTTCGTCGGTCAATAATTCTCTTATCAAGTTACGAATATCTTTTCTTTCACCGGATATTACAAGGGTGTCGCCTGTTTCGATGATGGAGTCTGGACCAGGATTATTCAGTTGTTTTTTGCCTTTTTTAGAATGGGCGATGACGGTCACGTTATAATTGCTCCTGATATCAATCGAACCGATCGTTTGATTGATGGCCTTTGAACCGGGTTCGACTTTGAACCATTCGATCACCAAGTCACCCAATGACATTTCAATTGTTTCAAGTGCTTGTGGTTTATAGACCATGCCGCCTATGATGGAAGCCAGTTGCCGGGATTCCTGATCATTAAGGGTGATGCTCGATATGACGTCCTCATGTTCATTATCAAAATGGTATAATTCCCGACGGCCATCATCGTGAATGACGATTACTAACTTTTCATCATTTCTCGTTATGATTTCGAATTTTTGACCAATACCAGGAAGTTCACTTTCTCTAATTTTCACTGGAATTCCTCCTTAAAATGTTGGTTAGAGTTAATAGAAGATAGCAGAATGTTTATAAGTTAACGTCAATATTCGTCTTGAATTTCTTCTCCTTGGATAAACCGATGTATTTTAATGTCTCCGATGGACTGGAATGATGGTAGTGCTTCTGTATCAAGGCCAGAGACACTCCTTGTTTATAGGCATGGTAGCCAAAAGTCTTACGCATCGAACTTGCTCCGAATTTGCCTGTCAGCCCTGCACCTTCAACAGCATCATGGATGATTCGGTGCGCCTGTTGACGTGTAATCGGCTTTTTTGTCTTAGGGGAAAGAAATAAAAACTGACCTTCGATAACCTTCGAGCCTTTAAGGTATTCTTGTAAGGCGGTACGGACTTTCAGGTTCAAATAAATTTGGTTGACTTCGTCACTTTCCGTCCGTTGCTCATAGTACTCCTTGATTTTGCCCGTTTCATCCAGAACGCTGGCGACGGTGATTTCGAGCATTTCATTTATCTTCATACCTGTATTGATGCCGAGTACAAACAATAAATAATCCCGACTGGAGTGAGCGCGTAAGTATGTTTTTATTTTGCTGATTTGATTGATATCCTTAAAGGCTTCTACATATTCCATAGATCTTCTCCTCTTACCAATGTAACATAATTACATTATAACACAAGTTATGTAACATTGCATGCGATTAGTTCTGCACGTGATGCCTACCCAATCAGTAATGCTTGCTTTCGAACGTAAAAAATCTTTTTCCTTATTCTCTGCTCAAACGAGGTAAAATATTTCCGGGAAGTTATTTAATGTGGAGATTGCTGTTTGCATCATGGGGGGGGGGGATCGGTCTGGAATGATAAAAAAAGAAACCCCAAGTTGGGGTTTCCTAATCTTTTTAGTACACGGCTTTTTGTAATTTGTGAATGACCTCAAGTGAAAGCCCGGTTCCGATGGCAACTGATTCAAGCGGGTTATCCGCAAGTTTGACAGGGACGACGATTTCATTCGTCAGCCATTCCTGTACCCCGTTGAGAAGTGCACCCCCGCCGGATAAGATGACTCCTTGATCGACGATATCGCCGCTCAATTCAGGAGGACAATCTTCCAAAGTGGCCCTTATTGCTTCCAGTATATGAAGAAGTGATTCCTGGATGGCTTCCTGGACGTCAGTGGATGATATTGTAATCGGTTTTGGTAGCCCGGTTACAAGATCGCGGCCCCTGACTTCCATGGTGATCACGGAATGTTCAACGAGTGCGTAGCCGATTTCTTTTTTTATTTCCTCGGCTGTTCTTTCCCCAATCAGCACATTATGTTTTTTCCTGACATATTGGCTGATATCTTCATCCAGTTGATCTCCGCCAATTCTGATAGAATTGCAGGAAACGACACCGCCATAAGAAATGATTGCGACTTCAGTCGTTCCGCCGCCGATATCAACGATGACATTGGCAACGGGCTCTTCGACAGGCAGGCCCGCACCTATTGCTGCCGCTACCGGTTCCTCGATAAGGTGGACCTGTTTCGCTCCGCAGCTTTTGACTGCATCCTGAATGGCCCTTCTCTCAACTGAAGTGGAACCTGATGGTGTACAGACCACTACACTAGGTTTGCGAATCGATAAACCTAGGGCCTTGCTTGCTTTTTTCATGATTTCCTTAAGCATTTGCGCGGTCACATTAAAATCCGCAATGACACCATCCTTAAGCGGACGGATTGCCACGATATTGCCGGGTGTTTTCCCGATCATGTTTTTTGCATCAACACCGACTGCCAATACTTTATTAGTCTCTATATCAATGGCCACCACAGATGGCTCATTAAATACGATTCCTTTATTTTTACTGTAAACTAGCGTATTTGCAGTTCCTAAGTCAATGCCTATTTCTGTATTTGATAACATCTAGTCACCCCTCCATAAGAGTTTGACCCCCTATATATATTATTCTACCTTTTATTGCGAGTTTGTGGGGGTGGGAAATCTAGTAAATGGTGGAAGTGCCATGCTGTTTCTTTTCATGGAGCCAAAACATGATTAAATATAAAAAAGTGCACTGAAGAAGGTATCTCTGCTGCGCTCCTCGCTTCAGTCGAAAGCAAGGGTGGATGACAGCTTTGAACCAACTTATTTTATGTTAAGATATAGATGAAAAACCGCTTAGATAAAGAAGGTAATTTTGTGAGTGCAAATTTAATCGATAGTAAGAGTTTTAGAATCATTTTTACAGCTTTTCTAGCATTCCTCGGTGGTTACGCGTTTAATAGCCTTGGCATATACCTGCCATGGATGCTAGGACCATTATTCGTCGTGATGATTGCGAAAGTGAAGTTAAGGAAGTACTTATATTGGTCTAAAACCTTTAGAAGTACTGGATTGGTCATTCTAGGTTTACAATTGGGCAGTTCATTCACGAAACAATCGTTAAATGAGATGATTGAATATCTGCCTGTAATGCTTTTTACGACAATCGCAATCATTTCATTTACAGTGTTGACTGGCTGGTTTATCGGAAAACGAATGAACTTATCCTTGGGCACATCCATGCTGGGCAGTTTCCCGGGAGGTCTTTCCCAGATGGTGGTCTTAAGTGAGGAAATGAAGGATAGTGATGAAACGGTTGTAGGTTTCATGCAAACACTGCGGGTCATCCTGGTAATTTCCATTGTCCCTTGGATTGTGACTCATGTAATGTCAGTTGAACCAGGTGCGGTAATGGCCATAACGGAGCGGCCGTTTTTCTTTTTTGAATATGATGGGAAATTTGCCATCATGATGTTGTTAACCTTGCTAGTGTTCATTTTCATCACAAAGAAAGCCAATTTTCCGCTGCCTTTTTTGCTAGGACCTCTCATGGCCGCAGCACTATTCAATTTAGCAGGCCCAGGTGCCCCGCAGATTCCTGCCTTTTGGTTGAACCTGTCGCAATTGCTGATCGGCGCACATTTAGGCTACACACTGAAGGTAGATAATCCCCGACTTTTTAGAAAGATGTTCGGAGCCGTATTCGTCAGTAATGTCCTATTGATTGGATTTTGCTATTATCTTTCCATTCAGTTTGCCCCGACCCTATCTTTACAGGCGAATGAACTTTTTTTGAGCATGGCGCCAGGCGGCGTCGCCGAAATGGCGGTCACAGCCATGTCTGTGCATGTGGATTTATCCGTTGTCACAAGCTTTCATTTATTCAGGATCTTATTCATTTTATTTTTTCTGTCCCCCATCATAAAATGGCTGGCCGGAAGAAATCATGGAAAACAAGAACAGGGACAAAGCTGACAGGCTTTGTCCTTTTCTTTTGGAAAAACTGAAGAGTGAGAAAAAATGTCAGCGATATGCGGAATTCACGAGTAAAAGCATGAAACTCACGAGTAAAAGCACGAAACCCACGAGTAAAAGTGTGAAACTCACGAATAAAAGCGTGAAACCCACGAATAAATGCGCATATTCCAGATGTTTTGAGAAAATCATGTACGGAACAGCTTGAGGTTCCATTCTTGAAGGAATATTTTTGCTGTTGATAAGCACATGCAGGCAATAAGGTGGGAAGATTTTATGATGATTTAATGAAAATTGAAACTGAATAGTAAAATAATCCTCACTTTTTTTGAACTTCATCCGATATAAGGAGGAGACGAGACTTTAAATGAATGGGTGAGTATTATGGATATAACATCAGTTTTGGGCGTAGTCCTTGGTATTGTGGCCATCTTAGTCGGAATGGTGTTGAAAGGTGTTAGTGTAACGGCGCTGATTAATCCGGCGGCTATTTTGATCATCATTGTAGGGACGATAGCTGCTGTCGTAACGGCTTTCCCTTTGTCGGAATTAAAAAGACTGCCAAAAATATTCAAGATTTTATTCTTTGAACAAAAATTGACAAAGCCGGAAGATTTGATAAAGACCTTTTCGGAATGGGCGGTCATTGCCAGGAAGGAAGGATTATTGGCCTTGGAAAGCATTTCGGATCAGGTGGATAATGCCTTTTTGAAAAATGGCTTGAACCTTGCAGTCGAAGGTCAGAGTGCCGATTATATTCGTGATATTTTAGCAGAGGAAATAGACGCGATGGAAGAACGTCATTTAAGTGCGGCGGCGATTTTCAGTCAAGCCGGTACATACGCACCGACGCTTGGAGTATTGGGTGCCGTAATCGGGCTGATTGCTGCATTGGGGAATATGGCTGACACAGAGGCATTGGGACATGCCATATCTGCAGCGTTCGTCGCGACCTTGATGGGGATTTACACGGGGTATGTGTTATGGCATCCATTTGCCAATAAGCTCAAACGGAAATCGCAGCAGGAAATCAGAATCAAAGAAATGATGATTGAAGGGATTTTATCGATCATCGAAGGGGAAGCGCCGAGAACGATCGAACAGAAATTAACATCATATTTGCCTGCTGGAGATCGTAAAAAGTGGTTGGAAGGCGATGTGAGAGATGATGGCTAGGCGCAAAAAGAAACAAAGGCAAGAAGAGCATATCGATGGAAACATGGCTGGTTCCCTATGCCGATATCTTAACATTGCTTCTTGCGCTTTTTATCGTTTTGTTCGCTTCAAGTTCGGTTGATGCAGTAAAGTTCCAGCAGTTGTCCAATGTATTTAACCAGGTTTTTACAAGCGGAACGGGTTTTATGGATTTTCCAAGTGATTCCCCCAGCAATGAGCCGACGTCACCCGAACAAAGAACAGGTGCAGAAGATCTTGAGAAGCTAGGGAAAAACGAGCAGGAAGAACTTACGGAAGTTCAGGAGCGCGTAGATGCCTATATAGAAAAAAATGATTTAACGGATAAATTGGGAACGAACCTTACGGATGAAGGTATGTTGATTTCAATTAGGGAAAACGTGCTGTTCGAATCGGGTGTGGCCGAGGTGAGAAGTGAAAACCGTAAAATGGCTAAAGAAATCTCGGGGTTACTGGTCATGGACTTACCCAGAAACATCATCGTAAGCGGACATACCGATAATATTCCTATTAAAAATTCCAAGTATGAATCCAACTGGGACCTGAGTGTGATGCGATCCGTGAATTTTATGAAACTTCTCCTCGAAAATAAGGATTTGGATCCCGAAATGTTCAGTGCTAAAGGACATGGGGAATTCAAGCCGGTTGCTTCCAATGAAACGAAAAAAGGAAGGGCGAAAAACCGGAGAGTTGAAATCCTAATTGTTCCACGGACAGCGATAAATGAGTGAAAACCTGTCAGGAATGGATGGCTTTTTGTTTTTGAAGGGGAATATATGGAAAGAGAATACACTAATGTGATGGAAGAAATCGTTGTGACATGGGTGCAGGTTTTAATGTCAGGTATAGAATACCAAACATTTTGTTCGTGCAGGAAATGTAAAAATGACATCATCACATTATTATTGAATAACCTGTCTAAGTACTATGTAACCACGGAAGTAGGTCGGATTAGGATATTTAGGAATTTGAATACAGAAGAAAACAGGAAATGGATCAATAAAAGAATCATCAATGCTATACACGTTGTTGGCCAGTACCCTAAACATTGATTCGCGGTATTTTACTCATAAACAAAAGGTCAACTATTAATTATGTGTTTTATTTATAGTGTCAGAGGGAACATAAATAAAGTGCAAAGTAGGTTCATTCGATCAAAAATTGAGGAGATGAATGATTATGGGTAAAAAAATCGCATGTGTAGTAACGAATATGTTTGAGGACTCGGAGTATAGTGAACCGGCAAAAGCATTTGAAGAAGCTGGCCATAAGGTAACGACGATTGAAATGGTGAAAGGGAAAACGGTTAAAGGGAAACAAGGGGAGGTGGAAGTCGAGATTGATGAAAGCATCGACTCGGTGAAACCGGAAAGTTTCGATGCGTTATTCATCCCCGGTGGGTTCTCGCCTGATCAACTGCGTGCTGACGAACGCTTCGTATCTTTCGCAAAATCGTTCATGGATGATAAAAAACCTGTATTTGCGATCTGTCATGGACCGCAGTTGCTGATTACGGCCAAAACACTTGAAGGACGCCACGCAACAGGGTATACATCCATTAAAGTCGATATGGAGTATGCAGGTGCCACATATTTGGACAAAGAGGTCGTGGTTTGCGGCAACCAGCTTGTAACCAGCAGGACTCCTGAAGATCTACCGGCATTTAACCGGGAATCGCTCAATCTATTGAAATAATGAAAAATCCCGGCGGCTGCCGGGATTTTTCATTTTAAAGGATTCATATACTTCAATCTTTGCAGTAAAATAAAAGGAGAGACGAATAAAAAAGGAAGTGTCACGATTGATCGTATTAAAATCTGCACGTGAAATTCAAGCGATGCATGAATCGGGTAAAATTTTGGCAGCTTGTCATAGGGAGATTGCAAAGTTGATTGTTCCTGGTGTGACAACATGGGAAATAGAAGAATTTGTTGAAGGATTCTTAAAAAAACATGGTGCGAAGCCGGAACAAAAGGGTTACAAAGGGTATGAGTATGCGACATGTGCCAGCATAAATGAAGAAATCTGTCATGGATTCCCTCGTAAGACCCCTTTGAAAAACGGAGATATCGTAACGATTGATATGGTCGTCAATTATAATGGGGCCCTTGCTGACTCTGCTTGGACGTATACGGTCGGTAAGGTTTCTAAGGAAACCGAACATTTAGTGAATGTGACGAAGGAATCTTTATATAAGGCGATTGAAGTATGTGTGGAAGGCAATCGGATTGGAGATATAGGTCATGCCATACAAACATATGTCGAAGCGGAAGGCTTCTCTGTCGTTCGTGATTTCATCGGACACGGGATAGGGAATGTCATTCATGAAGAGCCTCAGGTTCCGCATTATGGACTACCGAATAAAGGTCCGCGTCTTAAGGAAGGAATGGTATTCACCATCGAGCCAATGGTAAACGTAGGTACATATAAAGCAAGCCGGAACCCGAATGGATGGACGGCATCCACTGCAGATGGGAAATACTCGGCTCAATATGAGCATACGATTGCCATAACGAAAAACGGCCCGCTTATTCTAACCGAACAGTGAACATAAAAAAACAGCATCGATTATGATGCTGTTTTTCATTTTAATCAATGGGGCGTTCCAATGAATACAAATCCTCTTCGATATTTCCTAATCTGTCCTCCATGACTTTTTTAGCATCTTTGATCCCTTCATTGTAAATAAAGGGAGCGATATTTTCGAAAATGAACTGCAAGTGATTTTCAGCAGCAATTTCACCGATTTCCTTCCCATGTTCCTGATACACATATTCTTGGATACTTTCGATCATTTTGCGGCGTTTTTCTATGGGGAATTGAATGAACATTGTCCCACTCCTTCATATTTGTTCTAAAAACCATGTAATGAATTGATCCGAATCCAAAGGGAAGACAGGTACTGAAGCATGATTCCTGGTTCGTTCAAAACATTCGGGCCAAGCCACCGCTGCCTTGACATTGGTAAGCCGTTCCAATAACGGGAGGTCACTTTCTTCCTTGATTAAAATGACCTTGGGAAAATCCTCTTGCTTATACCCTTCAATTAAAATCACATCAGGGAGAAATAGACACAGTAATTGAATCAGCTCAGTGATAGGGGCGCTCCCCCTGAAATTGCCGAGCAGCTCGATTGTTCCATCTCCTTCAACAAGTGAAGCGGCCGCCCCGGCAAGAAAGTGTTTATTGGAATCCTTCGTGCCTGTAACATCTGGTTTTCCGCCATGTCCATGATGTTTTAAAACGGCTGTCTCTAATTTTGCTTCGCGCAGCTTTTTGATTAAATTCGTTATGAAGGTCGTTTTTCCTCTATTTTGGTAGCCAACCACCTGAAAAATAAAGGGCTTCACCAAGGCCATTTGGAACCTTCCTGATCATCGAGGAGCAGGATGTCCACGAAGTCTCCCGTTTGGAAACCACGTGTCCCCCCAGGTAAGACGGTCAGTGAATTGGCACCTGCCAAGCTTGTTGTAATATTTGATTTATCCACACCGCTTGGAATTACCTTCAACTGACCGGATTCGTAAAATAATCGGGTGCGAAGCAGACGTGAGAATGGATTGGGTTTTAAGAAGTCCTCTGCCAATTGGGCCGTCTCTTTTCTTAAATGCGGATATTCCGAGAACAGCATGGTGCGGATGATCGGTCTTGCAAATAGTTCAAAGCCGACATAACTGGCGGATGGATTGCCGGATAAACCGAATAAAAATTTGTCATTATATACCGCTACAGTCGTCACGCTGCCGGGGCGCATGGCCACTTTGTTGAATAATACATCGGCGCCAATCTTTTGATAAATATCCGGAAGAAGGTCAAAATCACCGACAGAAACTCCTCCTGTTGTAATGAGCAGGTCCACTTCCTCCAAAGCAGTTGAAATGGCCTCGTAGCTTAATTCGAATTCGTCCTTAAGCTTTCCATAAAAACGGACTTCCCCCCCGGCCCTCCGAATTTGGGCGGAGATGGCATGTGAGTTGCTGTTGCGGATCTTCCCAGGCTGCAACGGTTCATGAACATCAAGCAGTTCCGATCCCGTAGCGAATAATCCGACGACAGGCTTCCTGGCAACTGGCACTTCCGCATAACCGAATGTTGCCAGCAAGCCGATGATCCCTGGATTGATCGCTGTTCCTTTTTTTACAAGAACATGGCCTTTCTTAGCATCCTCGCCTTGAAAAGAAACGTTTTCGCCTTCCTTAAGTGAGCGTTTAAATGATATGTACTTCTTTCCGTCCTTTTCGAATTCCTTCGTAAGTTCAAGCATGATTACGGCATCACACTCAGCTGGCATTTGGGCTCCAGTCATGATTCTTGCCACTTGATTTTTTTGAACGGGAATAGTCGATACCATACCCGCAGCCAACTCTTCCACCACTTCGAACTCGAGGGGGTTATTTATGGAACCTTCAGAAGTATCCTTGGACCTGAGGGCGAATCCATCATATGGGGAGCGGTTAAAATGCGGAACATCATTTGTAGCTACAATATCCTGAGCCAAAAAGCGGTCTTGGCTGTCCTCGAGGGGAATCAGTTCCACATGTCCTGTTAATTTATGCTTCATCACTTTTTCCACTGATTCTGCGATGCTGATGGGCGTTCTTTTTTCTACCATGCCTACAACTCCTGTCCGTTTTCAATTTCTATATCAAATGTAGCAGAATTTTTTTGAAAATGAAAAAAATCCTCACCGGTATGGGAGGATTTAAATGTTACTTATTACGCAGTCTTCCAAGTTCTTCAGCGATCGCTTCCATTTCACGGACACTGAAATTCGTTTTTTTCATCACCATTGTATAAATATCGTGCAGTTCTTCGTACATTTCAATATCAAAATGAGTTGATTTGATTGCACCGAAGTTCATTACTTTTAATTTATCCTTGATTGCCTCGATCATAAACTCGACACTTTCAGCTGTGTTTTGCGTTAAATCCATTTCCTTCATCCTTTCATACGTTCCTAAATTATTTTCATCTTTGCATGATTACCGCTGGAAGTCAATGAGTATTCGGGTGGGATATGAAGCTTGCCCCCCGATAATCTTGGTGATCTTTGCGTTTTAAAGTGAGAGAGTTCGGGAAAAGATAGGAAAAAACTTTTTTAAACATTGTATAATGGAGAGAGCTACCATTATCCATCAACTAATATATGACGAGGAGGAGAATATATGAGCAACATTCGAGAAGAATATAAGTGTGCCAAGAAAAGTAAGTTTATGCAAGCGGTCTTTATTGGGGCGTTAGCTGGGGCGGCAATAAGCCTTTTTGACAAGCAAACGCGTTATTCTGTATTGGAAAACAGCAAAAGCTGCATGAGTAATATGAAGGAATTCGTGAAGAATCCCAATGGGGTGCTTACACAAGTACGTGAGACATCATCCAAGGTCCGTTCCACTGTTGAAAAAATTTCCGAAGATGTATCCTTCATTTCCCAAAAGGTTGAGGAAATGAAAGATATTCCATCACAAGTTGCCCAAGTGGTGATGGAGACGAAGGAAGTTTTTACTGCAGAGGAAGAAGAGCCGTCTTCTAGAGACCACGAACGAATTTCCTTAAATTAGAAAATGGGGTGGGGGTATGGCCAATAAAAAAGAATGGCTGAAAGGCTCATTCTTCAAGACTTTGGTAAAACGGTTACAGGTCGATGATGTGTCGGGGCTTGCCGCACAGCTGTCTTATTTCTTCTTACTTTCCCTGTTTCCGTTGCTTATTTTTTTATTCACTTTATTGGCCTATCTGCCATTTTCACAAGAAGATATATTAAATACCGTCCGTACATATGCTCCTGACGATTCGATGAAAATTATTGAAGCTAACCTATCGGAAGTGTTGGAAGCGAATGGGACTTTATTGTCGTTTGGTGTCATAGGAACGATATGGTCGGCATCGAATGGGATGAATGCAATCATTAAAGCATTTAACCATGCATATGGTGTAAAAGAAAGTCGAACTTTCTTTATTTCCCGGGGAATGTCGATTCTTCTCACTTTAGCGATGATTTTTGTTTTTATTGTCGTTTTATTGCTGCCGGTATTCGGAAAACAGATCGGAGTGTTCCTATTTGCCGAAATTGGACAATCCGATGAATTTCTTACGATTTGGAACCAACTTCGCTGGGTGGTCAGTACGCTTGTATTTTTAATTGTGTTCACCATCCTTTATTGGATTGCGCCCAACATTAAGCTAAAGTGCATAACCGTACTGCCTGGTGCAATCTTTGCAACAGCAGGATGGAGCCTCGCTTCTTTTTTGTTTTCATTTTATGTGGAGAACTTCGCTAATTATTCCGCAACATATGGAAGTCTTGGAGGGATAATCGTATTAATGGTCTGGTTTTATTTATCGGGCCTCATCATCATACTGGGCGGGGAAATAAATGCGCTCATTAGTGAAAGGAAAAAGCCAGAATGTGCATGAGCTTCCTGGAGTTTCCGTAATAGCGGATTATCATGCTGCGGATACTATTCAAGAAATGACAATTTTAAAGAGGAGGAGTTCTTTCATGAGTAAAAAGGATGGCGGCACAAAACAAAAAGGAAAAAATAAAGGTTCGAACCATAAAACATCAGGTTCTGCAAACGGTAAGAACGGATATCATTAAATGAACATAAAAAAAGGGAGCCTTGGATGGCTCCTTTTTCATGGTTTAGTTTCTCAAAAGTCTTAAGCTGTTCAGTATAACGAGGATTGTGCTTCCTTCATGGCCAATGACGCCATATGGGAGGTCCAGGAATTGAAGGAAATTGGATGCTATCAGAATCATGATGACCGAAATGGAAAAGATGACGTTTTGTTTGATGATCCGATTCATCTTCTTGGATAATTTGACAGCTTCCGCGATGCGCGGCAGGTCATTCTTCATCAGAACGACATCCGCTGTTTCCAAGGCAACATCCGTTCCTTCCCCCATTGCAATACCAACAGATGCTGTTGCCAGAGCAGGTGCATCATTGATGCCATCCCCAACCATCGCTACAGTGCCAAAATGTTCTTTAAGCTTTTTCACTTCAGTCACTTTCGTTTCTGGCAGGCATTCGGCAATATATGCATCAATATGGCTCTCCGAGGCAATCGCTTTAGCCGTTTTTTCACCATCGCCTGTCAGCATGACGGTATGGATGCCCTCATTCCTCAAAGCTTCGATGGCTGTTACGGTTTCATCACGCACGACATCTTTCAAAGTGAGTATACCGGCAATTCCGTGATCATCTTTAGCATACACGATTGTCTTACCTTGTTCAGCCAATGTCAGCGCAATGCCATTTTGGAATCGTTCTGCTTCACTGCGACCGACGAAATCAGCTTTTCCGACTTGCCAAAGCACGCCATTGATGTATGCTTGAACCCCATTACCGGAGATATCTTCCATGTTAACCGGTTTAATGATATCTCTTTGCAATTTCGTTTTGGCATAACGAACGATCGAAGTTGCCAAAGGGTGGTTCGAATAATTTTCAACAGATGCAATGTGAAATAAGAAATCTTCTTCGTTTAAATCTTCGCGGATAATGACATCCGTTACTTCTGGTTTTCCTTTTGTCAATGTACCGGTTTTATCCAAAGCAATTGCCTGCAGGTTACCTAGATTCTCAAGGTGGATGCCGCCTTTAAACAAAATGCCATGACGAGCACCATTTGAAATGGCTGAAAGTGTAGCAGGCATAATAGAGGCCACAAGGGCGCAAGGAGAAGCGACAACGAGCAGGATCATCGCCCTGTAGAATGTTTCGGTCCAGCTCCACTCCAATAGAAAATGGGGTACGAACATCATCAAACCGACAACCGTCAATACCACTTTTACATAAGTCCCTTCAAACCGTTCAATGAACAACTGGGAAGGGGACTTTTCACTTTGTGCGGATTGAACGAGAGTGATTATTTTTTGAAATAGTGTTTCACTTGCCGGTTTGGTGATTTCCACGGTAATCGTACCACGGAGATTAACCGTTCCAGCGAAAACTTCATCATCCAATGATTTACTGACTGGTATGGATTCGCCAGTAATGGCGGCTTCATCGATATTGGTACGTCCGTCCGTGATTTTTCCATCTGAAGGAACTCTCTCACCCGGTTTCACTAAAATCAGATCCCCGACATGCAACTGGGAAACGGACACGGTTTCTTCATATCCGTTAGTGATGCGCAGCGCTTCTTCAGGCTGCAAGTCCATAAGTGCCGAAATTTCTTTATGGCTTTTATTCATCGTGTATGTCTCAAGGGCGCCGCTTAAAGCGAAGATGAAAATCAAAATGGCACCTTCCGTCCAGTATCCGATGACAGCAGAACCGATGGCCGCAAAAATCATCAGCATCTCAACATTCAATTCTCGGTCGGCAATCGTATCTTCTATGCCTTCTTTTGCCTTGGCATATCCGCCAATCAAGAAAGAGGCTAAGTAAATGACGATGGAAGCGGACTCCATTCCGTTCTTTGAAAGGGCCCAGCCTAAAACTATTAATAAACCGCTGAATAATGCAGCAATAAGTTCTAAATGAGGTTTTGCTTTTTCCAACCAAGTGGTTTTGCATGTAGCCGGTTGGGTTAAATGTTTAGTATCTGTAGTCATAAGATTCCCTCCCACATTCTTCTCTATTTTGTGTAGATGATATAGATTATCATTTGCTTTATATCTAATTGAGAAAGATAATCAACGTCATTTCTCTGGATAAAATATGAAAGCTGCCATCGTAATTGCGATGACAGCAATGTTTTCAAAGGTTTATTAAGGTGATGTCCCTTTTGTTAATATTATATTACCACATATCCTATTCAGAAATAAAGAAGAATGATTCTAATCTAGTAAAAAATATAAAGTATCGAATCTCCAATATACAGGCACTCTTGATAAATACCGGTCAAATTGAATAATAAAAGAAGTAGTCCAGATAATAAACTATATTACATAACTGAAGCAGGCATTTTCTCCTTAAACAAGGCCAATGAAATGAAGACAAGGAAAAGCATGATGCTGATCATGTAGAAAAAATTCCCGCCTTGGATATGATCAATGACAAGGCCGCCAAAAAATGGACCGCCGATGCTGCCGAGACTAAAGAAAATACTGCATAATAAATTTCCTGCAGGTAATAGGTTTCGAGGCAAAAGATCTGCCATATAACTGATTCCCAGCGAGAAAGTCGAACCAACCATCATTCCGCCAAACATAAAGCAGATGAATAGACCAAGCACTGAATAGGAATAAATCCCTGCAAGCGTGAATATGGCAAACCCTGAAAAAAGGATCGTCAGCAAGGTCTTTCGCCGTCCAAAACGGTCACTTATCATCCCCAAGGGAATCTGGGTAAGTAGGGTCCCCGCGGAAAATGCCGGAATGATGATGGAAACTGCGGTTAAATCGATTCCGGAACGCAGGGCGAATACAGGAAAATTGCTATTCAATGATGCCTCAAGCACGCCGAATGTGAACGGAAGCAAAAATGCGACCCAAGCTATGCGGCTCACTTTCGTAAACCTTTTGAGTGTGCCCAGGAATGAGGTGCTTTCGGAATCATCCTGTTCAGGAAGTTCGTTTCTAATAAGGAAAACAGCAGACCAAGCCAGAAGGCTAAGTATGGATGTGATGATGAAAGGCAAAGACTGATTAATCTCGAGAAGCTTCGTCATCAGCGGGCCTACCATGAAGCCAAGACTGAAGAAAAGTCCATAAATGGCGAGATTCCTTCCGCGCTTCGTTTTAGGTGAAATGGCAGTGATCCAGGTCTGGGTAGCAAAGTGAAGTGTATGATCGCCGATTCCAATGAAGAAACGAAGGACAAACCAAAACCAGAATGATTTCCAAACAGGAAATAAGGCAAGCGATAGAATGACCGTTATCCCGCCAAATACTATCAAAGGCTTATAGCCGTATTTACGGAGGGGTGCTTCCATAAAAGGAGAAATCAACAGAATTCCAATATAAAGCGAGGCTGCATGAAACCCGTTCAGGGATGAACTAATTCCGTCATTTTCAAAAATGATGGCAATGATCGGCAGAAGCATCCCTTGAGAAAACCCCGATATGCCGACAATTAAGATTAAAACGCTAAAAAGCAATTTATTATTCATAAAATCAAGTCTCCTAAGAAATGTATACCTTCTTGATGTTACATCTTAGGAAGAGGATTAAGCAATAGAAATTTGGGTAAATATTGACAAGGAGAGAGGAGATGATAAAACTTTCCTTTGTCTTCGCCCGAAGATTTTGTATGATAGTTTTTGTTACATAAAAAGAACTATAGGATTGTGAGGAGAAGTATCGTGAATAAAATATTTTTGGGGCTTGTCCTGCTGGGAGTCCCTATATCTGTCATCGGGTCATTTTTGCATTGGCCGAGTGTGATCATGTTCATCGTATATTGCTTAACCATCGTCGCGCTTGCAGGCTTCATGGGCCGGGCGACTGAAAGCTTAGCGATCGTCATGGGACCAAGGATTGGCGGTCTTTTGAATGCAACCTTTGGGAATGCAGTGGAATTGATCATATCCATCTTTTCATTAAAGGCGGGGCTTGTGGGGGTCGTGTTGGCTTCTTTGACTGGTTCCGTATTAGGGAACTTATTGTTGGTGGCAGGCCTTTCATTTTTTGTCGGAGGGACTAAATACAAACGGCAGAAGTTTAATGTATTCGATGCGAGACATAATGCCGGTCTATTGATTTTTGCGGTTATTGTAGCCTTTGTCATACCGGAAGTATTCACACAAGACATGAGTGAATCAAGCACGATGTCGTTAAGTGTAGGAATTTCCATTATACTGATCTTATTATATCTTGCTGCATTATTCTTTAAATTGGTGACTCACCGCGGGGTATATCAGCATACGGAGAAACCCGAGGAACATGAGGAGGAAGTACCGGAGTGGAGCAGGAAAAAGGCAATTATAATACTTGCTGCCGCTACATTGGCTGTTGCGTACGTATCGGAGAAACTTGTCCATACGTTCAGCGAAGTGGGGGAAACCTTCGGATGGTCGGAGTTATTCATCGGTGTCATTATCGTTGCAATCGTGGGTAACGCGGCAGAGCATGCGTCCGCCGTCATAATGGCCTATAAAAACAAAATGGATGTCGCAGTGGAGATAGCCGTCGGTTCCACGCTTCAAGTAGCGATGTTCGTAGCTCCTGTACTCGTACTTATTTCGTTAATGTATCCAACGCATATGCCGCTCGTCTTCACACTGCCAGAACTGATTTCCATGGTTACAGCAGTCTTCTTGATGATCATGATTTCCAATGACGGGGAAACGAACTGGTTTGAAGGCCTTACCTTATTGGCTGCTTACTTCATTATGGGAATTGGATTTTACTTATTATAAGAATGCAGGCCTTCCGATGTGGAAGGTCTTTCTTTTAATAAAATAAAAATGACTCTGCTCAGGTTAGATTTAGCAGAGTCATTTCTATATTAGTAAATTACCATTCATAAGTTATTCCAAAATTTTTCATCATGCTTTTGTAAAAGTTGAGAAAATATTCTAGAGTGTCACACCATCCTTTTACATCAGATTTAAGTATTGGCGAATTCGTTTTCTGTCATCCTTTAAAAGGGTGTCATGGATTGTTCGATAAGCATACCTCCTGAAGGTTTAATAGGTATGAACGATTTCGCCTCCTTTTTATAATGTAAATTAAGTATAACCGATTTGAAAAGAAAAGTAAATATTCTGAACTTTACAAATTCATTACAAAGTTGAAATCTGAATGAAATGTATAGAATGTTGGCTAAAAACAAAATCTATAAACAAATGATTGAACCCCTCAAAAGGAGTGCGACAGCATGAGAAGAACTATTCTTATTACGATGATTGCCCTAATTGCCTTCATACAGGCGAATGTAAGTTTTGCAGCAGATATACCAGAAGTCAAAGCAAATCCGAATAAGGTGAATATCCCTCCTTCCGTATTGAATATTGCAAAGGAGAATACGTATCCGAACCCGACCCAGGATCTTCCGATGCTGCAGCCAAGTAATCTTGCCGAACAATTGATCGAATCGTCGGATATCAAGATTGAAAATCCAGAACTCATCCAAATGTTGAATGAATCCGCAATTGCAAAGGCCCCGCTTGCTTTTGGATACAGGGCGACCATTTACCTTGGTCATTGGGCCTTGAATTATGAGTCTTCGGAAACGGCACCAAACTGGGAATACCAAAAAATCAATACGAATTACTATGATAATCGCGGCGGTGAAGTTCCATATAAGATCCGTTATGTCCAGGAAAGTCAGAAGGCAGTGAGTGGCGGTCTGACGGCGAAAATTCCTAAGGCTGAGGATGTTCAAAAGATGATGCTGTTAAAAGCCACCGAGAAAACGAATTTGCCTTTGGCTTTTGAAACGATCATTGGAGCTGGTACGAAAAAAGATCAAGTATACAATGTTGCGTCAAATAGGATTGGTTACTTATCCAGTTTTGCTTCCGCCGTAAATGAAAAAGGCAAGGTCACATATGGGGAAGTGTATTTGAACCTAAAAGGAAATAAAAGAACCATTACGATAAAGAACATCACTTCCCAAGGCATCGGTGCATGGATACCGGTTCAGGACCATGTTTCCTTCAGTTTTACAGTCTCACAGCAACCCAGGTAAATTGAAAAACTCGCCGGATTGGCGAGTTTTTCTTCATATGGTTGACTTCCTGATCCTGAAGTCCTCTTTCGGGTAGTATGCATTTTTGACGAGTACATTCGGACCTAGACATTTGACTGCCGGGCAGTGGCAATTCAATTCATTGGCCAGTTTCGAATTCGTCCATGTTTCATAGGATTCGGTCAAGGGCTGATCTTTGATATTCCCTAATGTAGGCGCGTCCCCAAAATCGGTCACGATCACTTCCCCGGTGAAAATATTGATGTTCAACCGTGATCGTCCATCAGGATCATTTCGCACAGTCACTTTATGTGAACCATAAAGGCGTTGAAGCAGCTTAATATCCTCTATACTGTTATTGCAAGGATAAAATGGCAGGGTACCGAAAAGCATCCAAACATTTTCATCCCGGATATCAAGCAAATGATGAATCGCTTCACGCATTTTGTCCAGTGATAAAGTTTCAAGTGCCGAAGCGAAATCGCTTGGATACATCGGATGAATTTCATGCCTTTGACATCCCATTTCATCGACGATCTGCCTGTGAATATGCTCAAGATGAGGCAATGTCCGTTTATTAAGCATCGTTTCCGCAGATACCAGTACACCAGCCTTTGTCAGGGCACGGGAATTTTCGATCATTTTATCAAATAATTTCTTTCGCTGTTCCCGGGATGGTTTTCGATCCATCATGGCAAAGCCGATATCAATGAATTCATCGATCGTTCCCCAATTATGGGAAATATGGAGAACATCCAAATAAGGAATGATTTCCTCATACCGTTCCAAGTCAAGGGTCAAATTGGAATTGATTTGTGTCCGGACCCCGCGACTACGGGCATATTTCAAAAGAGGCAAAACATAATTCTTCACTTGTTTTCTTGAAAGCATCGGTTCCCCGCCAGTAATGCTGAGCGAGCGAAGCAAAGGGATCTCATCAAGGCGCTGGATCAGTAATTCCAGAGGCAGTGCATCCGGGTCCTTGGGCTGGAGTGTGTAACCGACGGCACAATGCTCACATCGCATATTGCAAAGGGTGGTGGTGGTGAACTCCACATTGGTAAGGCTGAGTTTTCCATATTGTTCAACGTCCATATATGCTTCCCAAGGATCATACTTGGGTGTAATTGGTGTTAAAAGATCTTGCTTGATTATTGACATATTTAAAACTCCTTACGTAATAATGCACTAACCCATTATGAACAATGGGGACAAAAATTGTCAAATGGCGGAGAGCTGCATTTATAGCTTGCCATTGCACTTTCAAGCAGATTTCGTTACGATGAAAGAAGAACGGAAGGAGAGTGCCTCATGGGAAAATCCATTACAGGTAAAAACGAACAATTAACATACTTAAAAGAACGCCTCACGATGTTCATGGAAGTTCTTGATCATATAGAACCGGAAAATACGGAGTTGGAAGATATAGACCGTTTAATCGGCATGATAGATGATTTGGAAGGCAAAGTGGAACAATTCAAAACCCGCGAAGACTAATATCTGTTTCGATAGTATGATTTTTTCAATGTTAATATTCATGAGGGGATGACGAGAAACTTCGTCATCCTTTTTTGATGGAAATGTTTGGTGAAGAAATTCAACATATGGGCTATTTCTGGCGCTTTACTCATTTCTCTCCAAATTGCTGTTCATTAAGAAAAATAATTACTTGTTTTCGAAAGATTATGTTAGATGTATAATAAAACGGGTGTGAATCATTCACTATTTATAGAGAAGCAGGGAAATGATTAAATCTAATCTAGGGGAAATAAGAGGGGGAAGAGAAATTTGGATATTCAAAAATTCCAAGAAAGTATGTACAGTCTTATCGTTGAAACTTCAACGAATCTTCCAAAGGATGTTCGTCGTGCGGTCAAAAGTGCAAAACAACGTGAAAATGCAGGTACTCGTTCTGCATTGAGCCTGACCACCATCACGAATAATATTACAATGGCTGACGACAATGTATCACCGATTTGCCAGGATACTGGTCTGCCGACTTTCAAAATAAAAACTCCAGTTGGCGTCAACCAACTTGAAATAAAAAAAGCAATTCGAAATGCAATCATTTTAGCGACAAAAGGCGGAAAACTTCGTCCAAACGCAGTTGATTCTTTATCGGGTGAAAATAGCGGGGATAACCTTGGGGAAGGTCTTCCTGTCATTAAATTCGATCAATGGGAAAAAGACTATATTGATGTTCGTCTCATCTTAAAAGGCGGCGGCTGTGAAAATAAAAACATCCAATACAGTCTGCCTATGGAACTTGAAGGATTGGGAAAAGCGGGCCGTGATTTGGACGGAATCCGTAAATGTATCCTTCACTCTGTCTACCAAGCACAAGGACAAGGCTGCAGTGCCGGCTTCATCGGCGTGGGTATCGGAGGGGACCGTTCATCCGGATATGATCTGGCTAAGGCTCAACTTTTCCGCAGTAATGAAGATGTGAATCCGAATGAAGATCTTCGTCAACTTGAAGATTACATCATGAAGACTGCTAATGAATTGGGCATCGGCACGATGGGCTTTGGCGGCGAAACTACACTGCTTGGATGTAAAATCGGTGTCATGCACCGTATTCCGGCAAGCTTTTTCGTATCCGTTGCTTACAACTGCTGGGCGTTCCGCCGTTTAGGAGTGAAAGTCAATCCTGAAACAGGCGAAATCAATGAGTGGTTGTATCAAGAAGGCGAGAAAATCGACTTTGCTCTGGAAGCAGAAAAAGCGGCGAAGGATGAAGTGGCAGCCGCTGCAGAATCGGACGTTGAAGCTTCCCGTGAAATCACCCTGCAAGCACCAATCACGGAAGAACAAATCCGTGAATTAAAAGTGGGTGACGTAGTTCATATTAACGGCAGAATGTATACAGGCCGTGACGCCATCCACAAGCACTTATCTGAAAATCCTGCACCAATCGACCTGGATGGACAAATCATCTATCACTGTGGACCAGTTATGCTGAAGGATGAAGAGGGCAAATGGCATGTGAAGGCCGCCGGACCAACAACAAGTATTCGTGAAGAACCATACCAAGGCGATATCATGAAGCGATTCGGCATCCGTGCAGTTATCGGTAAAGGCGGAATGGGACCAAAAACACTTGAAGCATTAAGTGAACACGGCGGCGTTTATCTAAATGCAATCGGCGGGGCTGCTCAATATTATGCAGACTGCATCAAATCCGTCGAAGGTGTGAACTTCACTGAATTTGGTATTCCAGAAGCAATGTGGCATCTTAATGTTGAAGGATTCACTGCAGTAGTTACCATGGATTCACATGGAAACAGCCTGCATAAAGACGTTCAGCAATCTTCATTGGAAAAATTGGCACAATTCAAAGAACCGGTATTTAAATAAATGTTTGGCAAAAGACGCTCACCAAAAGGTTGAGCGTCTTTTGCATATCTTACTCTTTGACTTCCGGCAGTGGATCGATCCTTGATGAATCCTCCAAATTCAATCCGCTTTTCACAAAATGAACAAACACTCCACCACTTAAACCAAGACAACCAACAAAGCCAAGAGTGATAACCCATTCCAGCATTACATTCCCCCCTTGGTACATGTATATGAAAAAAAAGGCGAAAATTACCTCAGAAAAGTACAATCTTTTGGAATGGTCGCACATACATTAGAAGAGAAAGGAGGGATTTTCATGCAGAATAACTACATCTTATTCTTTTTCGCCATGATAACCGGTTTTGCTTTCATCCAACTTCCTGTGGCAAACACGATTTTCTCCGGTCTTGAAACATTCCTTGACGTAGTCGGAATTGTAATCGTTCTCATTTTCGCCATCGCCATTATTTGGAAGGCGGCACAAGCGTTATTTAAAGGATAAACAGAACATGGAGGCCTATCCTTTTCGGAGGAAGGGCCTTTTTTTTTGTTTTGCGAGGAATTTGACCTTCACAATATCATGCATATAAATCTCCATGTTCCAAACAATAAGAAAAATGACATGGGGGATATTCCAATGAAAAAAATGGTGATTTTATCCGCTTTTATATGCTTGATATGCTCTTTGGCCAGTCCAGCTTTTGCAGAATCCTATAATTGGGGATTCAATAAAGGGAAAAATGGTACACCTGCCGATGCCGGAAAAAAATTCAATGAAATGCTGCCTGAATATGAAGCGATTTATAAGGGGGATACAAAGAAAAAAGTCGTTTATTTAACCTTTGATAACGGTTATGAAAATGGCTATACGGCCCAGATTTTAGATGTTCTGAAGAAACATGGTGCTCCTGGAGCTTTTTTTGTCACGGGTCATTACTTAAAAACGGCACCTGAGCTTGTTGTCCGTATGGCCAATGAAGGGCATATCGTAGGAAACCATTCATGGAACCATCCGGATATGACCAGCGTGACGGACGATGTGATCCGCACCGAGCTTGAACGGGTAAAAGAAGCAACGGAAAAATTAACGGGGCAAAAGGGAATGAACTATTTAAGGCCGCCTCGTGGCGTATTTAATGAGAGAACAATGAGGGTCGCAAAAAAAGAAGGGTATTACCACATCTTCTGGTCACTGGCATATAGGGACTGGATTGTAGATCAACAAAAGGGTGCAGCTTTTGCACATGATGAAGTGCTTAAGCAGATTCATCCCGGCGCGATTTTATTATTGCATACCGTATCGAAGGATAATGCGGAAGCATTGGACTCGATTCTGACGGATCTTGAAAAACAGGGGTACACCTTTGGTAGCCTTGATGAATTAATGATTGCGAAACAGTTGCCGAACCGAATGCTTTATTAAAATGAGAAGCGGGTCCTGTCGTGATATTTCAGGTCCCGCTTTTATCCATTCTTCTCGATTTCAAGTAATATTTCAGGAAACATGCTATAATACGTGGAAAACTGCTAAAGGATGGATCGCTTGTGTGGACAGAAAAATTACAGGTTCAAGGACCCTATAATTTCGATCTTGTTCTCGAACGATTATCGTTAGACCCACTTCAGGTAGTTGATTTTACTAACAGGACGGTAAAAGTTCCGCTATATATAGAAAAAGAACCGATCGTTTTGCAGGTTCAGGCAATAGGAAATATCGATGAACCATCTTTTATCATCAAAGGTCAATCAGAGGTGTACAAGTCAAAAGCAATCGAACGTTTAAAAAAGGTTTTTCATTGGCATCAGCCATTGGAAGGCGTTTCCCGGCACTTCCGGGAATCCGATTTGCGGGAAATCTTCGAAGAGCACCGCGGTACTGCCATCGTCTTGGACTTCGATTACTACAGTTGCCTCGTGAAATGCATCATACATCAGCAATTGAACTTATCTTTTGCCCATACGCTCACGGAACGATTCGTTAAAACCTTCGGCTTCCAGATGGAAGGCGCCTGGTTTTATCCGAGACCGGAAACAACCGCCCAACTACAAATCGAGCAATTAAGAGCCATTCAATTCAGTGGCCGGAAAGCGGAATACGTCATCGGACTTTCCAAGCAGATCATTCAGGGCCATCTCAACCTAGATATAATGGAAAAGCTATCCGATCAAGAGGTTATGGATACACTAATAAAAATACGCGGTATCGGTAGATGGACGGCTGAAAACTTCCTGCTTTTTGGACTTGGCCGGCCGAACCTATTTCCTAAAGCCGACATTGGCATTCAAAATGCCTTGAGAATATTATATGGCTTACCGCAAAAGCCAACCCAAGAAGAAATGGAGTCCTATAGTGTGAAATGGGCTCCATATCTAAGCTACGCTTCCCTCTATTTGTGGAGAAGCATTGAAAAACGGAGTGAAAAGAAATGACAAACATTCAAGATACAAAACTAGAAGTGAATCAAACCCTTCCCCTTACGATTAAACGGCTGGGAATTAACGGAGAGGGAGTCGGTTATTTCAAAAAGAAAGTCGTCTTCGTCCCAGGAGCATTACCTGGTGAGGAAATTGTAGCTTTGGTTACAAAGGTTCAGCCAAACTTCACCGAGGCGAAAATAAAAACCATCCGTAAAGAATCACCGCATCGCATTGCAGCGCCATGTCCGGTTTACGCTGAATGCGGCGGTTGTCAGTTGCAGCATTTGAGCTATGACCAGCAGCTTATTGAAAAACGCGATATCGTCATTCAAGCGATGGAACGTCATTCAAAATTTCCAGTTTCTTCATTAAATGTAAAAGAAACGATCGGCATGGAAGATCCTTGGAATTATCGCAATAAAAGTCAGTATCAAGTCGGCCAAAAAGATGGCAAGCTGATTGCGGGCCTTTATGGCATGAATTCCCATACACTGATCGATATCCCGAATTGCCTTGTACAGCATAAGGCAACGAATAAGGTAACACGTACAGTGAAAAAGATACTGAAGAACCTGAACATCTCAATTTATAACGAAAGAAAAAGAAAAGGTGTCATCCGTACTGTCATTACACGGGTAGGATTTGAAACAGGTGAAGTTCAGGTTGTCCTTGTTACGGGAGCGGAGGAAATTCCACAAAAAGATCAGTTGCTAAAACAAATTCGTGACCAATTGCCAGAAGTGAAATCGGTCGTACAAAACATCAACAACCGGGACACATCACTGATCTTTGGCGAAAAAACGATTCACCTGGCAGGCGAAAAAGTCATCAACGAAACATTGGGTGACCTATCATACGAACTATCGGCCCGTACATTCTTCCAGCTTAACCCGGTTCAAACTGTCCGCTTATATGATGAAGTGAAAAAAGCAGCAGCCTTAACCGGCACGGAAAAAGTGGTTGACGCTTATTGCGGTGTTGGAACCATTGGGCTATGGCTATCTGAAAACGCCAAGGAAGTCAGAGGAATGGACGTCATCAAAGAATCCATTGAGGACGCCAAGAAAAATGCCAAAAAACATAAACGCAACAATGTATACTATGAAACAGGCAAAGCCGAGAACATCCTTCCACGCTGGACCAAAGAAGGCTGGAAACCGGACGTACTGGTCGTCGACCCGCCAAGATCCGGCTGTGACCAATCTTTACTGCAGACAATCTTGAAAGTTAAACCGAAAACCATAGTGTACGTATCATGCAACCCGTCCACATTGGCGAAGGACTTGCAAGAACTGGGCTCTTCATATCGAGTGGAGGCCATGCAGCCCGTGGACATGTTCCCGCAAACGAGCCATGTGGAAGTAGTAACCTCATTGAAGCTGATTAAAGAATAAGCAGAGTGATCCGGGAATCTGTAAAAGGTTCTCGGATTTTAATCTGCGTTTATTTCCAACCATTTGTGAAATAATAAAAGTACTGTGAAAATCGAGAAATACATAGGAGGGTTTTGGATGCATAATCATGATATATTAATTCGATTAAGATATGCGTTGGATATAAAAAATAAAGATATGGTTGAGATATTTAAACTTGGGGAGATCGAAGTGACAATGGAAGAAGTCATGCAGATGCTCACAAAACCAAAAGATGATTATTATGATGAATATGAAGAATATGATGATTTGGATGAAGCTGATGATGGGGTAAACTGCAATAACATGATGCTAGAGTCCTTTTTAAATGGTTTGATCATTTTTAAAAGAGGGAGACAAGAGCCAAAACCTGGTCAGCCTCAAATTCAGGCAACGGCTGTGAAGCATAAGGAAAGTGTGAATAATATCCTTCTGAAGAAGCTGAAAATAGCATTATCATTAACCAGTGAGGATATGATTGATATTTTGGAAGAAGCAGGAGTCATGATAACCAAAGGGGAATTAAGCGCTATATTAAGAAAAGTGGGTCATAGGAATTATAAAGAGTGCGGAGATCGATACGCCAGGAATTTCTTAAAAGGATTAACTTTGAGATATAGGGGATAACACTGTAACATGCCCATTATGAATCAGATCATGAAATCGTGAAAAATACTTTTCACGATTTCATGATCTTTTTTTATGATGTTATTGAAGGGATAGAAAGTGCGAAATAGTAAAAAAACACAAGGGACCCTCAAGGCAGGAAAAATGGACATGGTACGATGGAGAAAAGAATTTTACAAGAGCAGAGGCTATGAAAAAGCAAGAAAAGGGATTAAAAAACCAATTCGATCCGGAAGATATGAATAGAAAAGATGATCGAAATCATCCCGGCTGACCACCATAAATTCCGTACTGTCCATCCCGAGAAAACGGAAAAACGGATGAAGGAGACCGAAAAGGAACGGTGGGACATGGAAATCTGATTTATGGAGCACTACTGTCCTAGGATTAGTGAAGTAGAGGAGTAATTTGTTAGTTATGCATGGATTGTGGACAAGGAAGAGAAATAGGGAAAATCCTTATTCTTAACTCTTTTATCCCATTCCTTTGCATGACTTTTTTGTTTTTTGGACGTGAGATTCAATTCAATATCCGAGCTGATCAGCAGCTCATTTTTTATTGTTGTAATGGACTTAAGCGTCCATTAGTACAATGTAAAACAGACAAAAAAGAGGATAATTAATCCCCTTGATGACTATAGAATAATTAGGAGAACTTGGTATTTCCTGCAGTTTTTATCTTTAAAAAACAATCCAGTTGATTGGAGCGGTTGAACGGGACTCCTGCTTAAAAAAGCGACCCCTCAGGCGCAAAGCCCCCCGAGGAAAGCGATTGCCTGGAGAGGGAAATAAGCCTCAAAAACAGTTCATGATCAGGAATGAACCATTCTGAACTTCCTTTTGTCAACAAACTGACTGAAAGAGATTTCTCCCCTTGGTTTACTTGTCTTCGTTTGTTTGTTCATCAGGTTTTTGGACGATTTCTTTTAATTCTCCAATATCACCTTTTGCATTGATAATCTCAAAAATCTCATTTAGGCCTTCTGAGGTTTTTTCATCTTCCGTTCTCACTATACCCCTCCTTAATTAGGTTAATGGTTAAGGTCTCCAAAAAACCAGTAGATATAACATCGTTTGCCTTGGAAAATTGATGAAATTCTCTTCGTATTTTCATTGATATAAACGCATTTTAGGTGGATGTTGATTGTAAGAACTACAAAAATTCAAATTTTTTGTCCACACAATATGGACAACATTAAAATTATCCATTATTATGAGTGTTATAACACTTAGTATAAAGGGATTTTCACTAATACTGTGTGTGTTTTTGGAGAAGACACGTGTATTTTTAGAAAAAAAGGGAAAAAATACAATATTTTTAAAATAGGTGTAAAACATAAAAAAATCCTGCATGTATTCCAACCATCAATAAGGGGGTATATTAAATGTCAAGTGAAATATTAAATGAATTTTTGAAAGAAAATTTGGAAGATTTAAAAGAAAAGGGACTTTACAACGTTATTGATCCAGTGGAAGGTGCTAATGGTCCGGTTATCACGATTGCGGGCAGGGAGCTAATTAATTTATCATCCAATAATTATTTAGGTTTAGCAACAGATAGACGATTAATAGAGGCTTGCATAGAAGCGACGAAAACATATGGTGTCGGTGCAGGTGCCGTTCGTACGATCAACGGAACGTTAGATATTCATGTCAAATTGGAAGAAAAGCTCGCCGAGTTTAAGCATACAGAAGCAGCCATTGCTTATCAATCTGGATTTAACTGTAATATGGCAGCGATTTCAGGAGTGATGGATAAAAATGATGCCATTCTTTCAGATGAACTGAATCATGCTTCAATCATTGATGGATGCCGACTATCCAAGGCAAAAATCATTCCCTTTATCCATTCCGACATGGACGATTTACGGACAAAGGCACGTCAAGCAAAGGAGTCCGGATTGTATAACAAGATCATGATCATTACCGACGGAGTGTTCTCGATGGATGGGGATATAGCCAAACTTCCTGAAATTGTGAAGATTGCCGAAGAGTTCGACTTAATTACGTATGTTGATGATGCGCATGGTTCGGGTGTATTAGGTAATGGTGCAGGAACGGTTAAGCATTTTGGGTTATCGGATAAAGTGGATTTCCAAATTGGAACATTATCCAAAGCCATTGGTGTTGTGGGGGGCTATGTAGCAGGAAAGAAAGATTTGATTGATTGGTTAAAGGTGAGAAGCCGTCCATTTTTATTTTCAACGGCTGCCACACCGGGAGCAGTTGCAGCTAGCATAGAAGCCATCAATATTTTGATGAATAGCTCAGAACTTCAAAATAAGCTTTGGGAAAATAGCGATTACTTGAAAAAAGGCCTAAAAGAATTAGGGTTTGATATCGGGGAGAGCGAAACACCGATCACGCCTTGCATTATAGGTGATGAAGCAAAAACGCAGCAATTCAGCAAGAGGCTGAATGAAGAAGGTGTGTATGCTAAATCCATCGTATTCCCTACCGTTCCAAAAGGTACTGGAAGAGTGAGGAATATGCCTACTGCGGCTCATACAAAAGAGATGTTGGATAGCGCATTGGCCATTTATGAAAAAGTAGGAAAAGAGATGTCGATCATATAAGTAGATTGCTTGTTTCAGAGTTTAAAACATGGGGAGGGATTTTTGATGAAAAAGGTCTTGGTAACGGGAGCTTTAGGTCAAATTGGTTCAGAACTGACGCTAAAAATGAGAGAGGTTTATGGAGCTGACAATATCATTGCGACAGATATCCGAAAAACGGACAGTGATGTTGCTCAATCAGGTCCATTTGAAGTTTTGGATGTTACGGATGAAAAAGCGATGTATAACATGGCAAAAAAACATGAAGTGGATACGATTATACATTTGGCCGCTTTATTGTCGGCAACAGCTGAAAAGAAGCCGCTTTTAGCTTGGCATTTAAACATGGGCGGATTGGTCAATGCTTTGGAAACGGCACGAGAACTCGATTGCCAATTATTCACACCTAGTTCCATTGGTGCGTTTGGTCCAACCACTCCTAAAGATTGGACACCGCAAGACATCATTCAACGGCCAAATACGATGTACGGCGTGAATAAAGTATCCGGAGAGTTATTATGTGATTATTATCATCATAAATTTGGGGTTGATACGAGGGGGCTTCGATTCCCGGGACTGATTTCGTATGTCACGCCTCCTGGCGGCGGAACTACCGACTATGCAGTTGAAATTTACTATGAAGCGATTAAAAACAAGCGATATACTTCTTACATTGATAAGGGAACGTATATGGACATGATGTATATGCCGGACGCTTTAGCTGCCATCATTGCTTTAATGGAGGCCGATGCTTCAAAATTGAAACATCGGAATTCTTTCAATGTTTCTGCCATGAGCTTTGATCCGGAGCAAATCGCAGCCGAAATTAAAAAGCATATACCGGAATTTGTCATGAATTATGAAGTCGATCCTGTAAGACAATCCATTGCAGACAGTTGGCCAAATACAATTGATTCAACATGTGCAAAGGAAGAGTGGGGATTCAAGGCGGAATATGATTTGGAGAAAATGACCAATGATATGTTGTTAAAGCTGAGATTAAAGTCCCTTTTGGTAACAGCGTAATAAACCTGCCAGCCGAATAAAAGAGTTGCAAAACTCTTTTATTCGAGTTATTTTATACAGGGGAATTTTTACCGTTTAAGGGGTGAACTTGTTATAACCGGTAAAAAGTAAGCGCTTTCTATGGCACCTAGGACAGAATAAAGAATTAACATGAAAATGGATAGTAATCTTTCCAACTGTCAGGAATGCTTAAAAGTGAAGAGTGATTTTATGAGGCGGCTTTAAGAAAGATTAAATAAAGTGGTGCCTGCTATATCATTTCTATACTAAATAGGGAGTGTAATAAGCATCTTGCATAAAATTTCGACTATTAGTAGTGTAGGGGGAAATGGAATGGCAAACAAAGATTTGAATAGGGACTTAAAAGGTCGTCATATTCAGATGATCGCTTTGGGCGGAACGATTGGTGTCGGTTTATTCATGGGTTCAGCCAGCACGATTCAATGGACAGGTCCGTCTGTAATGTTAGCTTATGCGATTTCTGGTTTATTTATATTCTTGATCATGCGCGCAATGGGGGAAATGTTGTACTTAGAGCCAAGTACAGGTTCATTTGCAACATTTGGTTATAAGTACATTCATCCATTGGCAGGGTATATGACAGCTTGGAGTAACTGGTTCCAGTGGGTTATCGTCGGGATGGCAGAAATTATTGCAGTGGGGACGTACATGCAGTATTGGTACCCTGATCTCCCTGCTTGGATTCCAGGTTTAATTGCAATGGTGATTCTTGGAGCAGCGAACTTAATTTCCGTTAAATCCTTTGGGGAAATTGAATTTTGGTTTGCACTGATTAAAATCGTAACGATTATTTTAATGATCGTTGCAGGTTTTGGACTGATTTTCTTTGGGATCGGTAACGGTGGGGAAGCCTTAGGGTTATCGAATCTTTGGGAACATGGCGGTTTATTTACAGGCGGCTGGAAGGGCTTCTTCTTTGCTCTCTCACTGGTGGTTGCCGCTTATCAAGGTGTAGAATTAATCGGGATTACGGCTGGTGAAGCAAAAGATCCGCAAAAAACGATAACCAAAGCGATTCAAAGTACCATTTGGCGTATTTTAATCTTCTATATCGGTGCGATCTTCATTATTGTAACCGTTTACCCTTGGGATCAATTAAGTTCGATTGGCAGTCCATTTGTTGCGACCTTTGCGAAGGTTGGTATCACGGCAGCAGCCGGAATCATTAATTTTGTCGTTATCACGGCTGCAATGTCTGGCTGCAATAGTGGTATTTACAGTGCAGGACGCATGCTTTACACATTAGGGATGAATGGACAAGCGCCAAAGTTCTTTGCAAAAGTATCTAATAGCGGTGTCCCTTTATTCGGTACGTTCGGAGTGATCGTCGGTTTAGCGATTGGGGTTGTTTTAAGTTATATTGCACCAGAAAATTTATTTGTGCATGTATACAGTGCGAGTGTACTTCCTGGAATGATTCCATGGTTTGTCATTCTGATCAGTCAAATTAAATTCAGGAAGGTCAAAAAAGCTGAAATGCACAATCATCCATTCAAGATGCCGTTTGCACCTGTTACAAACTACCTGACCATCGCTTTCTTGATCATGGTATTGATCGGTATGTGGTTTAATGATGACACACGTATATCTCTTATGGTTGGAATAGGTTTTCTGGCTATCGTAGCAATCAGTTATTTCGCTTTTGGAATAGACAAGCGTGTACAGGCAAATGCTCAAACAGAGGCTAAGAAGGAGGACAAAGTGGGTTAATCCATCACTCACTTTGCGTTTTGCAAAGGGTTGCTGCGGCAGCCCTTTTCCAATGAAATTAATGATAAAATGGATTAAAATGATTTGCTTCATTGTGAAGGGGGAACTTTTTATGTTTGGACTTGAAATTCAGAAGAAAAGGAGAAATTGACAATGACCATTTCAAAGAAGAATTTGAGGACTTGCGAAAAGGGACACAAATACTATAAATCCAGCGACTGTCCGACCTGCCCTGTATGTGAGCTGGAACGAAAACCTGATACAGGATTCCTTTCAGTGCTCTCGGCACCTGCCAGACGTGCATTGGAAAGCAATGGGGTAACCTCTTTACAACAGCTATCAGCATATAGTGAAAAAGAGATTTTGAAATTCCACGGTATGGGACCAGCTTCTTTACCGAAACTTAGGGAAGCTTTGGAGATAGGTGGATTATCATTCAAAGCTTAATCAATTTAGTGAATAAGGGATCAGGAACATCTTTTTTATAGACATCATCCTTGTTAAACTGATAGTAACTCTAAAAAGTGAGGTAACGAAAAATCATGAGTTCCTATACTCCCTATTTTGAATTCAATCGAAAAAAGTGGGCATCTTTGCGAAACCATACCCCTCTTCCTTTAACTGAAGAAGAATTGGATAACTTAAAAGGAATAAATGAAGAAATATCCATTCAGGAAGTGGAAGAGGTTTATTTGCCCTTGACCCGTTTGATCAATTTACATGTTGAGGCATCACAGCAGCTTAACACAGCCACTTCTTCATTTCTAAAAACTGATGCTAAAAAAGTACCTTATATCATTGGGATTGCAGGGAGTGTAGCTGTAGGAAAGAGTACGACTGCAAGGTTGCTTCAGACTTTATTATCCAGATGGGATAATCACAGAAACGTAGGTCTTGTCACTACCGACGGTTTTTTGTACCCAAATGATCTTTTAGAAGAAAAAGGATTGATGAAAAGAAAAGGGTTTCCTGAAAGTTATGATACCCAAAAATTAATCAATCTTATCGGAGATGTAAAAGCGGGAAAAAATAAAGTGGAAGTTCCAATCTACTCACATTTGAAGTATGACATTTTGCCAAATGAAGTGCAGACGATCTGTAATCCGGATATTTTAATAGTGGAAGGTGTTAATGTTCTTCAAGTTGACAAGGAAAATCAAGTATTCGTCAGTGACTTTTTTGATTTCTCACTCTATGTAGATGCAGATGTTAACGACATAGAGCGGTGGTATGTCGAAAGGTTCCTTTTACTTCAAAAGACTGCATTTCAAAGTCCCGAATCCTATTTCCATCGTTATATTGACTTTTCTAAAGAACAGGCCATAAAAAAAGCGACTCGAATTTGGGAAGAAATTAATTTGAAAAATTTACATGAAAATATACTGCCGACAAAAGGACGGGCAAAACTCATCTTGAAAAAAGGGTCGGAACATAAAGTTGAAAATATCTTTTTGCGAAAATAAGAGAAATAATGTTTTTTTGTAATAGCAATAAGTTAAGAAATTATATTAATGAGGGACTATGAGATAAGTCTTAAAATTAAGAATATTATCGATGATATTACCTTATATTGGTTTAATTTTCAGTAATTATTGGTATTGTTATAATATCTAATAATTGGGTGGAATTTATGATACTAGTTAAAAAGTTAAGAGTTTAGCAATTTTAGGAAGGCCCTAGTTTTTTAGGGAAATGGTTACAGAAAATTCTAATTTCCCTTCTGTTTTTGTCAATAAATGTGTATTTTCCTGGCTTTTTCGAATCTGTCAATATTATTTCACTAACAGTTTCTTCCTTCAATGATGGGGAGTTGCTGAAGAAATCTTTTAATGCGACTATCGGGGCGGATTAGTTTAAGCTAATTTCTTTTCAAAATCAACATTTTAACAAAAAAAGTAATAGTAGAATATTTTAATCTATGAAATAATAATAATAGATTATGATATAGTTATAAGGAGACAGAAAAGGTGTGTTCCTAGTTCGTGCCGGGCTTTTTTTGACACCTAAGCAGGAGCGCCTACATCTTTTTTGCAAATATAGGGGATAAGGAAGGTTATAATGAGCAACATACAGAAACAAACAGACGTTATCTTAATTGGCGGCGGAGTCATGAGCGCGACTTTGGGATCATTACTGAAAGAGTTAGCACCGGAATGGGAAATCAAAGTATTTGAGAAGCTTGCAAACGCAGGAGAAGAAAGCTCTAACGAATGGAATAATGCGGGTACGGGACATTCTGCACTGTGCGAGCTTAACTATACATCCGAAAAAGCTGACGGATCTATAGATATTAGCAAAGCAATTAAAATAAATGAACAGTTCCAAGTTTCATTGCAGTTTTGGTCGTATCTTGTAAACTGTAAGCTGATTGATAATCCGCAAGACTTTATCATGCCATTGCCTCATATGAGTATGGTGCAAGGGGATAACAATGTAGCGTTCTTAAAGAAACGTTTTGAAGCGCTGTCCAAAAATCCTCTGTTCCAAGGTATGGAGTATTCCGATGACCCAGCAAAACTGATGGAATGGATTCCACTTATTATGCAAGACCGTCCATCGAATGAATCTATAGCGGCAACAAAAATTGATTACGGTACAGACGTTAACTTCGGTGCTCTGACACGCATGTTGTTTGACCACTTAAAGGCTCAAAACGTCGATATCAAATATAAACATAGTGTTGATAATGTTAAACGTGCCAGTGATGGCTCATGGGAATTAAAAGTGCGTAATGTCGATACCGGTAGCGTAGAACGTCATAATGCTAAATTCGTCTTTATCGGAGGCGGGGGCGGAAGCTTGCATTTACTGCAAAAATCCGGCATTCCTGAAGGGAAACATATCGGAGGATTCCCGGTAAGTGGATACTTCATGGTATGTAATAATCCGGAAGTTGTTGCACAGCATCATGGGAAGGTATACGGAAAAGCTAAAGTTGGTGCACCACCAATGTCTGTTCCGCATCTTGATACACGTTTTATCGACAATAAAAAATCGTTGCTATTTGGACCATTTGCGGGCTTCTCACCGAAGTTCTTAAAAACAGGTTCAATGTTCGATTTAATAACTTCCGTAAAACCGAATAATGTTTTAACTATGTTGGCGGCAGGTGCAAAAGAGATGCCATTGACAAAATACTTGATCCAGCAAGTTATGTTATCGAAAGAACAGCGCATGGAAGAGTTACGAGAGTTCATCCCGAACGCTAAGAGCGAGGATTGGGATTTAGTAGTAGCTGGCCAACGTGTACAAGTTATCAAAGATACTGCTGAAGGCGGCAAAGGTACACTTCAATTTGGTACGGAAGTTGTAAGTGCATCCGATGGCTCTATTGCAGCATTGCTAGGTGCTTCTCCAGGGGCTTCTACTGCTGTTCACGTTATGCTTGAGGTAATTAATAAATGCTTCCCGCAACGCATGAAAGAGTGGGAACCGAAAATTAAAGAAATGATTCCTTCTTATGGAGAGTCACTAATGGAAAATACAGAGCTTTTGCACGAAATTCAAACTTCAACATCAGAGACGCTTGGTCTGAGCAAAAAAAAAGAGCTAGTTTATAGTTAATTTTTGGATATCGAAGCATCATTGAAATTAAAAACAACAGAACCTTTAATCGATCTTTGATTGAAGGTTCTTTTTTTTGTTTTAAAGCTTATTCAATTTAGGAGCATATTTGCAGGCAAACTTGAAGAAAATTGAGTTTATGGCATGTGCAATTTGGACGTTGATGGAACGAGAGGCACTCGCTTTCCGCAGGCGGTCCGCCCTCGGCTTGCGCCTGCGGGGTCTCCCCTAGACTCGCTTTTCTAAGCAGGAGGCCCGAACACCCGCTCCAATCAACTTAGTTTTAACTTTAGATAAAACCCTTTTGCCTACAAACTGAGGGATGCTATTATAGCATCCCTAAAGATTTCTGATTCTAATGTATTTTTGAATTTATTTTGGAAATGGTCTCTTTATCGCAAATAATGAAAAGCTGTGCATCATCAGGAATTCGTGCATCTAATTTTTGGTTTATGTTAAGATCACCACGATCTGCTACCAGTGTGGCCCCTTTATCAAGAAGGTCCATGAATGCATCACGATAGGTTCGCCATTCATCTTGTTTAGAAATCTCATACATCGCCTCTTCGTACTTTGAGCTCATGAGTTCTGAATACATGTGAGTGACTCCATGAGAAAATAATGATCGTACTGCTGCGTGGGAGATCATTTCTTGTGTAGGAATAAACTCATCCACCTTTACGCGCTCAAATAAACGAATATGCTTTTGATTGATTACCTCAGCGGTGACGTGTATTGCCGTATTGGTTATTTCTTCAATGGACGTTATGGCAGTGGCAACTAATAATGTCTTTCCATCGACAAGTAACGGATCCTTTGTAGCATAATTATCTTGTGTTATTTGGTCAGCAAAAATGATAACGCCTTTTGCTTTAGGCAGATTTGCACGGAGCAATGTTTCTTCATCGGTGGCATCCCCGCGAACATAAAACAGACGCTCCTCCATCATGGGGGATTTTTCCAGGCTATCAATTATAACAATATCAATGGTTTCATCAGATTTATAAATCTCTTGAATTGCTGATTTTGACTTTTCACTCCATCCAATCAGAATGATATGATTTTTACCTGTATATTTCATTTTTCCACCAACTTTACGTTTTTCGATAAGATATACAGATTTAATGATTTTTCCAATAAAAAGACTAACAAGCCCAATACCCGTTATGTATAGACCGATGGTAAATGCTTTTCCAAGATCGGTGACCGGTGCATAGTCACCAAAACCAACCGTAGCAAGCGTTGTAAGAACCCAGTAAACTGAAGTTAAATATGATTCGAACGTCTGTGGCTCTATAGAAAAAGCAATATATGCTGCAACTAATATGTATAAAATGGCAAATGGTATAAAGATTTTCCCTCTTAATTTAATCAGGTAATATATTATTTTTTTTACCTTAATTCTCATCATATCCATCCTAGTTATAAAGTCATCGTCGATTGAATTTATATTTCCCCGATTTAACAGATAATTAAACGTAAGTGTAAGAACTATTTATTCCCAAGTTGGGAGCAAAAAAGCATATAAAAGAAAGCTTGGTTGGATGTGTGACGTTCAGCTCTGTTTCTTATGCACAAAAGGGGCAGGAACACTGAGTTTTATCTGCCCAAGCTTAATAGACCACTCATTCAGTTAGTTTTTCGTACCAAAACTATAGATTCTGCTCTTAAATTTCGCTCTAATTTTAATATGGATTATAAAAAGGACAATAATAGATGAATTTTAGAATATAAATTATAAAATAATCATCAAAAAGTAAAATTATTATTAGAATTTTCAGTATACAATGAATGTTAAATAATGAGGAGGACAACCAAAATGAAAGCGGATACAAGTGAAAGAGTAAAGATATTAAAAAAAGAACAGGATTGCATATAAAAGTCTCGCAACAAGTGGCGGTGCTTCGCATGTTAATGAACAATATTGCCGGGTTGCAGTTGTGCACCGGTACACGGGGGATTGGAAAGCGGCACATAGCTGGGGTGTTTTGCTGCTGGAAGAAGGTGAAACTTTACGTGATTGGATGTGGGCATGACGCCAGGATTTACCAAGAAGGCAATTAAATTAAAGGGGGAATGATTATGGAATCACCAAATGTTGCGACAAATACGAAACAAGAGGAGCCGCAGATTCAATCTACTACGAATGTACTGAAGTTTATTATATACAGTTTAATAGGAAGTTTTATGTTTTTTATTCCCATTACCATAAATGGTGTTTCAAGCATACCAATTGATCATATAGTAACATGGATCAAAGTAACCTTGCCGACAGCCGTTCCTATTTATGCTCTTATTGTCATTCTATTAGGAGCTGTTTATCCATTTATTTCAAAAAGTTGGAGCAAAGATAAGGTATCAATCGTTTTTTCTTCATTAAAAGTATTAGGTGCTGTTGTTGCGATCTTAATATATTTCAAGATCGGACCCGAATGGTTAATGGCCCCAAGTATGGGTCCTTTCCTTTTCGAAAAACTTGTCATACCTGTAGGTCTTGTCGTTCCTTTTGGCGCTCTATTTTTGGCGCTGCTCATTGGATACGGGCTTCTCGAATTTTTAGGTGTACTGATGCAGCCGATCATGAGGCCGATATTTAAAACTCCGGGGCGTTCAGCTGTTGATATGGTTGCTGATTTAGCAGGTAGCTATTCCATTGGTATGCTTATTACGAATCGACTATATAAAGAAGGAAAATACACCCTTAAAGAAGCAGCTATTATTGCAACTGGCTTTTCAACGGTTTCAGCAACGTTCATGATCGTTGTAGCAAAAACCCTCGGGCTTATGGACCTATGGTCGCTTTTCTTTTGGGTTTCTTTAGGAATCACGTACCTTGTCACTGCCATTACCGTACGTATTTGGCCATTAAATAAAATGAGCGACGAATATTATTCGGATAATGCGGATCCAGAAGAAGTTATCAAAGAAGGACTTTTCCGAAATGCCTGGAACAGTGCGATGGTAGGAGCAAATAATTCCATAAGTCTTGGCAGAAATTTATGGGAAAACTTAAAGGACGGTTTTCTTATGACAATGAGCATTCTGCCTTCCATTTTATCTGTTGGTCTCATCAGCCTTGTATTAGCGGAGTACACTCCAGTATTTAATTTACTTGGCTATCTTTTTTACCCATTTACCTGGGCATTGCAAATACCTGAACCATTTTTGGCTGCAAAAGCTTCAGCTATAGGAATTGCAGAAATGTTCCTGCCGGCGCTTCTTGTAGTTGATGCACCTCTGGTAACTAAGTTCATCATTGCCGTGGTTTCTGTTTCATCCATATTGTTCTTTTCAGCGACGATACCTTGTATCCTATCAACAGAAATCCCGATCAGTATTACGAAGTTGGTTGTAATTTGGTTTGAACGGACGCTCATCACGTTAATTATTACGGCACCCATCGCGATATTGCTGCTTTAGTGCAAATCAATGAATCTTAATTCGATCACAAATCGAGCGGATTCGTTCGTATTATAAGGTCGACCAGTAAAAAAAATTACTGGTTGGCCTTTTTTTGATAGAAGTAGACATGGTAGGGCGCGGGACATTTTGAAGCAGGGGGAGTGGAGGCGGAAAAACAATTCCTATATTCTAGTTTAAAAGCATCCAAAAGTTAATTGATTTAGTTTTTTTCTTATCCAACTAATGGAGTATCTCCTATTAGGGATGACCAAAGGAACCCTGGTGAATAACACCCTCCAATGGTCTTGTTTTACAGGTATTGATGACATGATCGGCTATTTTTATCGAGAAGGATCCCATAGCCTTTTTGTGTTTTCCATCACTGTAACAATATTAGGAAAAACATCCATATAAATTATTTAAAGAAAATAATTTATATTCCGAAAATTCATATTATATCACTTTGTTCTTATGCTATATTATAGGGAGAATTATTTATTATCACGTATAATCTAAGAATTGGAGTGATTTGAATGAAGAAACTTGGTTTATTGAGTATGTTTTTGATTTTAACCATCTTTATCTCGGCTTGTGGAACCAATGAAGGAAAAAATGCAGGTGAGGAAAAGAAACCTGAAAAGGTATATAAAGTTGGTGTGGATACGACTTATCCTCCTTTTGAATTTAAAGAGGGGAACGACTATAAAGGTATCGATATCGAATTGATCAATGCAATCGCGAAAGACCAGGATTTCAAAATCAAATTGTCTCCAATGGATTTCGGTGGAATCATTCCGGCTATGCAAGCCAATCAGCTTGATGTGGCCATTGCAGGAATGAGCATTACAGAGGAAAGAAAAAAGGTAGTGGATTTCTCAACACCGTATTTTGATGCAGGGTTAACAATAGTTGTTAAGAAAGATAATACAAGCACTAAAACCGTTAAGGATCTTAAAGGAAAAACCATAGCAGTGAAAAAAGGAACAACAGGTGCTAAATATGCACAGGATAATGCTACGGAACTAGGAATCAAAGTTGTTCAATTCAATGATAGTCCAGCGATGTTCCAGGAAGTGGCCAACGGTAATGCGGATGCCCTTATAGAAGATTATCCTGTCATCTCATATGCAATCGCCCAAAAAGATCTTGGGTTGAAAATCGTAGGTGACCGTTTGAATGGTGACCAATATGGAATAGCTGTATTGAAAGGGCAAAACGGGGATTTATTGAAAAAAATAAATGATGGTCTTGCCAATCTTAAAAAAGACGGCACATATGATGAAATTATAAAAACGTATCTTGGTGAATAAGGTTAATAAACAATAGATTAAAGCTCATTAGGCGCGCTTATGGCGCGCTTTCTTTTTCAAAGGGGTGAAAGAAATGGATATAATTGTTGCGGCGTTGCCACTTTTATTAAAAGGACTTCAGGTGACACTTTATATCTTTGTGATTGCCATTATCCTAGGTTTTTTGATTGGTTTACTTGTCGCTTTGCTGCGACTTGCCCCCATCAAAATCTTGAACTGGATTGCAAAGGTTTATGTGGATGCAATACGAGGGACACCGTTCATCGTTCAGTTATTTTTTATCTATTTTGGTGTGAATTCATTGAATTTGATTTCTTTGGACAGTACAACAGCTGGAATAATTACCGTTGCGATCAATGCAGGGGCATATTTTGCTGAAATAATAAGGGCGGGGATACAATCAATCGATAAAGGGCAAACGGAGGCGGCAAGATCCATCGGGTTCACTGGAGCTCAAACAATGAGATATGTCGTGCTTCCGCAAGCCTTTAGAAGGATGCTCCCTACCATTACGAATCAATCGATCATCAGCTTGAAGGACACTTCTCTATTATCCGTAATTGGTATAGCCGATTTAACCCAGCAAGGTCAGATTCAAGCTTCGGCAACCTTTGAAGCATTCAAGGTTTGGATGGCCGTAGGTGTAATTTACTTTATCATCATCTATTTGTTAACCCTAATTGCTAATTTCATAGAAAGGAGGGTACAAGTTCGATGAGCATCATTACAGTAAAAAACCTAAGAAAATCATTTGGAACTGTCGAGGTTTTAAAAGATATAAATGCAGAAGTGCAGGAAAAGGAAGTAATTTGCGTAATAGGCCCTTCTGGATCTGGAAAGAGTACATTCCTGCGTTGCCTGAACCTCCTTGAGGAAGTTACGGGCGGCGAGGTGGTCATTAACGGACATGATATTACCGATCCTAAAAGGAAAATCAATATAAACAAAGTCCGGCAAGAGGTTGGAATGGTTTTTCAACATTTCAATCTATTTCCACATAAGACCGTTTTGGAGAACATAACCTTGGGCCCTATTAAAATTCGTGCCACCGATAAAGCGGAAGCAGGAAGATCAGCGCTTGAGTTATTGGATAAGGTTGGTCTAAAGGAAAAAGCAAATAGCTATCCGGGGGAACTTTCCGGCGGACAAAAACAGCGGGTCGCCATCGCAAGGGCATTGGCGATGAATCCGAAGATCATGCTATTTGATGAACCGACATCTGCCCTTGACCCTGAAATGGTCGGTGATGTTTTGGAGGTAATGAAACAACTTGCTAAAGAAGGAATGACAATGGTCGTCGTTACGCATGAAATGGGCTTTGCTCGGGAAGTCGGGGACCGGGTGATATTCATGGATGGAGGGTATATCGTGGAAGAAAATGAGCCGAATGAATTATTCGGTAACCCTCAGCACGAAAGAACCAAAGCATTCTTGAGCAAAGTGCTTTAACGGGATGTTTTTAAGATCGTAAATCATGAATGAAGTTGTGCATAAAGTGTGGACAAAGCAATGCGGGAAATGAGGGGAAACCCCAAACGCATGAGCCTTTCCCTCCTCTTTGTGCATAACTTTTTTTGTTTTTAGAGCAGGAACCTATCAGTCAGGAGTTGTTTTTATTCATATCAGCTTCAATCGGGCAAACGTCACAGAAAAGGAACCTATGCATTCAACACATGCATAGGTTTCTTTTTTTTATTTGGCACCGTAACTAATCAAGTTCGTCATGATTCGATATCCGCCTGGAACCTGGCCTTGAATTTGCCTGTATAGGACAAGGTTGGTGTAGAGGTAGGTGCCATTACCGTATTTAGCCATAAGGATACCGCCATCAAACGGTTCTTCATTCGGATCAGCCATGGAAATGAATGTTTCATACCGTTCATCCCATTCCATTGGGAAATACAATCCTCTTTCTTGGACCCAATTGCTCCAGTCATCACTTGTTATTTTATTTGGATAAGTAAAAAGCGCCGATTCTGGTTTCGACACGTTTACTGTGGCTCTTTCATCGGTTACCCGCCAGCGAATCGAAGGATTCCCGAGGGTAAGAGGATATGGAGCTGTCTTCAATGCATCCCATCCATCACCTGGTTTATGGTATTGCACGACGAGATGTCCGCCGTTTTCCACATACTCAAGTAAGCGCGCGTTATATGCCTTTAAATCTTCCCTCGATAGATAGGCACGGATGCCTGTAACGATCGTGTCATATTGACTTAAATCACCTTCAGCTAAATCAGCTTCAGTTAACTTCGTAATGTTCAGCCCTGCATTGCTTAAATAATCTGCCACTTTATCGAATCCGCTTTCAATGTACCCCACTTTTAATGAAGCTGGCTTCAAAAGCTCAAATGCAACGGTATTGATAGCTGCTGGGTATTGGTAATAGAATGTTCCGATATGGTCATAGGAAATCTCCTGTATGGTCGAATCAAAGGTTTTCCCATTGACAGTGGCAGCAGCCTTCACCTGATATTCGCCTTTTTGGATGGCCTTCGGCGGTCTGAGGGTGAACTTCACTTGTTTTTCTTCTGACTTTTCATTAAATGATACAGTGGCATTTTGGGGATGAACTCCCCAATTTTCAGGGACTTTTAAAGCGACCTTTGCTGATGCTTTTCCTTCTGTATAGTTTTTCAAGGTCACCGCCACTGGGATTTCCTCTTTTACATCTGCTGTATTTACGACGATATCTTCAGGAGATAAGGTAAGGGCAACGTCGGGAAGGACGGCGATCGTTCCATCCAATTCTTCCTTGATGGAAGTTTTTGTGCTCCCGTATTTATAAGAAATGCTGGCTGTAATGGTTGATTCATCATAGGCATGGTAATAAGCTGCATCTTCAGGGACTTCAACCAGGTAGGTCATTGTCGCTGATTTATTAGGTGCCAGATTGACATCTTTTGATTTTATTTTTGTCTTCCATCCTTTAGGCACGTTCAATGCAGCAGCGACTTTTTTCAATGTTTGTTTCCCGTTATTCTTCATGGTTATGGTTACGTACGTATTTTGACCTTTCGTAAGAATCTTTGAAGCTACTTCAGCCTGAACCTCGAGCCCTGAGGAGACAAAACTGACGTTTTGCAATTGCTCTTCTTTTAATGAGAGCTTATGAAGCAAGTCGTTTTGGATGGCAGGGCTTAGCATTGCCTTTTTGACTTGCGCAGTCATTGAACGAACATTGGAAAGAGCTTTTTGGGATGTTGAAAAAACACGTTTAGCATGGGGATAAGACTCAATAACAGCGTCCAGATTCCGTTGCAGGTACCTAAATTCACCTTTTAATTTTGAAGCTGAGCTAGGGAGTTTTTCAGCCCATTCAGTAAAATTGTAAGGCACACCTGCAAAAAGGTCCGACTCGCTTTTTGTATCAACTGCGCTTTGCTTCAAATCCAAATGGATTTGGCGTGGTGCTGCAGGGATATCAGAACCCATGCCTTGGCTTTTGTGCAGATAGCGGGATTGTTCTCCAAGCTGTGGGTAAGTCATTTTGTATATTGGGTCATATTTACCGATTTCTATCGAAGTGGTTGCTTGATTTGCCGAGGAAACGGGCAAATATAACTTTTTCACTTGCCATACCGATAGACCTTGTTTCAATTGTTGTGGAAACACAGTTGGGTCGGCGGCATCAGTAAAGGCACGTTCACTTAGGATTGTCATTGTTCGATGATGTCCATGCTGGGTATCATCATTTTGAAAGGATGGCATCAATATATCTGGCTGATACGTCCGAATAAAGCGGATAAGCCGTTCATATGTGAGTTCCTCGCCCCACTTTTGTAATGTTTCCTCTGGTGTTTTAGAGAAACCGAAATCATAAATGGGATCAGAGGTGGTTTCGCTTAGATGATAGGCTTTAACCCCGGTGATTTTTGCAGCTTCTATCATTTCCCTCGAACGGATGATTCCAAGAGCGTTGTCCAGTTCATCCCCAATTTCATTTTGTCCTCCCTCACCACGGTTTGCAATCAGGCTGGATGTTTTCACCCCTAACCCTCTCGATAGATAAGCGAGAAAGTCACTGCGTTCATCATCGGGATGGGCACCGCTGTTCAAGAATGTCACAGTCGTTTCGAGCGGCTTGACCGAATTCCATAATTCGACGTTGGTTTCATCAGGATTTGCAGCGCTGCCTCCAAGCGGCAATGATGCAAAAACCAACAAAAGGGAAAACAACGATAACAAAGCTTTTTTCATTCTTCTTTTAACCCCCTTCAACTTTTATAAAACACCTAAAAAAAATGTAGGTTAGTAATGTTTTCTAACTAACCAGATAAAAAACCTATCTAATAAATAGCACTAATGGTTATAAATGTAAATAATTCGAAGTAACTATTAAAAAATGAACATTTTAAATGTTCCGAAAAATACTTGTGCGTTGAAATTATTTAAGTTATATTTTTACTTAATTAGGAAGATTTACTAACTAAATGATGTAAGGCCGTGATGTGATGAGTTTTAAAAGGACACCCAGTCATCAAAAATATGTAAATAAAAAAAGGATCATTCAATGCATCCAAGAATGTTCACCCATTTCAAGAGCTGAAATCGCCGTTAAGCTTCAGCTAAGTAAACCAACTGTTTCTCAGGCTGTGGATGAACTTATACAGGAGAAATGGGTATTCGAGAAAGGAATAGGAGTATCCTCATCTCAAGGCGGGAGGAGGCCCATCCAGCTCTTTTTTAATGAAAAGGCTGCCTATATCATCGGTGTCGATATAGGCGGGACGAAAGTGAAAATCGTTTTAAGCGATTTAAGTGGTAACATCCTTGCTGACACTAGTTTTTCAACAAACACTTATTTAAATTCAGGGCTGCTTAAACAAATGGCGATTGAAACGGAGCGGTTAATTGCAAAGAATCAGATTGCGAAGGAAAGGATATTGGGGATGGGAGTCGGGATCCCTGGCATTACGCAAACGGCAAGCGGATTAGTAATAGAGGCACCGAGTTTAGGCTGGGTACAATATCCATTTATAGCAGAAGCGAAGCGTTATTTTGATTTCCCCATCTTTCTGGACAATGATGTAAACGCGGCTGCACTAGGTGAACAGTGGCTGGGTAATGCACAAAATAAGCGGAATTTACTGTTCATTGCGGTTGGCACGGGAATCGGAAGCGGCATCATCTTGAATAACCAGTTATATAGAGGAGCTTCCAGTGCCGCTGGGGAAATGGGATATATGGTGACGGACAAAGAGGATATAAAACGTGAATTCAAGCCGATTTTCCAGAGATACGGCTATTTGGAAAGTGTCGCTGGAGGCAAGTCGATTGGCGGTCATTTTACCAGGGAGGTCCTCAAGGATCCTCACCATTTTTTATTCGAACGGGCCAAATCTTCCGAACTATCGGGGGAAGATGCTTTTTTGGCAGCAAAAAAAGGAGACACTGCAGCTATGGCCATCATAAATGAAGCCATCGAACATTTAGCCTGCGGAATTGTCAATGCGGCTAGTTTGCTAAATCCGGAAGTGATCATTTTAGGGGGTGGTGTATTAAATTCTGCTGAATACATTTTACCTAGAATTCGGGAGGTCGTTGATCGATATCTTCCAAGTTTAGTAGAAATGAAAACTTCACAACTGGGAGAAAACGCAGGGGTGCTTGGAGCGGTTTCCCTATTTTTAAGGGAACATGATGGCATTTTGAATTTTCGTGATGAGGGGGAATATTAATGCATAAAAGGAAAAAGATGCTTGTTTCAGTACTTACCTTATCGGCAGCACTATTAATTTCAGGATGTAACGGTACAGATACGAAAACGAATTCGGATGCTGGCGAAAAGGGTGAGCTGGAAGATAAAATCGTGGTTTATTCACCACATGGCAAAGATATTTTATCAAAATTCGAAAAGCAATTCGAAGATAAGTATGGTATTGATGTTGAGTGGCTTGATATGGGGTCTCAGGAAATCCTTGACCGTGTTCGTTCAGAGAAAAGTAATCCGCAGGCAGACGTTTGGTGGGGTGCACCTTCCACGTACTTCAATCAAGCAAAGGATGATGGGCTGCTGGCCGCTTATAAGCCTAGCTATTCCGATAGTCTCGATGAAGGATTCCGCGATCCGGAATGGTATTGGACAGGAACGAGCCAGACACCGGAAGTCATCATGTATAACAGCAAAGAATTATCAAAAGACGAGGTACCGAAAGATTGGGATGAGCTGCTTGATCCGAAATGGAAAGACGAAATCATCATCCGCTATCCGTTAGCCTCAGGAACGATGAGGACAATTTTTTCTGCGATGATCTATCGTACGTATAAGGATACAAATGATCCGAAAGAAGGGTATGACTGGTTAAAGAAGCTCGACCAAAACACGAAGGAATATTCAGCGAATCCGGAAATGATGTATAACAAGGTAGCCAAAGGAGAGGGCTCACTTTCCGTTTGGGCAATGCCGGATGTCGTCATGCTGAAAGAAAATAAAAATTATCCATTTGAGTTCGTCATTCCAGAAAGCGGAACGCCAGTATTGACAGAAGGTATCGCCATCGTTGAAGGTGCCAAGCATCCAAAAGCGGCTGAAGCCTTTTATGAGTTCGTGAATTCACAAGAAGCCGCAAAAACTTTGGCAGAAGAATTTTACAGGATTCCGACCAGAAGTGATGTGAAGGGTTTACCTAAATGGATCACGGAAACGGAAATTAAAGCGATGGATATTGATTGGAATGCATTCCAGGAAAAAGGTGACGAGTGGATGAAATACTGGGACGAAAATATTAAAAGTGGAGATAAAGAAATTAAAGAATAAGGAAGTGTCGTTGGGATGGCGTCAATAAAAATAGAGAATGTCCAAAAAGCCTTCGGGAAAACGATAGCTGTTGACCAGTTAAATCTGGACATCAAAGAAGGTGAGTTTTTTACCTTTCTTGGTCCAAGCGGCTGCGGTAAAACGACAACACTTCGGATGATTGCCGGTTTTTATTATCCAACTAAAGGTGTCGTCCGATTTGGCGACAAAGATATGACGCGTGTACCTCCGGAGAAAAGAAATACAGGCATGGTTTTTCAAAACTATGCCCTCTTTCCCCATATGACTGTTTTTGAAAATGTAGCGTTTGGCTTGCGTGTGAGAAAGGTTTCTTCTGCTGACTTAAAGAAGAGAGTGCTGGATGCTCTCCAAAAGGTCAGGCTGGAGAGCTACTCGGATCGTCAAGTGAGCCAGTTAAGCGGAGGGCAGCAGCAGCGGGTGGCCCTGGCGAGAGCACTGGTCATTGAACCGGAAATATTACTGCTGGATGAACCATTAAGTAATCTTGATGCCAAGCTTCGTGATGAAATGAGAGTGGAAATCTTAAGGCTGCAGCGTGATTATAAGATTACCACCATTTATGTCACTCATGATCAGGCTGAGGCATTATCCATGAGTGATCGAATCGCTGTGTTCAATTATGGTGTATGTCACCAGGTCGGGACGCCAACAGAAATTTATAATCGGCCGGCCAATGATTTTGTGGCGAGTTTTATAGGCGAGATTAATCTTTTGCAAGTTCAAGTTGAAAAAGTTCAACAAGATAATATAGAGGTTGTCCTTAAGAATAGTGAAAAACCGATTAAATTGAAGGTGGAAAATCAAGCTGGGGACGGAATTTCAATCATACAGAGTGATGCTGACCTTGCTGTTTCGATTCGTCCTGAAGCAATCAGGATTCTGGATGTGATCGAGGGGGGAAGGAATATCTTTAAAGGTAAAATAAATTCGGTCCAATTCTTTGGATCTGTTGTGAATGTCATGGTGGATGTTCAAGACGTGTTACTAAGGGTCGACGTATTTAACACCCATGATTTTGGATACTTTTATCAAGGAAAGGAAGTGTATGTCCAGCTTCCCGAGAAACAGCTGCGTCTTATCCCTGTCATAAGCGGTGATGCGCCATGATTAAAAATCGTGATACGAGATTGACGGTTTGGCTCCTTATACCAGTTGTATTGGTGCTCATAGCATATGTACTCTACCCGTCATTGAGGACCTTTATTGAAAGTCTGCAAAAAGACGGAACGATATCCCTTGGAAATTATCAGGACTTCTTCGTACAGGAATCGAAAACGAACTTAGAGGCTCTTTGGAATTCTGTTTATATATCCTTATTGAGTGTATTGGTCAGTGCCTTGATTGGCATTCCGCTCGCATTCATTTTTAACCGTTACGATTTTCCCGGCAGAAGCTTCTTTTCATCAGCAGCGATTTTGCCGATTGTCCTTCCATCATTGGTAGGGGTCATGGCCTTTATGTTTTTATATGGAGAATCGGGATTGATTCCAAATGCCATCAAGGACCTGTTCGGTCTCGATAAGGTTCCATTCAAGATTGGCGGGGTATCGGGAATTCTTATCGTGCATGCCTATACGATGTATGTTTATTTTTATATGACCGTATCCGCTGCAATCAATAAAATAGATCCATCACTTGAAGAAGCCGCTTTTAACTTAGGCGCAAATAAATTAAAGGTTTTTTGGAAGGTGACATTTCCATTATTGACACCTGCCATCGTTGCCGCCTCTTTACTTGTTTTCATGATATCGATGGCTTCTTTCAGTGCCCCGTTTTTATTAGCTGGCGGATACAGGGTGTTGAGCCTGCAAATTTATTTTTCAAAAATCAATGGTGATATGGAAATTGCCGCTACCCAATCGGTCATTCTATCCATCGTTTCGATTTCATTTCTATTATTCATGCGTTGGTATCAAAATAGGAAGGATTATCGAATGGCCTCGAAAGGGATTGGGGCACACAGGGGTGAAGTGAAGAACCCGGTTATGAAATGGGTGATGGTCGTAACGGGGGTCATCGGCGTAATTATTCTGCTTTTACCACACTTTACGATTCTTTTACTTTCACTTGTGCCGGATGGAACCTGGACATTTCAAACGTATCCCACAGTATTTAATGTTGAAAATTACAGGCTTTTGTTTGAAGACCCTAATATCTTCAAGCCGTTAAGAAATAGTTTACTGATGGCGTTTATTGCAACGTTGGCAAATCTGGTGTTTGGCGTCATAGCGTCCTATGTGCTTGTCAAACGGAAATTCGTCGGGAAAAGCTTTGTCGATATTCTAGTCATGATTCCTTGGGCGTTGCCTGCAACGGTCATAGGGATGAACTTGATATTCGCATTCAATGAACCTAGCGTTTTTTCTTTCGGTCAAATCTTGGTAGGAACATTTTGGATTTTGCCGCTTGCCTATTTCATCAGGCATATTCCACTCGTTGTCCGGTCGACTAATGCCGTTCTGGAGCAGCTGGATGATTCGATTGAGGAAGCAGCCAGAAACTTGGGGGCTAAGTGGTTTTATACCTTCAGAAGGGTCATATTTCCGATTATTATGCCTGGTGTTTTATCAGGGACATTATTGGCATTTATCGAATCTGTGGGGGAATTCCCGACCTCGGTCCTGTTGTACACGATTTCGAACAGGCCCATATCCATTGAAATCATGAATCAGCTTCGGATGTTCAATATGGGGCAGGCCGCTGCCTATGGGATGATTCAAATCACGCTGATTGTAATCGTTCTCTTTATTTCGAACAAGTTTTTTGGAATCAAAGCGGAAAAAGCTTTATGAATCGGAGGTTCAAAGATGAGCAGGCTTGAACAATTTATCAAAAATGAAGGTAGTGTCTTTCCCGGAAAAACCTATGTTAGAGAGCTTCTGATGCCTGTTTTTAATGATCAAAGAGATTACTTATTTGATGCAATGTTCGATATTCATCGGGCACATGTCATCATGCTTTCGGAACAAAAGATCATTAAAGATGAAGAGGCGAAAACCATGCTTGATGGGATTCGGAAAGTGGCCCAAACAGATCTCACGCAGTTGACCTATCAGCCCCAATTCGAAGACTTATTCTTCATGATGGAGGCAAAGATCGGTGAGGAAATCGGCCATGAACTTGCAGGGAAGATTCATATCGGCCGCAGTCGTAATGATATGGGGGTTGCGATGTACCGGCTTGTTTTGAGAGGTCATCTGCTCCAATTGGTTGGCTATGCAAACCAATTGAGTGAAGCATTCTTGGTGCAGGCTGAAAAACATACAGAAACCTATATTACAGGTTACACACATACCCAACCGGCTCAGCCGACTACAATAGGACATTACTTTTTAGCCATTTATGATGTGCTTCAAAGGGATATTGGCCGGTTATGGGCAGCCTATGAAACGGTTAACCAATCCCCTTTGGGTGCAGCCGCGTTAACGACCACCGGTTTTCCGATCAGTCGGAACCGTACGGCTGAACTGCTTGGGTTTGATTCGGTTATTGAAAATTCCTATGACTCGATAGGCGGGGCAGATTATTTATTGGAAACCGCAACTGCCATCATGACGTGCATGGTCAATACCGGAAGGTGGATCCAAGATTTCCTGCAGCATGTGACAAGGGAGTTTGGTACATTTCACGTGGCGGACCCTTATGTTCAAGTGAGCAGCATCATGCCGCAAAAAAGGAATCCTGTCTCCATTGAACATTCCCGTTCGATTGCAAGCAGTGCGTATGGTGATGCACTTGCTGCAATGAATATGATTCACAATACACCATTTGGTGATATCGTCGATACGGAAGATGATTTACAGCCACATTTATATCGGGCTTTTTCGAATGCAGGCCGTGTCATGAAACTAATGTATGCCGTCATGTCGACTTTGAAAGTAAATGAAGAACATACAAAGAAAATGGCCGCAAAATCCAGTATAACGATTACTGAATTAGCGGATACCCTTTCAAGAGATTACGACATATCCTTTAGAAAAGCCCATTCCATAGCCAGTCATATTGCAAAAAAGTCGATTAGTGAAGGGAAAGAGTTATATGATTGGGACACACAAGAAATCAACAAAATCATCAATGAATTCGTATCAGTGAACATAGCAGAAGATGAATGGAAAAAAATAATCTCTCCCGAATATTTTGTGAAAATCAGAAGCATTCAAGGCGGGCCCTCCCCGAAAGAGGTTGCGAGAATGATTTTAAATAGAAAACAAAAACTGGAACAAGAGTTGCAGGAATATAAGAAAGTGGTCAAAGAATTGAATGATGGCAGGAAGGCCTTAGTGGATTACTGAAGGTACGGGCTAAAAAGAAAATATGCTTTAACGGGCATGAAATTCCCGATTAATTTGCTTCATGGACGCGAGTGAAAGCATGAAATTCCCGAGTATTTGCTTCAAACTCACGAGTAAAAGCATGATAGTCACGAGTATTTGCTCCAAACTCACGAGTAAAAGCATGAAAGTCACGAGTATTTGCTCCAAACTGACGAGTAAAAACATGAAAATCACGAGTATCTGCTCGAAACTGACGAGTAAAAGCATGAAACTCACGAGTATTTGCTTCAAACTCACGAATAAAAGCCCGAACCTTCTGAAGAGAGTATTTTTTGTTGGATCGGAAGCAATACGATGCATTTTACTGAGGAAGCTTCATATTTTATGATTTATAGTCATTCTTTATGAGGGTGGCTATTTATTTTGGATTTTTATGCAACTGAGTCATCCCCAGTGACCATGAATGTAGATTATTCCTAAAAGCAATTCTATTATTCGGAAAATATATAATGTGAGGCGGAATGTTAATGTCAAATAGATCTCAGTTCGGTGTTATCATGATTTTAATAGCTTTCGTAATATCGATTACTTTTTGTTTGAATCCGGAAGTCTTATTAAGAGGTGGATATGATTTAGCTATTGATGGCCTGGTAGTATCCAGAACCTTGATGATTATTTTTTCGTTGTATTTATTAGTTAAAATAGGGGATTTGTTTATAAACAGAAAAGATTAATAGTCTAAAATAAGGTTTCCCATAAATAATATTGAGATAAAGGACACTATGCTTGGAAGCCGAGAATAAGGAAGGCTCAGTCTTTTGACTGAGCCTCCAATGTTTATTGATCCATAACCAGTTTCAAAATTTGCTTCATATATCATTAACGGATTTAGGTTCCAACTGAACCGCGTGCTTTCTGAAAGCAATACTCACCGTGATCATCACAATGAAATTGACTGCCAATGCAATGATTCCCACATTCAAATCTTTTGCTGCTTGCGGCAAGGATGGAAACAAGGTCCCTATTGTCGATTGACTGAGTGTAATGCAGATTACGATGGCCAATCCGGTAATGATGCCGGCGATTGCGCCAAATTTATTGATCGGATTATTCCTTTTCAGACTAAAGAGAAGGGATGGGAAGAGCTGTGTGATGAGACTGTATCCCATAAGAATTAATGCCGACATCGTTTCGCCGCCGTTTAAGGTGAAGTAGACGGCTATAAGGGCAATGATTGGCACAAGGAACTTTGCCAATCGTACAATATGGCGATCGGATACGTCAGGTGCAAATTCCTTATAAACGTTTTTCGCGAGCAGTGTAGCGACGCTCATCAAAAGCATGGATCCCGGCACCAATGCGGTCAACAATCCAGCGCCGCCGATTATGCCTATAAACCATGGATCAAAGGTCTCGATCGAAAGGCGCAGCAATGAAAGGTCCGCATCTGCCCCAACGAGTCCGGGCACTTTCAATATAGCTGTAAACCCAACGAAAAAGACGAATAACAGCATGAGTGTATATAAAGGGCTGATGATGGCGTTCTTTCGAAATACCTTGCCGCTGCGTGCTGAATAAACAGCGCTGAAAACTTGTGGCCACATATAGAAACCGAATACGAGCAATATTACCGTGGAGATGAACCATGATACGCTAAGCCCCTGATCAGGGAACTTTAGAAAACCAGGCTTGGCGGCATCAACCGCTTCAAACATCGGCTGAAATCCGCCAAAGTAATGAATCGGCAGATAAATCCCCAAAAATCCTATTATGGCGACCATCATGATATCTTTAATGACCGCGGTCCAAACTGAACCGTGGATACCGGAGATCATCACATAAATGGTAAGGCTGATCGCCCCCATCCAAACTGCCTCAGACATTGAGATGGCACCATAAGATGCTTCTGAGACAATGATCCCCAATCCTTTCAGCTGCACGACGATCACTGGGATCATCGACACCACACCGACAAGTGCAGCCAAAATTCCTAAACTGGGACTCTTATATTTGCTTACAAAGAAATCGGATTGAGACATCAGTTTATTTTCTTTGGCATATCTCCATATTTCCGGAAGGAGCCAATAGGATAATACGTAAGACAAAGTAATGTAAATCAGAACATATAGAGCGGGTGCACCCTTACCATAAGCCCAGCCGCTGCCGCCAAGGAAGGAGAAGGTCGTATAGATTTCCCCAGCCATCAGCAGAAAGACGAATATCGCACCAAAACCGCGTCCGCCCACCGTCCATTGTTCCAAGTCCATATCTTTTCCTTTTGAAGAGCGTATTCCTAAAAATATCGATAGAAGCAAAAATGCTAAAATGATTAAGAGAGCAATATTCATTCCTGGTCACCTTCCCGATTCCTGGGATCCAGCTTATACATGATGCCGAGTATGGCAGAGGTAAGGACCACCCACATAGCCATCCAGAACATATTGAAAGGCATCCCTAATACGTATGGTTCTATTTTATTAACAAAAGGTAGAAATCCCAGTATGCCTATAAAAGGAACTAGTGTAAGAATATATATAATCTTCATTAAAAAACCCCCTCCGTTTTAAATAAAGTGAAACGCCCACCAATGGGGGTTTATTCTTCAATGCCACTGATGGATGGTGAACCAAACCGGATGGAAAATTCATACATGACGGAAAAGGTCCGATAATATATATTAGCTTACACTATTTTGATATAAAATTTAATGCAGTTGCCTGATATATTTTAGCAAAAGTGTGCAGAAAGCCGAAGGCCTAATATGTTCATAAGCAGATAAAGCCTTGAATTCATATTGAGTTCAAGGCTTTATTTCCTTTAGCTATCTTTTTTTTCGATAATTATATAGTATCACCAAGAGGATGAACCAGATTGGGGTCAAGAGCAGTGATAGCCGTGTAGCTTCAGCGAATAGCATAACAATAAGGATGAACAGGAATAAGCCTAAAATGACGTAATTGACAAAAGGTGTAAAAGGAGCCTTGAAAGTCGATTCGGCTCTTAGGTCAGGCCTTGTTTTCGAATATTTGATATGGGAGATCAAGATAATGCTCCATACCCATATGAAACAGATGGCACTGATGGTAGTCACGACTGTAAATGCCTGTTCCGGTATCAGCTTGCTTAATAATGCCCCTATTGATACAACGATTGTGGATGTGAATAAGGCATTGCTCGGAACAGCCTGTTTATTTAATTTTTCCAGCTTAGCTGGGGCTTCACCATTCCTGCTTAACGTATAAAGTATTCGGCTCGTTGAAAATAAACCGCTGTTGCATGCAGAAGCAGCGGATGTCAAAACGACGAAGTTGATGATCCCTGCAGCGACTGGAATGCCGATTAACGCAAAGACCTCTACAAATGGACTGCTTGTGGCATCCAGTTGTGTCCATGGGTTGACGCAGAGAATGACGAATAGTGCACCAACGTAGAAAAGCAAAATCCGGACAGGGATTTTATTGATGGCAGATGGAATGTTCTTTCGCGGGTTTGCCGTTTCTGCTGCAGAAACCCCGACCAATTCGACACCGACAAATGAGAAGACGACCAACTGTAAAGATAACAGGAATCCGGAAATGCCATTGGGGAACATGCCGCCATGATTCCAAAGGTTCGTTAGGGAAACCGTTCCGGTATTGGTATTGAAGCCGAGGATCAGAAGGAAAATTCCTACGATGATCAAGGCGATGATCGTGATTACTTTAATGATGGCAAACCAGAATTCCAATTCGCCAAAGATCTTAACGGTCAATAGGTTCAATCCTAACAGAATGACCAGACAAAGCAGAGCCGGAATCCATTGAGGGACATCAAACCAATATTGCATATAAACACCGACAGCTATGATATCGGCCATTGCGGTCATGATCCAACAAAACCAATATGTCCAACCGGTCAGGAAGCCGGCCCATGGACCGACATATTCAGTTGCGAATTCAGTGAATGATGTGTACCCTGCATTGGATAAAAGCAATTCCCCCAGGGCCCTCATCACAAAAAACAAGGCAATCCCTATTATCATATAAGAGAATACTATGGAAGGACCTGCTAATTGTATGGCTTTTCCGGAACCTAAAAATAAACCGGTGCCAATGGTTCCTCCTATTGCAATCAGTTGTACATGTCGGTTTTTTAAATCTCTTTTTAATTCTTGTTTAGCCAATTCGTACGCCCCCGTTTTTATAGTCTTGGTAGTGAATGTTTACCTGCATGGTCTTGGAGAGAGGGACGTGATTATCGTCCAGCTTGCCTTTCCCATTTGTTGTTTTAGTCCAATCACAAAATGGACAATAAAAAAAGAGATTGGATAATACCAATCTCTTAAAGGGCTCAGAATAACAATATATCATTCGTTACTCTTCTGTCCTTTTGCCTGAGATTGTGAATCCTTCGGCGCTGCATCTTGTACAGTCTCTCCAGAAGCTGCTCCTGCTATAGTGTGATCCATAGCATTCATCGCTTGCTTGTATGCGGTTGTGAAGAAATGTCAGTCAGTGATGATTTTCCACTGCTTGATCATTTCATTATGCTTATAAAATAATATTGGAATTCTATCATCTATTTTTCGGTAGGTCAACAATTTCTTTTGAAATGAAACAGGCATTTTCTGTAGTTTAATAGTGGTCTGTATTTAACTTAAGGTCTAAGCAGAAGTGATTGTTTTCTACTCATTATGAACGATCACTATAATAAAATACTGAACATCATTTTTTTAAAATGATATTTTTAGATTAGAAAAATCAACAAGATATTATTGGCAACTGTTTATTTCAAAAATACAATTGTATTTTTACAGAATATTTACTATTATAAGATAAGAAAACATAAATGAAGTGTTATTGATATTTTTTAGATAGAGCATTTCTAACTGCAATAATTAATAAGTTCGTGGTAAGGATAGAAAAGCATTACCGATATTGCATCTGGGGGAGTTAATCATGTCGAACAAGGAATTAAAGAGAGGGCTGGAAGCACGTCACATTCAAATGATAGCTTTGGGCGGAACCATCGGAGTCGGGTTATTCATGGGATCTGCGAGCACGATCAAATGGACCGGGCCCTCTGTAATGCTTGCTTATGCCATTGCAGGTATTTTTATATTTTTCATCATGCGTTCCATGGGTGAGATGCTTTATTTAGAACCGACTACAGGTTCTTTTGCAACCTTTGCGAGCAGCTATATACATCCTTTGGCAGGTTATATGACTGCTTGGAGCAATTGGTTTCAATGGGTAATCGTCGGAATGTCCGAAATCATTGCGGTTGGGCTGTATATGCAATATTGGTTCCCGGAGTTACCGGCATGGATACCAGGTGTAGTGGCCATGATCATCTTGGGGGCGGCCAACCTCATTTCCGTTAAATCATTCGGAGAATTTGAATTCTGGTTTGCACTTATAAAAATCATAACGATTATATTGATGATCGTTGCCGGCCTGGGCCTTATCTTCTTTGGAATAGGCAATGGCGGGGATGCGCTTGGATTATCGAATCTTTGGGCAAATGGCGGCTTCTTTACAGGAGGCTGGACAGGATTCTTCTTTGCGCTTTCACTTGTCGTGGCTTCCTATCAAGGCGTTGAGCTTATCGGCATCACAGCCGGGGAAGCGAAAAACCCAACGAAGACCGTAACTAAAGCGATCCAATCAATTATATGGCGCATTTTAATTTTCTACATTGGTGCCATTTTCGTCATCGTGACAGTATTCCCTTGGGATCAACTGGATGACTTAGGCAGCCCGTTTGTTTCGACCTTTGCCAAAATAGGTATCACTGCAGCGGCAGGCATCATTAATTTTGTCGTAATCACTGCGGCAATGTCTGGATGCAACAGTGGGATTTTCAGTGCAGGTCGTATGCTTTACACACTGGCATTGAATGGCCAAGCTCCGAAAGTCTTTGCTAAAGTATCTAAAAATGGAGTTCCGGCATATTGCACGATCGCTGTACTATTAGGGTTGGGCATCGGGGTTATCCTGAATTACCTTGCACCGCCGCAAGTATTCCTTTATGTGTACAGTGCGAGTGTTTTGCCTGGGATGATTCCATGGTTTGTCTTACTTATCAGTGAGCTTAAGTTCAGAAAGGTAAATGCCGCTGAAATGGAGAAACATCCGTTTAAAATGCCGTTGGCCCCTTATAGTAACTATGCGACAATAGCCTTTTTACTGATGGTGCTGGTAGGTATGTGGATCAATCCTAGTACAAGGATTTCCTTGGTAGTCGGGATCGTTTTCCTAGCCTTGGTAATAGCAAGTTATTACATGCTGAAAATGGATAAACGAACACCATTGGATGTTAAATCCGATGATGAGATTTCAGGATAAGAAATTCTAGTAAAAAGCCCTTCTCTAATTCGAGAAGGGCCTTTTTTGTCCTTATAGATCAATTGTGGAATTCAAGAGTAAAACAGCGAAACTCACGAGTAAAGTCGTGGAATTCACGAGTAAAACAGCGAAACTCACGAGTGTAGCTAATTTGACCTCGTAACAAGAGGGACCAGAAGGGAGAATGATTTGAATTTGTTGGTTCCAATGCAGAAATCGATCCGAATGGGACAACCAACCCGAGAAAAAGACCGCAAACTTCTAGCTTGTGCAGCATCCTTGTCCAGGGTCATGAAAAGAACCACCCCAAGTTTGTGATGGAGTGGTTCATTAGTTAAGTTCAGCCTTTTCCTGCTTGGAAACCTGGATATTTGGTCATTCCGCCATCAGCATATAAGGTCAAACCCGTTACATAGCTCGATTCAGCGGAAGCGAGCCAAGCGGCACAAGCGGCAATTTGTTCCGGTTTTCCGATGTATCCCATCGGTATCAGGTTGATGACTTCTTGTTTAGCTTTCGGGTCATTGAATTTTTCGGCATTGATGGGTGTGTCGATTGCACCAGGTGAAATATTATTAATGCGAATCCCTTTAGGAGCATATTCAAGTGCAAGGGTTTCTGTCATCATCTTGACTCCTCCCTTACTTGCTGCATAGTGGACAAAATGAGGCCAAGGTATCCGGTCATGAACGGAAGACATGTTAATGATATTGCCCTTAATGCCATGATCGAGCATATAACTGATTGCTTCCCTGCTTGCCAGGAACATCCCCGTTAGATTTACATCGATGACTTTCTGCCAATCTTCAAAAGTCAATTTTTCACTGGGCACTTCATTTTCAATACCAGCATTGTTGATCATGATGTCGATTGTACCAAAGGTGTCCACAGCGAAAGAAAGCAATTTCTTCACATCAGCTTCCTTTGAAACGTCACCTTGAATGGCTGCGGCTTTCCCGCCTGCAGCTTCAATCGTTTTGATGATTTCCTTATGGTCGCCATTTTCAGTGTGATAATTTAATACGATATGTGCTTTTTCTTTACCGAACCTTTCGGCCATGGCTTTTCCTAATCCTTTTGCCGCGCCAGTGATCACGACCACTTTTTTCTCTAAATCTTCATACATCGTTCAGCTCTCCTTTGACTATTCTTTTGTAAAGCCAATCATGATTCCGCCAGCAATTACGAGTACACACCCGATGATGACAAAGGCCATTTGCTTTTTGGATTTTTTCTCTCCTAAAAGAAAGATGCCGCCTAAAGTGGAAATGACGATTCCCATTTGGGAAAATGAGAATGCGATGGCCACGCCCACTTTCGGATTAGCGAGCAGGAGACCGATATTACCGACAGCCCACATCATTCCGGTAAGGATATTCCGTCCGGCATACTTATTAAACGGTTTATGTTTGATGGAAAGGAGCAAGGCAGCCAGGAACATGCCAATTGCTTGCGGCAGGATCGCTGACCATCCGTCAACCTCATTCCATCTGACGACGATGACATATGTAACATAACCCACCGTAGAAATGGCAAGGTAAAAAAACCCTTTTTTCATGCTTCCTTCTTTTTTGTTATCACCATCGCCATAGCTTGTCAGCAAGACACCTGTAATCAAACAGATGATTGCAACAATGCCAATGATGATTGTCATCTTGTCATTCCATTCCCTGAAAATGATGACTGCAAAAAATGTATTTCCTAGAATTTGCAGTCCTGTTGAGATTGGAACGGTTTTCGATACCCCGATTTCCTTGACGCTATTGAATTGAAATAACTGCCCGAATGCCCAGCCTATCCCGGAAATGATGCCGACAATCCACACTAGACTGCTCCATTCCGGTGGATTGATGAAAGACATCATGACGGCGAACAGTAATGAACCGATTGTAATGCCAAGTGTTTGATTATAAGAGTTGCCTCCGAGTTTTTCGGAAACAAGCACTAAGCTGCCCCATGTCAATGCAGGGAGTAGCGCAAAGAGAAAGCCTTCCACAAAATTTCATCTCCTAAACTAGAAAACAATGTTTTTATCAATATAAAATAGTTAGTAAGCAGCTATTGAATGTATGTATAGTTTTCCCTTTACACGGGAAAGAAAACATGGATTTAATTTACCAATTTGTCATTTTATTTTTCGATGTGGAAACAATGAAATAATAAGTGGTTTATGGTACTTTTAATTTAAAGAATAGTTAGGAGAAATACGATGACGACACTGAATGAATGGTTTGAAAAGGGGATTCCCGCTCAAGAATTTGTATCTTCGATGAAAGTTCATAAAGAAAACTTACAATCGATCCAGCAAGGTTTTTCCACTTCTGCAGAGGACCAAGATTTTTTTGATGCATTAAAGAGGAAGGAACTTCGAGTTATTGTCATTACTGAAGACTGGTGCGGAGACGCGATGATGAATATTCCTATACTGCTGAATATATCTGAAGCGGCAAATATCGAAACTCGCATGATTTTACGAGATCAAAATCTTGAACTGATGGATCAATATTTAACGAATGGAACAGCGCGTTCGATTCCCATTTTTATATTCATTGATAAGGATGGTGAAGAAAAAGCTGTTTGGGGACCTCGTGCACCAAAGGTACAAGAGTTCGTAATGGAGTTAAGGTCTGACCTGCCTGCCAAGGATGATGAACGTTTCGAGGCAGAGCAAAAAGCAGTTATTAAAAAGATAACTGCGGCTTTTGCTGAAGAAAAACACCTGTGGGACGAAGTATACAGCAGTATCAAGGAAACATTGGGGAGTTGCTGATTGCGGGTGCATCACTTTTAGTCATGTCCCATAACGGGTTGTAAACCCATTATGGAATTTATTGGGCTGTTTCAAAACATGGACTGCAACCTGATTGGTTGGTGAATATATAGATATGTTTCCTAACGGTTTTTTCTATAATATTCGTTTTTGAGTCCAAGGATTTGGAACAGCCTTTTCATTCTTTTATGATTCTGGAATAATTGTAACGCCGATTGTTCGAATAGGAGAGTCTTGTTTGGCACTTTGATTCGTTGCTTTGTAGTATTTTAACATTAAATCGTTCAATTCATTTTGGAAGTTAAGGAAGCTTTCATCATCAAGCTTTAGTTCTAAAAGGGAAAAGGTTGAACCATCTTCTGCGCAGTCTCTTTCTTCCAATTTAGTAAGATAGTTTTGATATTGGGTCATAAGGGATAATTGATAATAAGAAAAATAGTTCACCTTTTTTTCATTAGAGGATTTTTTCCATTCTTCCCCGCTAAGTCGTGCTTCTTCTTCATTTAAAACGTAGTATTTTTCGGAAACGGATCTCACTTTTTTCTCTTTTACTATGCGAATGACCCCTGAATCCAAAAGGACCTGTATATGTCTATATAATGTTGCTTGGGGTACATCTTTAATGATTTTTAACATTTCTAATGGTGTTAAACCATTTTCCCTATTTCTCATTAAAGCTTGGGTAATCTTTATTCTTACTGGGTGCATTAAAATTTCAGCTTTATTAATCATCTTATTCTCCTCACATTGGAAATTATAACTGGATAATTTTTAGTGAACTTTCCTGTTGGTCATGAATAATACGTTTAACTCTTCATATATTGTAATGTTTGAATCATTGTCATTACATAAAAATGACACGGTTCGAAAAATAATAGTACCGAAATATTTTTTCTAAGTAAATAATAATTATTTTTTAATTTTTTTAATTTTTAAAAAATGTCTACATTTCATGAAAATTAATAAATATCGCTATATTTTTATTATTATTCATTATGATAATATTATCATTATAAATAACAATAAAAACTAAAACAATATTTTATTAAGAAAAAAAATAGGTGCAAAATTCCAAATTAGATGTTATCATTATCGATAATGATAATAATATTCGTTACCAAAGGAGTGGTATATATGGAATTGCATTATGGATGGAACGAATTGAAAGATATTGATTTCATGTCTATTCTGCCGATCATTTTACCGGTAATTGCAATTGGAATGATTTTAGTGCTTATAGCATTAATTGATTTATACAGAAATCGAAAGACGAGGAAAAATGTTTTATTGTGGACACTCATCATTATTTTTGCAAATACTATCGGTCCAATTCTGTACTTCGTTATCGGTAGAAAGGACAGTGAAAGAATATGAAATTAGAAATTAAAAATGTTACAAAAAAATTCAAAGAAAAAACAGCGGTCAATAATTTTTCAATGGAATTGCAATCAGGGGAATGTGTTGGATTGATTGGGCCAAATGGAGCTGGTAAATCGACACTGATAAAAGTGATTGCAGATATTATAGATCCAAGTACGGGAGAAGTATTGCTTGATGGTAAGAAAATTTCAAAAATGAAAAAGGAAATAGGCTACTTACCACAATACCCTAACTTCTTTCAATGGATGACTGCCAAAGAAACCCTTACTTTCATGGGGCAGCTTTCGGGTATCAAGAGGGAAGAATTATTAAACGGCATCCCAGAGATATTGTCGAAAGTCGGGTTGAGCGGGGAAGAGAATTCAAAGGTGCGGACTTTTTCAGGCGGAATGAAACAAAGGCTTGGTATTGCACAGGCGCTGTTACATAAACCGGCATTGATTGTCATGGATGAACCGGTTTCGGCATTAGATCCCATCGGCCGGAGAGAAGTGTTGAATATCATAAAAGAGATAAAAAAAGATACGACAATTTTATTATCGACGCATATATTAAGCGATGCAGAAGAAATATGTGAGAGGTTTGTCATTATAAAAAGCGGTAAAAAAATTGAGGACACAACGATGTCAGAATTATTGAACAGGAATAGCGGAAATAAAATCAATGTCGACATAACCTCTAAAAGTCAAAAATGGATTGAAAACGTTAAAAGCTTGAACTTCGTCAAGGGTGTAGAGGTAATGGGGAACAAATTGAAGATAGAAGTGGAAGATATTGAGTCAAACAAGAATATGTTACTGGCGAATGCTTTGGAGCATAATGTTGATCTTGTCAGGTTCGAAATAGATAACGATACATTGGAAGAGATATTCTTAAAATTGGTGGTGGAAAAATGAATAACTTTGCCGTTTTAGCTAAAAAGGAATTTGTTCAGATGGTACGTGAATTTAAAGTGATTTGGCTGCCGCTTGTATTTATATTTTTAGGAATAACTCAACCAGTTGTAAGCTATTATTTACCTTCAATATTAGAGGCACTGGGCGGGGGCCAAGGGATCACCATTGATCCAAGCATGGCTGCCCAAAAAGGCGGCGAAGTTCTTGCCAGTACTTTAGGGTCTCAATTTGATCAGTTAGGGGTCATGATCATCATCGTTTCCATGATGGGAGTCGTTCAATCCGATAAAGCAAATGGGATGCTTGCTTTCATACTTACAAGGCCTGTGACGGTTGGATCTTATATAAGCGGGAAAATCATTTCCAATTACCTGTTTGTTGCCTGCAGTGTGGCATTGGGATATTTGGTTTCATATCTGTATGTAGTTTTTTTGTTTACGAGTGTTGATTTTGGGGATTTAATAGTGGCTTTACTGTTCTATCTGCTGTGGATCCTATTTATCGTTTCATTCACGACGATGATCAGTACCATTTTTAATAGCCAGGGTATCATTGCATTAATTTCGATAGTATTTCTCCTCGGCTGCAGAATCATAGTTGGATTAAGTCCGGTAATAGACAATGTGAATCCGGCAAGCATGAGTAAGCATGCCATGGAAGTACTGATTTTAGGCACAGTCAATTCACAAGCGCTTTGGGGTGCATTAGCTGCACTTGCATGGACGGCAGTAACGATATTGATAACGAACATATGGATTTCTAAAAAGAAATTCAATAATGAATAAGTTGAGGATGGAAATGTGTTAATCATGAAGTGATGGGAGGATGATAACTTTGTTAAGCATCACAGATTTGGAGAAAAGCTACTCGGCCAAGAAGATTTTGAATGGTGTAAATCTAGAAATCAAAAAAGGGGAAACCTTAGGTTTTATAGGAGCAAATGGTGCAGGGAAAACCACGACGCTGAACATCATTACAGGCATTTTAGATTCAGAAAATGGAAAGGTTGAAATAAATGGCCTGACCAAAGAAGACGGCATAGAATATAAAAAACAATTTTTCTTCATTCCTGATACTATCAATGTGTTTAACAATGTTTCGGGATTTGATTGGATTCGTTTCTTGATGAACCTATATGGAAATGATGACAAAGAACGGTTGGGGAAATATATCAATCGGTTTGGGATGCAGGAGTCCATTAAAAAGCCAATGGGAAGTTATTCTTATGGAATGATGCATAAGGTATCCCTGATAGCGGCTTTTACCATTAATCCCCCGATCATCATTATGGATGAACCATTGAACGGATTAGATCCAAACGCTGTTTTAGTTTTCAAGGGGTTAATCAAACAATATGTTGAAATGGGCGGTACAGTGTTTTTCTCGACGCATCTGCTGGATGTGGCAGAGAAAATTTGTAATACAGTGGCTATTTTAAAAGAGGGAAAAATCATCCTGCATGATGAGATACAAAATATAATAGGTGAAAGTTCATTAGAATCTACCTTTATGGAGGCTCAGGTATATGAAGGAAAAACTTCAGTTAACTAGATTTTTCGTTTCTTCCTTCTATAAAATGCCCAAGCAGACAATGTTACAGGCTGTCCTGATAATAGCCGTTTTTTATATGTTTTTGCAGCTGACTGTCGTTAACGCCTTTGTTTATTTTCTTGGAGATACCCAGGTCTTCCTGTTTTATAATTTAACGATTTCCAGCATTCTTGTCTTTGCGTTGGTTTGCTATTTGTCCACATCACAAATATTTTCTTATGATGAATTTAAAGTATTGGCACCTCTGCCACTCACCTATAAGGAAATATCAAGGGCCAAAGTGTTAAGTAGCTTATGGGTCCCGATCATCTTATCAATGATGATCCAAGTGCCAACATTAGGCTTCTTGATAGTCGATCTAAAGTTTATCGAAGCGATTAAATTAATCACATTTTTACCAATTGTCAATGGTTTAACGGCTTTGTTCCTGCTTTTTATCCTATCGTGCATGAATAGGCATTATTATAGATTCAAAAGTAAAGTAGCATACTTAATGGTTAACATTGGTATCATCCTAACTCTTATGATTATTTCCATTGTATATTTTGCAGGAAAATCATCAGTTGCCATTTCAAAGGTCATCTCGGAAATAGATTTGAATTCTTTTGAAGGGCTAAAAAACTCGTTGGAATTGTTGATGAGACATATATTTGAAACCGCAAATATGATTCCAGTGATCAAATGGATATTGGATGCTTTTGTATCAAATGAAATAACCGTTCAATTTTTCATTATTTATATTTCGATAATGGTAATAGGTTTCCTTTTGTATTCAATGATTATAGAGAACATTTCTGTTCATTACTTTAAAAATGGGATATTGGGAAACAACAAAACGAATATGAAAAACTCAAAGGTAAATATATCAAAAAATCAATGGAGTAACTATTTACAAAGAGAGATATGGATCATTAAGTCTGAAGCATATTTTAAGATGCAAATCGCTTTAGGTCTTCTTTTGCCTCCGATCTTTTCACTTGTCATGTTATTGCTGATTCAGAATGAAGTATTCCCGAATTATTTGAATATAACGAAAGAGGGAGTCTTTGATAAATACTTTTCCTATTCGGTTCTTTTCTTGTGTTGTATAAATAATATAAGCGGAACCCCATATTCAAGAGAAGGTAAATACCATTATTTACTAAAAAGCGTCCCGTTTGATGAAAAATATGTTTATTTTTCTAAAGTGATATTTTCATCAATAATCAGTATTATAGCCGTGGTGATCAGCTTTTTGATATTTGCTCTATTTGGCTATTGGGAAATGGAAAATGCAGTCATGTTATTAATCACTTCTTGTTTAGTGGTTTGCTATAATCTTCTAACACCATTATATGATATGAAAAATCCTAGTATTGAATGGGAGAACCCATCTGCTGCAATTAAATCCAACCCCAATGTATTAATAAGCCTGCTTTATGGATTGCCATTATTGATCTTGGTAACAGCGATTCATTTTGGCTTGGTTTGGTTCAGTGTCCAACCCCTGATTGGGGCGCTAATGATTTTAGTGATCGCAATAGCGATCAATTCCATTTTGATTAATAGATTGAAATTAAATTTATGAAAGTCTTTATATTAGAAAAACATTTTCGTTTGATAAAAGAAGTACAGAAAATCGGCACTAAATAAATTTAAAAAAGGAGTGTCTTATTATGGGGAAGCACCATGATAAAGATTTTAAAATTTATGCTGCTCGATTAGTATTGGAAGAAGGCAGAAAGCCTAGAGAATTGGCCGAAGAACTTAATATATCCATACCTACATTAAGAAATTGGATCAATATCTATAAAGAAACAAATGAAGTTGGCTCGGCGGACTCCAGTAATGGTTTTTCAGGGCTCAGTCTGAAAGAGGAAAAGGATAAAATAATTAAAGATCTACAAGAAGAGAATGAGATATTAAAAAAGGCCATGCACATTTTTATTAAACAACCAAAATGATTGAACAGTATTAAAGCCATATTTTATTTTTCACAAATTATAGTGAAAAATAAAATATGGCTTTTTTAATTAGAAAATTTCAAGTTGATTTTTTATTCTAAATTTCACACGATAAGTCCTATGAAAATACTACTAAAGTAGAAAAATAATGAAAATTGGTAAAGTTATTATGTAATGTAGATAATTTACAAATTTTTAATGGACTCGGCAAAATTGTTGTGATAAAGTGTTATCGATAATGATAATAGGTAATATTTAACCCAGAAAATGAAATAATTGTTTTAAAAAAGAAATTTTATAGGGAAAAAATGGAGAAAAAATGCAGGATTTCTAGAAAAAAGAGGGGAGGAAAATTATAAATGATTGAATACTTTATGAATAAGAAAAAAATTTATAAATCTTATATCAAGTATTATGAAGCGGATTCAGTCAATTTGGACTATATTGATGATATTTTTAACGAAAAAGAATGGAATTATTTAAATTTGCAAAATGGTCCCAAAAGATCCATCGAAGCAAAGAAAAGTTTGTACTTTGGAAAAAAAGCAATTATGGAGTTTTTTGGTATCGGTTTGGATGAAATAAAGAATGTATCCCTGTTGAAAGGAGTCTTTGGACAGCCGGTCATTGTTACAAGCTTGTTCTTTTTAACGAACATAGGTATATCCATCACACATACGGATAAAACATTCGGAATATTGCTTTTTGATCAACTGCATCCAATGGGAATCGATATTGAGACTAAAACGAAATCCGATTCTGAATTTTTAGAAACCTACTTAACGGAATCCGAGAAAAAAATGATTAAGGAAAGCGATGGTGTTTTAAGTAAAGAAGTTTTCTTTAGTGCAAAAGAAAGTCTATCAAAGATATTAAAAACAGGATTGACCTCTCCACTTGAAATCTATGAAATTTCCAAGGTTGACATGGATCATGATAACATCTCACTTTTCTATAAAAATTTTACCCAATATAAATCAACGGTTGTACTCGTGAATGATGAAATAAGAAGTGTTACCTTTCCGATAAATTCTACGAAAATAATTGAGGGGGAATACCAATGGAATTAAAAATGGAAGCAAATGCTGAATTAAAAAACAAAAACAAATTAGTACAATATCTTTTTAAAAAAGAGGATAGAGTTCACAAGTTAATCATTTCGTTATTGATACTCAGTTTAATAGCAGGTATCGAAACGACGCTTTTGTTATATTCTGCAGATCAAAAAGGGATGAACGTATTAAATGGCATGTCCATTTCAGAGATCGGAGCCCTTAGTTTTGCCATTAACACAATTGTAATGGGAGCTCTTGGATTATTGGTTACATTCATCATTCAAATATTAATTGTGTGCCTATTATTTTTAGTTTTAAAAGAAAGACCGGTAAATATAAAAGGGGTTTGCCAAGCTGTCATAAATGCAGGGGTATGCATCGTGATTGGATCCGGTGTTAATGCAATCGTCGCATTATTGGTTAAGAGCAAGGAAACGACATTCACTAGTTTATCCTTACTGGTGCATGATAAAAACTCCATCCTTCACACATTCATGGCTGAGTTTGAGTTGTTTTACATTGTCAGTTTAATTCTATTCAGCTATAGTCTGGGAAAATTGGCGCTCATTAAGAGAAGAAATGCATGGATCATAACGATTGTAATCGCTTTGGTTTCTTTGGTTTTTCATATGTTGACAGTTGCATCAGGCACATATTTAAAATAACGGGGGAAAATGATGAATATGAATTCTTTAGCGAATTTATTTGAAGAAAGTGTCAGGCAATATGGAGACAATATTGCAGTAAGAAATAAGGGTATGCAATTTACATATAAAGAAACGAATATCTTGGCAAATAAAATGGCAATGTACATAAAGGACAAAGGGATAAATAAAGGAGACAATGTCGGAATCTATATTGAAAAATCCGAGCAGGTTTTATTTTTGATCATAGCCCTGCTTAAATCGGGTGTTACTTATGTACCTATCGACCCTAAAAGTCCTGATGAAAGAGTAAAGCATATAATAAAGAATTCAGAATTGAAGTTATTAATTGGGGATAAAAGCCGGATTAGCGACATTGGTTGTAATTATGTATCTATTGATGAAGTGATAGATAAATCAAAAGGTATGACAGGTGAGAATGTACATACTTTAATTGAACAAGAAGATCCAGCCTATATCATTTTTACATCGGGCTCAACGGGAAAGCCTAAAGGAGTTTGTGTTTCACATGAAAACGTCATGAACTTGTTTTATGGCTGCGACGATTTGTTCGAGTTTACTAATAAAGATAAATGGACATTTTTCCATTCCTACGCATTTGATTTCTCCATATGGGAGATGTGGGGGGCTTGGATATATGGCGGAGAAGTTGTTGTGGTTTCATTTGAAGAAAGCAGAAATCCAATATCCTTTGTTGAGTTATTGATAAATACACAAACAACCGTTTTTAATTGTACGCCAAGCGCTTTCTTCGAAGTGAGTGGTGAGCTCATAAATCGTCAAAATGAATTAAGTTTAAAATACATTATTTTTGGAGGGGAAGCATTAAACTTCAAGAAATTGGCGCAGTGGTTTTCACCCGAAAATGGCAGGCTGCCAAAGCTAATAAATATGTATGGAATAACTGAAACCACCGTTCATGTAACCTACAAAGAAATCGCTAAGAGTGATGTTGAAAAAGGAATGACCAATATCGGAAAAGTCTTGCCTCATCTTGGGTTCAAAGTGATGAATCAAAATGGAGAAGAAGTAACTGGAGATGAAGAGGGCGAGTTATACGTTTCAGGAAAAGGTGTATCGCTTGGCTACTATAAAAACCCGATGATGAATGAGATGAAATTTACGGATATCGATAATGTCCGCTACTATAAGTCAGGGGATATAGTGAAACTGTTGGATGATGGTGATCTGCAATATATCTCCAGAAATGATGAGCAAGTGCAGCTAAGAGGTTTCAGGATTGAATTAGGGGAAATTGAGAGCGCGTATAATGAATTGCAAAACATCAAGAACGCAGTTGTTACGATGGATAAAGCGTTTAATGATGATATGCATTTATTTTTATACTATGTTGCTGATGAAGAATTAGCTGCTGATTATTTGAGGGAAAGTGTAAAAAACTCATTGCCAGCGTATATGATACCAAGCTTTTTTATCAAGGTGGACAACATCCCCCTAACTGTAAATGGAAAACTGGATAAATCTTCATTACCAAAATTCATAATAAAAGACCGTGAAACTACACCGAATTTCAAGAATCCAGTAGATGAAACAATAAGTGAAAAAGTAAGGGAATTGGTGGTTAGCATCATAGGCAATGGGGTTATAAAAAATAATCAGTCGCTACTTGAAAGTGGAATGAACTCATTATCGATAATGAGATTGATTGTCAATATTAAAAATCAATTTCATATTGAAATTGCTCCTTCCGTTTTATTGGAAAACGATACGATTATGAAATTATCCGAAGTCATAGAAGCTCGTCAAAAAGAAGAGGGAAAGCAAGATTATACACCTATCCATATCAATGCCAGAAATACATATCCTTTAACATATGAGCAAGAAAATTTGTGGTTCATTCATCAAACCAATGTAGACAAATCATTATATAACATCGTTTTTTCGTATGAAATAGCAGGTGAAGTGAATGAAGGAAACCTGGAATTATCGTTAGATAAGCTAAGCAATAAACATCAAATCTTAAAAAGTGTCATTAGGGAAGAAGCTGGAATGGGCATCTTGGTTTTCGATGAGTCGATTCATCATGATATTAATTATTTCGATGTTTCGGATCTTCCTTTAGACATGCAGGAAGAAAAAATGAATCACTTTGTGAAGGAAGAAACGGAACGGCAATTTGATTTAGTAAATGGTCCCCTCCTATCAATTACGTTAGTGAAGAGGAATGAAAGTGAATATCAATTATTATGTAACATCCACCATATTATTTTTGATGGTTGGTCGATTCCATTATTGATCAATGATTGGTTTGCCATTTATGAGGAAATCGAGAATGGCGACCGAAATGATAGAGATAACCAATCAATCCAATATGGAGATTATGCTTTATGGCAAAAAAACTCACCAAATTATGTAACAGGTAAGGATAATGAGTTCTGGAGTAATGAAATAACGGCATTACGGCAAAAGTCTTTTTTACAATATGATCATCAAAAAACCGGAGAAGGTAAAAGCACGTCCGATATTATCAGCTTTTTGTTACCTAAAGAAATTCAAGACAACCTGGAAAGTCTTCATAAAAAAACGAAATCGACTTTGTTCATGAGTTTACTTACCGCCTATCAAACCTTTTTATCGGTTTACTTTGATGAAGAGGAAGTTGTTGTCGGCAGCCCTTTGGCGAAGAGAAACCATGTGGATACTGAACAATTGATAGGATATTTCGTCAACACCTTGCCCTTTAAATTACATGTATCCCAGGAAGATTCATTTGAAGGGATTTTGCGAAAAAACATAAAAAATATTGCAGGTGTTTTTGACCATCAAAATTTACCTACTAAGGAGATTTTGAAATATTTATCGGCAGAAAGAACCATGGAAAATACTCCATTGTTCGATACAGTATTCGTCCTGCAAAATAACCAAAAAGAAAAGCTGGCATATAGGAATTTCAAGTTAAAACCGAAAAAAATCAATACCTTTAAAGCTAAATTTGATTTGGTTGTTCAGGCAGAAGAAATGGATGAGGATGAATTACTCATTTCGTTTGAATATAACAAAGCATTATTCAATAAAACGACGATTCAAAGAATGGCTAGTAATTTTCAGCATTGGCTGTTAGAGATTACAACCAAGGAAAGCAAGCGGATAAAGGACATTACCTACTTAGAGCCTGCACAGTTGCGATCATTAATCGAAATGGGGACAGGCAATGTAACTCAAGAAGTGGAAGGTCATCGTTTTGAAGATGTAATAACCAGGTTTGAGAATAAAGTGAGTACAAATTTCAATGATGTTGCCATTGTTCATGGTGATGATCAGGTGACGTATAGCGAGTTAAATGCCCGGGCAAATCAGGTGGCACAACGCTTATTCCTAAATCATGTAGGTATAGAGGATAGAATTGGGATTTTTATGGATCGATCGATCAATATGGTTACGGCCATTTTAGCCATTATGAAAGTTGGGGCGGCATATGTGCCTTTGGACCCTTCACAGCCAGTGTCACGGTTGAAACATATGATTGAGGATTCTCAAATCACATATTGTTTAAGTAATGAAGAAGGACTTCCAAAGTATCCCGGTGATGAAGGAAAACTTTTATGTATCGAAGACATACTAAAAGAACCAGAAATTGAATGCACAGTATTCGATTCAACAAAGATATCGGAAAGTGATCTGGCCTATATCATCTACACTTCAGGAACAACGGGAAAACCTAAAGGGGTCATGATTGAACATGGAGGGTTGGCCAACCTCTGTAATTGGCATATCAATTATTATTCAGTAGATGGAAAGGATGCAGCAGTACTGGTTTCGAATACATCTTTTGACGCATCCGTTTGGGAGATATTCCCTTATCTGACGAATGGGAATAAACTCCTGATACTGGATTACTATGATTTATTGGATGTAGAGATCCTTTCGGAGAAGATGGAAAAGGAGAAGGTCACACTCGCGTTTTTTTCAACGGGGCTGCTCGAGCAATTATTTATTAACGATATGAAATTTCCAGAATCAATCAGAGCCATTTTGACAGGGGGAGATCGTTTAAAAACGATACCCGATCGTTTGAGCTTTGATTTATATAATAATTATGGTCCAACGGAGGGCACTGTCGTTGCAACAGCATATAAGGTACTTCCAAGTGATGATCAAGTGATTCCGATCGGAAAGCCAATCTTAAATGCAGAAGCATACGTGTTCAATTCCAGGATGAAGCCTGTTCCTAAAGGTCAAATAGGTGAGCTGTATATCGGCGGGAAAGGCATTGCAAGGGGATATATAAATAATCCGGGGAAAAACGATGAAAGCTTCATTCAAAATCCGTTCAATCCCTCAAGGAAACTATATAAAACTGGAGATTTGGTTAAGTATGCGGAGGATGGAAATCTACTCTTTGCAGGCAGGGCTGATGACCAAGTGAAAATACGCGGATATCGTATCGAACTTGGGGAGGTCAGTGCAGTTCTAAATAAATGCCCTGGTATAAAGGATTGCTTCATAGCGATAAAAGATGAATCTAAATCGAAGAAATTCATCATGGCCTATTATATCTCCGACAATGACCTTGAAGAAAATTATATCCGGGATTATATGAAGAATCATCTTCCACATTATATGGTTCCTTCTTATTTCATTAAAATGGAGTCCTTTCCGCTAACCGTTAACGGCAAAGTGGATGCTAAGAGCTTACCGGATACAAAAACGAACCCGGAAGGCACTAACAGTAAAAGTGTCATGAATGGAACGGAACAAAAATTGTTAAAGATATGGAAAGAGGTACTGAATAATCAGGAAATAACCATCTTTGATAACTTTTTCGAATGTGGAGGAGACTCCATCCTAAGCATTCAAATTTGTTCACTTGCCAAGAAAGAAAATCTTCTCATCACTTCAAAAAACATCTTTGAAAAACAAAGTATCGAAGAGCTGGCAAAGGTTGTGGAATTGACGGGCGATGTAACGATAAATCAGTCAGATGTTTTTGGAAAGGCACCATTTACACCTATTCAAAGTTGGTTTTTCACTCAACAAATAAATAATTATAATCATTGGAATCAATCTGTAACGTTAAAGGGCTACCCGCAATTGAATGAGAAACGGCTGCAAAGAATCATGGCCCATATCGTCAGACATCATGATGGGCTCAGATCAAGGTTCAATAGAGAAGAATCATTTTCGCAAGTGGAAAAGCAAATCGGCCCGTCTGAAAATTGGACTTTGAATTACGTAAATCTATCAAACCTGAATAAGGACCAGCAGGGACGGGAAATAGCTAGACTCGGGATCGGTGCACAACAGGGCATCAACATTTCAAACGGACCATTAATGAAAATAGTATGCATCAATACTGGGCAAAACGAGCATGTAATCATTTGGATCATTCATCATTTACTTGTTGATGGGGTTTCCTGGAGAATCTTGATCGAAGATTTTGACCGGCTATATATTCAGGATATAAACAATCAGGAACTAAAACTGGATAATAAAACGACATCATATAAGGAATGGGCGAATAACCTCAATGAATATAAAAATAGCATTCCTTTAGGCATTAAAGAGTACTGGCTGAATGAACATGAAACGGTATATGAAAACGCCCTGGTCAAAACAGGAAATGTTTACGATGGAAAATCATTTGAAATGAAACTGAATAAAGAGATTACAAGCAAAATCTATAATGATATGACAAAAACGTATAAAGCATCTATTGATGAAATATACTTATCCATTTTCGCAGCGCTAATAGGGAAATATTTTAATAAAAAAGATATTCATTTTACTTTGGAGGGACATGGTCGCGAAGAGTTATTTGCAGGTGTCGATCTATCCAGGACAGTAGGCTGGTTTACTACCATGTGCCCGGTTTATATAGAAAATAAAGAATCGATTTCGAACACGATTCAAGGTACAAAGAAAAAATTAAGGACCCTGCCTAATAAAGGGATTGAGTATGGGATCATAACCGAATTATGCGGCGAGACATATATGAAACAAAATAGGCCGATCATCAGTTTCAATAATCTAGGTAGATTTCACCAAAACAATGAATGGGCTGCAAAAGAGGTCACCTTTTTTAGTGAACATGATATTCAACATAATTCCTATACCGAACATGAAGTCGATATCGAATTGCTTGTAGTGAATGAGGAGCAAACCATAAAAATAAACTATAACAGACATTTCGTAAGAGAAGATTTTGAGCAATATATTCAACACAATATGCCGGAATTGTTACGGACATTGGAAGAAGAAACAAGGGAAAAACAAATGTACCGTCCGGAAGACTTTCCATTGGTGGATATGCCTGAAGAGGAACTTAACCAACTCTTGCACAAAGAAACAAGAATTGTTGATATTTATGAATTGACGGCTTTGCAAAAAGGGATGCTGTACCATAGCTTGTTTGATAGTGAAAGCAGCCAGTATAAAGTACAGCTCATTTTTGATATTAAAGGTTTCCTGGACGTCGATAAATTAACCAATGCCATTGTGACAACTGCAGGGAAACATGACATTTTAAAAACCAAATTGTATTCAAGCAGAAAAGGGGTATTCTACCAACTGTTAATGAGTTCCATGGATACCGAGATTGAATATGAAGAAATGATCGATCATCAAGAGAAGTTGGAAAAGTTGTTAGCTGATCAATATAAGATCATAGATATCGAGAATAATAAGCTGAATCGCTTCATGATCGTTAAGCTTGCGGAAAATCAATACCAATTAATATGGACATTCCATCATATTATTATGGATGGCTGGAGTTACTCGATGGTGATTAATGACATTTTTGCTGCTTATCATTCAATAACACCATCATCATCCGTGAGTCCTTCATTTAAAAAGTATGTTGAATATATGAAAGATTATACAAGTAATAAGGAACTGCGGGACTATTGGGCAGGAAAGTTGGAAGGTGCTCGAAATTCCGGATCCAGTTTAATGGGAGTGCAAGAAGGCGAGGGGTACATTGAGAATAGCTATTTGAAAGTATTGGATGAAGAATTAAGTGATTCCATTCAACGATTCTGTCAGGAATACAAGATTACCATGAATACTTTCTTTCTAACCATTTGGCTAGCCACTTTGAAAGAAATAAAAGGTACGGAAAATGTATGCTGCGGCGTAGTGACATCCGGCAGGAATATTCCTATCCAAAATATTGAGGCAATGGTTGGTCCATTTATCAACACTGTGCCGTTCATCAAGCATATCAGCCACGAAAAGAGCTACATGGAAATACTGGATGAGGTTCAAAATGAATTTTTGGAATTAAGTGCCTATGAGAATACACCTTTATCAGAGATTTATGAGTGGGCTAATTTGGAAAACCAACTATTTGAATCATTATATGCTTTTGAAAACTATCCGATGAAACTAGTTAATAATGATGAAATCAATGTTAGTTTGAAAGAAGGACGGGAAACGACCCATTATCCAATCGTCATCATCATCACCCCTGGTTCAAGTGTTCAAATTAAATTTAATGAGGCAGCGGTCAATCCAAAGTTAAGGTCATCCGTACTTTCTATATTTAATCAAATCTTAAGTGAAATGCTGGAAAAATCAAAAGTGAAATGAGGGGAAATATATGGAGACAACAATTGCGGTGAAGGAAAGGTTAATTGAGGAAAAACTTATTGGATTTTGGAAAGAAATTTTAGAACAAGAGACAATAGATACAGATTCCAACTTCTTTGACTTAGGGGGGAATTCCCTTTTAGCGATGCAATTTATTCAAATGGTGAAGAATAACCTGGGAGTGAGATTACCAATCAAGGTGATGTTCGAACAATCCACCATCAAGGAACTATCAGTACTCATCAAACAATTGGACGATATGCATAAGTTAAGTTGAATGGAAAAGAATTGAGGTGTTTTTCTATGAACAGGATGATCAGTGAAACGGAAGATAGGCTATTAAACTTGATTTCAATTATTATTGAACCTTTTAAACTATCACTAGTAGAGGACATGAATGAATCACTAAGCACAAATGAAAAAAAAGATGAGTTTTTGTCTTCGATAAAACAGGAGTTTGGTATTCAATTAACACCGGAAATCATTTCAAGTCAATGGAATATAGAAAAACTGGCAAGTTTTCTGGACATGCTCCTCGACATGAGGGAAGACGAGGTAAATAAGCCTTATAAACGTGGGAAAAGTGAAGGAATGCTTTCTCATAATCAAGATCGAATGTATCTGTTCGACAGCCTGGATGAAAGGAAAATGCTCTATAATATGCCATTTAAATTCATTTTAAATGGCGTTGTGGACATTGATGACCTGCAACAGGCATTAGATTTCATGATTGAACGCCATGAAACTTTGCGAACTAATTTCAAAGGAGAAGAACATCAAATCCTTCAATTCTTATCAAAAAAAAGCCGAAACATGATTGCCTATGAAGACTGCCGGGGATTAGCTCCCGAAGTCAGCGATATAATGGTCACCTCCCATCTTACTGAAGAAATGGAAAGATGCTTCGACCTGGAAAATGATCATTTATTTAATATGAAACTATTTCGAGTTGATGAAGAAAAACATTATTTGGTATGCAATTTTCACCATATCATTTTTGATGGAGTATCGTTCGTCACCTTTTTCGAAGAGTTATTGGAGATTTATGAAAGAATTCAAACAGGCAGGGTCGGGGATATTCCCCCTCTGGACATGCAATATTTAGATTATGCTGTCTGGCATAAGGAGTGGGTCAAGGAAAGTACGCCAAGCCAAAGGAGGTTTTGGGAAAGTTATTTAGATCAAGAGGAAGAAGCGTTAGAACTTCCATTTGACTTTCAACGTCCAAAATCACCTTCTTACTCAGGCGAAAGACTGGAAATGGCCATAACGAATGAACTTCGTGCATGGATTGACAGGGTTTTAAAGGAGAATGGTACGACTTTATATGCTTTCATGATGACCGCCTATCAAGTGTTTTTAAGTCGGTATACCGGGAAGAATCAAATCATTGTCGGGAGTACCGTGGCAAACCGCGGCCAAGAAGAATTTGCCCGGACAGTTGGATGCTTTGTCAATACGCTGCCAATGATGCTGACCGTTGATCCATCAGAATCATTTCATGAAATATTGAACCGGAATCGTAAAGTGATTTTGGATGTATTGGAACATCAAGCTTTTCCATTTGAAAAAATCGTTGAAATCATTAATCCAGACAGGGATCTCAGCCATTCCCCATTGTTCCAAACAGCTTTGGCAATGGAAGAAAGCTTTGATGGGAACTTCAGCAATGCATTCTTCACTCTTGAACAGGACAAATTCGAAATTCCTTATTCAAATTATGACCTGACTATAAAGGTGAAGGGTTCTCATGACATAATCCTGGAATTCGAGTATTCCGATGAACTTTTCAGACGGGAAACAATTGAAAGACTCATGATGAGTTTCGAAAAATGGTTATTCCAAATTTGCAGAAATGCGGATATACCTATCTGTCATTTGGAGTATTTAGATGACAATCAAATGAATCATTTGTTATTTGAGTGGCAAGGTGAGGTTTCGGATGCACATCAAAATGAGACGATCACCTCCATATTCAAAAGAATCGTCAAGAAGCATTCAAACAAATTAGCCGTTGCTGATAATGGTCAGGCTATTACTTATTCGGAATTAGATCATAGATCGAATGTGATTGCGAAATTGGTCAGAAATCATACCGAAAAAGGTTCTAATAAGGTAGGCCTGCATGTAAACAGGTCGATTGATATGGTAATCGGCATGCTGGGAGTCATTAAAGCCGGGTGTGCATACGTTCCGCTTGATCCTATGCTGCCAGCTGAAAGATTGGAATATATCATCAATGATTCGAAAATGGATATATGCATTACGAATCAAGTTGAGGCTCCTGCCATTAAAAAAGTAGCTAAGGTGATTGATCTTGAATCCGTACATTACGTAGCTACCGAATGCTGTAACGAATCTATTGCACCTTCCGATCTGGCTTACATAATCTATACTTCGGGAACGACAGGAAAACCCAAAGGTGTCATGTTACCCCATAGAGGCGTAGTGAATTTAATAATAAGCCAAAACAAGTACTTACAACTTGATGAGACCTCAAAGGTATTACAATTTGCCACTTTTAATTTTGACGCTTCTATATATGAGATTTTTGGAAGCTTATTAAATGGTGCAGAGCTGCATATCGGGAATAATAAGGAGGAAATGTTTGATTTATTTGCGTTGGAAAATCAAATCAAAAGTGAAAAATTAACGCATCTAGTATTGCCGCCTGCAGTATTACAAGAGCTCGATATAGAGGGATCCCATGTGAAATTCGTCGGTTCAGCCGGGTCTGAATGTCCAATAGCCTTGCTGGAACGCTATCAAAATATAAACTTTTATAATGCCTACGGTCCAACGGAATATTCAGTATGGACGACGTTTGAGATGTTCAAAGCGTATGAAAACGATGAGACTACCAATAATAAAGTCTCGATAGGCAAACCCATCCTGAATACTGACGTTTATTTATTAAGTCCAGAGCAAAGACTCGTCCCGATAGGTGCGGCAGGGGAAATATATATTGGTGGTGAAGGATTAGCCGTTGGATATGTGAATAATGATGAGTTAACAAAAGAAAAGTTCATTGAACATCCTTTTAAAGCTGGTAAGCGTTTGTATCGCAGCGGTGACCTTGCAAAATTCACGAGCGATGGCGAATTGATTTTTCTGGGGCGTAAAGATAATCAAGTGAAAATCAGAGGTTTCCGTGTTGAAGTTGATGAGATTTCGGTCAACCTCAATGCTTATCCGCAAGTAAGTGACTCATTCATTAAGGTTCAGGATCAGCCAAACTTAAATAAACAAATAATCGCTTATTTCACATCCAAACAACAAATTGATTACGATCACTTAAAAGCATTTTTAAAAGAGAGATTACCAAGTTACATGATTCCCTCATTCTTTATGCAAGTGGACAAATTTCCGTTAAATGCAAATGGGAAAATTGATTCAGCACTTCTTCCGGTACCCGTAACCCGAAGCAATACATTGGAAGAACCTGAGACATTCAATGAGAAAGTGCTTCTTCAAATATTCAAAAGTGTCTTAGGATTGGATGACATCAGTATCCGGGATAACTTTTTTGAACTTGGCGGCGATTCCATTCAGAGCATTCAAATATGTTCACTAGCAAGGCAGGAAAGTATAATCATCAGTCCAAAATCAATTTTTGAAAATCAAACGGTAGCAGAGCTGGCAGCGATAGCGAAAACTGAAAACAAGGTCATGATTCAACCTATAGCCACTAGAGGGAATGTGGAACTGACCCCCATCCAAGAATGGTTCTTTGCGGAGCACACTGCTTCCATCAATCATTGGAACCAGTCCATTGTTTTTAGTAAAGATTCCTGTGCTCAAATGGAGGACATTGAAAAAATCCTATCACATATCGTGGAACATCATGATGGATTGTTAACCCTATTTGAAAAACGTGACGATAAATATATCGGGAATATAGACTCCGAACACAAAACATGGGAGTTAGTCTATAAGGATATACATCATTTGGATGAGGAAACGCGAATAAGGGTGAGAGATGAATGGGAAAGTAAGGCTCAAGGTTCATTGGACATAAGTAATGGACCGATCATGAAAATGCTTGTTTTAAAAGAACAGCCGAACAAGTATCGCTTCTTTTGGGTAATCCACCATTTATTGATTGATGCTGTTTCCTGGAGGATCTTACTTGAGGATTTCAATACTCTCCATGATCTGGCATTAAACAATCAAACAGGAAGGCTTGCTCATAAAACGTCATCATTCAAAGACTGGTCAAACTTCTTGAAGAAATACAATGAATCGTTGATGGACCCTGAAACACTCCGTTATTGGGAACAAAAAACAAAAAGTGAAATAACGGATTTTAAGATAGCGGAAGACTTTATAGCTAAAGAAGAAAGAACGATGGAGAAACCATTCAGTGAGGAAGAAACTGAATTCTTGATCCAGGAATTATCAAGGCAATCAAAAGCGACTGTGGAAGAAGTATTGTTGTCATTAATCGCAAAGGGTTTGAAACAATCTTTTGAAGTGAAGAACTTCTGGTTGGAAGTAGAAGGGCATGGCAGGGAAATGGTGGATGAAACAATCGATGTTACTAGGACCGTTGGCTGGTTTACTGCGATGTATCCAATATTGCTGCATTCAGATGGGACGTTTGACGATACTTTAAAAAACACGAAGAATGCTATAAGGGAAATCCCGAATAAAGGTTTTGATTATGGCGTCATCAAGTATTTACGACCTGGGGTCATTCAGGAGCCGGATATCTACGTTACTTTTAATTACTTAGGAAGATTGGATTCTCAATTTGAATCATCCAATAGCAGGGACTTTGGTGAGTTTGAAAATAAACCAAAATTGCATTTCCTGTCATTTATCCAGGATGGAAAACTAACCATAAAAATAATTTCAAAATTAGCCGAAGAAAAGATGAATCTAATAATGGAAGCTATTGGTGATGTTGTCATGGAAATCAAGGGAACTGAATTTGACCAAGGTTCTTTAATAGAAAGTGATTTCCCGGATGCGATGCTCACTGAGGAAGATTTGTTTCATATATTGAATTCTAACAAATAAGGTGATTACTGGTTTAATAGAATGATTGTGGTCAGCGGGTATGGAAGACACGAAGATAATGGAATAGGGAGGCGCAAAATTGGAGAAATCTATTCAGAATATCTACTCATTAACTCCGCTTCAAGAAGGAATCCTTTATGAACTGGAAATGAACAATTCAACAGAGAACCTTTACATTTCTCAAATGCGAATCAGGATAACGGGCGCTCTTGAAGTGGATGCATTGTTCGAGGCGTGGAGTCAGGTTGTAGAACGACATGAAGCATTAAGAATGAAGGTCATCTCTAAAAATATTGAAAATAATGTTCAGGTTGTCTTCAATACAATGGATTATCAACCGGAAATGATCGATATGACAGAGTTGAGTGAGCATGAACAATTAATGGAAATTAAAAGAGTGACTTCCGAATCCCAGGAGATGGATGTTAATAACTCCAATTTGATGAAACTCCAGTTAGTGAAAATTGAAGAAAATCAGTTTAACTTGATTTGGACTCATCACCATATAATTTTGGATGGCTGGAGTACCAGCATAGTCATCGATGAACTCTTTGTTATTTACAGCCGAATTGTAGGAAAAGACTCCAAAGGACTTATTGAAAAGCCAAAGCAATATGGAGATTTTATCCGGTATATGAATAAAACAGATGCAGAAGATTTAAATCGTTTTTGGAAAGAGCTTGCAAAGGATATTGTTCAGCCGACGATCACATTTCCCGTCTTAAAACATGTGAAGGAAAACCAGCAGGACAATGATCTCTTCTGGGAGCTGAATAAAACGCAAAGTAAGCTTTTAAGAGAGTTTGCCGCTAAAAACCATGTAACGCTTAATGTATTACTGCAGTTAATTTGGTCAATCGTCCTAAAGGAAATGTCCAATCAAAATCGAATCGTCTTTGGAATCGTTAGCTCTGGCAGGTCGAATAACTTATTCAAATCGGAAGAAATCGTTGGGATGCTCATTAATACGATTCCTATGATAGCTGAAATAAACGATACAGACAGCGTTACCGATTTACTGAAACGATTCCAGGAAACATTGAACAATATGCTGGATTACTCCCAAATTTCTTTAGTGGATATCAAAAGGCATACGAAATTAAAGAAGGAAGATCCGATTTTCGAAACTTTATTTGTTTATGAAAATTATCCGGAAGCGAAAGATGAAGGCTTTAGCATTAACTGGGAGGTTGAAGGAGGAAAAGAGTCACATAGCTTTCCGTTATCGTTACAAGCCCAGGATAGTAAAGAAACGATTACATGCAAATTGTACTTTAATACCTGCTTCTTACAGCGTTCGCTAGTATGTGATATCCAATCAGCCTTCATGCAGATTGCCCATCAAATTACTGAAGCTCAGCAAATTGATGAAATATATGTGGATATTGACTTTTCAAAACTAAACAATAATGTGAGTATAGACGATCAAGCAGCAACGGATGCCCATTCGATTACATCCACATCCGTTAATCAAGGACTTAAAGAAATTTGGCAAGAGTTTTTCTTGAACAGCGATATTAATGATGATTTCTTTCAATTGGGCGGGCATTCGATAACAGCCATGAAAATGGTGTCTAAAATAAATAAAAGACTTGATGCGAATATGAAATTAGCTGATTTGTTTGAAAATCCTACATTGAAAATGCTAAATCATAAGATCTTTCCGGAAATGAGTACACCTCCAAGAAATGAAACGCAGGTCGTATCATCTTTTGTGGAAAAGACATTTTTGGAAGTCTTATCAACAAGTCAAATCGATAGAGATGCCGATTTCTTTGAAATGGGCGGACACTCGATTTTAGCCATGAAATTATTAACGAAATTAAACAAAGAATACAATCAAATTCTAACTTTGAAAAATATTTTTCAAAATTCAACAATCGATTCGTTGACGGACTTCATCATTAATGAAATTTCAGATCATGACATGGAGCACATAGAAGTGCAACAAGAAAATCATGTTTTATCCAGTAACCAAGAGGCTTTATGGTTCAACGAAAAACTCAACGGTAAGACAGCCAATTATAATATCCCTCAGAAATATAAAATGACTGGAACAGTTGATACTCCAATGCTGGAAAAAGCCTTAAATCATGTCGTTACTAGACATGAGATTTTGAGGACCACCGTCCGTGAAAACGCTGGTAAAGGCTATCAGGAAATCAGGGAAGATTTATACATTAAAATAGATGAAATCGATCTCTCTGCGTTAAAGCCCGAACAGCAAACGACTCGTATGCTGCAAATTGAAGACGATGTCCAATCGGAAATCTTTGAAGTTGAAAAAGGTCCACTCCTGACAGCGAAACTTGTTAAATTGAGTGAAAAGGATTTTGTTTTATTTGTGAATCTCCACCATTTCATTTTTGACGGATGGTCAGTGAGTATATTTTTAGATGAATGGTTATCGTTTTATGACAGTGAAGTGAATGAAAAGGAACTTATCCTTGGAAAAGACTTTAAACAATATAAGGATTTTGCATTAGAGCAGAAAAAATGGTTGGAAAATAACATGAAAGAAGAATCGCAATTTTGGGAAACAAACTTAGCTGGGGAATTACCTAAATTGGAGCTTCCTTTAGATAAGATACGTTCAAAAGAAAATCGCAACGATGGCAGTAGTTTTATAGTGGAACTAACGAGGGAAGAGCTTCAGGGTTTAAAGCGGATGTCCCTGGAAAAAAACTCTACATTATTCATGACACTGCTAACGATGTACCAGTCTTTCCTGGCAAAATATACAGGTCAAAACGATATCATCGTTGGAAGTCCTTTGGCGAATAGAATGATTGAAGGGACAGAAAAATCGATAGGTTATTTTGTCAATACACTGCCCTTTAGATTAAAGCTGGGACATGAAGAAACATTTGAAGAGATACTTCAAAGAAATACAGGCCATATCATCGACATCTATGATCATCAGCAAATGACATTGGAGAAAATCGTTGAAGTCATTAACCCTGAAAGAAATTTAGCCAGCACTTCTTTATTTCAAACCGTCTTCATTTTACAAAATAATGCCAAATCTGCATTGGAAAGTGAATACATAAAGATAACGCCTGAAGTAATAAAGTCAAAGGCAGCAAAATTCGATTTGAGTTTAGCTGCAGAAGAATATGAAGATAAGCTATTATTCGCCTTCGAGTATAATTCAGGGATCTTCAATGAACAGACCATTCAATCATTAGCTGAAAATTTCCTGGAGTGGATCAGGAAGATTACTTATCGGCCTGAACAATCCATTGACAAGGTATCCGTCGTGAGTAAGCAGCAGGAGAAATTATTATTGGAAGAATGGCAGGGAGAAACCATTCGCTTTGAGGGGATCAATGACACAATCCCACAAGCCTTCCATAAAATTGTCGAGCGATTTCCTGATAAGGTAGCCATTGTTGATGGTTCCGAAACCATTACATATCGCGAATTGAATGAAAAGAGCAATCGGCTTTCTCACTATTTACTAAGCAAAGGGATTTCTAAAGAAGAAAGAGTCGGAATTTATGTGAATCGATCAATTGATATGGTGACGGGGATGTTGGCAGTAATTAAAGCAGGTGCTGCGTATGTTCCATTGGATCCTCATTATCCTAATGAACGATTAAGCTATATGGTTGAAGATTCGTCCATTTCCTATTGCTTGAGTCACAAAGAACTTGGAAAGAATGGTTTGATTGACCCATCCAAAATAATATATTTTGAAAATATTGAAAATGAATCGGATTTGTCAATGACAGAGAATCTTCACATTGCAGATCAGCGGGACTTAGCCTATGTCATTTATACCTCTGGAACGACAGGCAGGCCAAAAGGAGTCATGTTGGAACATAGGGGAATCATTAACTTGGTTCATAATCAAAATAAAATGATGTGTTTAGATACATCAGCTAAAGTGCTGCAATTCGCTACTTTTAATTTTGATTCATCCGTCATAGAGATTTTCAGCACACTATTGTTCGGTGCCGAGCTGCATATAAGCGTAGATAAAGAAAATCAATTTGACATGAGTAAACTTGTTGAACAAATTAAGCGTGAAGGAATTTCTCATATCATTTTACCGCCTGCTGTGTTGAAGGAACTGCCAATCAATGAATTGAGCACGCTTAAAGTGTTGGGATCTGCAGGTTCTGAATGTCCAGTCGAGCTCGTTTCGAAGTTTAAGCATATATCGTTTTTCAATGGCTACGGGCCTACTGAATATTCGGTCTGTACAAGTTTTAAAATGTTTCCCCCGAATGAGGATGCTACAGATGAATTCGTTGTTTCAATTGGGAAGCCACTGACTAACACGGTTGCACTTGTGCTGGATGAAAACCGGAAACTAGTGCCGGCAGGAGCTGTTGGTGAACTTTATGTCGGAGGAATTGGGTTAGCGAGGGGATATCTGAATAATGAGAGCCTGACAAATGAAAGATTCATATCCAATCCATTCAACCCTGCTGAAAAAGTATACAGAACCGGGGATTTAGTTAAGCATAACAAAGCTGGGGAATTAGTTTATATAGGCAGAGCGGACGACCAAGTGAAAATAAGAGGATACCGTGTTGAACTATCGGAGGTTAATGTTTCATTACGAAAACTAGCAGAAATCAAAGATAGTTATGTAACGGCAATGGAAGATGGATTTGAGAATAAAAGGCTAATTGCTTATTATACGGTGAATGATGAGGTTTCGGTGGATTCAATCAGAAGAAGACTGAAAGAAACACTGCCTGCTTTCATGATTCCTGCTCATTTTATGCAACTGGATAAATTCCCTTTGACGCCGAATGGAAAAGTTGATCGGAAATCCCTGCCGAAATGGACGGAACAGTTGGATGAGAGGAATAAAAAAGTGCCGGATGTGCAAGAGCTGTCCAAAACTGAAACAGAGCTTCTGACAATATGGAGAGATGTATTAAACGATCCCGCTATAGGACCGGAAGATAACTTCTTTGAATGTGGCGGTGATTCAATCATCAGCATTCAAATATGCTCGGCTGCAAAAGAAAAAGATCTATTTATAACGCCTAAGGATATATTTGAATACCAAACGGTCCGTGAGCTAGGGAATGTCGTAAATGAGCTGGAACAAAAACAAGTGGTCCAAGAAAAAATATCAGGTTATGTACCGTTGACGCCTATTCAATCTTGGTTTTTTAATGAAAATCATGACAATATCCATCATTGGAATCAGTCAGTAGTTTTGATGAAGGATCATGCATTGGCGACCGAACAATATAAACAAATCATCATGAAATTAATTGATCAGCACGACATATTAAGGACATTCTTTGAAAGACATGGTGATTCTTATATTGGCAATATATCAAATGCTGATACGGCATGCGGTTTTCATGAGTATCAAGTTTCCAGTTTTAAAGATGAAAATAGTCTGAAAGTAATTAAGGAGCTGGAAGAAAACGCCCAACAAAGTTTAAACATACACAATGGCCCCATGATGAAGTTCCTTCTATTCAGGGATCAAAAGAACGTAAGGATTTTTTGGGTGATTCATCACCTTGTGGTTGATGGTGTTTCGTGGAGGATACTTCTTGATCATTTCGAAAGATGCTATCAACAGATAAAGAATGGACAAGAACCATCACTGCCTTTAAAAACGACTTCTTATAAACAATGGTCCGAGAAACTGAACGAGTATCAGAACACTGGCCTACCGGAAGATGCCGTTCAATATTGGGAAAAGGAAATGAATATTCCAGTTTCTCCGCTGACGCATAGCTTAGGAGAAACATGTGATTTTGAAAACATGTACAAAATACAGGTGGATGAGGACCAAACACAAAACCTCATTAAAAACACTTTAAGAAAACATAAAACGACGATTGATGAGGTTTTATTATCCGTTATTGCCCATTCAGTTTCCAAAATAATGGGAATTGATGAATTTTGGCTCGATTTAGAAGGTCATGGCAGAGAGGATATTGAAGATGATATTGATCTATCAAGGACAGTAGGGTGGTTCACCTCTATTTATCCAGTAAGGATTAAAGGAATGCCGTCTTTGGGCTCAACCTTGAGAAATACAAAAAACAGATTAAGAAGTGTGCCAAACAAAGGGTTTGACTTTGGAATCCTAAAGTATATTTCCACTAGGAATCATAACTATCCAGACAGCCTTGTGAGTTACAACTATCTAGGTCAATTTAATAACACTGGTGATATGGAACAAACCAATAGCAGCAATATCGATTTGAACTATACATTTCCATATAAGCTCAATTTTGTCGCCAGCATCGTAAACAATAGGCTCATGCTGAATATTATTGGCGATAGCAACAATGAAAACTACCAAATGATATGTAAAGAAGTTGAAGTACACTTAAACAATATTTTAAGTGGAAGCGCAGATTTGAATGACTCCATTGTCGAAACGGATTTTCAAGCTGAGAAGATAGTCGATGGAAGTACGATTACCCATTTCATTAATAAGTTTAATAACATTGAAGAGATTTACCCAGTGACATCACTTCAAGAAGGCATGTTATTCCATAGTGAAGTAACTCAAAGTCCTGAATATATTTCACAGCTATCCATTGATTTATTAGGTGATCTGGACTTGGACAAATTGGAAGAAGCATGGAATGAAACCTGTAGAAAATACGACGTTCTTAGATCCGTTTTCAGGCGCAATCAATTGGGGGACCGTTACCAAATCATACTAAATGACATTTATTATGTGTTTAATCATGTGGATCTAACGACGTTTAGTGAGGACGAATCGGCATCCAAGATAGAAAATCTTTTAGAGCATAGCAAAAACAGACAAATGGATTTAGAGAATGGTCCGCTCATGAACATCACCTTGATTCAGCTATCGGATCATCGCTATAAATTCATATGGACACATCATCATGCTTTAATGGATGGCTGGAGCCTGCAAATCGTCATTAATCATTTTTTGGATAATTATCGAAACCCATCCAATATGGTAAAAGACAGTGATGAACATAAGATTGCCTATAAGCAAGTCATGAATCATGTCAGGAATATGAATAAACAGGATGAAGCAGCTTTTTGGAATGAAGAATTAAGGGATTTTGAACAAGTAAAAGCACTAATAGGTAAGAAAACGGATAAGGAAGCTTTTACAGCGGATAAAGTTATTGAATATAGCCTGCCTGAAGAGCTTACCGATAGATTAATAGAATTATCCAAGCGGCATAGAAAGACGATCAATACCGTTGTTCAAGGAGTTTGGAGCATCGTTCTATCGTGCCTAAGTGAGAGCGACTCAGTATGCTATGGAGTGACAAGCTCGGGAAGGAACCTCAGCATTCCGCATATTGAAACAGCTGTAGGCTTATTGATCAATACTCTGCCATTCTCGTTGAAAATCGATTGGGATGATGATTTGCAATCCTATCTTACTGCGATTCAAAACAAGCAATTACAAATGAGAGAGTATGAGTTCAGTGCACTTACGGATATAAAGCGATACGCTGAAATTCCTTGGGATAAGGAATTATTCCAACATATATTTGTATTCGAAAATTATCCGAGCACAGAATCGGCAGAGGATTCGCGAATCATGATCGAAAATTCAGTCGGAAGTGAATCGACCAATTTTGATCTTACGTTCTCTGCGGCTGTAGTGCAAACCAAGCTGCATTATAAGATCATTTATAAAGACAGTAAATTCTCCGAAAATGAAATTTTACGTTTTATGGATTCCATGCAGGAAATATTCTTAAAACTAACAGAAAATGAAACACTGCCATCTATTAAGAAATTAATAAATCACTTGAAAGTTGGGGCCCGATGATAAGTAAATCGATGACGACGAATAAATTGATGTCAATAACTGAAGCTTTTAAAAAAATCGTGGAGGATAATCAATCAAAAGCGGCACTTTGCGAAAATGAACGTCAAATTACTTATAAAGAACTAGACATGCTTTCAGATAAGCTTGCCAAAAGGATCATTGATCTGGGGATTCAAGAAGAAACAATGATCGGCATTCCAAGCAAAAGGTCCATTGAACTGATCATAGGGATGCTTGCCATAATAAAGTCAGGCTGTTGCTATGTTCCAATCGACGAAAATTACCCATTAAAAAGATTGGAATATATGCTTGCAGATACGGATATGAAGTTCTTCTTATCGTTTAATGGTCAAGAAGGGAAGCTAATGGAATTGGATATTGAACCAATTCCATTTGAGATGAATGAACTAAGCAGGGACGGGCATATTCCCGTTAACCGTTCCTCGGAGAATGGTCTCGCATATGTCATCTATACATCAGGTACGACTGGAAAGCCAAAAGGTGTAATGATAGAGCATAAAAGTGTAGTCAATTTAGTATTGAACTCTGAAATACTAGAAATTAATGAAAATAATAGAGTGGCCCAATTTTCCAACCCATGCTTTGACGCCGCAACCTTTGAGATATGGGGAGCTTTATTGAATGGAGCGACTTTATTCCTGATGCCGAATGAGTTCACTTCTTTTGATGATTGGAAAGAAGCGATATCCATTGGAAAGGTGGATGTAGCTTTTTTTACGACAGGTCTTTTCAATGCAATGGTAGATGAGGATCCTATGATTTTTGAAGGATTAAAGAAAATTGTGGTTGGCGGAGATAAAATCTCGGTTTCCCATGTGAGGAGATTGAAGCAAACAATCGGTCACTTCTCCTTGATTAATGGGTATGGACCAACTGAATGCACCACTTTTGCCATATGTCATGAGGTCGAAGAAAAAGATGCAGATGTTATTCCCATTGGAAAACCATTGAGCAATGTAGAAATCAAGATTCTATCTGAAGGACTAGTCGAGGTAGCAGATGGGGAAATAGGCGAAATCTACATTGGCGGTCAAGGGGTCATGAGAGGCTATTTAAATCAGCCGCAATTAACGGATCAAGCGTTGATCAAGGATGATTTGAATCAGACGAAGTGGTATAAAACAGGTGATCATGGCATCCGGTTACGAAATGGTGAGATCCTGTATAAAGGTCGGAAAGACAGTCAAGTGAAAATTCGCGGTTTTAGAATTGAACTGAATGAAATTCAAGACAAGCTTGATCAATACATGAAGATTGAAAGTTCAGTCGTTGCAGTTAAAAACATCAATGATGAAAATTATGTGATCGCTTATTACAAACATGAAGATGAAAAAGCGGAAAACGCTGAAAAGGATATTAAAGATTATCTGAACAATGAATTGCCGAAATATATGATTCCCCACTTTTTTGTCAGAGTGGATGATTTCCCGCTTAATGCCAACGGTAAAGTCGATAAAGAGAAATTATTGGAAATGGAGATCGGGCAAAATAAAACTTCCTTAGCCAATCAGGAAACTGGAAAGAAAAAAGAAGTATTGGAGATTTGGAGAAATGTATTAGGAAATCAAAGTCTAGGAATGGACGACAACTTCTTTGAACATGGAGGCCATTCCATTTTAGCTACCAAACTGGTCTATGTAATGAAGGAAACGGTACTTCCTGAAGCCACTTTACAAATCTTATTGGAAAATAATACAGTGAATAAATTCGTTGAAGCACTTGAAGTCGATTATTCTTGCAGCATGGAAGCAGTGATGGAGAAGGATTCCGTGCTCGATCGAGAATTGATGGAGAAAATAAGGGAAATATCCGCTAAACCCGTTCAAATTGAAAAAAATATGATGATTACAGGTGGAACAGGTTTTTTGGGAGCACACCTATTAAACAAATTATTACTGGAATTGGAAGATGTCAAAATCTATTGTTTGGTTAGATTTCCTTCGAGAAATAGATTGAAAGATACTTTAATGAAATATGGTCTTTGGCAGGATGAATTCGTAAGTCGAATCGTTGTCATTGAAGGGGATCTTAGTAAACATCATTTCGGTCTGGATGATGTGACATATGAGAAATTAAGCAATGATGTTTCTCATGTGTATCATGTCGGTGCTGAAACGAATTTCTTCGAGCCGTATAGCAAATCAAAAATATCGAATGTGGATGGTGTAGTGGAAGTCATTAAGTTTGCTTCATCATGCAATCGGAAAAACATTTATTATGCATCAACGCTTTCTGTCTTGACCGGAGAAAGGAAATGGGACGAGGAAGACGAATTGGTTTATTCCCCCGATTTAATGATCGGATACAGCCAGTCCAAATGGGTTGCCGAGAAATTGCTTCTTCAAGCAAGGGAACTCGGACTGACAATCGATATTTTCCGGTTAGGCAGGATTTCATCTAATTCAAATGGGGTTTGGAACGAGAAGGATATGTTGTACAAGGTTTTTGAATCATTTATTGAACAAAGGATATTGCCATTTAAAGAGGAAATTCATTTTGAATTGATGCCAGTCGATTTTGTAAGTGAGTTTATTTACAAAATATCAAGATTGAAAGAGAATCAGAAGCTCGGGATCTATCATATGTTCAATGATCAGAGGGTTTCAAGTGAATTCGTGACCTCCTTCTTCGAAAAGAATGAAATACCTTACTCCAATATGGATTTGGAAGAGTGGTTACAATCTTTAAAAGAAAAGACACAATCTAACGAGATTCATTCATTAAGTGCTTTGTCCCAGTTAATAGATGAATCAACTAAATTAAAAGAGTCGGAAATCCTGCAAGGAAAAACCAAGAAGGAAATGGAACTACTATCAATGAAAATGCCGGAAATCGATTCAAGGTATGTTGAAAGCTTTATGAAGTACATGTTGAAATAATTGATCATAGTAGTAGGGGGATGGAAGGACTGAAGAAAACACTTTTTTGTTTCCCTTATGCTGGGGGAAGTGCATCTTTTTATAGAGAATGGAAATTTGATGATGATGTGATAGAGGTAATCCCGCTGGAATACCCTGGACATGGCAGTAAATATAGTGAACCTCTATGTGAACATATGACGGATTTGACGGATATACTATTGAAGGAAATGGAAACGAAACATCAAATGAATTCACTGGAAAACATCTCTTTGTTTGGACATAGCATGGGTGCGATCGTAGCCTATGAAATTGCGGCAAAATTAGAAGAGAGAGATGATAATAAAGTTGAACATTTATTCATTTCAAGTAAGTCGTCCCCAAAATATAAAGTAGATCAAATCGATTGCTCTAATACAAAACATTTAAAACAATCGCTTGAAAAAATCGGGGGAACAAACAAGGAACTCCTGGAAACGGAAGATTTCATGAATATATTCCTTCCGATAATCCAGTCGGACTTGAATGTATTAGCCAACTACCACCATGAAAAAAAACGCGAGAAAAAGGTGGGAAACAAAGCCGTTTTGCTATTGGGATCGAATGATACCGTGACGAAGGAAAGTATCGAAAGCTGGAATGAATATATTGAACATATTGAAGGATTGCATATATTAAAGGGTGATCATTTCTATATAAAGCAAAACCAGGATATCGTTTTAAAAATCATTCAAGAGTATGTACTTAATAGTCGTTGTGAAGTTCTGATTTAAGATAGCTGACTGACTGCCTTGCACCAAAACTTGCCTTAATGTAAGCATCCGTTTGGATACCAATGAAACCCAATCTTCATCTCAAAAAGGACTGATTTATTTCAGTCCTTTTTACTGTAGACAAATTTATAAAGTTCCAGTTGCTTTCAGAAATCCACTCCCATACGCCGACAAGTCTGCTAAGCCTCCTCGACGGAAGCGCCTGTGGGGTCCCAGCTAGCCAGTTATTCGGCAGGAATGTGCTAATTTCTTCAATCAATGAGGGTCCATCCTTATAAAGTAAAAACCAATCGAACCTTCTTTTAAAAATGGAACGGAAATGAAGATCCGTTCCGTGTTTTAGGGTCCACACAAATCGATTAAATGAGAAACATCGCGACTATTGTAGTCACTGCTAAACCAATGGTTACCGGAAGCAGATTCCGGCGGGCAAGTTCAAAGGGACTGACATTACAAATGGCAGCTGCCGGGATCAGTGCCCATGGAATGAGGGTACCTCCGCCAACCCAAATCGCTGTTATTTGCCCGAGTGCAGTCAAGGTGGCGGTTCCGCCTCCGATGGCCGTGCCAAAAAGTTTGGCGACAGATCCCGCTAAAGAAATGCCTGAGAAGCCCGATCCATCCAAGCCAGTGATGGCACCAATGCCGGTTAATGTGACGGCGGCTATTTCTTTCGTTAAAGGAACGGAGGCCGCCAATGCGGCACCGAGGTCATTGACGATGCCGAGGGATGTTTTCGGTAAGTAGTCACCGATGATCTGATTGAATCCAGAATCACCTAAATAGAAGAATGCGGCGATCGGAATGACGGGTCCGAATACTTTGAAGCCAAATTGAAAACCCTGAATCAAATAGCCCGTTGATTTTTCAAGCCCTTGCTGTTTATGTGCGACAAGGGATAAAATCAGCAAAATGAAAACCGCTGTACCGCCAACCAACGCCGTGGCATCTCCGCCTTGCAACTTCAAAATCGACAATGCCACAACATCCAACAGAAAGGCGATCGGAATGAAGACGGCAAAAAACTTCTTTTGTGCCAGTGTAAGCAGATTTTCACTCATTGTTTGATCTTGGACAAATCCCTCATTATCCGCCTTGATTCTTCCAAGCTTCATATCCCGCTTTAAAAGGATAAAGGCGGAGAGGGTGGTGACAACCCCCATTGTAATGACAAGGGGTATGCTCGCAGCGATGACATCACCGACTGGTATGGAAGCCGCATCGCCCGTAAGTTTAGGGGCAGCCTGAATGATGAAATCCCCTGATAATGCGATTCCATGACCAAAAAGGTTCATCGCCATCGCCACGCCGAGTGCAGGTAAACCAGCCCGTAAGGCAACTGGGAGCAGGACTGCACCAAGTAAGGCAACGGCAGGTGATGGCCAGAAAAACCAGGATATCACCATCATGACGATTCCAATTACCCAAAAGGCGAGTGTAGGGTTCTTAATGAATTTCGCAAATGGTGCAATCATGACATCATTAATGCCCGACTTCGTCAAAACCGTACTCATGGCAACGATGATGGAAATGATTAATATCGTGGACATTAATTCCGTGATTGCGAAAATGAAGCTGTTGAATATCCCGCTTATGGAAGAGGCTAAACTGCCTGTAGCCACTAAGGCCAAAAGGAAAATGCCAATTATGCAGATGAGGGTAGTATCACGACGTTTTACCATAAACCCGATTATCAATGCAATAAATACAACATAAATCCAATGGAGTGCCGTTAATTCCATCTCCAAGATCCGTCCCCCTCATAAATGTGCCTAGTTACAGATTATGAGGGAGGTACGGGGTGGTGAGTTGTTTCATAAATTTAAAGGCTTATCTTATTTAAAACTTATGTTGTAAATAACGAGTATAAGAGGAGATTACATGGTTAGCGTATTTATTTGGTTTATTATGTGTGGTGAGCAACTTAGTCTCTCCACATCTGATTCTGATTAACTTCAATTCCTTGTCTGTTTGCCTTATGCATTAAAGGATTAATTTGTATCCAAAAATGTTATTTTACTAAATTTAACCATTGATATAATTACTTTTATTTACTTATATAGTAAAATATCGAACGAAGGGGAGGCTATTATATTGAAGTTGAAAAGGTCATTATTACAGCATGAGGTTTATCAATACTAGGTTCGGCTACGGGGGCAAGTGCAGCTGAAACTGAAGGTCTGGTAAATTCACAAGAAACATCATTTACTCAAGAACCAGATGGTACAGGTAGTACCATCCTAGCAAAGAAGAAAGTTCGTATGAGTTTAAGTACATACAACCCAATTTTATCGACTAATTATGCAGTCGCTAAATCATCTTCTGATAAGATACAGGACTATATTTACGCACGAGCTAAAACCTTTAATGGTGATGGTTCTTTAATCAAAACTAAATCGGCAAGTTCTACAAAGGCGGACTATATTGGAGATTAAACATTGAACGGTTGAACATGCTTCAGGAATGATTTTGCTATTGGGACTCATACTTTTAAACTTAAAAGGGTATAAAACTGTTAATGGTCAAACAGAGGCCTATTGGTAATTGGTAATAGAAAAATAATGAAGAGATATGCTCATTGCATATCTCTTTTAATTAGAAGAAGATTGGTTTATGAAAAAATACTACATATCTGCGCTATCTATTTTGGTATTGCTTGGGGTTTTTACTGGTTTTATTCTTATCTCCACCTAAAGAATTAACCACTTCTAATATCGATGTTATTGAAAAAGAACGTGAAGTAACGAATGCAGCTGATTATGGTTCGGTTGGATATGGGGTGGGAAAATTGAAAAGTAAAGTTATCGATGAAGGAAGTATACTTAATAGTACTGACAATGAAGTGTCAGTTGTTGCCTCAGTAGATAACCACATTGGTGAGGTCAGAAAGTATG
>NZ_JBHZPD010000009.1:0-175078 GCF_042787955.1 Peribacillus sp. YIM B13477
AGGCACGCCGCCAGCGTTCGTCCTGAGCCAGGATCAAACTCTCCGAAGAAATGTTTGACTTGCTCATTTGCTTTTTTGATAGTGTGTGCTCACTTAAAATTTAACGTTGGCGCTTTGTTTTGTTCAGTTTTCAAAGAGCAATTTGTTGTAGGTTTTTTTCAACTAATTCATCTTAACATAACGTTGAATAGTTGTCAACTTCTACGAAGTATTTCTTTTTTTAAAATCGCTCATTAATTAGGCGACTTTATTATCATACTGCTATTTTTCTTTAGTGTCAACATTTAATCCGTAAAATAAATCTCTAATAACATTTTCATCTTGAAACCATCTTGTTAATGAATGATTACATTCCTTGCAAAAACAAGAATAAGAAGAGCGGCAGGACACAAACTATGCTAAAAAGGAGAGTGTATATCATGGATGAAAAGGGTTTAAAACAGAACGCTAGTAATACTTTACGTACGAATAAAAAGAAAACTTTAGAAATAATACCAAGTGTTGATGAGTTAAAAAAAGAGCATGAACCAGAGTATGTCTTTTTATATTGGGATGAATTGAGATAGCCTTTAGTTTAAGAAGTTACATGCTTTATAAGCCTAATTTGTACTTATAAAGTTAAAATCCTTCTAAAAAATCCACTCTTTTAGAAGGCCTTATGACCCTTTCTTTTATAACTTGTTATGCTTTTTAATACCCGAATACACATCGTCCCTTTGCATTGATTGCTTTTTACATTTTTCGAACCAATTTCCCGGAATCTTTTATTATCTTCAATTTCACTTTTTCAATCACCATTCTTCATGCTCCATCATATAATACCTCAAAGGAAAACCGGGGGTATCAACATGCAAGACAATCAACATGGATCGCAAATGACTGAGGTTGAAAAGTTTGATGAATGGGTAAAAAGTTTTTTTCTGGATCCGGAAACTTGTGCGTTGGATCATCAACTTTTTTCAATTGATATATACGAAAGTGACGATGAGTATATGGTGGAAGCGGTTTTGGAAGATCATGATGTGAAAGATATTAAAGTATGCCTAAGTGATAATGAGCTATCGATCATCGTTGACGATACTCATAAGCCATTTCTTGAAAAAAAAGAAGATAAGCTACCCACACAGAGAAAAATCCCTTTCCCCTTTTCGATTTGCTCACGCAGAATTACCGCTGAATTCTCGAATCCGATTTTGGTGATTCGCATCCATAAGTTTTCCCCCGGAAAAACAGCTGAAGATATTAACATTGAGTAGTCCGTTCATTAAAAATAAAAAGAATGGCTAAGGGGAACCTCCCTTTAGCCATTCTTTTTTCTTGATTAACCAGCAAAATAAAAGGACGTCCGACTTCCTTTTTGTGTCGAAATGACTTGAAGCTGGGCATCGATTCTTTCTTTCAATTCCGGGACATGGGATATTATCCCGACCAATCTCCCGGTGCTTTGTATATCCATTAATGCTTCAATTGCATGATCAAGAGATTCAGGGTCGAGCGTACCGAAACCTTCATCGATGAACATCGTTTCAAGTGAAATTCCGCCAGCATTCTGCTGGACAACACCCGCAAGACCCAAGGCAAGTGCAAGGGAAGCCTTAAAGCTCTCTCCTCCCGAAAGGGTTTTGACATGCCTCTCTTGTCCTGTATATTGATCATACACAGATAACTCCAGACCGCTCTGGATATTCCTTCGTGTAGGATCAAGCTTTCGCAATAACTGATATCTTCCGCTTGTCATTTTCAGCAGCCTTGAATTGGCTTCTTTTAAGATATCATCTAAAAAGGCTGCAAGTACATAACGTTCAAAAGTTATTTTGAAGGAGTTTTGACCTTTGGAAATCTCAGACAGATGACCGACGATACTGTACCTTTCATCCAAACTTTTCTGTTCTTCCCTAATTTGCGCCAATTTCCTTTGGATTTCTTCGTTAGTCCGTTTTTCAGCCTGCAACTCATTCTGTTTTTGGCGTAACGACTCCAATTCTTCATCTATGAAATCGAAAGTCTTTTTCAATCCTTCAAGATCCGGTTTGGTCACATCTTTTAATTTCATTTCCAAATCATGAAACAGACTTAAAACACTTTGCCAATTTTGATTATACTGCTGAACTTGGTCCTCCAAATTTCCAAGAGCTGCTTCCGATATTTTTGCTGCCGTATATTCTTTATAATTGGAAAAACCTTGATTGGTCATATCCGCAATTAACTTTTCCCGCTCCTCTTTCAATTCTGTATTTAAAGCCTCGATATTTCTACTTAGGGATTCTTTTTTCGCACTGATGGCCGATTCTCTTTCCTTCACCAGTTGAAGGTTTTTTTGCGCATCTTCCAAGGCCGATTGTAAGCGTTTCTTTGTATTTACAGCCATTAGATAAGCTGCATTATATTCTTCCTCTGTCCGTATTCCGTCTGGCAGGGAATCGGTTAATCCTGTTAGTTTTGTAGAGTTTTCAATATACCTGGTTTTCCCTTGGTCCTCTTTTCTCTCTAAAGAGATCAGATTTTCCTTTAGCTCGGATGCTTTCTCTCTTAAATCCAGCAACCTTTTTTCCAGATCATTTAATACTGACTTTTTCCGCATCAATTCTTTTAGCTGTTCTTGCAGCACTTTTCCTTTTTGTACAAACTGCAGCAAATGCTCGTTAATATCTTCATTCCTAAACTCCGGCATATCATTTTGTAAGTCGCTCAGCTTTTCTTGTGAAGACTCTAACAATGCGTCATATTTGGATTTCGCTTGATAATATTCACTTTCCGCTTGGCTTTTTTGTTGTTCCGCCGTTTTCAGCTTGTTTTCTTGCTCTTTCAGTTCCAAATCCGTCGGCATATGCTCATGCATCTGCGCTGGTTTTGGATGACTTTGTGAACCGCACACAGGACAATTTTCTCCAGAGTGCAGCATGGAAGCAAGCATACCTGCTTGGCCAGATCGCCAGTTTCGATTCAGGGTTTCCAGTTTTTCCTTCTCCTGAATTTGTATTCTTTGTAACTCCTGGAACCGATTATTCTTTTCATCCAGCACCCGTTTCGTATTCTGGATTTCATAAAGAACTTCTTGAAGCTTTTTAATTTTAGATAATGATGAATGGTTTCTTTCTGCTTCAATTTCCTGATCACGATAAAGAACAGCCGCTTTTTCCGCTTCTGTTTTTTCTTGAGCGACTTTCTCAGCTTCCGCTTCGACCGACAGATGTTCCGAAACAGTTTTTTCACGAAGTCGTTTGCAAGTTTGCCACTCTTTTTCATCTAAGGTAACCTGTGCTTTTAAGCTTGCAAAAGTCATGACAGCCTCTTTTACCTGCTCAAGCTGATGAACAGCTCGGACTGCCTGCTCTCTTTCATTTTCCTTCAACATTTCCTTATCATAGCAATCCTGCTTCTCAATGCGCTCAGTTCGCAACTTCTCGGACTGCTCACTTAACTTTTGAAGTTCGGCTTTCGCATCTTGCACTTGTTTGCCAATTCGCAAATAGTATTGTTCCTGCTTTTCAAGTGAAGCCGCTTTGTGTGCCATTTTCATTTGGACTTTCACTAGTTCCATTTCTGGCAGCTTTGCTTCAAGGGCCTCTTTTTCTTTTCGAAGTTTTTCTTTTTCAGAAAATCGATTTAATAAATCGACAGCTTTTGAAAGCTCTTGATTTACTTGATCTCGTGCTTTTTGCTTTTCCTGTATTTGATTATTTATATATTCATTTTTTTCCGTTGCTTGCAAAATGACTTCCTGTAATAACGGTAAGACCTGCTGTTCATTAGGCTCTTCCCCTTGCAATTGCGCCTGCAGCTCTTCATGATTTCCAGGATGGATGCCTTTCATCAATTCAATTCGCCGCTGAGCACTTTTTTCGCTTTGCTTTCTTAGGATGGAAGCCTCTTCTTTTAATTTTTCTTCTATTCGTTTATAAAGTTCAGTATGAAATAATTTCTGGAGAATCTGTTCTTTATCCTTGCTGTCGGAAGTTAACAGTTTTCGGAATTCATTTTGTGGAATCATCAGGATTTGCCGGAATTGGTTCGCATCAAGTCCAATTAGTACTTTTATTTTTTCTTCAACTTCCCGTACATTTGCACCAAGTAATTTTTTCCCTTCAGGCAATACCTCATATAATTCAGCCTTTGCTCCAACCGTAGTTGTTCCTTCCCCTGCTTTTTTCTTCCGTTCCTGCTGTGGAGACCGGGTCACCAAATACGTTTTTCCACGCAAGGTAAATTGTAACGAGACTTCAGTCAACAGATCATCTTCGGCAAACTGACTTCGTAAATCTTGCCCGCTCCGATCTTCACCGCTGGCTTTTCCATAAATCGCAAAACTAATCCCATCAAATATCGTTGTTTTCCCTGCGCCTGTCTTGCCAGAGATGACAAACATGGTCCGTTCCCCAAGGGAATTAAAGTCAATGATTTCCCTTCCTGCATATGGTCCGAATGCCTGCATCGTTAAAATATCCGGTCTCATTTCAAAGCCTCCTCTTTCTTAACAGCTTCAATTACCGAAACCATCAAATCCTGCTTTTGTGAATCAAAGTCCCTATCTGTCATATCTTGATAAAACGTTTCAAACAGGTCCAATTCTGATTTCCGTTCATCTTTTACAGAAGTGAAGGAATTTTTCCTCCTAAGGTCAGTCAAATCCCATTTTCGCTCCAGATGAAGTACGTTCGGATAAATCTGACGCAAGCGGTTAATAGGATCGATGAGTGCCCCCTCATCATTTAGTGTTATTTTCAAATAGTCATCCCTTTTTTGCGATTGATAGAAAGCGGGATCAAGCAATTCTTCCATACCCCCGGATATTTCCCTCATATCGAATTTGGGTGTCAAAGAACGATAGCGTATATTAAAACTTCCATCTTCTTGCATATCGACGATGGAAAGCGATTTATTCTGCTTGGCCTCGGAAAAAGAATATTTTAATAGTGATCCAGAGTAAAACACCTTAGGATGACGTATCGCGTCTGGACTATGTAAATGCCCAAGTGCCGTATAATCGAACGCATCGAATAAGTCGGATGAGACACAGCCAGAACCACCTACCGACAAGACCCTTTCCGAATCGCTCGTTTTTCCGCCTAATACAAAAGCATGTCCTACAAAGACATTCGGCTCATCCCTATTGAAATTCTCGGCTATCGTTCCGGTTATCCGCTTCATCGCTTCTTGATGGGAATGGATACTATCATCTTCAAAAAGATGGCGGACCGTCCCAGGTTCTGCATAAGGAACACAATAAAAGTTCACGCCCTTGATGCGAACCGGCTCACATGTTTTTGTCAATTTTCCATGAATGTATAACTGACTATGACGATACCATGATGAACCGAATGCGAGTCTTTCCGCAGAATCATGGTTTCCCGAAATCGCAACGATCGGTGTATTCATTTTCACATTAATCGTATAAAGGATTTCATCAAGAAGCTCCACCGCTTCAGTCGGCGGAACGGAACGATCATATAAATCACCGGCAATCACCACGGCATCCGGTTTTTCCTCTTCGACAATTTCTATGAATTGCAAGAGTGCATGCCTTTGGTCATCTGTCATATGTACCCCGTGAACGATTTTACCTAAATGCCAATCAGCCGTATGGATAAATTTCATAGTTTCACTCCGTCCTAAATTTTACTTACTATTATTATATCAAAAATTTAACGAATAGCATGGTTTGGGTACAAACGTTCTAATTTTTACCACATAGCTCCATTCTTTTCATGATTCAAAATGAAAAAAGCAGACTCCAAATGAGTCTGCTTCTGAATTTAGACAAACGCGATGAAAATCGAGTTTGTCTACATTTTTTTTGCTTGCACAAATTTTGACGTTGATTTACACTTCAGGCACTCGCTTTCCGCGGGCGGTCCGGGAGCCTCCTCGGCGCACTCGCGCCTGTGGGGTCTCCCTTAGACTCGCTATTCCCGCAGGAGTCTCGCACACCCGCTCCAATCAACTATGTTTAAAAATTTGGATAGAACTCCTTTTGCCTACAGTCTTTTTTGTTTTAGAATAGATCTATTAAAACTTGAGGTGATGAGGATGCTTTCGAAACATCATTCTATTCAACGAGAACAACTTGAAATGATTACTTTTGATCAACTGGTGCCGCCGAGCCATTTGGTTCGTAAAATGGAGGCTTCCATTGACTTCATTTTCATTTATGACTTGGTGAAAGATATGTATTCAGAGGTAGGACGCCGAAGTAATGATCCAGTTATTTTAGTTAAACTGGCATTCATTCAATATACCTTCGCTATTAGTTCCATACGACGATTAAGTGTGTATTCGCGGATGCAAAAGAAAAGCAAGGTATGCGTTGGACTACTTTAAGGGGACTTAAAAAATTGTCGATGCAAGCAATGCTTACTTTCACTGCCATTAATTTAAAGAAGATGGCCATGTGGACATGGCAAGATCCTAAAATAGCATAACCTAGTGGCTCGAAGAGCCCAAATCTCTTAACCTTTGGTCAAAATTTCAAAGGGAATTTTAAAAGGGGTTCGAAATTTTTTTATTCTGAACCCCTTTTGTCTACAAACTGAAGCAGACTCCAAATGAGTCTGCCTTTTTCATCATTAGCTGAATAAATGTTCATATGGACCCATATTCACCTTTCTTTCAGCTAATTTTTTTTGCAAAAATTTATGGTCCCGCTTTGGTGTGGCAATGATATAGCCGCGTATCACTAAATCTTCCGTAATATCGCCCGCTTTTTCCTTTAGCGCCAACTCCCCGATTTTTCCCGCAATCTTATGACGTGCAACATCACGAAAAAGTTCTGGCACAGGACTCACTAAATCTTCCAGTAATTCCTTTTGCTGATTTGACCATAAGTGCTTTGTTTGATCCAAATAGTATTCTTCCCAATCCATATCGGATTTCCCATCTTCTTTTGGAAATCTTTTCAGGAACTTTCGAAACATGAAAAAGCCACCTATGCTCATCAATATAATTAAAAGGGCTACCCAAAATAGAATGAACCATAAAAACCATCCGCTAAGCAAAGTACCACCTCATATGTATAGAATGATCGTCACTATTATTATAGACAGTAACCCATATCTTTACAAGACTGGCAATACAATCATTCTTGACCGTTCACTTCCAGCAAGACGAGTGAAAAATCCCCTACCGCATTTTCTTCATATAGATTCGTGACCGAAGTTGCATAGTTAAAAATCTCTGCACGAAACTCCTCGTTTGACTGTGGAATCTTTAAATCAAAAACCATCTGATAAAGAAGTGTAGTAATATCATGATATTCACTATGTGTGACCTTGAAATTGAAACTGACTTTTCTGATTTCCTTACCTTCAGAATCCTTTACAGTTTCAGAAAGAAAATCCGTAACTTTCAGTGGAACATCATTTAAAATGACCTCGTCAACCAATATCAACATCTCCTTAATAAAGTGGTTAAAGACATATTATCACTAGAAACTTTCAGCGCCAATTATTCAACCTTGAAAAAATGAAAAAACGTGCACAGGAAACCTGAGCACGTTTTCTTCAAATCAATTTACTTTCCCTTTTTTACGATTATTCGCCATTTAGCGTCATCGATTTGCTCGAACTCGGTGATTTCATGACCTTCTGTAGCAGCCCAACGCGGAATGCTCTCAGTTGCTTGTGTGCAATCGAAATTAATGATCAATTCCTCACCTTTTGCCATGTCCGCGATCGCTTCTTTTGCTTCCACTAAAGGGAATGGACATACCATTCCAGTCGTTTCCAATACTTTTGCCATTTATATTCCACTCCTTGATTAAAAAGTTTTTGACTCGTATCTTAAGCCGCTTTGGATGCGGCGGCTGCCTGCTTTTGCTTACGGATGATCGTGAAATATGTTGCTACCCATGTACCCAGCAGGAAAAAGACAATCGCAATCCAACCTTGCCAAGCAAATAACGCCGAGTTCACCAGGCCATTTCCGATTGTGCATCCCCCGGCAACACTTGCACCGAATCCCATGGTTACACCGCCAATTGCATTATTACGTAACGTTTTCATATCAGGCAAACGCCAACGGAATTCCCCGCTCCCTTTGGCAGCAATGAAAGAACCTAGGAAAATGCCTACTACTAAAAACGTGCCCCAATCGATTAACGCATCATCTCCGTTGATTAGGAAAGTTAAAATGTTCGCGGAAGGCGCTGTAATTCCAAGTCCGAACATCCTCCCTGTCATTGCACTCAGCGGCCAAGCCATGATTGCAATAAGGCCGACCAATAATGCTGTAACAAAAGGATGCCAGCGTTTCTCGAATAAGATGTGGGCCAATCCCGTTTTTTTCGGTTTCATTTTAAAGATTGGAAGTTTCGGTTTTCTCAATTCACGAATCACCAATATGCCAACCAAGAGTGTCACAATAATAACAAGCACCCAAGGAGAAACATTTAACGTTTCATGAATATACGTATCATTTGTACGATAAGATAACAGATTATCCCCTGCGACTTTCCATACACCATATTTCGTCATTGCTGCCCCTAGCATATATCCAAAAAGGGCAACCCAACTTCCGATCATGCCCTCTCCGGCACGATACCATGTTCCAGTGGCGCAACCTCCTGCCAGAACCATACCAATACCAAAAATAAAGCCACCCACAATGGTTCCCAGCCATGGAAAACCATCATTTCCAAACTGAATGACCCCTGTATCATTCAATGCATAAACTCCAATACTTTGTATCGCTATTACAACAAATGTAGCCAAAAACATCCGTCCATCTTTAGCTAAAATCAAATCACGATATGCACCAACAACACAGAAACGGCCTCTTTGAAGCACAAATCCCAGCAGTAAACCACAAATAATCCCTAACACAATCATTTGTAACATGTACCGTTTCCTCCTTAAGTAAAATAATAATACTAATATAATATAATTCAGATGAAATTACTAGGGTTTTGGATTGATTTTTTTCTAATGAAGTTCCCACGCAAATGAAAAACCCGAGTCATCATGAATAACGACTCAGGTTTTGTAGATTATTTCCTTTGATTATCAAACCATACTGCCTCCGCCGAAACTGGCTGCTTTAACTTTCTTATATTGGTAAAGCATGGCAATTCTCCACGGAACGATCATCGCAAAAGCAAGTAAGAAAAACATTCCGCTCAATACACCGATTTCAATCGTGCTTCCCAGCATCAGCTTTGCCACCAGTCGAATCACCATGAGACCAATCAATATGAATATGAACGCTTTAGAGCGCAGAATATAAATTTTTTCATCTCTAACTTCAAATTTAGATGTTTTGATCAATAAGATGGAAAATAGCATTCCTGCAACAAGAGCCTCCAACAATTCGTATCGAGTGACCCTGAACATCGGGAAAATAAACATCAAAGCACCGGTACTCATAAACAGTGGCGGTAAAATGATTTTCCTTTCATTCACTGGTTTTTTCGTTTCCTTCATCCGTAATATGAAAACACCTATAGCCATCACAATCGCTATACCTGTTGATATATATATCATCTCTTAACCATCCCTTTTAACTAATAATAGGTAAGTACCATTAAAAATTATATATGACTTCAATTTATAAACAAAGTATATAGTACCTATTTAAGATAAACAAGGAGGTGTTTATTAATTAAGCCCGCTTTTGATGATGCTTCCAATTCCCGCCCTCGACAAAAGGCTTGACGATAAAACCTTGGTCCCGGCTTCTATAGCCTTCGTCAACCATTTTTGCATTATGAACATCGCAGCCTGAAGTTCTTCTTAATTTCTTAGATCAGGATTTAATTTCTATATAATATTCAATGCTTACCGCCCAATCCCGCATTCATCAACCACTTAGTGACTGACCTTATACCGAAAATCAACGAAATGGGCACCATAAGACCTAATAGCCGGCCTCAATTAGAATAATATTGAAAAATTAACTTATTATGGACTAAAAACCTGTAAAGCCACCGAATAGTCTAGACAGGACTGCAATTATTTTGGTCATCCAATCAAAAAATAAAACCACACCCATTATAATCATTAAATATCCGCCAATCTTCATGATGTATTGGCTGTACTTTTTGATCCATTTCAACTTTCCGACAAAGAAGGATAATATGAAGAACGGGATGGCAAATCCTAAAATATAGGCAGTCATATAGCTCATGGCAGCACTTGGATTCGTTGCACCCAATGAAATGACAGCACCTAACAGCGGACCTGCACAAGGAGTCCATCCAGCGGCGAAGGCCAGTCCGATAAGAATGGAACCTATATATCCGCTAGGTCGATTCTTGAATTCAAAACGACTGTCTTTCATCAAAGACTTCGGCTGAAAGATTCCTACAATGAATAAACCAAAAATGATAATCAGGATAGCACCAATCTGTCGAATTAATTCTTTGTAATCCGAGAAAAAAGAACCTAAGTATGAAGTGCTAAAACCAATTGCAATAAAAACCAGGGAAAACCCAAGAAGGAAGAATAAAGTATGCAGCATGCTTCTTCTTTGAAGCATGGCGTTCTCGGATTTGATTTCACCTACACTCATACCAGTGATATAAGATAAAAAGGCCGGATATAGCGGTAAGCAGCAAGGCGAAATAAAACTCAGGAATCCCGCCCCAAAAGCTAAAAACATATTAATATCATTCAAATAAGCTCACTCCTATGTATGTCAACCTATAAACATTGTAACAAATAAGATAAAAAAATACATTTATGGAACTGTGAATATTTCATGACAACCAATAGCTTATAACTGGATGGGCGACAGGCTAAGTTAACTTATTTGAATTCATTAGTCCAAGCCGATATAATTGTTATATTCATACAGATTTTACAACGAACACATAAATTAAGGGTACCTTGAAATAAATGTTGGGGCCAGAAAGGAAATATAATGGCTAAAAAGAATGAATTTCTCGAACAGATTGAATTAAAGAGAAATGAACTTATCAAAATTGTCGCTAAAGATGGTTTAAACTCTCATGTTGCCGTTGAATATAGCCAGCAACTTGATCAGTTACTAAATAAATATAATGAACTTTTTTATAAAACCGGTACAAATTTTTAATCCAGTACATCTCCCATTGATAACCACATAAGTTATTATATGATTTATTTTGCTGTCAATCTCCCCTTTTTACCTTCTTTCTCAATTAGGATACTTAGGCATGACCTTTGCAATATAAGAAAACAGGCAACCGCCATGGGCATTGCCTGTTTTTCGATTTAAAATAATGCATATGAATCATTTTGCAATATCAACATCGGGATGTCGGAGCATAGTTTGTCACAACAGAACAGCAAAAGATCCAGCAAAGACGGAAGAACCGTCCGGACCACTTCCTACCCCAGTGTGACACCCGGTTGTGTACGTTATTTAATCCTCGTTGCAGCACCCTACACACCACATATGAAGTATTTTCGATTATCTAAACACCTTAAGTAATGGCAGCCGGTTCTTAAACAATTCCTTAACTGTATTTCCAAGTCGGCGGCTTCAATTGATTTCCGTATATAATGATCACGAGTAAATGCGCGGAATTAACGAGTAAATAGAGCGAATTCACGAGTAAATCGTGTAAATTCACGAGTAAATAGCACAAATTCATGAGTAAATCAGCTAAACTCACGAGTAACAGTGTGAAGTTCATGTGTAAGATGTATGTAGCAGGAGGCATTCGTTTAAGAGATATCCCTTACAAATAAAAGGAATGATTTTTTCTACCTAAATATATTTATTTTCAAATTCAACCTGGAAACCTCACCTGTCCTCGTTCCTTTTTCTAAAGCAATCATTTTAAATTTAAATGATAAAAATTGTGTTTGACAAATCGATCAAAAAATATTATCTTTAATTAAAGATAAATTAACTCGAGATAATATCACTGTGTTTTTTTAAGTATAAATCTCGAATTAAAGATATCTAAATTCAAAATAAACTCTAGGAGGAATCATAAATGATTGGTATTGGTTTATTAGTTATACGCTTAGTAATAGGGTTATCGTTTGTTGGACATGGAGCTCAAAAATTATTTGGGTGGTTTGGCGGTCATGGCTTGAAAGGTACAGGAGGCTGGTTTGATTCAATTGGGATGAAGCCAGGAATTACGATGGCCCTATTTGCCGGTCTATCTGAACTTATAGGCGGAGCGTTATTTGCTTTAGGTCTCCTTACACCCTTTGCAGGTATATTAATTGCACTTACAATGCTCGTTGCGATCGTTAAAGTCCATGGAGCAAATGGCTACTGGGCAACTCAAAACGGTTATGAATATAATCTTGCCATTCTTGCAGTGGCGATTGGCGTTGCGCTAACCGGAGCTGGCCCATACTCTCTTGATTCCTTTCTATTTTAAGGAAGCTTGGGTTTTATAATCCCTATATTATGAAAAACACGGAGTTGGCTATAACCACTCCGTGTTTTTACTTTTTCCCCATTATTCAGAGATTTTTCTAGTGGTTATCAAAGCTTATAACTGAGTGATAGTTACTTCGAGTATAGTTCACATAGGTTGTCCCATATTTAAATTAGATGGTTTCAATATTAAAATGCAAACTACCTAAGCATCACTCTTGTACAGTAATTTTCACAAAGGAGTTGGAATAATGCCATTAAATTATAGAGTACCATCGAATCCTATTCTTTATGTTCCTACAAAAGAAAATCTTGGATTGAAAACAATAGTTCCTAATTTGAAATAGCATGTCTAAAAACCAAAACTCATATTCAGGAATAATAGAGTACAGTAATAACGAGAATGATCATAACCTCATGTTTTTTATTTCCGGTGTGTCCTCAATGGATCAAAAGAAACGCTATTTTTTTATAGAACTAAGTTATATATATTCCCTCAGAGACAGTTAAAGTGCTCCTATCCCATCCTGAAGATAGTAGAAATCAATGGTACTTTAATTCGTTCCTATGGCTTTCAGTATACAAACGATAAGTCGGCAATACTCAAGAAGAAGCCGAGGATTTACCTGTTGAAGTTTCAAGACGATTAATTGAAGAGGAGGCTAAAGTTATAGATTCCGGATCGGAATTTATGGTTATATATGATTTAGAAGTTACTAAACCAGGGCAAATCAGCACTTTTTGCATCAATTGCTGCAACAACTTTAAAAATGGGGGGAACTGTATATAAAGTAAAAAGTGATCGGTCAAAAGAAGATAAATTTTATATATACGGTAACTTTCAATGGCTAAAAACACCTTCATATACGTTAATTGATAAAATGACGATTGGTTTCCCTTCAAGTTCAGGGTTGTACCTGCCAACTAGTGGAGGGAAGTAAAACAACACCAGCACAGATATTCTCATGATCAACAAGGAAATGGACGTTGGATTGATTATGCAAACAAGTATTCTCCAAGTAATTGGGAACCAAGTGCTGGAGTGGCTGGTTCATATGATATAAGGACTTCTACTAGTAAAATCAAGCATAAAGGGTATATTGGACAATATGTATATGTTCCCACATCCAAAAATGGTAAAATAAACATTAAAATAACGTATGGTCATAGAAGAATTGCTGGTACACCTTCTGTATCAGTTTATCCGGATGGTTTATCAATTACACCAAATAATACTACAGATATAAGGTTATATGCATTGACGCTGTCTTATTGATCTGTTGTTAGATTGGGGGGACCATGAGGCAAATTATTATTAATTTCATTTTAATTCTAGTCATATCAGTAATTTTATTTTTTATCTTTAGCTATGATGCATCTTTAGATAGTGACTATATGTTCTCTCTTTTACTTATCATTTCTCTGCAAATATCTTTGATATTAGCTATTTTGTTAAAAAGAAGATAACACCATAAAAACAGCCATTAATTAATGGTTGTTTTTATGGTGTTATCTAACGTCCTTCCTAACCTTTTCCACGCGTACCGTAAAGAAAAAGCCCCTTTCCTCACCAAAATTCCCAAGTGTATCTGCGGTTGAGGCTTAAGTGCTAGTCAATAAAAATTCTAAACTTTCCCCTGTTTTATTTCCAATCAGCTTAGAAATAGAATGCTCAGTTATTCATTCGGACTCAATTTAAAATCACTATTTAGATTCTCATTCATATAAATGACTTTTCCATACATAAAAACCCGGATAAGAACACTTTTATATGTGTTTCTTAACCGGGTTATATAAAAACCAAATCAGTACTTTTACGAACTTTTATTTATTCAATCCCCGGAAACCATCCTGGAGTGTGGATGATCGCTTGCCATAATGGGTCTGGAATATCAAGTTGCTGCTGATTTTCTTTGTTTATTTTGGTCACGATTTCAGCTTCCCTGCCTTGTTCCACTTTTTGTACCCATTCAGGATCAATTATGATTTCACGCCCTAATGCTATTAACGGAACCCCCGATTGCAATGCTTTGATCGCATCATCTGCTGTATAGATGGAACCAACCCCAATTAATGGAACTTGATCTCCGATACGTTCTTTAATGATCTCTATCCGAGGTCGATCAACGTCGGTTCCCCGTCTTGCTTTCGACCAGAAATCCATTAATGAAACATGAAGATAATCCAGATCCTTTGTTACAAGCCCATCAATTAATGCAAGTGTATCATCCATGGTGATTCCTGGTGTTTCCGGTTCTTCCGGTGAAAAACGGTAACCTACGATGAACGGATCCTTGGCATGTTTGGCAACCGCCTTTTTCACTTCATCCACAACCGCTAATGGAAAAGTCAGGCGCTTTTCAAGAGAACCGCCCCACTTGTCTTCACGACGGTTCGAATGCGGCGAAAAGAATTGCTGTAGCAAGTAACCATTTGCACCGTGAATCTCGACACCGTCAAATCCCGCTTCAATGGCACGTCTGGTGGTTTCACCAAAGTCGAAAATGATCGATTCTATTTCCTTTTCAGATAGAGGTCGTGGAACTGCTTTCCCTTCACCTTCCGATGGGATGTTGCTTGCACTGACAACATCACCATTTACCAATTCGGGTGGAACCTCTCGGCCGCCATGAAAGATCTGGAGAATTGCCTTTGCACCTTTCGCTTTAATCGCTGATGCCAAACGACTTAGACTAGGTATCAATTCATCCTGATCTCCGCCAAATTCCCCGTGAAAACCTTTGCCATTAGCCGACACGTAAGTACATGCCGTTATAACCATGCCGACCCCGCTTGACCGACGTTCATAATAGTTAACTTCGGCGTCGGTTACAGTCCCGTCAGGATTAGAAGAGAAATTTGTCATAGGTGCCATCACCAATCGATTTTTCACTTCTAATTTCTTTCCTAAATTAAACGATTCAAATAATGGTGTATATTTAGAATTCATTTAGTCATCCTCCATTTAGTTACCCACCCTGTTGGTTGGTATAAGTCCTTAATTAAATATCATCCGCGTATTATGATTATAATCATGCATATTTTGCGATTAATGCCGATATGGCTTCTTTTGGCTGGAAACCAATAGCTTGATCTACCTTTTCTCCATCTTTGAATAGAATAAGGGCTGGAATTCCCATCACTCCATATTCGCTCGTCGTATCTGAATTTTCATCCACATTAAGTTTAACGATCTTAACCTGATTACCCATTTCCTCATCGATTTCATTAAGAACTGGGGCAATCATTTTACACGGACCGCACCATGGGGCCCAAAAGTCAACCAATACTAAACCTTCCTTGATTTCACTAGCAAAATTATCATCTGTAACATGTTCTATTGTCATGATCATTTCCTCCTTGTATTATCCGAAATATTTATGATCTTTACTCACATCTATTTAAAATCAAGTTTTGCGATTCTATTTCCCGGGATTTGAACCTCTGATTTCCGGGCAGTTATTTTCGGGTGGATTTTGATGGATTCCAATTTACCGGATAACTCCATAAACCATGTTTCATCTTTAGAAAGTAAAGCTAAATCAATTAAGGCCAAAAGATGAGCTTCGTTACTGATTTCTAGATCCGGCAGTTTTTCAGTCCATTTACTCGGAATCCAAATCAATTTCCCAACCGCTTTTTTATTGTCGCTTTCAACTACATTCACTTTAACGATTTCTCGATTATCGCTTACGGTTTCAACGAAACCATGGATAAGTTCCCCATCTCTTGATTTTCCCTGTACCCAATCCCCATTTTTGAACAGATTGTTTTCAACCATTTCCTTAGCACCCCTTTTATGTTCGTTTATTATTGAAACTATAGTTATTAACTGTATTAATAAAATATACATTTTGTGCAAAGAAAAAACTAAATCAATATCACGGACATTGTTTAATTTTTTCCAAAAATGTGCTGAGAGTTATATCTTCTAAATATTTTTCAAAATATAATTCAGCTTCATCAAATATTTGATCCATGACTACCTGGGTATTTGAAGATATGACACATTTTTTCTCCGGATCACCTGTACACCACTTTGGTTTCAGGGTTCCATGTGAGACCGCTATATAAATATCCGCCAAACTTACCTCTTCAGGGTTACAGTCTAGAATATAGCCTCCGCCCACACCTTCTTTAGTCTTAACAAATCCCTTTTTTCTTAAGCTGCTCATCATTTTCCGAATCCTAGCCGAGTTTGTACAAACGTTTTCTGCGATGGACTCACTGCTTGCCATATGATCTGGTAGATAAGCTAAATAGACCAAACTATGCACAGCTATTGTAAAATCACTATTCACTTTACGTATCCTCCTCAAGGAGATTACTGTAATATTAATATTTACAGTTGAAAAAGTCAACTCAAAAACCTCAACTGCTTCCTCCACTATATTTGACCGATTTAGTATTGCAGTGAAATCCCCACTTTACGCTTTTAATATTGCCCAAGTTAATGAGCCTTAATGTAAGACTTGGTGATAATATTTATCCCTTAATTATAGATACACTAAATTGACAACAAATCCATTCTTTCTTCATGAATGGTTTTTCTATTTACAAACATTCAAATAAAAAACACCCGATTACTCGGATGATTACTTTAATCAATTTTTATAATCACTAACTCATTAATGGTTTAGCGCTTAAATAAAAAGATTAATAGAAAAGATTTATTATTTTTTACATTTAGATTTCAATTTGAATTTTGATTCCCATTTGTTGTCTTTAAATTTACATTTGTGTTCAAATTTAAATTCACATATAGGAAAACACACCTTACATATTTTTACAATATCTTTTATCATTCTAACCACCCTCCTTAATACTGTATATGCATCTTTTGATAGAAAGTGTGGACAAGTATAATTTTTTGGCGTATTTACTTTCCAAATAAAAAAGCCCTCACATAGATTGAGGACTTACCTTACCATTCCAAAACAAAAACCACCTTTTCTGGATCATTCATTCAGAAAAAGTGGCTTAAGAAACAAAAATGAAAGATAAACCAAAATTTTATATAAAATCGGTAGAAGGATTCAGACTAAATCCATTTCGATATTATATAAAATTTTGCATCCAATCTTCCAAGAACATTGATATATCAAGGTTTCATGCTATCTTATTTTGTTTGTTGTTTATTCATGGCGCTCATCATTTGATTAATTTTCTTTTGGGATGGTTTCATACCCATTTGCATCATCATCATTTTCAACATTTGTTCGTTAATTGGCGGATTTTTCTTTAAGTAATCCATCATGTATTTACGAGCGATGAAAAATCCCAGCACTACTCCAGCAATCAATGCCAGTACGCCAACTAGAATGTAAACCCACATACTATTTCCTCCTTCATGTTGTCTAACATCAGTGTACTAGACCAAAGGTTATTATACAATACCCGCTACCGAAAAGTCCCCCATTTAGACAAATTTTCTTTCTTTTATCGGTTTTAACCAACCGTATTTTTCATGTTCAAAATCAATGGCCAGAAAACTCGCTTCATATTTTCGAATACTTTCAAAGAAAGCCGTTTCCGCTTCATAGTCTCCTTCAGCTTCAAGAGTAATGGAATCATTCTGAATGATTAAAACGGCTTTACTTGATCCGTTTGTTTTTTCTAAATAGTATTTTCCATTTTGAGTCCAATAATTCATCTTTTTTTGCAAACGTTGTTCAATAGCTAACTGCAACTGGATAATCGGGACTTTTTTGGTGACATATTCGATTTGTTTTTGCAAAATACTCTTTAGTCTGCCCCTTGCTTGAATATATTCCAAAAACAAATTGAAAAATAGCTTTTCTCTTCCATAATAATGATGGGCAAATTCATCTTCGATTAAATAAATTTGATAGGTTCTCATCAGCCAATGCCTCCTAGCTTTCCTATTTTGGTACGAAACATCTAACCACCAGCACCCTGTCCACTATTGATGACTTTCCCCTTTAACTGACACATTTAAACGAAATTTATTTATTCTCATTATATATTGACAAACAAAAAAGATATGTTGTTTGCTGGAGAAATTTTCTTCTTTTTTTGTCGAATGGAAGATTTCCTTTAGTATAGAAGCACATTCAATATATAATAGGACTCTTTTGATAAAAAAACTGACACCAATCTAGTTGGTGTCAGTTCCGCATTATTGTTATTTAAGCATTTCTTTAACAAGAGCAACTACATTTTCTACAGTGAAACCGAATTCCTCCATGATTTTACCGCCTGGTGCAGAAGCTCCAAAATGATTGATGGCCAATATTTCACCCTCATCACCTGCATAACGATCCCAGCCAAACGGTGAAGCCACTTCGATAGCTAAACGTTTTTTCACTGCCGGATTGATTACGCTTTGTTTATATTCTTTTGATTGAGTTTCAAATCGGTCCCATGATGGCATGCTGATTACCGCAACATCAATTCCTTCGTTCGCTAAAGCTTCCTGTGCTTCCACAGCCAAGTTCACTTCGGAACCAGTCGCAAGAAGTAATGCATCGGCTACTTCTTTCTTAGAAGCAGAGATGATGTAAGCACCTTTTGAAACACCTTCATACGCAGTTTCGGAAGTGCCTTTTATTGTTGGCAATCCTTGACGAGTCAGTACAAGAGCAGTTGGTTTATTTGTAGACTCCATAGCCACTTTCCAGGCTGCTGCCGTTTCATTGCCATCAGCTGGACGGATTACCCCTAGGTTAGGCATTGCGCGCAATGATGCTAATTGTTCGATTGGCTCATGAGTCGGTCCGTCTTCCCCTACAGCAATGCTGTCATGGGTGAACACATAATTAACAGGCAGTCCCATCAGTGCTGCCATTCTTATGGCAGGACGTAGATAATCAGAGAATACGAAGAATGTTCCTCCATATACTTTTAAGCCACCATGAAGTGCCATTCCATTTAAAGCCGCACCCATAGCGAATTCACGTACACCGAACCATATATTACGGCCACTGTAATTACCAGGTAATAGATCTGTCTCACCTTTAATGGCAGTATTATTAGACCCGGCTAAATCCGCAGAACCCCCAATGAAGCTAGGGACCTTTTTGGCGATCGCATTCAGTACTTCCCCACTTGAAGCACGGGAAGCTAATGTCTTACCTTCTTCATAGACTGGAATTTCCTGATCCCATTCAGCAGGCAGTTCACCTTTAATTGCAAGCTCTAATTGCTGTGCTAACTCAGGATGTGCTTCTTTGTAATTTTTAAATAATTCATTCCAAGCTTCTTCTTTTTGAGCTCCTGCATCAACAACAGCTTCATTGAAGTGTGAATACACTTCTTCAGGTACATGGAAGTCCTCTTCGAATGTCCATTTGTATGCTTCTTTTGTCAATTTAAGCTCATCTGCACCAAGCGGAGCGCCGTGAACGGCAGATTTACCTGAACGATTTGGTGAACCGTAACCGATAACCGTTTTCACTTCGATTAATGTTGGGCGTGCTTCGTCGGTTTTCGCTTCTTCAATCGCTTTAGCAATTTCCTGAAGATCATTGCCATCCTCAACGCGGATATATTGCCATCCATAAGATTTGAACCGGTCTGCTACGCTTTCACTAAATGATTGACTTAAGTCGCCGTCAAGGGAAATATCATTAGAATCATATAAAACAACAAGTCTTCCCAGTTGTAGATGTCCAGCTAATGAAGCGGCTTCTGCAGAAACACCTTCCATTAAATCTCCATCTCCACAAATGCTATATGTATAATGATCGACCACATTATAAGAATCGCGGTTATAGCTTTCTGCCAAGTGACGTTCTGCCATTGCCATTCCGACTGCCATTGCGATACCTTGTCCAAGCGGCCCGGTAGTTGCATCCACACCAGCCGTATGTCCGAATTCAGGATGTCCTGGAGTTTTACTGCCCCATTGACGGAAGCTTTTCAAATCATCGATAGATAAGCCATAGCCTGATAAATGAAGAAGGCTGTATAACAGCATAGAACCATGTCCAGCTGAAAGAACAAAGCGATCTCTATTAAACCAATCTGGATTTTTCGGGTTATGGTTCATATATTCGGTCCATAGTTTATACGCCATTGGCGCTGCACCCATTGGCATACCCGGATGGCCGGAATTAGCCTTTTCAATTGCATCAATTGATAATGTACGAATCGTATTGATAGAAAGTGCATCTAATTTATCTAACATATTGTAAAAACATCCCTTCCTGTAATGTACCTCTTTATATTATAGTGACAAGCATAATATCACAACTAAAATCACTATTTAATGCCCCAATATTACAATTTTCTAGGAATAAGAAGTCACCTATTTAGATTAAACTAAATAGGAGAATACATACATGAATGCACTTTCTTTTTACTCCAAAATGCCAAAGAATCCTCAAATGGAATATTCCATCAGAAGAATCCAAGCATTAATGTAAATTTCGTTTTTCTTTTATATTTTTTATCTTTTGAGGAGTGACGTCATTACCCTCTGGATCCACGACTTTCACATGCTCCAACGTGTCGGACATGGATTTTCTGAATGTTTCCAAATACTCACTTCTCAATTGGGTTTGCTCTTTCGCTTCAACTTCCGTCAAGCCTTCACCCTTTGCCTTTTTAGAAAGTTCATTTATACGGGCTATTTTTTCTTTTGATAACATAATTTCGCTCCTTCATAATCTGCGGATATTGTCATGGTATTAAAAAAAAAGCGAAATTACAAGTTCTATGATTTACTTTCCTTTGTATTCATTTGATGTTCGAGAAAACGCCTGTTCACAGTAGCCTTAGATACATTGTATCCAAAGCCCCTTAATGTGGCTGCGATTTCTGAGAATGTTAACCCATTGGCACGCAGTTTAATAATTTCTTCAATAGGAATCTCCATACGGTCCCTTCCAGTGGAATTCCTTTGATTCTGAAGATTTTTTTGAGGACGGTACCCTTTTTCAACGGCTCTCATCATTCCGCGCTTTATTTTAAGATTATGTAGTTTCCTTTGATATTCTTCTACAATGCCCACTATCTGAATGACCATGGCATCCGAATCCGATAACTCCAGCTCCCCATCGTGTGAGAGAGTATAAATTTTCACAGCTTCTTTAAGGATGACATGGAAAAGGGCTATTTTGGCATTCCCTCTTCCCAGTCTTGTTTCATCCTGGATTAATAGCACTTCAGCTTCTTTGGTTTTAAATAGTTCGAGCATGTCAAAAATGCCATCCCGATTCAACTCATAACCACTTGCCTGTTCTTTTATAATGGAGACAACTTCCACATCCATCTTTTCAGCCAATTTGACTAATTCATCTTCCTGCCTTGCCAATGATGTTTCCTGTGACTCTTTTTCGGTGCTGACCCTACAATAGATTACCGCCTTCATAATACCCTACCTTTACTACTTACTGCTCACTGGCCAAATTCTGGACAAGTTCTTCCCCTTTAACCGGTATGACAATGACTTGTCCAGGCTTTATCGAATCCGCGCTGACTCCATTATTCTCTTCTATCCAACCAATGAATTCTTTTTTTGTCAAATTTGATTCTTCATATTTTTCGGCAATTCCCCATAGGGTGTCACCCTCGCTTACTTCTATAGAAAGGAAATCCTTTTTTTGATCATTGTTCAATGTACAAGAGAATAAAATTGAAAAGATGAATACTGATCCCGCTAATAGAATCGTATAAATATAATTTTTGTATAATTTTTTCATAATAATCCCTCCAAAGCGAATGTTCGTTCGTATGTTATGATCAAATTATAATACGAACGTTTGTTTCAGTCAACAACAAATTCGAACTTATGTTTGTATAGAGATGGGGGCCATGCTATAATGTAGCAAAGAACATTGGGGAAGAGGTGCACAAATGACAAAACTATCAAAACGGCAGCAAGATATTCTTGATTTCATTAAAGAAGAGGTCCGCCAAAAAGGGTATCCGCCTTCCGTACGGGAGATTGGCGAAGCAGTGGGACTTGCATCAAGTTCAACAGTACACGGACATTTATCCCGCCTGGAAAGTAAAGGCCTTATTAGACGTGACCCAACCAAGCCAAGGGCCATTGAAATAATGAATTTGGAGGAAGCGAACAATATTCCCAAAGTCAATGTCGTGAACGTGCCGTTACTTGGAAAAGTAACAGCGGGCATGCCGATAACGGCCATTGAGAACATTGAAGAATACTTTCCGCTTCCCGAAAGCATGGTTCCACATGATGACCATGTATTCATGCTGGAAATCATGGGTGAAAGTATGATAGAAGCAGGAATTCATGATGGAGATTATGTCATCGTGAAACAACAAAGCAGTGCCAATAATGGAGATATCGTCGTGGCGATGACGGAAGATGATGAAGCCACTGTAAAACGATTCTTTAAGGAACCGGATTACATAAGGCTTCAGCCTGAGAACTCAAATATGGAACCAATTATTTTACGAGATGTTTCGATACTTGGAAAAGTAATAGGCTTATATAGACAAATACACTAAAAGCGCTTCCCGCGCTTTTTTTGTTTGTTTAATTTATGTCCAGAATTCTCTCAATATGCATATGGAAGAGTAGATATTGAAATATTTTTTAATAGAATCTAGTTTCATGCGAATTTAAACATCCTTTATAAGGGATGAAAGTTACTATCGCCTTTCTCGTAATATGATACTTTGGAAAAAGCTCATTGAAATAAAAAAAAGAGGATTTAAAATCCCCACTTTAATAAGGTTTAGATCGACCAAGTCATTCCACTGTTGAATCTGCACTTGTTGACAACCATTTGCAAGTGCAGGGAAAAAAATACATATATTTATTTTCCCCCGATAACAAACTTCCAACCATATCCATCAGAGACCCGTTGAATTAATACTTCAATAAGTAATTACGACCTGGCTGTTTCCATTGGCTGAATTACCATCTCCCTAGTTACCCCTACCATCAAAATAATGCCTCCTCAACTAAGAGAAGGCATTTCGTTATTTCTCAATATAGACCGAACGAATCAGCGTCCGGGTTCTTACAGTACCATCCACATTTTTTTCCTTAACATCTATTGTTACATTATAAACACCTGACTTAGGTACTTCTGGAAGGGTGCCAGTAAAATTTTCAGTATCCATTGCCTTAATTGAGTTTTTTTCACTAATTTCATTACCGGTTTCATCTATCAGATGAACCAAAAATGTTGTACTGATTGGTCTTTTTTTATCATTCATTGGATTCTTTATTAAAAATTTTGCATCTTTTTGCTTAACTTTACCGGTCATACTTAATGTAATGGGATTCTTTTCGTTAAATTGTGCTGTGAACAGGAAGGCGTCTTTTGGCGATTTAGTCTTCATTCGTACTTTCCAGTCACCAATTTCAAGGTTATTTCTGTAGAATGATTGGATGGTTGCACCATTAAAAAAGGAAGTTTCATTTTTGGCTGAATGAACCTTTAAGGAAGGTGAATACTTTTTATTGGATGGAGAAATCAATTCAACCTCGACTTCATTTGAGGCTGTATATATGCTTATATTACCTGGGGCAGCTTCATTTACATGGAAGCTTTGTTCGACCCAGACATTTTGTTTCAGGACATCACCCAGAACGGTTTGAGCGAGTGCTGTTGTAATGACATCATCTTCAACTCGTTCTTTATAATTAACATGATATGCAGGAATCCCAGCGGTGGATGTGCTTTTTAAATAGGGTTCAATTCTTGAAAATACAGCTGAGCCAACTCGAATATTGTCGTGATCAAAGTTGGGACCCGTAAATAAATGTGTTGCATAGGGTATTTTTGTACTCCATACATTCACCAGTCCATCATTTTCCCCATATGATGATAAATATTGTCCCCCCATTGATAAGGCTGATAGTACCGGGCCTCTGTTCATACCTGCCACAGTGAAATACAAGTTTTTACGAGAGTTGATATGGTTATCCGTGACAGAACGAAATTCAGCCATTTTACCAACTTGTAAAGAATAAGTTCCCTCATCTTTTTGACCTAATAAGGAACCAAGCCAGCCCGCATACCAGCTATAAGCCAAATCAGCTAAGTGAGAACCATGATGTGGGGAAGCTAAAGTGATCACCCTTCCAACATATTGGTGTGCTCCATAGTGGACTAGAGCCGCTTGGGTGTCTGGGCCCCCTTTGCTGTGAGCTATAATATTTACTTTTTTGCCCCCGAAATGGTTACTGATTTCTGAAAGCATTTGAGCTAAAAGCCTTCCATTGGCATATTGGCTCACTGACCCATTTCCAGCTGAATCATGAAGCTGAACAAAAACCGTTTGGTAGCCAGCTTCATACGCTTTGGTATACATATCATTGACACCATGATATTCCGTTTCGCCATACCAGCTGGTTGAACTGCCGTTTTTCCCTTGAACAAACACGATCGGTGGTTTGTTTGTATCAAGATTGGGAGGAATACTTCCAAGAAACCAATCCCCTGGACTGAAAGTTTCGGAGGGCGGTTTCAATTTTCCTGCTGAGGAAATGTCTGGCTTTGTCATAAATAATATGGTTAGAATGAGAACAAGAAAAACGACATAATTGATTACATTCCTTTTCAAGGGTTATCTCCTCCAATATCATCTGGAATTTTTTTGAACTCATCCAATTACCAATGCCCAGCTTCCAAAGCCTTCATTAGCCTTCATTAGTATATAATTGTACTTTTGCATACCATTACCTGCTATCTTCATAAAGATGGGAGAAAAAAACTAGAAGAAGTTTCATTGATAGTAGAGAAAAAGTATGAAGATTTACCTTCCATTCATTTATGTATGTGGTCTTTTTCATTTTATGAAGACGTGCTTTGGGGAAACCGAATGCTGCCAATTCACGAAAATAGAGAACAAGCCCTTATCCTGCATAGGATAAGGGCTTGTTCATCCAGATAAACTTTTCCTTCGAATTTGCCATTGTCCATTTGCTCCTATTCATGGTGTTCAGAAGTCCGCCCTATACATTAAGTAAATAATTTTCTTTAACAGCAATTGGCTGTCATTATTGGAATCTCAGTAGCAATCGTATATTTGCACAAGAAGATTGGATTTGTACACCTTTTACTCCATACACGTATTTTACAAATGTTCTAATGTCAGCAGCTCCTAAGCAACTTCAAAAGAATTATTTTCCCTTTCCTCTTTGTTCCCCCCTTTCCATCGTTACTTGAATCTTGTCCTATGGAAGTCAGGATTGTATGGATTCAAATGGCCACTCTGTTGAGGAAATGCTGGTTCAATTGAAGCTTTAACTACATTTAAAGTGTAGGTCAGGGTCAAAAAAAATGATATCGTCAATCGAGAATCCTACACATTCAGCAAATAAATAAGCCTTATCGATTCGCAAAGGAATCTTATATTGCTCATAGTCAATGTAAGTCCTCTTGGCCATCTTCAGCACTTTAGCCATTTCATCTTGAGTTAATCCTTTATACTTCCTGGCTTGTTTAAGTGTGAACTTAACGCTTGTCATATCTTGTCACCCCCTATCTAAAAAAATAATATCACACTTGAAGTATAGTTACCAACATTTTTTCGCAAAATTCACGCACTTTTCGTTTACTCACTTTCACTCATAGTGTATATTCAAGTAAGAGGTGAAGAAATATGCACATTGGTGAACGGATTAAAATGTTAAGAAAAGAAAGAAAAATGACACAAGAAGATTTGGCAAAAGTATTAAAAGTAGCTCCTACGGCAGTATCAGCTTGGGAATCCGGACGGAATAAACCTTTAATGGATAAATTGAGCATGATGTCCACTTGTTTTGAAATACCGCTATCCCACCTCATTGAAGGAGCGCCTATCGTTAGAAATAATCCTGGAATGGGATTCCTAAATGAAAAAAATGTAAGATTAATTGGTGTCTACGGAAATATCCCCGCTGGAGAGCCTAATTTCACCAACGAATATATAGAAGCGTATATGCCGACATTAAATTCGATGCTTAAATCGGATAAAGAATATTTTTTCCTTAGAGTGAATGGCAATAGCATGAATAAAGAATTCAGAGACGGATCATTGATTCTCGTTGAAAAAACAACCTACCTTGATAACGGGAAAATTGGAGTGGTCTTGGTAAATGGACACGATGCTACGGTCAAAAAAGTGAGAATCAATGAAGAAAACATCATACTCACTCCCTGCAGCACGGATCCTTTTTATGAAGAAAAAACCTATAACATAAAAAATGATAGAGTCCGTATTTTAGGAAAAGTGGTTCAAGCCATTAAAATATACGATTAATATTTAACTCGAGGGTTTCTTACGGAAAGAAAGTAAAATAAATGAATAATGAGCAGCCATACATAGATTCAATTCTTACAGTTTTTATCAACTTAATTGCTGTTGCATTTTAGGTACAAGCCATCATGGTTTGTGCTTTTTAGTATTGTTCTTTTATTTGTCTTTACATAAAATCCTTTTAATTTGTGTCAGCCCATAAAAAAAAAGGCATACCTTACATACGGAAGGACCGAATCAGGACGGCAGAATGTAGAGTTTTTCATTACATGCATATTCCTGAATCAAAAAGGCCCCTCTCTTTTTGAGAAGGGCTTACTGTGTGGTGTGCTTCTAGAAGGTATAAATAATTATTAATTATTCATTTCACCCGCAATTTCTGGTTAACCGTAATGGTGTACTGACTGTCAAGACCGTTCCAATCTTTAATTTGCTGAACCGTACTGCCATAAGAATTGCTTAAGGAATATACTGTATCCCCACTAACGACAGTGTGGTATACAGCTGTACTTTTCTTAGTTAGATTGAAGCATTTAACTAAACCGTTTACATGTCCGCGAGCCAGTGATTCGATAAAGAATGATGTTTTCAACTTTGCTGCGTCATTTACATTATCGATAAATCCATTTTCAGTCAGGAGTGCAGGCATGTCCGTTTCGCGGAGTACATGTAAATCTCCTGTTTTTTGTCCTCTGTCCTGGATGTTGATAAGCTTCATGACCTCTGAATGAATATGATCTTGATACGTTTTCGTTATCTGGTTAGTGGACGTATAAATGTAATCCTCGTACCCGGTTCCGCCGCCGGCATTAATGTGGATGGAGAGAAAAAAGTCGGCTCCCCACGCGTTCGCTGCATTCGTACGATCGTTTAAGGAGGGGTAGGTATCTTGGGTCCTGCTCATTTTCACAGAAACGTTATTATATTCTATCAATAAGATGTCTTTGATTCGGGTTGCAATGGATAAAGTTAAATCCTTTTCTCTCAATCCATTCCCGACCGAGCCTGGATCCGTACCGCCATGGCCGGGATCAATAAATACTTTCACCATTTCTATCACCTCTATTAATCTTATGTTACGTATTAACAAATGCTTGTACACATAACTATCGGATTAAAGAAATTCTGCCGTTCTCAAAAAAAATACACCCCCTAAAGGTGTAGTGGCATTATATGATGACATTCGCCCAATGGAAGGGAATTCTTTGAAAAAGACTTTTCTATTTTTTTACTTTCGCATCAGGAATTTTTGGAGAATAAGCCATCTATAATCAAAAGAACAAGAAGATTGAGGGATATTAAAAAAAGTTAATTGAGTCAATCACTATAGTCGGTCGGTTCTGATAATTGCAGAAAATGTCCACTCTTTTCAGCGACAATGTGTTTGCTGTTTCTTGTCAATGAAAGTAATTCCAATTGATTCTCAAGTCGTTTTTTTTCGAGCTTCCTCTGGCATCATTCGATTTTCTTGTCCACCAGTAATGACAAAGTACAGGCTTCTCGGGGAATGTATCAGTTAGATGGATTTGATTAATCGTTTTTTCCACAAAGTTTACTTCATTGAATTGTTTATGTGAAGACAAGGAATCAAGCACTTTGAACATTTCATTAATGGTTTTTACTGCCTTGCCTTGATATTCATTAAGGCTGATATCTTTCGTGGTACTGGATTCTAAAAAAACAATTCCCGCTACTTCATTCGGGTAAAGGCGAGCATATAAATTAGCATATAGGCCGCCTAGCGAATGTCCAACCAATAAGAATGGAGATTCAAATCCCACGCTTGTTAATGCTTCACGTAAAGTGTTAACAATATTCAACCCGTCTTGGCTTACCTTAAGTTTATCGCTGCCAGCAACACCAAAACGATTATAGGAAAATACTGATGATGACTCCGAAATTGCCGGAAGTATTTTCATCCAACCGTCTATCGGGCCAGAACCACCGTTAATTAAAACTAAATTTGGTTTGCCGTTTCCACTAATATTATATTAGTAGCGTCCCTTTCGTAGTTTCCGCCTTATATTTTTCTATTTTTCAATGTCAGCACACCCCACTTTGTTTAGATTAATTACGTGTGTAACAAGCTATTGGGTTCATATATAAAAACTGCTAAATGGATTCTTTGAATTTTTTACATTGTAGGGATTCTAAAAGGAGAGATAAGTATGATAAATGAATATGATAAGTTTGAACAATTAGTTAAAAAGTTGGATCAAGGAAACAAGCTAATTCGTGCATGGAAATTATTGGGCGGAATTTCTGCAAATGTGACAGGACTGGAAATATTACAATCGTCAGGGCGGATCGTAAAAATGATCGTTCGTAAGCATGGTGATAATGACTTGAAACGGAATCCAAATATTGCTTCATTTGAACACAAGCTCTTAGGGATATTGAAAGCTGCCGGTTTGCCTGTACCAATGCCCTTTTACTTTGAGCAATCCTGCGAGATATTTTCCAAGCCATGCATACTTATCGAGTTTATTGAGGGTAAGTCAGAATTCACCCCCTCAAATCTTAATGATCATATCTTGCAATTGGCAATCAATCTAGCAAAAATCCATCGTGTTAATTGTGCAGATCTATCTTTATCATTCATGCCTAAACTGGAAAATACATATGTCGAGATGTTAAGCAATAAAGATAGGGTAATCCTGGACGAAACATTAAATTTGAGCTTGATTAGAGATCTGCTGAAATCCTCCATGCCGCTACCCTCCATGAATAAGGAAGTGATCCTTCATGGTGATTATTGGCCAGGAAATATATTATGGAAAGAGGATAAACTAGTTTCCATAATTGATTGGGAAGACTCAGGTTTAGGGGACCCTTTGACTGACCTTGCCAATAGTCAACTCGAAATTTTATATCATTTTGGAATGCAAGCGATGAATGACTTCACCATTCAATATAAATCGATGATGCCAGAGGTGAATTTTACAAACCTACCCTTCTGGCAATTATTTGCCGCATTGCGGTTATCTACATTTCCCGAATGGGGCTTGGAAAAAAGCAAGGAAAATAACTGGCGGAAAAGACACGAGTCATTTGTTCGTGCAGCGATTAACCGAATTCGGTAAAGTTAATGTTTATTCATTTTTTTGAAAATGATTGAAGGATATGCCCGTAATTTTTGATAAAGGCATTTATACCAGTCCCTTTATCATGTATTTTCATAAACTAATAATGACTTTCAAAAAAATCCCAGGAGGTGTTTACATGTATAATAAGCCCTGGGGGCATCCGAAAGGCGGTCAATGTCCACCACAATATTGCCCACCTAACAGAATGCCCACTCAATATAATCCATCTCAAACCTCCCCGACCAAGCAATATGTTAAAACCAATGTCATTAACACTGTTATTCCGGTTTTTCACCCGACACATACAACAACCGTGAATAAACACTTCAACACATATATACCGCATACCCGAAGTATCGTAAAAGAGTGTTATTCACAAAGTTTTGTTTGCGGAGTTCCTCAACCCCCCAGTTATTCGAGGAGAATGTTAAGATATTAATTAAAAAAACCCCGAATCGGGGTTTTTTATTAATTCCTTCAACCTGTTGAATTGAGTTACAAAGGATTTACAACTGTCTGAATGCAAACTCCCTATACTTTTTAAAATTTTGTTTCTTATAAAACTCTTTTGCTGCCATGTTTTCATACCAATAATCCAGTTCAATTAAATCTATATCATTCTTTTTAGCAATATCATAGACCTCATTCATTAGCTTTTTACCGTAACCTTTATGGGCTTGACCTTCAACGATACTAAGCTGATGCACATATACTGATTTATACTCATTTTTAAAAACACTTTCAGGATAGTTTTTAAATTCAATCCATGCGTAACCAATTGGCACTTCATGATCTTTTAAAACTAGAAAAACAAAATTATCATTTTTAACCAAATTTTCAAAAGTTTCTTTCATTGCATTATAATTATATTCCTTAAAATACTTAGGATATAGTTTTGCATGCAGATTGTGAACATTTCGATTTAATTTTGCAATTACTTCATGGTCCCTGGATTGACTTACATACATAATTATCCCCCTTGCCTATACTATATTACAATCAAGCAACAACCACATTCCAAAAGTACAATCCTAGCCACTATCTGATATATTCATTCCAAAACATCAGTTCCACCAAACCTACTTTAGTTACTACTTCAAACGCTTCGCCACCACAAGCTGCTGGCAATGTATCAAAGAGAACTTGCCTAAATGAAGGAACATTAATCTTATAAAAGCAGATGGAGCTTCTGATGAAACGCTTACGGCTTATCCGAAAGCCAAACTTGCCTGCCGCTGGCTTTCTTAACGCAATCTATGAATTGTACTTATTAGAAGGAATCCTATTTTCATAGGATAACGTTAGCCAAGTGAAAAAGGTAGCGGAAACGGTTAATGAGCGAAAAAAATATTACGGAGAGAATCTTCTTAATGTCCTTGCATATGTAATAGTTGAATATGTGAGTTCAAGCACGATAAAACGCAATCCTTCCTTCTTGAAAGCGGGATAAGGATAATGAGCTTTACCACTTAAAAGCGCGACCCTTTCCTTCCTGCACGGTTTGATTTTGCACAAATACGTGTTATGAAGGGTTGCTAGCACACTTTAAAAGTCGTTACCTATTTCGCAAATAGGGAACATTGTTTAAACGCCAATATGGATGATATTTATAGAAAGCATACTCATTAATACCTCTATTTTAAAACTAAAATGAATCTAGGAAAAAGTGTTCTATCTAAAAGGTAAGACAAAGTTGATTGGAACGGAAGGTACGAGACTCCTGCGGGAAAAGCGCGTCTAGGGGAGACCCCGCAGGCGAAAGCCGAGGAGGCTCCCCGACCGCCCGCGGAAAGCGAGTGCCTGGAGTGGAAATAAACGTCCAAATTGTACAAGCCATAAAAATAGACAAACTCGATTTTCATCGAGTTTGTCCACAATCTGAAGGGATTTTCTGTATAAAGACCCCTTTTTACTGCTTATTCAACTAAAGCCCTTTAAATCAAAGTTGAAAAAAGTTTTTGGTTAATCCGGCATGATAATATGGCTCCGTTTTAAGGTATACCCAACTGTGAAAAGATCAACGGACATGATTCTATTCAGCGAGATCAACTTGAAATGATTACTTTAGATCAACTGGGGACACTGAAAAAAAACACGTGAAGCGCATCTGCTTCCGGGAAAACTTCAGCTTGATCCCTTTGAGTTTAGTTGTTGAGCTTCCTCTTAAAGGAGTATCTGCCATAGTATATGAAATTTTAGCAGTTGGATGCACAATTCCACTTCTTGCGCCAATAAGTGAAACCTCCCCGTTCTTAGGAAAAAAATTGGCGGTCAAGGTTGCCTTCTTGGAGCGTCCCCAAACTGGACATAGGAGAAATACATCCTACTACAAACCAATAGTGAGTATTTTGCTATTGTTGGATCACATGAATATTATATATTCTATCGAGGTATATCTTAAAATAAACCATGTCTTTACAGAGGTTCTTCAGACTGTCGATAGGTTTTTCCATTCAATTGATGGACGGATGTATCTGGCTGGATGAAAGGTTCTACTTTTACCTTCGAAATCAAGTTGTCGGCCTTACACCAAGAATGAAGACCTTTTTTCTATCACTATGAATATAATGGGTCCAGATTTTACTGGATCTCTTTTTCTTGGTGATTGACCGTTACCATATCTTCCACCTGAAGTAATAGGCTGTTGCGGTTCCCCCCCCCCCGTTATTCGTTTCTTAGGCTTTGTTCCTCAATATGTTCTCACTGGTGATATAAGATGACGATAGGAGGAATTTTCGCTTGGCTCGATTAAGACAGGTCTCATTGGACTGCCAAAACTTAGCTTTACCTCGTTTTCTTTTATCGATTTTAAGGCATCCAATAAAAAACTTCCATCAAGTGATACACTTAACCTCGTCTCACCGCTGATTGAATTGATGCTTAGCGTTTCTTCTATTTCCCCTAATTTCGATGAATTAGAAGATATCCTTAATTTACTATTATCAAGGATTTCAGTCGGAGGAAGCCGCTTATTTTATCACTTTCATTCTAATATTGAGCGTAACCGGGGTTTTCTTCCATGACAGAAAATATGTAACTGAATATGGGTGGTATGGGTTTAATATGAGTCCTTTAGATGTTAAGATTCTTGGGGGAAGAGATTGAAAAATAGTAAGTAATATATATATAGGAGGAGTTCATCTTGAATCCTTATGCATTTTTGGCAATTGCCATCCTAAGTGAAGTGTTTGGCAGTTCGATGTTAAAAGTATCACACGGGTTTAAAAGGTTATTCCCTTCCATTGGTGTGGTTATTGGGATGGGTTTGGCTTTTTATTGCCTATCGTTATCTCTAATAACCATCCCGCTTGGAACGGCTTATGCCATTTGGTCGGGAATAGGCACAGCTTTAACTGCTTTAGTGGGAGTTATCATTTATAAAGAAAGCTTTAACCTGAAAAAATTTTTAGGTTTAGTCCTGATCATTGGCGGAGTGGTTGTATTGAAACTCTCTAGTGAAGGCACTTCTTAACAATTTAGTAATCGGAGGTAACAATATGAAAGGATACATAGCTTTAGGAATTTCAATCATAAGCGAAGTATTTGGTACGACCATGCTTAAGCTGTCTGAAGGCTTCACTCATTTATTCGCTACATTTGGGGTTATGATAGGATTTGGTATAGCATTTTATAGTTTATCTGTATGTCTTAAAACAATTCCGTTAAGCTTAGCATACGCCATTTGGTCAGGAATAGGCACAGCTTTAACAGCATTGATTGGCGTGCTTTTATGGAATGAGCCATTTAGTATCACTACATTAGGCGGCTTAGTATTAATAATTGGCGGAGTGGTTTTACTAAATGCTTCCCATACCTTCAAACAAGCGGAAGGAGAATCAAACTAAGTTTGACTCTCCTCCTCTCCCCGCTCATTCAAAAATATCAGTAGACTTCACCAAGTTCTCCGTGCAAAGTCCGTGAACTTGAATTTATCGGGTCTATGCCTGGATTCGCTATACTGAAACAAGCTTCCATCGATTAAATGGACCGTACTTTTCACAACTGCCACCATATCGAAGTCTTCAATGTCCAATAATTGTTTATCTTCTTCACTGCATGGCTCCACGGTAATTTCCTTATTTGAAAAACCAATCTGGAGCCCGAGTTCCTTTTCGATATATCCATAAATCGAATCCTCACAAATCTCCTTTGTCAGGTTGCTTACGAACTCGCTTTTGAAATAGTCTTTGTCCAGGATGATTTTCTTCCCATTGATTTGCCGAATCCGGAAAACCTTCCATACTTTACCATCCCCAGTTAAGTCTAGAAGCTTGGCCATATTTGAGTCGGGGGTCTCAAGCTCCAACTTATGAATGATCGTTTTGGAATGCAAATTCAACTTTTCCACCATTTCTTTATAGGAAATCAACCCTGCTACAGGAAAATTAAATTTGCTGAAGTCCAAGACAAATGAACCCTTGCCTTTGATTTTATGGATATATCCATTTTGTTCAAGCAACTGTAAGGACTTTCTCACAGTATCCCTGGATATGTCATATTTTTCCATGAAGCTGCTTTCGGAAGGAAGCTTTGAATTTATCGGAAAGGTTCCCTCTTCAATTTTTGAAACGATATCACCATATAACGATAGATATTTGCTGTTCATTTCATCACCACAATATATTTTTCTTAGTCTGCTACTCGTCCTTTTTCAACAAATAGACAACCGATTCATAGGGACGGAGGATAAAATCACCTGCAAGTTCTTTCGAATCGATATAATTTGAGAGCAGGAGCTCTGAGTTGTACCCGGATAGGTCAATATCATTTGGTATTTCGAAGGAAGCTTCTTTTGCATAAAAGTTATTGATGACCAAAAGTTTCTCGTTTTCATAACTGCGTATATAAGCGAACAAAGCGTCATGGTCGCCAAGAATTTCCTGATAGTCCCCATATGCAATGATATCATGTTTCTTGCGTAAGAATATAAGTTTTTGGTAATGATGAAAAATGGAATCTTGATCCATCAGTGCGTGTTCAGCGTTGATGTTTTTAGCATGATCAGGCACCGCAATCCATGGAGTCCCTTTTGTAAAGCCTGCATGCTCCGTATTTTCCCATTGCATGGGAGTTCGCGAGTTATCACGGGATTTAGCTTGAAGGATTTCAATTATTTCCTTTTCATCCTTGCCTGCCTCTTTTAAAATATTATAATAATTAATCGATTCCACATCCCGGTATTGTCCAATATCATTGAACTTCGGGTTGGTCATCCCTATTTCCTCCCCTTGATAAATATAAGGGGTTCCCCTAAGCATATGAATGGCTGTTGCCAGCATCTTGGCAGATTCGTTATGATACTCTTGATCATTCCCGAACCTGGATACAATCCTCGGCTGGTCATGGTTGCACCAGAACAGGGCATTCCACCCATTTCCTTCTTGCATCCCATATTGCCAGCTGCTTAAGATTTCCTTTAACTGCCTGAAGTCAAAATCTGCAAGTGACCACTTTTCCCCGTTCTTATAATCCACCTTTAAATGATGGAAACTGAATACCATGGACAACTCCTTTTCAACAGGAGCTGAATATTTGATGCAATGGTCAATGGTCGTCGATGACATTTCCCCTACTGTCAGCACCTCTTCATCCTTCCCGAAAGTTTCTTCATTCATTTCTTTGAGGAATTGATGAATCTTGGGACCGTCTGTATAAAAACATCGGCCATCTCCATCTTTGTCATTTTCATAGATGTCAGGTTTCGAAATAAGATTGATGACATCCAAACGGAATCCTTTGACACCTTTATTCATCCAGAAGTTTACTACATTGAAGATCTCCCGCCTTACTCTGGGATTTTCCCAGTTTAGATCAGCTTGTGTCCGATCGAACAAGTGAAGGAAGTATTCATCATGTTCCGCTACATATTCCCATGCAGGGCCCCCGAATTTCGAAATCCAATTGGTAGGGGGCTCTCCATCTTTAGATTTCTTGAAAATATAATAGTCCTTATATTCTTTATCTCCAGCCAATGCTTTTTGGAACCATTCATGCTCTGTTGATGTATGGTTGAATACCATATCAAGCATGATTTGGATATCCCGCGAATTCGCTTCTTTCACCAATCTTTCGAAATCATCCATCGTCCCAAAAACAGGATCAATGGATGTATAATCGGCTACATCATATCCATTATCATTTTGCGGTGAACGATAAAAAGGGGTGAGCCAAATATAATCCACTCCCAGTTTATTCAGATAATCAAGTTTTTCAATAACACCATTTATGTCCCCGATGCCGTCACCGTTCGAATCCTTAAATGATTTCGGATAAATTTGATAGATGGTACTTTTTTTAAAATCCTTCATTGTGATTCCTCCTCTTCGATCCCCGCTGTATCTTTCGTAAGTATCGTAAAAAAGAGGGAGAATGCTTCTCCCTCCGCGTTATCAAGCATTTAATTTCGTTGTTTTCGTTCTAGTTTTCAAGTTCATTTTAGGACGTTTGGAGAATGCTATCGTCAAAATGAATGGCACAACGAAAGCAACCAGCATCGCGAGTGCAAACATCCCCATATGCTGCGGCTGGATGGATAGGATACCTGGGATTCCTCCAACACCGATTGAGTTTGCCATCACTCCAGACCCGACTGAAACGATGCCTGCAAAAAGTGAACCGATCATACCGGCTAAGAACGGAAAGCCATATTTCAAGTTAATGCCGAACATGGCTGGCTCGGTTACACCGAGATAACAAGAAATCGTAGCAGGTATGGATACTTGCCTTTCCTCCTGGTCCTTTCTGTTGATGTAAATCATTGCTAGCACTGCCGTACCTTGTGCAATATTGGATAACGCGATCATCGGCCATAGGTTCGTACCGCCAAGCTCACTCATAAGCTGAAGATCGATTGCGTTTGTCATGTGATGCAGACCTGTGATGACAAGCGGTGCATAGGCAAAGCCGAAAACGGCAGCAAATAGCCAGCCAACTGATGATGTCAATCCGGAATACACAACCGTAGAAATGACAGAACCGATTTTCCAGCCTATAGGCCCCAGAATGGTATGGGCAATGATTACAGTTGGAAGTAACGCGAAAAATGGAACGACGATCATGGAAATGGAATTGTGAACTTTATCTCTCAAGAACCGTTCTAAATACGCCAAAACGAACCCTGCAAGTATCGCTGGTATGACTTGAGCCTGGTAGCCGATCATATCGACCTGGGCAAAACCGAAATCCCAAAAAGGTATATCACTTGCCTTTGTGTTTGCCACTGCATATGCATTAAGAAGCTGTGGGGAAACCAGGGTCAAACCAAGGACGATGCCGAGAATTTGAGTCGTGCCCATTTTCTTCGAGATCGACCATGTAATCCCAACAGGAAGAAAATGAAAAATAGCTTCACCTATAAGCCAAAGGAAGGCGTGTACCCCTCCCCAAAATTGTGAAATATCCACAAGGGTCTTTGTGCTGTCATCGAACATTTTAATATCCCCGATGATATTGCGGAATCCAAGAATGAGTCCGCCAACGACTATGGCAGGAATCAGCGGGGTGAAAATATCCGCAAGATGAGCAATCATACGCTGCAGCCAGCTCATATTCTGTTTTGCTGCATTTTTCACATCTTCTTTTGATGCTTCCTGAAGTCCAGCTATGGAAACGAATTCATTATAAAACGATGATACTTCGTTCCCGATTATGACCTGAAACTGGCCAGCTTGTGTAAAAGTTCCTTTCACAAGCTTAATCGATTCGATATTCGTTACATCCGCCTTGGCGGGATCTTTCAACGCAAAACGCATTCTTGTTGCACAATGCGTAACCGTCGCAATATTTTCTTTCCCTCCGACATGTTGGAGCAAATCAGTTGCTGGTTCTGTGTATTTACCCATTTCACTACTTCCTTTCCCTAGAAAGCAAAATATAGTTGTTTTTATAACCTGTACGTATAGGTTCTGTATACGCTTTCATATTATCCTGTACGTACAGGATATGTCAAGAACTTTTTCCCCCACTTTAAAAGAATTGATTATCAAGGACTTTCATTTACGATTCTGTTCTTGCACATTTGGATTTTGATAGCATTCATATTATCCCGTGATTTTAGACGAGTAGCTGAAAAATTCAGAAATAAGGTATAATGAAGATATAACCTCTCAATTTATATTTTAATGGTTAGAATTTAGCAGGGAAATGGGAGATGAACTTATGTCTGAAACTAATAAATTTCCACTTATATCAGGTAATCTTTCTCTGGATTTAGTGAATACGGAGCTGGTCAGTCGTGGCCAACGGCAAGACTTATTACTATCAGAACGGGATATGCTGGACTGGCTTATTGTAATAAAAGGGAATAACTCATATTTGGATAATCAGTTATCCCCAATAATTAAAGAGAGAATTCAACGAGTATTTGCAAGCATTCTAGAAATGCGTACTATTTTAAGAAAACAATTTGAATTAATAGCAGATGGGAATTCGATTCCTGATGAGTTTATCGCCTATTTGGAAAAAAAAATCGATAAATCGCCTTTCACATATAAATTAAGTGATCAAAAACTGGTTCCCATACCTGTTGGAGAAGCGGAAGATGCCCTGCAATCTTATATTGCCTTCGACTCATTAACTTTAATTGAAAAAAATAAGCTGTCATCATTAAAGCGATGCTCGAATGATGATTGCGTCCTGTTATTTATCGATGAAAGCGGAAGACGCAAATGGTGTTCAATGAAAATATGCGGGAATAGGAAAAAGGTAGCCAAATTTCAACACCGGAAATCTGATGATGAATGAAGTTACACACCTTATTAAGTTTGTCAGTCAAATTTGAAGTAAGCTTGTTGCCTGCAGTTTATTCATTATAAAACGGTTCCAGTTAATTTCTTCACATCCATTTAGGATTTCATAAAACAGTAAAATGATTCGAGATCTGAACCTCCTCTTGTCAACACACTGAGTTGGCTTTTTTTTTGGATTTTTAAACTAACCACTAAAAATTATTTTGACGGGTTAGTTCATTTCATGTAAAGTCTAATTATATAAAAAAGGAGGGTTCACTTTGGACCGTATTTCAGCCGCGAGGCATAAAGAAAAACGTTATTTTCATATTCATTATTTATCGAAGATGAAGGGAAAAGGAAGAAGCCCTTTACAAATAAATGTAAAGGACGCAATAACGGGATTGATTGGGGGGTTTTTCACTATATTCGCCTTAATTCTCTTAACAAAAATAACATCAGCAGTGTGGTTAATGGCTCCATTTGGTGCCAGCTGTGTGCTGGCATTCGGTCTGTGGAACGCACCATTATCACAACCGCGGAATATTATAGGCGGTCATTTTGTTTCAACATTCGTAGGTTTAGCTTCCTATCATTTTTTTGGCGCTGAACCTTGGGCAATCGGCTTGGCTGTCGGATTAGCAATTGCAGTGATGATGCTGACAAAAACGACGCACCCGCCAGCTGGAGCAGACCCGCTTGTAGTCATGCTTGGCCAGTATGGCTGGAGTTATTTATTTACTCCTGTTTTAACTGGTGCCGTGATAATCGTTTTACTGGCATTGTTAATTAATAATTTGCGCAGCAATCGGAGCTATCCAACCTTTTGGATTTGATTGCTTTTTAATGTGTTATGAGATAAAGCATAATGTTTCAATATCATGAAATAATAAACGAGGAACGCTCAGACTCCTCGTTTTTGTCAACCTTAATTGCTGTATTCCTGTTAATTAAGTTCTCCCTCGCTTTTCAATAACCTTTATCATCCATCATTTAGTTTGACTTGCGTTTCGGCAACTTCCACACCGTTCACAAGGAGTGATATTCGATGGATCCCCATGTAATGTCGACGTGTCGTCAGGTCTTTCCAATTGTGAATCCTCACTCTTTCAACTCCTTCACCATCTGCGAAATCCCTATCTGCCAATAGGAAAATTTTACGGGAAGTTTTCTGATTTGCTTTCACAAAATCGATGGCATACTCGATGCGAAGTTTCACAGTGTTCTTTTCTTGAACTTGAAAACCGAAATGAAGTTCACTCGTTTCCCCAATAAAAATCGAGTCTGGTTCATTTCTAATAAATGCGTTTGTAATGATATTCGGATTATTCAATATATCCGTGTATCCAAATAAAGAAAGGACTTCTGGATCTGCTTGACGAACTAAGGTCCTGCATCCCCGTCGAATAATCCAAATCGTGTTGGGTTCTCCGCTTTCATACCAGCGCTTGGCTGTTTCTATTACGGTTTTAGGATGATCTTTGGCAATATCATTCAAGTTATTGGCCACACTTTTACGAACATATAGGGACGGATCGTTTTTCAGGTTCTCAAGTAATTCCAAGACGGGTGCCGGATCGGATTTGAACATCGGTAAAGATTGGCCCCAAGGTAACCTGGGCCTGCATCCCTCACTAGCCAGCCTGCGGACATGCTCATCATCATGATTGGTCCATTCCTTCATCTTCTCGATCATTAAAACGGGATCAAGCAATATAAAAGCACGGATTGCAAACTCGGAGGATGACCTTGCTGTAAAACGCTCCAACGCATCTAGCGATAACGGCCAATCTTTCTTATTCAATCCATGTACCTCTACAAAATCAGGGAAAAATAAATATCTAAACCCCTCACAATCCTTATCAAGCCGATACAAAATATCCAAAGCCTCTTGATAATCACTTGGAAGATACTTTCCAAGAGTAATGGAAATGTGCCTTATTCGTTCTTTTAACTTCCTCTCGTCCCAATGCTCATCAATTACTTCCCCTATAAACGATTCAGTAGAGAAGGACGGATGGACACCCTTTACTTTTTCACCGAATTCACGAATGAACGTTTCATTATATAAATCCTTTAAAGGCTCAGCCATTTCATTCACTTCTTTTCTTCAGGTTAAATTTGCTTTTGGATACTTGCACTGCCTATCAGCTATCATTTCAAACTATGTTATGCAGGATACAATCATTAAAAAAGGACAGCTTACTTTACAGAACAAGTCTGTCCAAAATCAAGTGAAGTTCATTCATCACTATTTGGAATGGCTGCATAATAGCTGATTCTATAGGAATCTATAAACCTCTTTCCAATGGATGTAATCTTTGCACCTGAACCCGTTTCCCATAAGTCCATCTAATATCCCCATACAAAATCCCTCCAGGAGTTTTCCTTTGTGTATAGTATGATAGTAGTAGCATATAAAGTAAAATATTTCTACCATATTAATGAATTAATCAAAACGACAAAAAGCCCACTCTAAGAGCAAGGGCCTGCTTCTAGCTTTTATCAAAGAAAAAGGGTCAGTCCCACTGAATTAATACTTTAACACAGTGGGGACTGACCCCAATTGTCTATTAGACATTTTGATTTTTGCTTTATCTGACCTTTCTACTTATCTATTTAATTGTTTCACTTTTACAGGCTTTTTTTCCTTGCTTAATTTGATGATTTGACCGATAATACTGATGGCAATTTCTTCTGATGTTTCCGAGTCAATTTCCAATCCGATTGGAGAATGGACCTGCTCCAACTGTTCTTGCGTGACCCCTTCACTTTTTAACTTTTCAAATATGCTTATGACCTTGCGTTTACTGGCTACCATCCCAACATATGCAATCGGAAATTGCAGTGCCGTTTTTAATACAATATCATCACAATCTTTTGTAACAATTACCACATATGATTTTTCATTTAGGTTGGCTGCGAGCAAAGCCTTTCCAATATCCTCGTTCACAAAAAGGTTTGCCGCATTCGGAAAGCGTTCCTTTGTACAATAACCAACGCGATCATCGACAATGCAATAAGGATATTCAAGGAAATCAGCGAGCTTTGCCAACGCATGGCCTAAATGACCGGCCCCAGCCAGAATGAGTTCAGGCCTGCTTGTATAAACTTCGATAAAGACCCGTAACGTGCCGCCACAATTCATCTGAATTCCGTCTTTTGCATGTTTATTCAATTTATATTCAACGATTTTCGATTGTCCATTTTGGATAGCCTTTACACTATCTTCGATCACATAGTGTTCAGCCAAGCCCCCTCCGACAGTCCCTTCAATGGTACCATCCCGGTAGACAATCATTTTTCCAACATGCCTGGGAGTCGAGCCCTTTGATTCAATAATCATGGCTAAAGCAAAGGTTTCGTTTTGACGCGTCAGCATGGCCACTTTTTCCATCAGCTGCATGAAAAGCTCCCCCCTATCTTTAAACATTAATTCGGTTGATATTGCTTCATGCTAAGAAAATAACGTAAAAGATGTAACGCGACGGTTTTTCTGTATGCCGCAGTGGAGCGTTGATCGTCAATTGGTCTAATGATCTTATCGAAGGCTGCCACAATTTCAGCGATGTCTGCATCGGCTAATGGTATCGTTTTTCCAACCAGCTTCTTCTCAATATCAATGGAACGAACCATCGTAGGTCCGACCGCCCCGAAGGCAAATCGAATGTCATCGATTCGATCTTTGCTTATCCGGACGAAACCCGCAAATGATACTTTGGCAATGGCATCTGCGTTGCGGTTGCCGACTTTCTCGAAAACGACATGTGAATCTCCTAATACGAACGGAAGAATGATCTCCGTTACCATTTCATTGTGAAAGCGTTGAACCTGTCGTGGACCTTGAATGAAATCGCTAATCTCAACCATGCGATCACCATTTACGGAGCGCAACAGAAGCTTTGCATTGTATACATATAATAAAGGAAGCATGTCACCGGCTGGAGAGGCGTTGCATATATTACCGCCTAATGTTCCCCGGTTTCTAATTGCCGGGGCAGCAATTGTTTTAATTGCATTCTTTAAAGCAAACGGAATCAACGGATTTTCAAGTAATTCACTATAGGTACAGCAGGCCCCGATGTGGAGATCCTTGTGATGTTGATACACTTGCTTTAATTCGGAAAGATGATTAATAAAAACAATCGGTTTAGGGATTTTTGGAGGTACTCCCCTTCTACTTTTGTGAAGAACCATAACATCGGTGCCCCCGGCTATGATTGCACAATCTTCTCTATTCAATTGGCTCAAAGTTTCGTCTAAACGCTCGAAGCGATACGCTGTTATTTTCTCTATCATAAGCCATCACCTTTTTTAGCTGCTAGGTTAACCGCCTCAACAATCATATTGTAGCCCGTACATCGGCACAGATTTCCGGAGATGCCCTCACGAATTTCAGCCTCTGAAGGATGAGGATTTTCAGATAACAAAGCTGCACTTGCCATAATCATTCCCGGTATGCAATAGCCGCATTGCACTCCCCCGGCTATGGAATAGCTTTCATCTAAAATTTTAAATTGTTCCGTTTCTATGATGCCTTCGATCGTTTGAATATCGGCACCAGCAATCGAGCCAATTGGAATAAGGCAGCTATTTTGCAGGAGGTTATTCACAAAAACACTGCAGGCTCCGCACTCCCCTTCACCACAGCCTTCCTTTGTTCCGATTAACTCAAACTCATCTCTTAATAAATCTAGTAATCTTGCTGTAGCAGGGGCGTCAGTTTCCACCGTTCTTCCATTTAGTGTGAATTTAATCAATCCTCTTCACCTTCTTTCATCCAAAGACTTTCAATAATGACTTCCGGTGTAATCGGAATTTGCTGAAAAGAAGTGTGCAGGGCATCCTCAATCGCAGCTTGGACTGCTGGAGCGCCTCCGATTAAAGTCAATTCACCTGCGCCCTTCGCCCCGTATGGACCATCAGCATAGGGGTTATCAAAGACCTTGCTTTCAATTGAAACGATATCCAAGGAAGTCGGCGGTCCATAATCCGATATGCTTTTTTGTTGGATTCTACCTTGTTTTGACGTCATCTTTTCCAGATAACCGTATGCTAGCCCTTGAGCCAAACCACCGTCAATTTGGCCTTTCATAATCCGTTCATCGATGACCTTCCCAACTTCATAATTGCCGTATACTTTTTCTAACTTTAAATTACCTGTTAACGTATCAACTTCTACTTCAACGATATTAACGCCCCATGAATAAGCCGGGTACGCATCTCCAGTGAAGGTTTTCTCGTCCCAAGGAATCATTTCACGGTGAACATAGTGCTCAACCACTTCCTGTTCCACCCCTGTTTGCCACTGATTCTTAAGTTTTTTTGCGGCCATTTCAAGCAATTTTCCGACAATCATCGTCGTCCTGGAAGCTACGGTCGGACCCGAGTCGGGAACCTCTTTTGTGTCGGGATAAGGGTACAAAATATCTTCGAACGGGAGTTTAAGTTCTTTGGCGACAATTTTACACAGCGTCGTCAAAATACCTTGTCCCATGTCAGAGTTTGAGATTTTTAGTGATACCTGATCGTCCTTTGATTTAACCAGTTTCACCTTTGCTTTAATATGATCTCTTTCGCCACTGCCAGTAAATCCACAGCCGTGGAGGAACAGCGAAGTTCCTATCCCTTTTTTATAGCGCTGATTTTGTTGATTCAAGCGCTGAAAGTCTTCTTTTTTCTTGTTGTATTCTGACACGGTGAGTACGTCCTCAATCATATCTTCCACTAATATCGGGTCGCGGAATTTACCTTTGGTGATGGTGGGATCTCCTTGTTTGACGAGGTATTTTCGTTTATAATCAAGCGGGTCGATTTTTGCCAGTTTACTAAGATGTCCAATATGACTTTCGATTCCGGCAAAGCTTTGAGGAGCACCAAAGCCTCTGAAGGCGCCGTTCGGAACGGTATTGGTTTTTAAGACATAGCCTTTTGCATGAAAATGCGGAATTTTATAAACACCAGCACTGTTTAATAATGCGCGCTGCAGCACGACAGAGCTCAATCCAACATTTGCCCCTCCATCGAGAAAGATGTCAACACACATGCTTAGAATATTTCCTTCCTTATCAAGGGCCGTCCGATATTTGAGTTTGGCCGGATGCCTTTTCGTCGTTACCAGCATATCCTCAGAACGGTCGAACACGAGCATTACCGATTTTTTTACTGCTCTTGCGGCAACGGCTACGTGACAAGCCATCATAGAAGGATAATCTTCTTTGCCGCCAAAACCTCCGCCGGTAGGACTTTGAACAACCCTGACTTCATCGTCACCACAGGCTAATGCGCTTAGCAATGCATTTTTTATATAATAAAGACATTGCATCGATCCCTGTACGACAATTTCATCATCCTTATAAACGGCGAGCATTCCTTGCGGCTCAAGATAGACATGCTCCTGATAACCCGTATCATATTCTTCTTCGATGATTTGATGGGCCCCTTGCTCGATAGCTGAAATGTTTTCTAAGCTTTCCCCAAATTCATAGCTTGCCAAAACTAAGGATACTGATTTTTGCTTGATCGCTTCGTCCAATGTATAGATAGCCTGATGTTCTTCAAATTCAACCTTCACTTCATTTAACAAACTGTACAGGATATCCAGGTCTTTGCCCGTGAGCATGAGAATTGGCTCACCAATATAATTGACCCACTCATTGGCAAAAATGGGCTGATCTTCTTTGATAATCTTGACATAATTCGGTCCGGGGATATGCTCTGCTCCAACAGCTTCATACCCATCCGGAAGATTGGGTAATTGAATGGATATGATTTTTCCATAAGCAATTGGCGATCGATACAAAACACCATATACCATATTTTCCACTTTTACGTCACTAATATAGGGCAACTGGCCCGATACTTTACCTTTATGGTCCTTTTTGGGCACTGAGGTGCTTATGTCTTTGAGATTCATTGCAACAACACCCTTCGACTCATTTTTTTAATGGGACATATTCTGAATAGAAACCTCTTCCAATGATATTATCAATGAGCATGATCTTTTATGATTCATTTCTATTCAAGATTTTCGTATTTTTTATTTTTATTTTTACTTCGAGAAATTTAAAGCATTATCATAATCAATGGCTTTTTGGTAATCCTCCGGTGTATCAACATCCATTAATACTCCCGCATCATCTACATTCATGTATTGCTTTTCGTAACCGTCCAGGACCACACGCAAATTACTTTCTGGATTGGTTTCGAGAATTTTCCGTTTCACTTCGCTCGATAATTTAATGGGATGGCCGCCTTTATAGTCAAAGCTGGGAATAACCACGTTTCCTTTGTGTTTTGCTAGTAGCTGAACAGTCTCTTTTTTTACAAGCGGACAATCGCCGGGAGTTATAAAGAAGGTTGGGGCATTCACTTCGTTACAGCCCTTTTGAATGGAATGAAACATTCCCTGGTTAAAGTTTTCATTATAAACAAACTTGATCTGAAATGAATAGGCATTTTCACTGATGATTTTGACAATTTCCTCTTGGATGATTTCCGCTTGAAATCCAGCTACGACGATGACCCTGCTGCAAAATCCTTCAAATTTAGAGATTGTTTGCTCCAACACGCTCATTTGCCCCATCGGCAAAGTCATTTTAAATGCATTCGCTCGGCTGGAATATCCAGCAGCTAGGACGATTGCTTCCATGTTTGTCACCTTCTACCTATCATTTTTCTTAAATCTCGCAATAAAATCACAAGCACTGGAAGGATTTGCTGTATGGACATTGATTGTTTATGCTTTGAATTTTAATTAAAGAATCTGGATAGTGTTTTTTTCTTTATATGCGTAAAAGCCTCATTATATTACTTATGGTACGATTCACCGTAGTTATTTAAGAGGCAAAAAAACAGACAGGATAAATATTTTCCTGTCTGTTTTAGTTTATTCAAAATAAGAATTAGAATCATTTCACCCCTGAATTTTCACAACATTGAAATTATTTTAGGTGTAAACTATGTTCCCACATACTATATGTGTAGTGTGCAGACGGTAGGAAATATACAAAATAAAGATGAGATGTAGTGGTGCATCTTTGCTATCTATTTTACTAGTTCATGAATTAAAGGTATACAGCACGGTAATTTAACTCAGTTAGTTTCACCTTTTAAAACTCCTAAGATATCATTATCTTTAACCTTATTAGGTTACACACTGTAAATCATTCTAATGAGATGGTCGTGGCCATCTTCATGAATACGTATTTGTTTATAATAATGTATATATATTGATTTAATAGTGGAATTACCTTAGAATTAAAACAAAGATTACCTTTTTAGGATATTGAACCCACCCACCTTTAGCAAAGAATGGAAGGGTTCAATGAAAGGCATTGTCGTTAGCAGTCTCCTTTACGGGACTGCTAACGACAATGCCTTTTTCTTTAACTAAATCTAAATATAAGAAAGACAAACATTTCTAATAAAAGAATGAGTGTTGTTTCCGCTATTTATTTGAATAATTTGAAATAAGGTAATTTTAATGACTAGGAGGTCCTATAAATGGAGTTTGTTACAAGTGTAAACTCATCAGTCAACATTAAAGTAATTGGTATTGGCGGCGGAGGAAATAACGCCGTTAACCGTATGATCGAACATGGAGTTAAAGGTGTAGAATTTATAGCTGTTAATACAGATGCACAAGCTCTTAATTTATCAAAAGCAGAGATCAAGATACAAATCGGTGCAACATTGACAAATGGTTTAGGATCAGGGGCAAATCCAGAGGTAGGTAAACAAGCAGTTAAAGAAAGCAAAGAGCAGATCCAAGAAGCATTAAAAGGTACAGACATGGTACTCATTACAGCCGGAATGGGCGGCGGTATAGGAACGGGTGCTGCCCCTGTCATTGCTCAAATTGCCCGTGGGCTTGACATACTAACCATTGGCGTTGTAACACTTCCGTTTGCGTTTGAGGGCAATAAGCGTGCAACACAAGCAGCAGGAGGGATCTCCTTAATGAAGAAAGCAGTGGACACATTAATTGTTATTCCAAACGATCGCTTATTGGAGATTTTACATAAAAATACACCAATGCTTGAAGCATTTCTTGAAGCGGATAATGTTATTCGCCAAAGTATCCAAGGTATATCGGATTTAATTGCTGTACCAGGTTTAATCAACATTGATTTTGCAGACGTGAAAACAATCATGTCCAATAAAGGGTCTGCCTTAATAGGCATTGGCAGGGCAACAGGTAAACATCGCGCTGCGGAAGCTGCAAAGAAAGCCATTTCCAGTCCGTTACTTAACACTTCCATCGACGGAGCCCAAGGTGTGCTAATGAAACTCACAGGCGCCAATATAAGTCTATATGAAGTACAAGAGGCAGCAAATATTGTTACTTCCGAGGCAGACTCAGAGTTAAATATGATTTTCGGTTCTGTTATTAATGAAAACTTAAAAGATGAAATTATAGTAATCATCATTGCTACTGGCTTGAATGATCAGGAGGTTCCATCATTGAAAAGGCCTGCGCGCCCTTCATCAACAGAAATGGAAAAACGGCTGTCACACGAGTTTTGATGCAAAATACGATTATTATAATTCACCAAGACCTCAATTAGTGAAAGTCAAATAGAAGGTATGGAGCAAGAATTATCTGAAAGTCCAGAAGAAGGGACATAAATAGTTTCTATTAAGCTCCTTTTAACCTTTTCATATCCATAACAAAGGTATGGAACCTGAAAACAGTAATAGATCGGTTTGTTTTCCCGCATTTTATATTAATAGACTGCTTTCTTCCACATATCATATTGAACGGAAATGAATGGTTTGGGAAACATGGGAAAGTGGATTGATATGATTCCAACAAAATACTTTGAGCCTATTACCCCGATTTTCATGTTTTTTCACCTCGAAAATCAAATAATATTTTTATTATATGGCAAAATCTTATTAGCACTTAAAAAAATCCACCAAAAATCATGCTTTGAAAAGTGAAAGTCCATCTCATCTCTGTTTGCAATTTAAGAATGGGGACCTCTTCACGGAGGTCCCCATTAATGAAGGCAAGGTTTCTTGTTAATCGGTACAGTTTATTACGGAATATCATGTCCCATCGAGCTTGTTAAAATGTTAAACCATTGCTCTTTTTCCATACTTAGGTTTAGTGAATCAATGGCGCTGTCCAACCGTTCTTTCTTACCGGACCCAACGATTGGAATGATTTTTGCGGGATGCCTCAACAGCCAGGCATACATCACTTCATCTATTCCATTGGCACCGATTTCTTCTTTCACGGTTTCTAACGTTTTTCTTAAATGGACAGCCTTTTCGTTCGATTCCTCAAAGATGCCGCCTCCTGCAAGCGGTGACCATGCCATAGGCGCAACGCCCTTTTCCTGACATAAGTTCAAGGTTCCGTCTTCGAAGTTTTCAAGATTGTATGCCGAAAGCTCCAGCTGATTCGTCACAAGCGGATATTCTAGATATGATTGGAGCATATCCCATTGCGGTTTTTTGAAGTTCGATACTCCAAAGTTCCGCACCTTTCCTGATTCCTTTAATTGATTAAACGCCTCAGCCGTTTCCGCCGGGTCCATCAGGGGATCCGGACGATGGATAAGTAATATATCAATATAATCCGTTTTAAGATTCATAAGGGATTGTTCAACAGACTTTATGATATGGGTTTTACTAGTATCGTAATGGTGACTTTTATGTGAAGGACGGTTTTCTGATTGAAGAACGATGCCACATTTCGTAACGATCTCCATTTTATCGCGTAATGAAGGCTTTAATGAAAGTGCATTCCCAAAAATCTCCTCACACGTATAGCTTCCATATATATCGGCGTGATCATATGTAGTGACGCCCCGATCCATTCCGTGTTCAATAAGAGATAGGATATCCTCGGCAGAAAATCTCCAATCTGCCAATCTCCACATACCGTGTACAATGCGTGAAAGACTAAGACCTTCAGTTAGATTGACTCTTTGCATGTTTTTCTCCCCTTTTATAAAATGATTGCACTTGCTAATTAGTTGTTTGTTTTTCTATCATGACTACCCTTCGTTAATCAGTGACAGTATCTATTGCTACTGTCATGAACCTAGTATAATTTAAATTTTCGGAGAATCCTAATCTTGAGTGACCCTTATCTGCCATATTCATTTAACTAAAGTTCATGAAGGAGGATATCTCCGCCTTCTCGTTGAAGTTCACACGTTATGAACAATAAGAAAAAGGCTGCCGCAGCAACCTCCTGAATATTGTTAGTTCTTTTGTGTTTTCTTGTGTAATTCGACGATTTCTATCGCTATATCTTTTGTTGTCATGGAAGTCATCAAGTGATCTTGAGCATGGATCAAGATCATTGGAATATCGAATTTCTCACCATTCACTTCTTGTTGAATCAATGCGGTTTGGATTTTATGTGCAGCAACAAACTCATGTTCCGCTTCCTTTAATTTATCCTGGGCATCGCTTGATTTACCTTGTTTTTGCAAGGCAATGGCCTCCATAGCACAACTGCGGGCATTCCCGCTATGGAGAATTAATTGAAATGATAATTCTGATAGATCCTCTTTTGTTTTCGTCATTTTACCACTCCTTTTGATAGTATGCTATTTTGAAATTAATTGGAGGGCCGTACGCAATACTTCCTTGCCATTACAAGTTCCATAATGCATTGGATTTATCGTATCTACGCGAAAACCAATAAACATTACCCTCGATCCATACTTGACTAATAGACTCGCTAATTTGGCTGAAGAAAGAGATATCCCCATCGAAAGACTGATGGATAAAGCGGTAGACTTGTTGCTTGAATACATGGAAGATAATGATACCCTTAATCAGGTGAAATACAGTAATAACGAAGTGGTTGAAAAGAATAATCAATTGATTGCAAAAAGCAGAGAGTTCATAAATAAAAAACAAGCACAGAACCCCTAGGTAAAATACTTGTTTCATACTGTAGGCAAACTTGATGAAAATCGATTTTGCCTACAGTTTTTTATGGTTTTTATAATTTGAGATTTTCACTCCAGGCACTCGCTTTTCGTGGGCGGACAGCCATCGGCGCCTTTAAACCTGCGCGGTCTCCCCTAGACATGGAATGAATAAAACTAGAGTATCGAAATGATCTCTAATCATGATTTCTATTCACCATCCCACTGCGGATTCCAAACGACTTCCCAAAGGTGTCCATCAGGGTCTTGAAAGTGTGCAGAGTATCCTCCCCAGAAAGTGTCATGTGCCGGATCGGTTATGGTCGCTCCAGCTTTTTTTGCTTTTTCCAACACAATATCCACTTCCTCTTTACTGCCTACATTGTGACCAAGGGTAAATTCAGTAGGGCTTGCCGGAGACAAAGGAACCTTGGCCTCATGAGCTATATCCCTTCGATTCCATATGGCAAGCTTTAGGCCTTCTTGCAAGTCCAAAAAGGCAACGGCTCCATGCTCAAATTCTTTGCCCACTATTCCTTCTGTTTGAAATCCCAGGCCATCCCGATAGAATTCCAGCGATTTTTCCAAATCATCCACACCTAATGTAATGACAGTAATACGTGGCTTCATGATTGTCCCCCTTCATACTTCGTTTCTCCTTCTATTGTTTACCAACGCTTCTAGTTCAAACCAGATCAAAATAAACAGGTTTTTTTGTCAATCTAAACTGAATTCCTGTATAGTAGATTGATAAACTGATCAAGCTCGAATATCAGGATTTACTCATTCACTTTACTTTAAATGTAATGATTCGAAAGGAAAAGCGATTACCAATGATTTCGTTTATCCTCACCTTGAAACGTTTTCTAAAAGCGCTCTGGTCCGCTTTTAAACTGAAGAACTTCCAGGTTCTTTTCGTCTTGGTCCTCGTTATGTTATTTTCCGGCACGATTTTCTATGTTAAGCAGGAAGGTCTGACTGTGATTGACTCCCTTTACTTCTGTATTGTTACTCTTAGCACGGTTGGGCATCCCAGCTTTGAACCGCAGACAGCATTAGGAAAAGTGTTTACAATGATTTATATTGTAGGCGGCACCGGATTATTTATGGGCTTAATAGGGTACCTAGCATACGCAATCATAAAGAAACCGGAAAACGTGAGCAACAGCAACAAAATCTGAATACAAAGGAATGCTTATGATAATTGGCATTCCTTTTTTATCGTAATACAATCACCCTTCACTACAACTAGTGCTGGTTCTCTGCCGAATAACAGTTGTTTACGTAGGGGCATAAATCCCGCTTTATTTTGGAGACCATCGAACTTTCATTAACATAGGATGTTAGTGAGACGGCATTCGAGGTGAACAATATATATTTTATTAAAAATAATTATTTTTTTCATAAGTAAAGTACTAGGAAACAATCAAAAAGAATTCAATATTAATTTTCCCAGAGACTATATTGAATGCTAAAAATTAAAAATGGCGGGTAGCTCAAATATCAAGCGTTGCCCGTAAATTTTAAAAGTTCTTGAGCCGTTGACCTACATTATCTTTATGGAATCAAAAAAAATGTCCCCACTCAAAGCAAGTAGGGACTTTTCAATGTTTCGCAGTAAAAATAGGTGTAGGGTATCCACGTTATTCTTTTGTATTGATCATTAATAACAAAAAAGACCCTCTATAAGGGTGGGCTTTGAAAGATGGAGGTACCTTGTGGAGATAATACGGGTAGTTTTATTATCTCCATTCGATTTCTAATTGTTCACCTTACAAAATAAAAAGGGTCAGCCAATCGGTCAAAACCCTATCTGCATACTTTTGCTCTATATATACATTTACTTGCTGAAGCATATACGATCTATTGCCATAATCGTTGCACTTCTTCTGCAGTCACTGCATCTGCTTCGGTAACATGAACAGTACCAAATGGATGATTAGGAGGAGCATATATCGAGTAAAGCTTTAGAGGAATATTACCTGTATTGGCTACATTATGCCATGTGCCAGCATGTATCATTATTGCATAATCATCATAGACGTTTCTTACAAAGTTTAAATTATCCTTTCTATTGCCCATTTGAACAACCCCTTGACCTTGTTCAATACGTAAAAATTGGTCAACGTTTGGGTGAATTTCTAAACCAATATCTTCACCAACTTTAAGACTCATCAATGTAACTTGCAAATGTTTTCCTGTCCATAAGGCGGTACGGTAGGTTGTGTTTTGTTTCGTACCCTCATTGATATTCAATACAAATGGCTTAGGTCAATAATCTTTTACCTCAATATTATTTCTTCCATTTGATGATTGTAAATAGCCCAAATGGTTAACATTATTTACACTCCAATAATCAGGATTTCTTAAATGGTTATACATTGGTTCATTAACATAATAAGAATTTTGATATTGATAGGGATGTGGATGGATATAAGGAGCATAGTACATTTTTCTCAACCCTTCACAGTTTATAAAATTATCATATGCACTTGTTAAGTGAATGTACTTGAAACATAAAAAAAGCCCCTACTCATATGAGTAAGGGGCTTAGATTTTGCAGGAACAAATCAATGATAGTGGCTTTGCCAGCATTCTTATCAACAGAAAAATTTCTGTCCTTTTGGAACTTATATTAAGCTGACTCTGTACTTTTTCCACATATAGTACACACCTTTTTCAACAGTAACGATGGCTGCCTTAATCTTAGCTTCCCATAGCCATTTAATGATTAAATTTCCATTTGATCTCCAATCAGGATGAATTTACCTTAATCCTTTTTATTGGTCTTTTAATAAATGTAAAATAAACTAAATCATAAAGGCCCTCTCGATTGAGAAGGGCCTTTTATGGTTTGCACTTATTCTTCAAGCTCTTTTTTCTTGTTCAAGAGTTGGAGGTATTCCCTATCCAATTCCGCTTTTTCCTCTTCCTTCATAACACTGGACAGTTTACCAAGTGTCTCGATGATTTGCACTTCAATCATAAGAAGCTCAGCCTGTTTATCATCAAGGCCATCCTTGCGAGTGGCTGATTTTGTTGATTCCTTATTTATAGCACATACTCTCGGAGGTTCTTTTTCAAATGAAAGTAAATGTGTTGCAAGCGATTGGATCAATGAACGATCATGAGTCACAAAAACGATCGTTCCTGGATATGCTTTTAACACTTCTGTTAAAGCCTCTTTAGTATGAATATCCAGGTAATTTGTAGGTTCATCCAAAACCAGTACATTATAGTTTCCCAAAAAAACTTTTGCTAGGGAAGCCCTGACTTTTTCCCCACCGCTTAAAAGTGATATTTGTTTGTGAACGTCATTTCCTTTAAAAGCTAATCGTGATAAAAGTGTACGAATAAAGGCTTGATTGTAGGGACTGTCCTCCAATATATTTTCGAGAACCGTTTTACTTTCATTTAAATTTTCTTGTTGTTGGGCAAAAAATCCAATCTTTGCTGGCATCGCGACATATAAATCTGGGTGCCTTTCCACTATCTTTTTCAATAATGTCGTTTTACCTGAACCATTTTGACCATTGATGGCGAGTCTGCAAGCTAAGGGGACATCTCCGAAAATATGTTGTTTCAGCACCCGTGACCCGACTTTCAGGGAACTGCCATTAAATCGAATGACCCTTTTGCTATGCAAAGATGGAAATTCTGAAATATCAAAGATGATGGGGGGATCTTCCCTCGGTTTTTCTTTTTTTGCTAATTTTTCGATTCGGGTTTCGATCGCTTCAGCAGAACGGTTCAATTTCGCCTTCTGTTTCCCGGAGCTCCGTTTATGCAGCCTTGCTTCTGAATTACCCATTCGTTTAGGGGCTTTCCTAATTGAATCGGATTTGGCTTGGAGGTTTTGTGCAGCCTGTTTCAACCGGTTCTTTTCACGGGTATACTCTTCATATTGCTTATTTTCCTTTTCTGTTTTTGCCTGCTTTTGTTCTATATACGCTTCGTAATTCCCTTCATATACCGTTACCTTGCCTTGCTCAACTTCCCATATTGTTGTACAAAGATGATTCAAGAATGCTTTATCATGTGAAGTAAGCAAAATAGCGCCTTTAAAAGATTTTAAATCTTTTTCCAATTGTTCAATTCCGAATATATCCAAATGGCTGGTAGGTTCATCCGCGATCAATACATCCGCATTGGAAGAAAGGGCTGCGGCGATTTTTCTTCGGGTTCGTTCACCGCCGCTTATGATTTCTTGATTCTCATCGGGCAGTTTCCATATACTCGTTAATACCCCGCTTATTTCTTGTTCAGTTTCTTCCATCTGCGGGATATAGCTGACTGTTCCATAGCTCTCGATATGACCGGAATCGGGTTTCCTCACTCCCGCTAGTATAGAAAGCAGGGTCGTTTTACCTTCTCCATTCCTGCCAACCAAACCAACACGGTCATGACTATATAGATGAAGTGTATCAACAGAAAGAACTTCACGGCTTCCGTAGCTTTTCTTTAATTCATTCGCTTTTAAAAATAACATAAAAAAATCCCCCTCCATTTTTCTAGAGAGAGATCGCCTGTTACTAATATACATAAACCAAATATACCTCATCTGATTGGATATCAGAAAAAGTAGTTGTATATGAATTAGTACCTATAAACGAACAGACGAATCCCATCTCTAAACATAATCATTAAAAATCTCACATGGGTATCTAAAAAGATTCTTGTTCAAATTAAAAATGAATTCACTTTACTTACCGAAAATCCGGTAAGCAAACAAAGTGACGGCTTATTTGCATTGAACATATCTAACCGATTACACCCATTGAAATTGATTCAGATTTACTGTTTATTTGATAAGATTACTGCTTCATTGTATAAGGTACCTTTTCCTTCCAATGTAATGAATTAATGATTGCATATTATTCATATGTTTGTAAAGCAGATTTATACCTTTTTTGTTCATGCATAATGAAAGAGAGAGTTAATTGGGCTCTACATGGACATGAACATCATACACTCCATGATCTTTCATCATCACTTTTTCTACATGTGTCGCTATATCATGTGCTTCTTTAATATCCAAGGTAGAATTGACAAGGATCACAACATCAATCACTTCATTGTTCCCGTAATTTCTTCCTTTAATTTCTTTTATCCCCTTGACTCCATCTACATTTGTAATTACATCCTTATATAGATGAATTTTATTTTCATCAAAACCGTCAGAAAGTTCATGCGAGGCTTGACTGAATATATCCCAGGCTGTTTTGCATATTAATAATCCAACAATGATGGCCGTAAGGGGATCAAGCCAAGGCATGTTTAATTGGGATCCGAAAATCCCTATAGCTGTTCCTATACTTACCCAAGCATCGGAAATATTATCTTTCGAAGCTGCCATAACGGCTTTACTGTTAACTTTCATAGCAAGCTTTTTATTATATCGGTATACAAAATACATGGCTATTGCTGATAAAACACCTACATATCCGGCAATAATGTCAGGTGAATCCTCTCCACCTTTAAGCATGGAAGCAACAGCATCTATCAATACTTGTACACCAACGGCAAACATGATAAACGAAGCTACCATTGATGCAATCGTTTCACTCTTCCAATGACCATAACCATGATCTTTATCGGGGGGTCTTTGAGCTAGCCTTAAACCGATCAGTACGGCAAGGGACGCGATAATATCAGTCGTGTTGTTCAACCCATCCGCTTTTAAAGCCGCTGAGTCGCTTATGTATCCGATAGCCAGCTTCATGATTGATAGACAAATATAAGCAATAATACTGATGATTGCACCACGTTCGCCTAATTTGAGGTCATTATATTTTTGTTCTTCCATTCAACTTCCCCCCACAATTAAGTACCTGAATATCATAACAACTTAAAAATGGGTGGGTCTATAGCAACCTTTTTGTATCGCTTTATATAAGTAAGTGATAGATAACTATGTTGCATATGGCAAACTATCTGAAAAGAATGATATTAATGAATCCCTTGAATATAAAACCCAACCGACCGGTTATGATTATGTCAGATAATTTTATTTTACAAATTCAAATGTAAACCCCAGTTACCTTCGCTTGGAAGGTTAACTGGGGTTCTTAATTGAATCACTAAGCTATTTGGGGGAGATTCTACAACTTCTTGTAACAGATATTAGGTGATTGATTTAAAAGTACCGTTCGTCATAGCTGACGAATGAGTAAGTTTCATGATGTTAGTGTGTCACTTGATGTGATTAGTTGCATCTTTCTAGAGATAAATCTTCATGGATTGCCACCAATTGCATTACTCCAAAATACCTTTTAAAATTGTCATGGTTAATTCCCCCCACTTATTGCAAGATAGTAATATTATCTTAAACTCTACTGACCCGATAGTTTAAAAAATTAAAATCCAACTACACGGCGCTCTGATTTTCAGCTAAGTAACCCGTGTAGTTTAAAATCCATCAAGATAATAAATTCTGATTAACCATGTTTAGTATCGATTATTAAAAAGTTATAAAGTAGTTAAGAACATTGAGAGTGCAGGAAAATAAGTAATAATTAATAAGTCACAAATCATTACAATAATGAATGGTACAATTGATTTAATTAACTTGTCATATGATACATTAGCTATCCCTTTTACAATAAAAAGATCTAACCCTACAGGGGGAGTTATAAGCCCTATAGAAAGATTGACAACCATGATCAAACCAAAAAATATTGGATCAATTCCAACCCCCACAGCAATAGGTAGAAGTAAAGGCGTTAGTATAGTAATAGCGGCAGATGCGTTCAAAAAGCATCCAGCGATAAAGAAAATAATATTAAACATAATTAGTAAAATATATTTGTTTTCAGAAAAGCTTGTAACAAGCTGGGTGAGAAGTTGTGGGATTTGCTCTGCTGTTAACAGCCAACCAAATAAGTTGGCGCCTGCTATGATAAAGACAACCATCGCTGTCATTTTCCCCGCATTAAGAAATGCAATCGGTATGTCTTTCCAGTCCATATCTTTGTAGACAAATTTATTTATTATAAAAGCATACGCTGCAGCTATAGCAGCAGCTTCAGTCGGGGTAAAAATTCCTCCACGAATTCCAAAAATAATAATTAGAGGTAAAACTAAAGCCAATATTCCTTCAAAAAGGGTTTTTTTGAAGGAAGCAAATTCAAATGTACCTACCTCTTCAGAATACCCATTCTTTTTTGTGAGCCAATAGTTTAACATCATTATAGACAATCCTATTAATATCCCAGGGATAATTCCTGCAGTGAATAAATCCCCAATAGAGACTCCCGCAGTTACACCATAAACAATCATTGGTATGGAGGGTGGAATAACTACCGCAATCGTCCCTGCACTCGCAACAGTAGCAGCTGCAAAACCTTTATCATATCCTTTCTCCTCCATCATTGGAATCATCATTTTCCCCACAGCCGCTGTGTCAGCTGCCCCTGAACCAGAAATTCCAGCAAAAAACATACTGGTTAGAGTAGAAACTTGCGCCAATCCAGCTCTTACCCAACCCACGGTGGCAAATGCAAAGCCTGCTATTCTACGCCCCATGCTACCTGACATCATGAATTCACCTGTAAGCATGAAAAAAGGAATGGCTAGTAGTGGAAATGAATCTACCGAAGTTATTAGTCTTTGAGGAATTACTTCTAATGGAATATAATAGATGCTGGACATAAATCCGGCAACTGAAGCCAAAATAAGGGAAATGGCAATGGGAACGCCGATAATCATTAAGAAGAATAATACAAAAAGGACGATAATAGCTACTGTCATTAATACCCCACCTCAATTTCATATATTGGTATTTTTATGGATTTCTTCATAAACATCTTCTTTTATTACATTTTTAATCGATACCAAACCAAGTAAATGAACCGAAGAGTGAACCAGACAGGACAAGGAACAGATGAGCACAGCTCCGTAAATAAAAGTCATATTTATTCCTAACGACGGTGAAATTTGTTGACTAGTAAACTTCAATATACTCCATCCATATACAATTAAAAATAGAAACAGGAACGAATTTACTATTTCAATAAACGCCAATAACTTATTTTTGAATTTTTTAGGTAAATAATGGTGTAATATTTCTACTTGTGCGTGGCCCTTGCTCTTGTAAACTATCCCAATTCCTAAAAAGACAATCCAAACAAACAAATATCGAATGAGCTCCTCGATCCAGGTTAAATTAAATATAGAAAAATCGACCATAGGAAGAGCCTTTTTCACCATCATACTCTGTAAAATAAAACGTGAAAACACTTGATATACTGTTGACAAAAAGGCAATGACAAAGAAAAAAATTAGGAAGAAACGACTTATTTGATTAATTTTCCCACTCAAATTACCCATAAATACTTTCAATATAAATCCCCCTAAACTTTATTTAAGGCTCTCAACTTTCAAATACAAGTCTTTGCCTAAAGAAGACTCAAATTCCTTATAAACAGGTTTAACTGCCTCCCTAAAAGACTCTAAATCAGGGTTTTCTTCAATTTGAATTCCGCTTTTCCTTAACTCTCCCAATATCTTTTTTTCATCCTTTATAGCTACTTTTCTCTCATATTGGATAGCCTCTTGTGAAGATTCTTTTACGATTTTTTGTAGATCCAGGGGTAAAGTATCAAACGTGGTTTTACTCATGATAAAAACAGCTGCATCATAATTATGGGAAGTTAATGTTAGATATTTTTGAACTTCATTCAATTTATTCAAATAAATTTGTGCGAGTGGATTCTCCTGCCCGTCCACAACCTTTTGTTCTAATGCGGTATAAAGTTCCCCAAATGGTACAGGTACTGGATTAGAGTCGAGAGCCTTAATAAAAGAAAGATATGGTGGGGATTCCTGAACTCTTAGTTTTAAATTGGAGGCATCTATACTTGTTTTTATTGGCTTTTTATTGTTTGTCATATGTCTCCAACCGTTTTCCATATAACCTAAATTTATTAAACCTCTATTTTCCAAATCTGCAGCAATTTCTTTTCCAATCTCCCCATCTAAAACTCTGAAAGCATGTTCACGACTTTCAAATAAATAAGGTAAATTAAGTAGATTAAACTTAGGTGCAAAGTTTGTAACAGGAGCTACTGAACCAATGTGGAAATGAATGGACCCTATTTGAGCTCCTTCAATTTGATCCCTTCCATTCCCTAATTGACTACTAGGAAAAATGTCAACTTTTATTCTCCCCTCTGATCTTTTTTCTACTTCCTCTTTGAACTTTAAGGCACCTTTGTGATAAGGGTGAACCTCAGTCTGTAAATGTCCTAACCTTAACACATATTCGGCACTTTTCTCCTTACTTGTTACAGCATCAGAGCAACCACCAAGAATGAAAATTAAAACAATAAGAATGGAAGCATATCTTTTCATGTAACATCCTCCTAACATTTTGTAAGCCCTTTCATTAATAAAGTCGACTTGCCTAATTCCGTACATATAAAACTAAAATTTCATTTTAAACCTAAGTTGTTCAGTCACCCAACCACTAAACTTATTTTATTGATAATTTCCAAAAAAATCAATAACTTTTTAAGTTATTTATCGAATATTCAAAAAATAATACAGTTTTCCCAAAACAAAAATCTAATAAAATCAGTATTTTCAAAATATTTAATTTTTTATTTTAAAATTCCGTTGATAAAGATTGCAGAAAATGATTTAATTAAATTATTGGTTGGGTCATTGAGCCACTTTGTTGCTAAATTCCAATTTAAAGTTAAAGGAGGATAAAATTTGAGTAGCTTAGCAAGGGGAAAAATAAATGAAAAGTCTATACCCCCTCCAAGTCCTAACCCCAAACCTTATTTAAATTATATAGGTTTTATAAAGGGACTTTTATTAACAGCTGCAATAGCCTTTATCGCTGGGATTGTTATAAAAATTCCCATTTTTTCGGTAATGGGGAGCATGATTATATCAATCATTTTGGGTATGGCATGGAAAGCAACAATAGATGTTCCACAAGGTTCAACAACTGGGATAACATTTAGCAGTAAAATATTACTGCGTGCAGGAATTATTTTGATGGGTTTAAGATTAGATTTACAACAGATTATTTCAGCAGGCTTTTCCATAGTTTTGATTGATGTAATAGTAATTTCTTTTACACTGGGTTTTATGTTGTATTTAGGAAAACTACTTTCTATTGATCGACATTTATCAGCCCTAATCGCAGTCGGAACTGCAGTATGTGGAGCAGCAGCCATTGTCGCTATCGCCCCCTTAATAGGAGCTAAGAAAGAAACTACGGCCATATCTGTTGCCTTTATCGCTATTCTAGGAACAGTAGTAACGATTGTATACACTTTTATATATCCTGTCCTTGATTTAACTAGTTATAAATATGGTGTATTAGCTGGCTCAACTCTACATGAGTTAGCTCATGTAATTGCCGCTGCAGCTCCCGGTGGAAATGCAAGCAGTGATACGGCGATTCTTGTAAAGCTAGGGCGAGTAACCCTTCTAATTCCTGTAGCGATCATTTTTGGTATTTTTTTTAAAAAAAGTCACACTGTAAATATTAAGAAAAGAAGTTTGAAGGAATTACCCATACCCTGGTTCATTTTTGGCTTTTTAGCAATGTGTATTTTGAATACATGGGGGGTTTTTTCAGAGTCCATTACAAAAATATTAATAACATTAAGTATTTATTTATTATCCATGGCTATGGCTGGTCTTGGTTTAAGTGTCAACTTCAAAGAGTTTAAAAAGTTGAATCGCAATGTTTTGCTAACAGGCTCAATTGGCTCTCTTGCCTTAATAATTTTAGGATTTTTTCTTACCAAAATTTAATATAGGTATGAGTTGGGAACAATTCAGCTTGCAGATGATTCTTTAACAAAGAGAGATTTCTGCGAGCATTTTTTATATCACAAGGATAAATTAATGCGTTTCCAATAATGCGAGCCGAAATATGGATTGCTTACTAAATAAGGTCATGTTTAAATAAAATAAAGGTTGGGTCATGGAATCTCTTTAAATGTCCACCTTTATATAGGCAAATACTGTCTGTATCAAAAAAGATAGGAGAGATATACAATGATCGTCAATAGAAAAGGGGTCTCGGAACAGGTTGCAGATAATATAAAAAAAAGAATTCAAGATGGGGTATATAAAGAAGGTGAAAAAATCCTAGGTGAAAGAGATATGGCCTTAGAACTTCAAGTAAGTAGAAACACGGTTAGAGAAGCTTATAAAATTCTTGAAGCTTATGGGTACTTGACTGTCAAACATGGCACAGGTGTATTTATTTCTTCACCAGAATATCAAATACAAAAAATGACAGAAGCTTTTTTTGTATCTTCCGATCAGGTAAAAGATTTTTTTTCAGTTCGAAAAGTTTTAGAAGAATCCACAGTAAAGTGGTCCATTGAAAACTCTGATTTAGAACAAGTTAATCAATTAGATCGAATTATTAATGAAGCAAAAGAGGTCGCAAAAACTAACACAAACTTTGACAGGTTAGCAGAATTGGACCATAAATTCCACTTAACTCTGGCCAATAACTCTAAAAATATGGTACTTATTAGGATTATGCATTTTCTCATCGACTTATTGTCTGAATCTCGAATGAAAACTATTCAAATCCCAGGACGTGCTATACAATCCGTACAGGAACATAGCAAAATTCTTGAAGCCATTAAACAAAAAGATATCGTATTGGCACAAAGGTACATGAAAGAGCATTTAGAAAGTGTTGAGAAATCTATTACCGACAACAATTAATTTATTTAAAAGGCTGTTCATTATAAGACACTTGATCATTGTTATTATGACATGCATGTCATAAATAGCATGGTAAGAGGTTTTATATGAACAGCCTTTATATTATTAAGTCAGAAGGTCTGTTTTCATGGGGCATGGAAAAGGGATGTCAAACTGTTCACCCAATCTAACCAGTTCTCCTAAAACACTGTCCGGCAAATGAATTCCTTCTTTTAAACTATTTAGAGCCTCCTGTCTTCTTCGTTCCCCAGGATATCGTATCTCACTGCTTTCCAGAGCTTTAGGAACCGCTTTCATTTCTTTTAATAGCATGTTAATAGATTGAAAAAATACATCAAGGTCAATAAATTTCTTAATATCCAATAAAATAAAAAAGTGCCCGACATTTGCAGGTTCAATCTCTTTTTCATCATATAAATTTTTTACTTTTGGCCCAAAAGCAGCCCCTGATAGTACACCTGTCAAAATTTCTACAGCTAAGGCTAAAGCCGCTCCTTTAGCTCCGCCCAGAGGTAATACCGACCCCTCAAGAGCAGCTTCGGCGCTAGTAGTCGGCTGACCTTCTCTATCTATTGCCCAGCCTTCAGGTATTTCCTTTCCTTGGTTAGCAGCTAAGATAATTTTCCCCCTTGCTACTATACTTGTAGATAAATCAATGATTACCGGCTTATCATCATCTGTGGGAAATCCAAAAGCGATAGGGTTCGTACCAAAGAATGCTTTTTTTCCTCCCCAAGGCGCAATGCCTGGAGGTGAATTAGTAAATCCGATACATACTAAATTTTGCTCAGCCGCTAATTTACAAAAATATGAAGCTGTACCAAAATGATTACTATTTTTAATAGCAATGGCAGTTGTACCTGTACTTTTAGCCATTTCAATACCTTTTAAAATAGAATGGTAACTGATTACGTGCCCGAGACCATTGTCTCCATCAACCACCAATACAGAAGGGCTTTTTTCTTGAAGTTGAATATTAGGTGATATATTTATTCTGTTATCTAAAAACCTTTTAGAATAAATTGGAAGTCTACTAATACCATGGCTGTCTACCCCTTCCATATTCGCTGTAACTAATGAATCTGCAACTACACCAGAATCCAATTTGGACATTCCCATTTTCCCCAATAGTTCTTCACAAAAACTCTTTAACGCTGATTCATTATACCTTTTCACTAAGATCCTCCTCTGAAATCGACTTTTATTTATCTCAATCTTCTAAAAAGAATCTCCCTACTAGAAATGTGTAGGGAGACTACTTAAGTTATGCACTTCGATATAGTTTTGTCATTACAAACTCTTTATGTCCAAGTGCTTCTGCACTTGTCAGTCGTCCATTCACAGTTCTGCAAATCATTTCCATCAATTGGTCCCCCGCTTCTTCAAGTGAAATTTGGCGAGACAGTAAACCTTGTACATCTACATCAATATGTTCACTCATGGTACCTGCCGTAATTGGATTTGCTGTGATTTTCACTACTGGTTCAACTGGATTACCAATAATATTTCCTTGCCCGGTTGGGAAAAGATGAAGGACAGCTCCGCCAGCGGCCATTAGAGTAATACATTCAGCTGCTGCTGATGAAGTATCCATGAAATATAATCCATTACCATTCTCAGGGCTTTCAGCTGGTTCAAGTACTCCTATTATTTGCTTTGTTCCCGTTTTAGCAATATTGCCAAGGGCTTTTTCCTCGATTGTAGATAGGCCGCCAGCGATATTTCCTTGTGTTGGCTGTGAGCCTAGAAGATCTACACCTTTTGATTCAATTTCCCCTACGTAATCCTCATAAATGGATGTGAACTTTTCTTTCAATTCAGGAGTGGCCATCCGATTATAAATGATGTGCTCTCCTCCAGTTAGCTCCGATGTTTCACCGAAGAATACTGTAGCTCCGGCATCCACAAGGCGATCAACCGCTTGTGAAACTGTTGGACAAGATCCTAATCCTGTTGTGGTATCTGACTCACCGCATTTGATACTGATAGTCAAATCTTTTAATTCAACTGGTACTCTTTGAAGCTCTGAAGCCCACTGTGAATACTCTTTGGCTTTCCAAGAAGCTTTACGAATGGTCTCTAAATCTCCATTACCTTCTATAGAAAAGTATGATACAGGCTTTCCTGTTTCAGCAATACCATCTGCGATTTTCTTAGACCAATTTTCTTCGATACCAATTACTATAACAGCTGCAACATTTGGATTAGATCCGATTCCAATCATTGTTCTAAAATGCAGGTCCAAATCCGGACCATACTGCAATCTTCCATAAGCATGTGGAAGAGCTATAGTTCCTTGAATTTGATTTGCTACTGCTTCACAAGCTGCATTCGAAATGTCATCTACAGGTAAAAGAATTACATGATTACGTACGCCTACTTTACCGTTTTCTCTTCGATATCCATAAATTTGTTGTTCCATCTTTACCACCTCGCCGTTTTAATATTGTGTGTATGGACGTAATCGCCCACCACCCATGATTTCGTTGTTAAACCAATTTGAACACCATATTTCATTACAGGTTCTGCTGCATTTAGATTAACAAGAGAGATTTTGTGCCCTAGGGGGATATCATCTAGTGCTTCCACTTCCACTTCCGTATTATCATCCATATAGATACCAACTACTTTTTCTCCTTTTTGAATCGGAGTTGTAGCCACACCTACATGATCACCTTGGTGGTGAATTAGAAATTTGTGAGTGGATAACAATGGTTGAGCTTCAGGATTATTTTTCACGGGTGTTTCCGTATGACTATTCTTGCTCATTAAATTTCCTCCTTTGTATTGGTATGGTGACCCAACCAATATTTATATTCTTATTTAACCACCAATAAATTGTATAGTCAATAACATTTTTAAATTTTCTGAATATTATCTTTATTTTTTCACTTTTAAAATTTTATTCATGCATCAAACAATGCATAAGGAAACTTTTCCACTCAATACTTTAATTATTTCTTTTGCCACTAATGAAGAAGTACGGATTTGAGATTCATTAGTTAGACCAGCGATGTGAGGTGTGATAAAAGCATTATTACACTCAAGTAGAGGGTGTCCAAGATCAAGAGGTTCTACTTCAAGAACATCTAAAAAAGCACCGGAAATCATGTTGTGATTCAATGCTTCCGCAAGAGCATTTTCATCTATGATTCCTCCTCGGGCAGTATTAATAATATAAGAGGTTGGCTTCATTAATTTCAGCTCATTTTGTCCAATCAAAGAATAAGTTTGAGGTGTCAATGGCACATGGAGTGAAACAAAATCTGATTTAGACAATACTTCATTAAGCAATGATTTGATTTCAACACCTGTCTCCGATAAAATATGGTCATATTCAGTCACAAACGGATCATAGCCTATTACATTCATTCCAAAAGCTTTAGCCCTTTTTGACACCCGATGAGAAATCTCACCCAAACCAACTAAACCAATTGTTTTCTGATACAATTCCCCGCAAGTAAACTTTTTTCTATTCCAATTTCCTTCTCTTACATCTAACTCAGCTAAATGAAGAGGTCTCTGAACGTTTAACATTGCAGTAATAACGTATTCAGCCACAGATGTTGCGTTAGCATGTTTTGCATAAACAACTTTTATGTTTTTTTCTTTAGCTATTTTTAAATCTATATTATCCAGGCCCACACCAAGTCTACCTACTGCTTTTAAATTAATTGCCGAATTCAATAAATCATGATCTACTTTTGTTTGATTTCTTACAATTACAGCATCGAAACGAGGAATAATCTCAAGTAATTTTTCCCTCTTACTCCATAAGGTTTCATCATATTCAATCTCAAAACCTTGGTCCGTCAGTTCCTTTATTCCTTCTTCCCAAATCAGTTCTGTAATTAATATTTTCATAACTAACCCCTCTCTTATATGTGTTCCAAAAGCTTGTATATTAATATCTTAATATCACTTAATTTTTTGATCTTATTACTACAAAAAACTCTTTTGAATAGTAAGATAGAAAACAAACAAACTTATAATATGGCTGTCCATTTAAACGACAGCTTCGCTCCCCTTTCGTCCCTTTACGATTTTGACTCTACTTTTTTTTGAAATGTCTGATAAACGGCTGCAGCATCTTTGTTTCCTAAATCCATATTTTGTGCTTCTTGAAGATGAACCAATGCCAATTTACTAAACTGGGCAGTATAATTTATTGTTTCAGCCATCTCTACACCAAGACGTACATCTTTTTCGGCCAAATCCACAGAAAACATTGGTGTATAATCATTTTGCAAAATTAATGGCCCTCTCAAATTCAACTGGGCTGAATTGGCCCCAGTATCATGCAATAACTCTTTGAATTGTGATGGATCGATTCCAGCTTGGATAGCCAATTGAAAACCCTCACTCATTACTGATAAATTTGCCATTCCCACCATATTACTTATTAATTTAAAAGCCGTTGATTGTTCAACATCTCCCAAGTACGACACAGGTCGCCCAATTTTTTCTAAAATTTCTTTGTGACAGTTAAAAACAATTTCTTTGCCCCCGGCAAAAATGGGTTCTGTACCTTCTTCCGCTTGAGCAGGCCCCTTGCCTAGAGGACAGGCTAAAAATTCCACACTATATTTTTCTGCTTCATCCGCAATCACTCTAGCCGTATCAGGGTCAATGGTACTAACGTCAATCAATACAGCCCCCGGTTTCATCGCTTGAAAAAATTTATCGTTTTCAATTAACAATTCAAGTAAGTGTTTTGGCAAAGGCAAACTTGTAAAAATTAAATCTGCATTAGAAGCTATTTCAATCGGAGAAGCAGCACTTCTCCCCCCTAATTTCATCACTGCTTGTACAGCTTCAGGGTTAATATCGTATAACATTACTTTGTAACCTGAACGAATTAGATTCTTTGCAAGTCCACTCCCCATTTTACCTAGTCCAATAAACCCAATTTCCATATCATTTTTCCCCCTTAAAATTTAATTGAAATATATTTAGTCTCAAGATATTCTTCTACTCCCTGATGTCCACCTTCTCTTCCTAGGCCACTTTGTTTCACTCCTCCAAAAGGTGCTTGAACCACAGTTGGTGTGGCATCATTCACGCCAACTATTCCATACTCTAATTTTTCAGCTACCCTGATGCTTCTTCCTAAATCATTTGTGTAAAAATATGCTGCGAGTCCATAATCAGTTTTATTTGCCGCCTCAATCACTTCTTCTTCAGACTCAAAAGTATAAATTGGTGCTACTGGACCAAAAGTTTCTTCATAAGAAATCTCCATATCGGGGGAGGCATTTGATATAAGTGTAGGTTCAAAAAATAATTCATTAGCATTCCTACGCTTTCCTCCAGTTAAGAGGACCCCTCCTTTTTCCAAAGCATCTTCCACTTGATACTCTACTTTTTTGATGGCTTCTTCATCTACAAGTGGTCCTACTTCTGTTGATTCCTCAATACCATCCCCAATTTTAAGACTATTCACTTTTTCAGTTAACAGAATTTCAAATCGATCTTTTACTGATTTCTGCACATAGAGACGGTTTAAACAGATACAAGTCTGACCACTATTTCTATATTTACTTATAATAACTCCTTCAGCTGCTTCCTCAAGGTTTGCATCTTCAAAAACAATAAATGGAGCATGACCTCCCAATTCCATTGATACCTTCTTAACTTGCTGTGATGATTCTTCAATAAGCTTTTTCCCAACAGCAGTTGATCCAGTAAATGTGATTTTTTTGATAGCTGGATTTTCCATCATTTCATTTCCGATATGTTTAGAGCTTCCAATGACTAAATTGAGTACGCCTTTCGGAAATTTAACTTGTTCAATCAGTTCAAAAAGACGAATAGCACTGCTAGGAGTTTTACTGGCTGGCTTTATAACAAATGTACAACCTGCAGCCAACGCTGGTCCCAGTTTTCTTGTTAACATCGAAACAGGAAAATTCCATGGAGTGATTGCTCCTACTGGTCCAATGGGTTGTTTTAATACCTGCAAGCGTTTGGATGGACTTGATGAAGGAATGCTTTCACCGTATATTCGTTTTCCTTCTTCCGCATTCCATAATAAGTATTCTGCCGCTAACTCAATTTCTCCCCTAGCTTCTTTAATCGGCTTACCCATTTCAAGTGTGATCAATTTAGCTAAACTTTCTTTTTCTTTAAGCATTAATTCATATAATTTCGTTAAATAGACTGCACGTTCTTTAGCAGTTAATACAGCCCATTTGGGAAAAGCGTCATTCGCCGCCTTAATTGCCAGCCTAGTTTCTTCGGTAGAACCGTAAGCAACTGTTGCTACAACTTTATTAGTAGCAGGATTCAAAACGTCGTACGTTTTACCAGAAAAAGCTTCTGTCCACTCGCCATTGATAAAAAGTTTTTTTGTTTTAGTTTTTATGCTATTGTTCAAGATTTTCCGCCCCTTTAATTAAAATAATAGAATTTTCAGATAATTATTTCTTTAAAATCTTAATTTCATCCACTATATGAACTTCATTTTTAAGTTTTTCAATTTCTGAAATATCTTTTTTAAATGTCTCTTTTGCAAAGAGAGTAGCTATCAAAGAAATAAGGGAAGCACATACTAAGAAAAGTGAGATGTATAAAACTCCTCCTTCCCATAGCAACAAAGATGAAGCAATAAGAGGAGTAAACCCTCCAATAATACCGGATACTTGATATACGAATGACAAGCCACTATATCGTACATGGGTACCAAACATTTCTGTAAAGAATACCGATTGGATACTAAATAAAGCTGTTGTACCAAGAACATAACCCAGAGTAATAGCTAGATAAATGATTACCGCAACCCCTGAGTTGACTAAGGAGAAAAAAGGGAATGCAAAGAGTACCAAAAAGGATGTTCCAATTAGATATACAGGCTTCCTGCCTATCCGATCAGATAAAGCACCAAATAAAGGTGAAACGACTACTGCAACGGCTGATGCTACAAATACTCCAGTTAATGCAACATTGCTTGAAAGTCCTAATTGTGTGTTAACATAAGAGATGACAAAAACGTTGAACAGATTAAAACTCACGGTTTCACCTATCCTTGCCCCAAATGCAATTAAAATACTTTTCGGATATGCCCTAAACAATTCGACTATTGGCAGTTTTACTTCCTTACCAGTCTCTTTTAGTTCTTGAAAAGCAGGAGTCTCCTTTACGCTAAATCGTATAAAAGTACCTACACCCAAAAGAATAATGCTGATTATGAAAGGAATCCGCCATCCCCAAGCTAAAAATTGTGCTTCAGGTAATAAAGTTACTATTGTAAAAGTACCGGAGGCTAACAGCAAACCTAGGGGAGTAGCGGATTGTAATAATGCTCCCCAAAATCCTCTTTGCTTTCTTGGGGCATGTTCTATCATTAACAAGGAAGCTCCTCCATACTCTCCTCCGAGCGCAAACCCCTGAAATAGACGCAGAGCTACTAACAAGATTGGTGCCCATACTCCGATTGAATCATACGTTGGTAATAAACCTATTGCAAATGTAGATCCGCCCATCAATAAAAGGGTAATTACGAGAATAGATTTCCTTCCGACTTTATCGCCAAAGTGCCCAAACACTAGTCCTCCAAGAGGCCTTGCTAAGAAACCAATAGCAAATGATGCAAAAGCGGCAATAGTACCAACTGTAGGATCTAAATCGGGGAAAAATAACTTGTTTAATACAATTGCCGAAGCAGTCCCATAAAGGAAGAAGTCGTACCATTCCATCAACGCACCCACAAAGCTAGCACCTGCTACCCTCTTCATCGAGGTTTCATTATTACTCATCACATCATTCTCCTTATACTATTGATGTTTACTCCCTCTCACTTTTAAAGCGCTTACAAATTCGATGAGAAAACTAATCACTATATCAATCATTAAACATTAATATCTTAATCAGCTTCCACCCCCCCTAAATTGGTTGGGTGACCCAACCAATAATATTATTAAACCACACTTTCTCTTTCAAGACAACATATTATCTAAATATTCACACTATTTATTTCGAAGAGTCACAATACCATCAAACTAAAAAAATCACTTTTTAATTTAACAAAGAATCTTAGATTTCAAATATTTTTCTGTAGAACCCTTAAGGGTTCCTAAATTTGTTAATCATTTATAGTTAAACGATTAACCTTATGTATAAAAAATAACAAAAAAAACCAGATAATTCAATACAAATATTTCATTTTCTTGAAAATGTTATATGGAATAATTGTATTTTACTGATCATTTCGTTGTTTCCCCTAAAAAAATATGATAAATTATTAATTGATAATTGCCCATGAAGAAAAACGATTAACTTTACTGCAGATGGTAGGGAGAAAAAATGAAAATAACAATAAAAGATATAGCAAGAGAAGCTGGTGTTTCTACTGCTACAGTGTCCCATGTCATTAATGGGACAAAGAATATCTCGGAAGGTAAGACTAAACTAATCAAAGGAATAATTGATAAATATAATTATGTTCCTGATATCAGAGCGAAGAACTTACGCAATCTAAAGACTAAAACAGCTGGTTTAGTTGTCTCCTCATTTCCGGACTCTCATGTATCAGGCATTGTGAATGGAGTAGGAAAACGAGCTCGGGAATTAGGCTATCAGATGCTTTTTATCAACACAATTGAAGATCAAGAATACGAGAAAGAAACCATTAAACTTCTCAGCTCCCATATGGTAGATGGGATTATTATCACTCCTTCTAAAATGGACTCACAATATTTAAAAAAGTACATAGAACAAAATCTTCCCATTATTCAAGTGCTTCGGTATGATCCAAATTTGCCGCTAATTCCAAAAGTGACGATGGATGATTTTCAAGCTGGGTATGATGCAACTGTTCATTTATTACAACACGGTCATCACCATATAGGGTTGATCTATGCCAAAGCAGATGTCACTTCTACTACTGGAAGAATTGAAGGCTATAAGGCTGCTTTAAAGGATTACCATTTTACTTTTAATGAAAGTTACTTAGAACTTGGAAATGCTACGGTAGAAGGAGGACTGAAAGCAATTAAACATTTAATTAATCGTGAAAAACAAATTACCTCATTATTTGTTTTAAACGACTTAATGACAGTGGGTGCTATGCAAGGGTTAACAGCACTTTCACTTAAATGTCCTGAGGATATCGCTCTAATAGGTTTTGGAGATTTTCCAGCAGCAAATATCACTAGTCCTCCGATTACTAATGTTAGTATGTCTTCTGAAACAGTTGGTCAAACCGCCTTTGATGTACTGTTAAATAAAATAAATAACCCTTCTTATTCCAGACACATTCAAATTCCTGCTTCACTAATGATTAGGAGATCTTGTGGTTGCTAAGTAAGATTATTATAAATAAGTTACCTATTCTTCTTAATTTTATTCTGTTAATTTTACTGTTGATAATATTTTAAATTGAATCTAAAAATCGGTGCTGGTAAAAAAAAACATTTGATAGACATAGAACTTACATGGCTTATTTAATTCCAGATTAAGATGCAATTCCAAAAACAACTTGCTTATGTATTTTGACATCATTTTGGACAGATTTCAGCCGATTTGGAGAAGTTGTCTTTTTTTTTCATCATATGCATCGATTCAATGCCACTCATTATTGAAGTGGCTGTTTCCTATGACTTGAATCCTACCATAGAACGCACACGCTTCTATACGAAACGTTAACCACTTATGTTGTTAGGATACCGCATTCGTGGTGATGCCTGAAGGCGTTAAAACCAGACCACTTTAATGGCTAAAGGATACGATGGATTTTTATCAATTGTAACGACATGTGTTAAATCCTTTGGCAGCATTCAGACCAACAACTTGTTGCATTGTTTTTACTCCTATACTTACAAACCAGTATCCCTAGTACTCCATGCAGCTTGGCTTGTTATACGAAATCTACGTCCCAACGAGCCTAAAACATGTTTCTACAAGTATGGTGATGACAGTTAACTCCATGGGCCCATGTCCCATACACCCGGACTTTACCCTGGTTACTGATATAATTTACAAAAATGGTGCAATTGAAATCCAAATTCATATGTTTTCCTTACTATCAACAACACTTCATATTACTGGTTATCGGATAAAAAGTCTGGGATACGATCTCCTTCTAACAATAAAAAAGATTGTTTGTATTCCCACCCAACATAACTTGGACGGCAATGAGTTGCATATGGCAAACTATCTGAAAAGAATGATATTAATGAATCCCTGACGAAATCCCCGGATGTCATCCCCGCAAAATATCCTAATTCAAACGGGATTCATATGTATTTTCGACTGTAAAACTAAATAAAGTTCCGCTTTCATTAGATTCCAAATTATATTTTATATATAATGTCTTAGCTATATCCTCAATTATTTTTAAGCCAAGTCCCTTACTTTTACTTTCGATATCAAAACCAATTCCATTATCCTTGATACTGACCACATTATTTTCAATGGTTATCACAAGTTTATCAGCCTTCGAATGGTTTAATACATTTTGAAAGACGTTATCGAATAACCTTTGCAGCCACAAGTCATTACTCATCCATTCCAACTCTCCATTTAAAGGATGATATATTAATTCAATACCATGCATGTTATACAAATAGCCCCATTTTTTAACCATCATTTCTAATAAAGCGTGCATATTCACTTTATCATTCAAGATATAAGAATTATCTAATTCATCCGTGGATTGAATATTATATTCATTTGTTAATTCGGAAATATAATTTATTTGTTGATATAGTGATTGTAATAGTGGAGCTTGTTCCGTATATTGGCCTTCTAAATAAAATAATTGTAATCTTACTGCTGTTAAAGGTGTATTGATGTCATGCCTTAATTTATTTAAGAGTTCCTTTTTCATTTCCTCTTGTTGCTTTAGTTCCAATTCACGATAGGTCGTTCTTTCAATTAGTAAGTTTACCGATTCAGTTAATTTCCCGATTTCATCATTGTTATTAACCTCTAATTTATTCGGAATCTCCTCATCACTGGCTAAATTCCTGATGGTTTCATTCAATATATTTATTTTATTTAATAGTGAGTTAATAGATTTGGAAAATAAGAAGGCTAACAATAATAATGATAAAATGAATACTCCCAGCATTGTAGGATATGCAAAAGATTCATGAAAAGGAATGTCACCATTTTTAGGTTTAAAGGCCCAATCATAAATTAGTGACATAAGGATACTGATCATCAGTAATATACATGGCACGCTAATGACGGCACTAAATAACAATAGCTGGTATTTTCCCTTTAATTTCATTTCTTTATATAGGTATTCAATCTATACCCTTCTCCATATATATTTTGGATGATTTCACCTGTGTTATCATTGATTTTAGTTCTAACTTTTTTTATATGTACATTCATGATATTTTGATTCCTATCTTCGAGCTGCCATAAATATTCAAAGAAATGTTCTTTCGTTAAAATCCGATCCCTATTTTCATATAAATAGAAAAAAATTTTACGCTCTATCGCAGTAAAAACCACTTCATTATGCAAGTCATTATTGAATACCTTCTTATGTTCGGCATCAATATATAAATGTTTAATTTGTGCGAAAGTACCATATTGATTTTCCAGCAACTTCTCCATTCTTAGTAATAGCTCCCTGGGATCAAAAGGCTTAGTCATATAATCCTCACCAATTTTCAAACCTTGAAGTTTGCTATCCATATCATTTCGGGCAGATAGAAAAATAACTGGAATATTCAATCCTAGACTTTTTAGTTTCTTTGTAATTTGATAGCCATCATCTCCTGGCAGCAAAACGTCCATAATGACTAAATCGATCTCATTGATGATATCATTAATATCTTTTCCTTCTTTTATCCAACATACATTGTACTCTTCGCGTTGCAAAATTTTTTTCAGTAAATCACCAATCATCCAATCATCTTCAACAATCAAAATATTATATCTTTTCATCACAAACCCTTTCTTCATTCATTTGATAAATTCCATGGAAAGATAATATATTTCATCAGGAGCGTATAAATAAATGCTGTGCGTCCCTTTCAGTTTTATTACATCCCCTTTTAATAGTTTCTCTGCAAAATCCTCATAATCTTCTTTTTTTTGTTTTGTATATTTTGAATTTTCATTTTCATCGGCTATCGCATCCAAAAATAAAATGGGTGTATCTTTTGGTATTGGCAAGTTAACTGATTTTTTACCATTATTGTAACTCTGTAAAAGTTCTTGCTCCATATCATCATTAAAAAACTGTTTATAAGATAGTGTTTTATACATTTCCTTTTCATGGTCAGTCAAAAATGATTGCCGGATCACTTCGGGATTATAAACAGCAGAAGGTACAAGACGGTGCAAACCCATTTTCGTTAAAAGATTCAATCCTTTTACTGTCAATGAATCAACCATGCCCATTTTATGAGTCACATATTGGTGCGGTAAACCAATATCCAAAGCAATAATTCCCTTTACTTCACTTGGGTATTTTTGTGCCCAGTAAATAGCCTCAATACCTGATACCGAGTGTGGAACCAAAATATAAGGAGGTTTATTTCCACTTTCCATTAACGATTTCCTGCTTTGTTCCAATATTGTATCGATATCCCTATCATCATGAAAAACATCACTGTATCCATATCCAGCCCTTTCAATGACTGCAATCTTATTTTCTTTTGCAAACTTACTATATAATCCTTTCAATTCATAAACAGGAGCAGCAATTCCGGAACCGGACATAAAAACGTATGTATCCTCACCGCCGCCTTCCATATATACATTAATTTCTTTGTTATTAAAATCAACAGGTGTTCCTTCACTGATTAATGATGATTCCTTTCCCTTTTGATAATTATGGTAAATAAAAACAGCCATCGCTACAAATAAGATCATAGCAAAGAAGGTAAAAAATATATTCTTTGATACTTTAATTATTTTTCTCATATAGAAAACTCCTTTCAAGTTATACTGAAAGGATATATGTTAAAAATAAATTTCTAATTAATTTTCTTTGTATATTTATTTTCACTAAGAAAAGTTTAACTTTTAATGACCAGTGAATTTCATTAGAAAAAGGCTGCGTCAAAGCAGCCCTAACTATTGAAGGAAAGCAACCCTCTACCATATTCCTACGTATAAATAATATTATATGTAGGTTTAAGCACTCCGTTTGGATATTGTTTCATTTCAACTAAATCCAATTTTAGACTTGGCTTAACACTGCCGAAAAGAGGGATGCCTTCACCGATGATGACTGGATTCACTTTAAGCACCAATTGATCAATGAGTTTATGTTTCAATAACGATCCAGCCAGTTCTCCGCCCCCGCAAAGCCATAGCTTTCCGTCACCTTGCTGTTTGAGGTTTTCAATAAACGCAACGGCGTTTCCCTCGATAAGCTCTACCTCCTCATTCGATTCAAACTGAAGGGAGCTCGAGAATATATAATGTTTCAAACCCTTATAACCTGGTTCACCCGGTTTGGCTCCGAATTGAAATCCAAATTCATATGTTTTACTTCCCATCAATACCGCTTCATATTGCTGGATATCGGATAAAAAGTCCGGGACATGCTCTCCTTCAAATAAGAAAAAAGAATGATTGATATCCCCTTCCAACATTGCTTGGTCGGCAATGAAATTATCCAGTGAAACGGCTACATGATATACCAATTCTGCCACTTAGCATCCCTCCAATAGAGATTACACATTTTACGCGAACAAAGTGTGTGCCATAATCGATTGTAAAAGGTATCAAATAGCCATATCGATTATTCTTTTGATATGGTATTCATTTGTTTCGACACCCAATTGAGTACATAAGTATTCATTTAGTCTGAGGAATTCTGGGATCATACGTCTTAACGTTTTAATAATTTCATTTGAATTGCGGCCACAATCCCAACTTTCCAACAGGGATAACTGCTTTCCAGCTAACTTACTTCTATTGCCCTCGATTTTTGTCCATGCTCCATAGGGAACATCTAAATGCTCTTCCATTTCCATATACCAACCAGAAACAATCAGCCACCGTATCCTATCAAGATTGGATAGTGCATATAACATTTCTCTTCTCATAACGGCCCTGTAGGTTTCATGGACAAATGCAAGCAGCTTTCCTCTCCAATGCTCAACTTCATCAGGTGTAGGTCTATACACTTTCTCTGCCGATTCTTTTATAACAGGACTCATAATATTAAAAGGATCATAGATGACTTTTACCTCTTTTAACCAGATGGAGGGAACAATTTCCTCAGGTGCATGATACCAGCTATCCACTTTTACAAAGGTATTATAATGAGTGACGACATACGGTGAATAAGGATTGCAGTCTTCATGAAATGAAACATCTCCCCAATTATTGGCTCTATCCCTTTTTCCTTTTAAAAATTCTGCTTTACGTTTTGGATTAACAATGGTGTGCAAATCTATATCGGAGTATTGATCATCGTTTCCTTTTGCTAATGAACCAGCAATGTAAATAGCCAAAACATCAGGATCTGCCGATAAATCTTTTAATGCATTTTCCAAAAGAATATCGCGTTGTTTCGGTAAATTTGCATCTCTTTTTATATGTTTGCTAACGAATCCCGCACACAAGACCATCTCCTTTTTTTGTAAAGCCGTCAAAGTAATATATATTCGTGAATTAGAATAAAATCCCTTTAGCAGTATTGCCGTTTCATATATATACTGCTTCTTACCGCATTGTTTTCTTTGCCGAGTACCCGCTTTATCGGGAATCTATCCATGCATCTTCCGGTATGATATTATTTTGAATAATAAGTTAAAAGGAGGCATCATTTCATGTTTTTTGCAAATACCCCCGAACCGCCCTATTACGCTTGCATTTTCACTTCCCAAAGAAGCGATAAGGATGCCGCAAGCTATAATTCAACCGCTGATTTCATGGATGAACTTGCCGCTCAACAAGATGGCTATTTAGGAGTCGAAAGCGTAAGAGATCAAAACGGGTTAGGAATTACCGTATCCTATTGGAAGTCCTTGGATGCCATAAAGCTTTGGAAGGACAATGCCGCTCACAAAAAGGCACAAGAAAAAGGTATGAAAGATTGGTACTCGTCATACACCACCCGAATTTGTAAGGTTGAAAGAGATTATACAAGCAAATGAGTAAACTAAGATTTATGAATATATAGTTATAAAAAAAACCGCTCTACTATTTTGGGTTAGTAAATTCGAACGTTGATTTCCATTCCAGGCACTCGCTTTCCGCGGGCGGTCCGGGAGCCTCCTCGGCGCTCTTCGCGCCTGTGGGGTCTCCCTTGGACGCGCTTTTCCCGCAGGAGTCTCGTACCTTCCATTTCAATCAACTAGAATTTTTTTCACTTTAGGATGTTCATCCCAAACCAAAAAGACTAATTCCCATTATGGATTTTTACTGTTTTGTGAAACTCTTATTAAATTCGACATTTCACCATACCCTTGGAGTTACTTTCAGATACCAAAGCCGCTTGCGAACTTTTTTAACTGAAATCAAACTAGTTTTCCATTGAGTTTGTCTTCAGCATGAGACCGCTAAAATCCCAATTGGTAATCATCCCTTCAGTAAAATCGTAAAAGGGCGTCGGGATGAGTGCATTCCGAAATCCACTTTTGTCGACAAACAGGGACCGCTTCTTAAACGATCTTCACAATGAATTAATTAAAAGGAAAAGCCGTTAAGATCTTCTTTTATGAGTGAGTACATGTATAAATCATCGAATTTGCCACGGGTATATTCATAATGCCTAAGAAGTCCTTCTCTTCTAAATCCTTGTTTTTCCACTAGTTTTTGGGATGGGTGATTATCAGGTTCAATTAAAGCTTCAATCCTTTCCAGGTGAAAGTGGCGATAACCATACATAACAACTGCTTCCAATGCTTCACTCGCAATGCCTTTTCCCCAATGGTCTTTACTTAATTCATATCCAATTTCAGCACGATGGTGTTTGGTTACCATATTCAGAAAACCACAACTTCCTATAACCTTACCGGAATCTTTTAATGTAATTCCCCATCTAATTCCCGAACCTTTTTCGAATATAGATTCATACCACTTAATTTCATCCCATACATCATTTACTGTCTCGAATGGATCTAACCCCATTGGCTTCACCACATCTGTATCAGATAGATATTTGAACATGTCACCCGCATCTTCCAGTGTTACCTCCCTTAATATCAATCGTTTGGTTTCAATAACCGGAAATACCTTCTCCATTCAATTTCCCTCCTCCAAACTCCCATTTCCATATTTAACTATTTAATCATTGCCTAATTAAAGTCGATAATCAACGCTTAATTGCATAGAAAATTATGATGTTAAATAAAAAGGCATCCCTACTTTCGTAGAACGCCTTTTTTTCGTTTACTTCATTATTTTCGGTTCCTTTACTGCTGAGATCATTAAAAACATGGGCCTTCGATTTTCATCTTTCATTTCAGGAACACTTTTTAACATGTCATCAGAAGGCATCGGTTCCTTTACTGCCTTAATGCTGAAACCAGCACCAATCAAGTCATTCATATATGTTGAAATCGTTCGATGATACTTTACTACGTTTTCGGTTAAGAAGGTTGTTTCTCTCACACCTTCGTACTGATAGTTGTCAACTGGCCAATGCAGATGATTGCCGTGATCATCGTCATACCAAGCTTGTTCGTTGCGAGAAGTAAAGATTGGATGTTCAACCGAGAAAACAAAAGTGCCTCCAGGCTTTAAACAATCATGGACCTTTTTGCAGATTGTCTCATATGACTTAATGTAATGAAAAGCCAATGAACTGATAACCACATCAAATTCAGAGCCGGAAAAATCGATATCCTCAATCGGCATTTTAATATATGAAATACAAGGGTCATCCGTTTTTTCACGTGCTCTTTTAAGCATATTGTCGGAAATATCCACACCAACGACGGAACTTGCCTGTTGCTCTCGGGCAAATCGGCAATGCCAGCCGAAACCGCAGCCCAAATCAAGTACCGTTTTATTACGCAGATTTGGCATTAGCTCTTTTAATACATGCCATTCTCCGGCAGCTTCGAGTCCTTTGACTGATCGTGGCATTTGCTCATACTCAGAAAAGAAATTTGCATCATCATATTTGTTTTGTTTCATAACTCATACATCTCCTATAATTCAAGGTAGCCTCCTAAGATTTATACCACATCTATTACAGGAGGCTACCTATCTCCTTCTCACCATTTTTTTCACCTCATTATCTTGATGGATCACTGTCCTAATACTAACACATTGCTTGTTTTCCTACCCTCCCACATAAAGAACAAAATACTTCAAATTAGTTGTTATCCTTGATTTCAAATTGTAGGCATTAGGCCTTATCTCCTAATGTCTTTTTTAGTAATAAGTCTTTTTTACTCATCCTTAATAAGTTATCGAGAAGATAAGCAAACTATACCTTATTGCAGCTTATACGGAATCTCCCCTACCTAGGCTTATTTCTCAAAAATTACCCAGGTAGTAAGTAAAGAATACATGTTTAACCATTATTCTTAAATTGCTTAATCTAATTTAAAGGGGTGAATATATTATGAGAATGAAAAAAGCATTTATAGGTCTCTCACTCTTATGTATGATTGTTCCTGGTATTGCCAAGTCAGCCGATTCTTTAAATTCCGTTGCTGAAAATGATCGGAGCAGTATCGTTGCAAATTGGAAATTCACAAAACAACATGTCAAAAGCGGTTCAATCGATAAAGGTAATTTAATTATTGAAGATACAACCAAACAAGGAAATGATTTAGAGTTAGTGACGATAGGTGACCCTGCATCACCCGAATTAAAAAATATGTTGAAATGGTCTGAAGAAGATTTTTATGCTCAAGATAAAGTTGATAGCTTGAAATTCGCCAATTACGAAAACGCCCCTGCAGGAAGGTATTTTAAAACCATACGGGATGCGCCTATCAATTCAGAGAATTTCGATAGGGGTTTTACCATTGAATTTGTATTTAAGATGCCAAGGAAACCCAAAAGTGACATGGGGCTTTTTTCAAGACAAGGACAGGCGGCAGATCTTAATAAAATGGAAGGCGAGAAAAAAATCCTTTCTGCTTTATCTATATCCAGTGATCAAAAATTGCACTGGACAAGCCATCCATCCAATTTGAACTATAATGTAAGCAATTGGTCTCGTTCTTTAAATGCTGGTGAATGGTACCATTTGGCAGTCGTTAATGATGGTAGCACAACGACTCTAACTTTAAATGGCGTTAGTGATTATGGAGAATCAGAAAAGGCCATAGGTATTGCAGCATTAAAAGGTAAAGGCTGGAATATCGGTGCAACAGAATGGGGAAATAAGTTAAATGCGCTTTTCGGAGGGAATATCCAGGAAATACGAATTGCCAATAAGGCATTGACTGAAAAAGAATGGCTAGTACAGGATGCTCGTGACGATGAACCCTTTGAAGGATCAAACAAGTCCTTCCCCATTCTAACGAATAAGAAGAATTATAATTTCCTCTTTATTCCAGATACCCAGAAATATTCAAGCCAAAATCCTGAGATTTTCAATAGTCAAATGAACTGGATATCCAATAACACCAAGAAGAACAATATTATCATGAATACATTTGTTGGTGACATTGTCGATAGTGATTCAGAAAAACAATGGCAGAATTCGCTCAGAGCCATTTCTCTTTTGGATAAAAAGGATATTCCATATATGATGGCGGCTGGGAATCATGACTATGCTGCCGGAGATCCTTTTTTAACACATTATGGGCCACAGCGTTTTATGAATAAAAACTACTATAAGGGGTCGGCTCCCTCTGGGTATAGCTCATATGCAATCGCTAAGGCAGGGAGTTATGAATACTTAGTTTTAATCGTGGATATGAAAAATCTCCATAAGGACTTGGAATGGACAAAAAAAGTTCTGGAACGGCATAAAGATAAACCGACAATCCTCGTCTCACATGATATTATTTTTCCGAAAGTTAAAGATGATAAAACCATTGCCGCCGATTCGTCCAATGGCCGGCTGATATGGGATGAACTTGTAAAGAACCATAATCAAGTGTTCATGACGGTTAATGGACATTTTTATGGGATAGCGCATCGGGTAAAACAAAACTCAGCAGGAAATGATGTCATTCAAATGCTGGTCAATTACCAAACGAATTATCGAGGGGGAAATGGCTGGCTAAGACTTGTAGAATTTGATGAAAAGAAAAATGTATTATTATTCCGTACTTATTCCCCATATGTTGACGGAATGACTAGGAAAGAAAAGTCCTATATTGATTATAAATTTTTAACAGGTGAAAATAATTCATTTAAATTGGATTGGGACTTTAAGCATAGATTTAATTTCAGGTAATGAACAGCGCGGAAAAATCCAATTCCCCAGGTGTATCTGATTAACCTCATCAACCTGGGTGAATTCCTTTTATTGGGCTGCCCTCCTATGTGTTCAGTCGTCCAAGAAGGATATACGTTCATTCATGATGATCTGAGATGCTGCTATTTTTCTAGTTTTCATGCTGCTTTTTTCACCACTGATTTATACTTTCCGAAACCATTAACGACAAGGACCCCCAATATCGCAATACTGCCGCCAATGACTGAAAGGGTACTAGGTACTTCCTGCAGCCAAACCCAAGCGACGAAAATGGCAATCACAGGTTCAATGTACAACAAACTGGAAACGGAACTGGCTTTTCCTAATGATAAAGCGACCGCCCAAGTTACATAACCGATGGCCGCAGGGAAAATACCAACAAAAACCGCTGATAAATGACCTTCCAAAGTAGCATGTTGAATTTCTTGAAATAGCCCAGGAAAAAATATAAAAAAGGGTATTGTACCGATCCATGTGAAGTAAGCTGTCAATTCAATCGGATTATAACGGCTAAACAGTGGCTTTTGGAAAACAAAAAACACCGCAGAAGCAATAGCTGACATGAGTACTAAAAAAGCTCCTTCAGAAATATTCAGCGAAGGTCCTGCGGTACCTAATGTTATTAAGGTGATCCCTGTGAATCCAATTCCTAAACCAATCCATCCGTATAGTCCGAGGCGTTCTTTTAAAACGAACGCAGCAATGATCGCGATGAAGACAGGTGCTGAACCGATCAGCATTCCAGCCGTTCCCGCCGAAACCGTTTGTTCCCCGAATGTCACCCCGATATGGTAAATACTAATGCCAATAAATGCAAGGATCGAAATCCTCAACAAATCCTCTTTTTTCGGGAGTCGAAATTTCACCCCAGGCCAGAGAGCATAAAGGATAAAAACTCCTGATGCTATAAGATAACGAACAAGTACCAAATGACCGGCTGAATACCCGCCATGCAAGCTTGCACGAATAGCAGCGAATGTAGATCCCCAAATAATAACTGTAATAGATGCCAATAAAAATGCCTTTGTGTTCAAAAACTATTCCTCCCAACCATTCCCTATAAACTGAAGGTATCATGGATACGTGAGAACTTCAATAAAATTTCTATCTCGCTGTGAAGTGTCACAGTAAAAAACGAATTAGAGTACAGTCTGAGTTGTAATCATCGCTGAAAAAATTCTATTACATTTGGGATTGGATTTGAAATCTTTGTTTAAAGATGGATCAGGTTTGAAAAGCATGTTAAACCAAAGGTGCTTCGTATAGGAAGCACCTTTGGTTTAGACTGGAGACAAACTCGATATTAAGATTGCCTATATTTTTTTGAGTGAGTGTAAAATATGAACGTTAATTTCCACTCCAGGCACTTGCTTTCCGCGGGCGGTCCGGGAGCCTCCTCGGCGCTCTTGCGCCTGTGGGGTCTCCCTTGGACGCGCTTTTCCCGCAGGAGTCTCGTACCTTCCGTTCCAATCAACTTTGTTTATAAATTCAAATGGAAACCCTTTTGTCTACAAACTTGTTTACAATTACCTTTTCCAAATTTAAGCTTACTTGAAATATTGGCTTGAGGCTTTTACACTGTAACCGTTTTGTGCTGTAATACTGAAAAATAACGTTTAAAGTGTAAATTTAATTAATTATTTTCTGGTTTCCAAGATGAAAAGCGTCTTTCAATAATGCCTAAAAATGAAGTAAGAATGATTCCCGTAATCGTAATGACTAACACGCCAACAAACATGCGATCTGTTTGTAGATTTTGACCATTGCTTGTCAATTGGTATCCGATACCAGCTGTCGAAGCGAATAATTCACCTACAACCACTGCAATTAATCCTTGACCTATACCTAAGCGAATACCGTTTAAAAGGAATGGTACCGTCGAAGGCAATGCAATTGTTTTAAAAATTTGAAATTCACTTGCACTAAATGTCCTTGCTGCTTTTATTAAGTTTTGATCTAATGTTAACATAGCTTTTTGAGCGCTCATCACTATTGGAAAGAAGGCCATCAAAAATACGATAACAATTTTTGATGCTGGCCCGATTCCGAATGCAATGATGATCACTGGTAATAGGGCGACTTTAGGAGTTACATATAATCCTGAAATGAAAGGGTTAACCACTGCATTAAAGGTAGAGTTCCAACCTGATAACACACCTATTGGGATTCCAATAAGTATGGCTAAAACAAAGCCTGAAACAAATTCGTAACCACTCACCTTCATATTTTCCCAAAAGGAAACTTCTTGGACCATTAAAACTGCCGCTTGTGCAATTTCAATTGGTGAGCTTATGAACAATGGATTTATCCATTCATTTTGAGAGGCAGTTTCCCAAAGCAACAGGAATAGTAAAACAGAAGCAACACTGATAAAAAATGACTTTTTTTCTTTTTTCATTTTCTTCGCCTTTTTTATCTTTTGCTTTGATTGTGTAAGTTCTATCGTACCCTTCGTCATAGTGTTCTCCTTTCACATTAATTATTTCTCTTTATTATCGAAACCTTGTTTAGAAGACTCCTGTTCAATAATGGACCAAATATGATCTACAAACTCTAAAAATTCCGGGCTGCGCTTCACATGGAGATCTCTTGGTCTAGGTATATCAACATCAACAACCTCCACTACACGTCCTGGTCTTGCCCCAAAAACAAAAACTCTATCAGCTAAAAATACCGCTTCATCAATTTGGTGTGTAATGAAAAGACTTGTCTTTTTTGTCTCATCCCATATTCTAAGTAACTCACCTTGCATAAATTCCCTAGTTTGTGCGTCCAATGCCGAAAATGGTTCATCCAATAATATTAATGATGGGTTTACCGTTAATGCCCGGGCCAAGTTTACCCGTTGCTGCATCCCACCTGACAATTCATGTGGATAATGATTTTCATAACCTTTTAAACCGACCATTTCAATAAACTCTTTAGCCTCTTTCTTTTTCTCTGCGGTTATTTGCTTTAACAGTTCAACTCCATAAAGAACATTTTCCAAAACAGTTCTCCAAGGTAATAGACTCGGGTTTTGAAAAACCATTGCCCTGTCCTTGCCGGGACCATCAATTTTTTGCTGATCTAATAGTATTTCTCCCTTACTTGGCTTTAGCAATCCAACTACAGTATTTAAAAAAGTGGTTTTTCCACAGCCGCTCGGCCCAACAATACATATAAATTCACCATCTTTAATATTTAAATTTATATTCTGCAGGGCCATCACTTCTGCACCAGTTTTATTGTTTACGTAAGTAACATCTAAAAAACGAGTAGACAATTTAAAGTTATCCAGTTGTGCATTTTCCATCTTACCTATCATCTCCTTTCCATTCTAATTATTTTTTAAAAGCCTCTTCTATATAACTATTTGTCCAAATAACATCTTCAGTTGTATCCTGTTTAGTAGAAACGCCTGATATCTTGCCAAATTCAACTAATGGATCCTGGGCATTATCCCAAGCCTCTTGATTCATTTCTCCATAGCCTTTAAAAGTGTTTTTCAATCCGATTAGTGATTCCTCTAGGATATCTACATCAATTCCATCAAAATAAGATTCGATTGATTCGGCTGCCTCTCTTGGGTTATTACGTGTGAATTCCATACCTTTCCCTATTGCCCGAACCACTTTCAAAGATGTTTCGTGATTTTCTTCTAAATATTCTTTTTTAGCAAATACAGCTTCCCAGACCATATTCCCATACATTGGCTCTTCACTTGTATTGATTACAATGTCTCCTATATCTTTACTTTCCGCTTGTAAACCCATTGGGGGTGATGCTATTCCCCCGTCAACAATCCCCTCCTGCATACCGCCAATCTTCGATCCATCTCCTGCTAATTTGACGGTTTTTAGAGTATTGGGATCAACTCCATGCATTTGCATTAAATGACGGGTGTATACGTCTCCAGAATCTCCAACAAGGTTTGTACCAATAGTTGCGCCTTTCAATGAAGCCACTCTATCTTCAAGTGATGAGTCTTTAGAAACATTCTTTTTCTTTTGATATTGTTTAGAGAGTGTAATTTGATAGGTTAGCGCAGAATTTAAAGATTGAATTGCCAATAAATCTTCACCTTTGTCAAGAGGAGTAAACATACTTCGAGGACCCGAGACCGCAAACTGAGCTTCGCCTGATAATACAGAAGCGATTACTTGTGCTCCTCCACCACCAGAAACAATTTCAGCTTCAATTCCTTCCTTTTCAAAAAAACCTTGTTCTATTGCTACATACAATGGGGCAACCGACAATAATCGTGCAGGTTCCGTAAAAGTAAGCTTAACCGCTTTTCCTCCTGAATCCCCTTTGTTTTCTGTAGTTGTTTCGTCACTTGGACCGCATGCAGATACTATTAACACCAAACAAAGCAGAACGAATGCCAATTTATTCTTAAACATATTACTTACCTCCCTGAATCAGATATATTTTTAGTTCAATTGAAAATTTCCCATACAAAGATATTACTGTTCCCTCCTTATTTTCGTTTTATATACAAAACATATTTTTATATACATATCAATTCTAAAACAGCTGTCCTGGTATGGTCAATTACATTTTGGAAAATTTAGATAATTCAGTGGATTACCAAACAAAAAAACACTCTTTTAGAATCATGAGTGTTCTTTAAAGGGGAAATGAAAACCGCCTTAAATTATGCCGCTCCTTTTTTACATCTTTTATGAAGCTTCCTGGAAATCTGTATAGTACTTAATAGATCACTAACAGTCCTTTTTATGTTCATGAAAAATCAAAGAAGCCCTACTTTGATAAAGTGGACTTGTTGGGAACTTGGGGGATTATTGGAAATGCAAAAGAAAATTATGGAAAAGTGAATGACTATCTAAATATTGTCCCCTTTCCGCCTTTTATTGTAGGGTCAATAATCTTTTTCTAACTCCTCATTCGCTTGATTATATCACCCACTTCAAAGGCAAGACGCATAAGCCCCCTTGCTTCAGGATAAGTTGGACAATTGGGGCTATAAGGAAAAAGAGAACAATTCCAGCTGATATTCCCCTCCGACCACTTTGGGTATCGGTATGACCTTAAACGAGAAGCTATGATACTCAAAAGAGTTTTTCAATAGGTGGTGAATCAAATATTCCGAGTCATTACTTTCTTCTTATTGATAAATATCTCAATTTATGTCAATTGAAACCAAATTATGAGTTTGTTATCTTAGTTAATGAACCGGTTCATGACTAGTTTATGTATGAATATTAGTCACAATAAAAGGAGAGATGAAACCATGACACAAGTACGTAACTCAACAAGCGCAGTGGAGCAGTATGCTAATCTCATCCCCATGAGCGAAATTGCTTCGAACGCAGATCAATTATTTCCTTTTCCAATCTTTAATAGTTTACGACAAAAAACTCCTGTAAGGTACGACGAGGCTCGAAGCTGCTGGGATGTGTTTCGATATGAGAACGTTCATTATATTCTAAAAAATCCAAAACTGTTTTCTTCGGAACGAGGGTCTGGAACTCTTCAAGGAAGCATTTTGACAATGGACCCTCCTAGACACACAAAAATGAGAAACTTAGTGAACAAGGCATTCACTCCTAAAGCAGTGAAGGATTTAAAAAATAAAATCGAAGAGGTGACACTTTACCTTCTCGATCAAGTTAATGAGAAGGGGACTATGGATCTCGTTCATAACCTTGCTGGTCCGTTGCCTGTCATAATAATTGCCGAATTATTGGGGGTCCCTGCTAAGGATCGGGATCTTTTTAAAACCTATTCTGATGTTCTCGTGGCAGGCGCCAAAGATAATTCAAATGAAGCCTTTCAAAGAATGGCACAGAAACGTAAGGAAGGAAGTGAGTTTCTTAAAGAATATTTCAAAAAAATAATTTTAGAGAGAAAGGTAAATCCTGAAGAAGATTTAATTTCGCTATTATTAGCAGCAAAAATTGATGGGGAAAAATTAACAGAAGAAGAGGTACTATCTTTCTGTGTTTTATTATTAGTTGCGGGAAATGAAACAACAACTAATTTGATTACAAATGCCGTACGTTATATGACAGAAGATAAAAACATTCAAGAACAAGCTAGGACAAATCTGCCTTTAATACCAAAATTGGTAGAAGAAACACTACGCTTTTATCCTCCAATACAGGCAATTGGCCGTGTTACAAAGGAACAAGTCAAAGTTGGGGGCAAAACAATCCAAAAGGGGGAACAAGTAATTTGCTGGGTCGCTTCGGCAAACCGGGATGAACAAAAGTTTGCAGAGCCTAATCGGTTCACATTAGAAAGGAAATTAAATCCTCATTTGAGTTTCGGGTTTGGTATTCATTTTTGTTTAGGTGCCCCGCTTGCACGTCTAGAAGCAGAAGTAGCTCTCGTGACACTATTAAGTACATTTGCAAAATTGGAAGGTGTAAAAGGGACTGAGCTGGAGGCGATTCCAAGTCCGTTCGTTTTTGGAGTGAAAAGACTTCCTTTAAAATTCACAAGACAATGAGCCTTGCTGCCTAAGAATATAAACGAACATAGATTAGGTAATACAAAAACCTATCAATCACAAAAAATGATTTTTTTAATATAACCTCAATGAAAAAGGGAGTATATTAAATTAAGACCTCTTAAAATTGATTATTCGTAAAGCATTTGTCGTAGAAGATATCAAATCCCATATTTATCCAATTATTAAAAATTCCACTGTACTAGGTTGATAAAAACTTAATATATAATACGGATTTTATGACATAAAAAATACAGAAACAAAAATGGAAATCACAAAATGAGTTCCATTTTTGTTTTGAGTACTATTTTGTTTTAGGGCACCTTCATGAAAGACTTTTCTTATCAAAATATACATAACCCTACTGCAAATACTACTTTCCATATATTTCAAGAGGTAAATCATCCGGATCACATAAAAAGGTAAACCTTTTTCCTGTTAACTCATCAACACGGATAGGTTCGACTGGAATGTTTTCTTTTTCTAAATCTTCAATCGCTCGATTAATATCTTCCGCTTCAAAAGCAAGATGTATAAGCCCTCTTGCTTCAGGATAACTGGACGATTTGGGCTATAAGGAAATGAGAACAATTCAAGCTAAATTTCCCCTCCGACCATTAAATCCAATTTATACGACTGCCTATCTGAGCGATATGTCTCCTTCACGATATCACACCCTAATTTTTCATAATCGGAACAAATTATTGACATGATGTATTTTTTTACCTTCATTTCTTACCTCCCTAAGAGCATTGGTTAGTTTTAAAAATTATTTCATCAAAGTTATCCATTAATAAAAACTTAGTTTTCAGTGCTTCCTTCGGAATATACTGCACCATACTGGTACATCCATTTCCCTTTCACCTGGATATAGCTCTTTACAAAGGGCGTATAATATAAGGTAATCTAAAAAAACGTATAATAAAAAAGGAGCCTTCCCCTCCTACTCTCTAGATCTATAATATAGATTCCTAGAACGCTGATTATGTTAATTAACTTTGTATATTGGTGTACTTGGTTGTAGTTTAAAATTAAGTCGTTACGTTTTCTAGTTGTAAACCAACTCCCACTTCCTCGCCAAATAAATTAAAATTGTTTAAGTTCGAGAATTTATTTAACGTTATACTTAAATAATAGCCCCTGTCAAGATAGCAACAATGATAAGGACTAATGAACAAATTAGAGCCCATTTAAATGCATACCGCTGTAGTTCCCCGATATCTGTTTTTACCATCCCCACTAGTAAAAGAGTCGATGCCACGAGTGGACTTAAGAAATGTACAGGCTGGCCCAGTACGGAAGCTCTGGCAATTTCTAAAGGACTCACTCCATAAGCTTCTCCTGCTTCGGCAAGAATTGGCAAAACACCAAAGTAGTAAGCATCATTGGATAAAACGAACGTAAATGGCATGCTGGTGAACGCAACGACCATCGGTAAAAAAGAGCCTAAAGAATCCGGAATGATGGCCACTAATGAATTTGCAATGGCATCTACCATTTTCGTTCCGGAAAAGATCCCTGTGAATATACCAGCCGCAAATACTAGTGTGACGACGGTAATAGCATTTCCTGCATGTGACACGATTCGCTCTTTTTGCTGTTCTAGATTAGGGTAATTAATGATTGAAGCAAGCACAAATCCGATTAGAAACAACACAGGTACCGGCACTAAGCCCATTACAAGAATGACCATGACCGTGAGCGTCAACAAAAGATTGACCCATATTAATTTAGGGCGCTTTAAATCGTCTTGTATGGCGGAAGCTACCGCTGCTTCAGCTAGAGCTCCTTTCATTTCAGGTGCAGCTTTGATATGAACAACACCAAGCCTTTTGCGCTCTTTTTTCCCAAGTACGTAAGCGGTAAAAAGAATAGCTGCAATACCTGCGAATAGTGTTGGGATAATCGGAACAAAGAATTCATTTGCATCGAGACCTAGAGATGCTATTGCTCTTGTTGCAGGTCCTCCCCAAGGAGTCATGCCACTCATAATACTTACAGCCAGCATAGAAATAGTGGCAAGAATAAGTGGATTCATACCAAGGCGTAAGTAAAGGGGCAGCATAGCGGAAATCGTAATCATATGAGTCGTGGTACCATCACCATCCAAGGCAACGGTCATTGCGATTACTGCTGTACCTATCGCTATTTTAACCGGATCCCCTTTTACGATTTTCAACATGGTTTTAATGAGTGGATCAAATAATCCAGCGTCAATCAGAACTCCGAAAAACAAAATAGCGAACAATAGCAAAGCGGCTGAAGGTGCGACAACCTTTATTCCATCGAGCATCATATCTCCGAGCTCTGGACCAAATCCGCCAATTAATGCAAAGATAATTGGAATGACCACTAGAGAATTAACAGGTGATAACCGTTTAGACATGATTAAATAAGTGAAGACAACGACCATTGAAATTCCAAGTAACGTAAGAATATGAATCCCTCCTAATAAAGAAACCGCTTACAAACCAGTTGAGAAGTTTGAATAACTAAAAATATTACATATCATTCTGTTTCCCAGTTGCTTTGTTTTCTATTTTTAGAATAGTTCATATCATCAAATAAGTGAAATACATATTTTTTTTACTTTTTCGAAAAAAAAACTTATAATCCATTTTATATTAAATTAAGAAATCCAAAAAAGCACTATGAAATTTTCAATAATTTCATAGTGCTTTTTCGTTAAAGATTGGAACTTTTATTCAAGAAATCAATAAAGTTTTTCACAGTAGAGAGTTTTAATGAATCCTGGTTATACATTAACCATGTATTTCTTAACACCGGCTTCCCATTTTTGTAGGATAACCCGTATGTATGCAAATTATCTGAAGGCTGCAGGCATATCTCCGGCAGAATGGAAACACCAAGATCATTTTTGACCATCTCTTTGCACGTCTCCTGCCGATCTGTTTCCATAGTTACAAATGGTGGCTCCGGGAATCTATCATGCCACCAGCCATTTATTAAGTTTTTTAAAGAACTGTCGGTTTTATAATTTATGAATGGAAGTTCCGGCAAATTATCCAAGTCTACCTCTTTCTTAGAAATTAAACAAAGTCTTTCTTTATGCAGTAACGATTTGATTCCATACCATTCATAGTTTCCACGCAGAATGCCTAATTGAACACTAGAGGAATCCAGAAGATGCATGATTTCAGTACTCCAGCCTGTATTCACATTAAATTGTACATGAGGATATTGTGTTGAAAACTTTTTCAATATTTCTGGTAGTTTATATTGGGCAAAGTTGCTGGAAACGCCAAGCCTTAACGTTCCTCTAACTTCATTTTTCATATTCAGCATATAATCTTTCGTTTTTTGCAACTTTTTCACCATTTCTTCCGCATAGCCCGCCAAATGTATCCCTTCTGAAGTGAACTCAATGCCTCCTTTTATTTTGAAAAATAAGTTCGTGCTAAATTCTTTTTCTAAATTTTTAAGCCGGTACGTAAGCGCCGGCTGCGATATATATAAACGCTCTGCGGCACGGCTAATGTTTTTTTCTTCATATAGTACCCTTATCGCAATCCAATCTTTTTCGTCCACTTAACCATCTCCCTATTTTTAGATTATAAGTTTTTTTATCATTTTCACTCAAAAAATATGTATTTTACTTATGAATGAACTTATCATACTATATTTTCAAAGGAACCGGTAGTGCTATAAATATTGATTTGAGAAAAGGTGGTTATACAATGAAAGTACCTGTAGTTGTAATGCGCGGCGGAACAAGTAAAGGTGTGTTCCTTAACTTTGAACATATGCCTTCGAATCGCTCACTCTGGGAAGATTTCTTACTTGACGTGATGGGCAGTCCGGATCGGAGACAGATCGATGGTCTTGGAGGAGCGAATTCATTGACAAGTAAAGCAGCGATCATCAAAAAATCAGATTCACCGGAATTCGATGTGGAATATACATTTGCGCAAATCAGCATCGATAATCAAATGGTTGATTTTAAAGGAAATTGTGGGAATATTTCATCTGCTGTAGGACCTTACGCAATTGAGCAAGGATTAGTTCCTATACAAGAACCTGTAACAACGGTGAGAATTTTTAACACGAATACACAGAAATTGATAATTGCAGAAGTAGAGGTTGAAAATGGACAAGTGAAAAAAGAAGGCAGCTGCTCAATTCCAGGCGTGCCTGGTAAAGGATCACCTATCTATCTTTCTTTTACTCGTGCTGAAGGAGCCGTTACAGGAAAACTATTCCCTACAGGAAATCCAATTGACATGATTAAAACGAAGGATCGACTGATTCAAGTTTCAATCATTGATGTTGCCAATCCACTTGTTTTTGTAAGGGCACAGGATATTGGTCTAAACGGAAGCGAATTGCCCACTGATTATTCACAGGAAAAATTAAATGAACTAGAAGAAATCCGGTCGATTGCAGCTGAAATGTGTCAATTTTCCGATAAGAAATCAGCAACTGTCAAATCTCCTGCTGTGCCTAAAATGACCCTAATTGCTCCTCCTATGGATTACGTCGACCTAAACGGATCGGAAAGAAAAGCGTCAGAGATGGATTTGATGATCAGAATGATGTCGATGCAAAAGCCCCATCAAGCTCTTGCTATTACAGGAGCCATCTGTGCAACTGCAGGAGCTTACTTACAGGAAACGATTTTATCTGAGATGGTGAACATTAAACAGGAAATTTTTCGATTAGCCCACCCGGCAGGGATCATGGAAACGAAAGTTGATTTTTTGGCAGGACACATACGCGCTATTAAAGTGGTACGCACAGCGAGAATCATTTTAGAGGGATACGTGTACACGAAAAAAAATTACGAGCTTTCCTATCAATTAGCTTGATTTGAATTGATTTGCAAATTACAGCAAAAAAAATTATCTATCACTTGGAGGCTTTTCAATGTGGGTCATCACTGTCTTTTTAAAAGGAAATATTAAAATTTTTGAATTTGACACAGAAAAAGAAGCGAAAGAACTATTCAAAAATATGAAAGGCACTAAAATTCTTTCCGAAATAGTTTACTTCAATGATCCTTGTTTTGTATAAGTGAGTTTTCAATAGAGCCCAGACTATAATGTATCTCCAACTAACCGATGCCTACAAAATTCAATTGTAAAATAGGATTGAGAATGGATGAAAATTTTCCGGGCGGAGCGCTCACCCTTATACAAGTTTGGATATACTGAATCCCGATTTTCATGGTTACTGGAGTATTTAACCAAAAAGAAAACTAATTGTTATCTATCATCCTTGTTATAGGGAAAAACACCCACAAACCAACCCATTATTTATTGAATGGTATCCTTTTTCACAGGCTCAAATTTAGCATCAATCGGAGCAAAGTAAGAACAGCTATATAAATATATATCATATAAAATAGTTGATATCTGGTAACTGTTGATAAGTCAGCGCTGACTTCATGCGCGATAGTGCCCAGCTGATCCATTCAGCTGGTGCTAAAATTGAATAGCTATAATAGAAGAAAAATAAGATATTGTCTGGCCATCAGGACGCTTAAAGCTAACTCATATCCCTATATGATATGAGTTTTAGTCAATGCATAAAGACTTTTAATATTTGAAGTACCAAACAGCCAAGAACTTTTTAAAGCCTTGGCTGTTTTTCATTCTTCTATTTAATGTATCCCTAGATTTTTTGGACGAATTCTTATCTAATTAACCATTCAAGGAAAAGACTCAATGATTATTGACCGCTTCAACCTTTTCTTGAATATAGTGGGCTGCGGATGAACCAGCTAATTTTCCAAAGACTGCTCCAGACATTAACCCGGATCCACCAGGATAGTTTTCATAAAAAATACCCCCAATCATTTCACCAGCCGCAAAGAGACCATTTATCGGTTGTTCTTCTTTGTTTAACACATGTCCCGTAACATCTACATGCAAACCGCCGAACGAGAAGGTGATTCCGCACGTTACGGGGAAAGCGTAGAATGGACCTTGCTCAATTCGAAGTGCCCAGTTGGATTTAGGAGGGGTAAGTCCTTTCGTTCCTTTGCCATCTTTCTCTGCGGGTCTATATTCGCCATCTTGTACGGCACTGTTATATTCTTCGATCGTTTTAAGGAATTGCGTTTGATCGACCGGCAGTAAACTAGCCAACTCTCCAAGTGTATCTGCTTTATAAAAAGTCGCTTCTTCAAGGTCATATTCTTTACGCAGCATCGGGCGTACCTGTGCATCATAAATTTGATATGCCACATGTCCAGGCTGTTTTAATACCTCACGGCCGTATTTGGCATAAGTGTAATTTCGCAGATCTGCTCCTTCATCAACAAAACGTTTCCCTTCATTATTAAGCATGACGCTGTACGGATAAGAATGCTTTTTAAAAATATCTCCCGGCTTTGTGAAATCTCCTACTTTTGGCGCGTTATAATCTGTCCCAATCGAATGACATCCAGACCACTGCCCAAATTTTTGAGCCCCTACTGCCATAGCCATGGAAATGCCGTCTCCTGTGTTGAACTCGGTTCCACGAACAATTGCCGCTTCCCATTCTTCACCAATATTTTCACATCTCATTTTCTTATTGGCTTCAAAGCCGCCACAAGCCAAAATCACACCGGATGTCTGAACTGTTACCATTGTTTGATCCTTCTCAACAACGACACCGGATATTGTGTTATTCTCTGATACAAGCTCCACAGCACGTGAATCGTACCATACGTCAATGCCAATTTCTTCTGTCCGCGCAAAGAGCTGTCTCATTAAGCCCACGCCTTTATCTTCCGTTTTGATAGGCAGTCCCCCCCAGAAATTGCGCTTGCCAGCTTGTACGAAAGATTGATTTTCATAATTCAATTCAAATTTTATTCCCTGATCACGCATCCACGCAATTGTTTCATACGATTTAGTAACCAGCTGTTTTGCTAACTCAGGATTACTTTGTCCACCTGTTACTCGCATTAAATCATTGTAATAGTCGGATTCCGTGTATTCAGGCATTACAATTAAATCGGATTCTTCATCTGTTAATTCAGGTATTACTTTTCTGATTGCGTCTAAATTATTGTATGCTACACGAATGGCTCCATCCGTGAAGAAAGAGTTCCCTCCACGCTTTTCCAATGGTCCCCGTTCTAATACAAGAACTCTAGCACCTCCCTCTTTTGCTGAGATTGCGGCACATAAAGCTGCATTTCCTGCCCCTACTACAACTACATCATAATTTTGTGTATTTGACATTTTTACCCCTCCTGTTAAGTAGTGATAACTCTTCATGTAAATAATAAGTGAAAATAATGAATAAAAATAATATTGTTTTTTTATTCATTGCCATAGAAAAAATTTATGAAAGGATGTTGGAAAAGCAAAACTATAGTGAGTCTATTGGTTTACATAAAAAGATAGATTTCTTTTTTCATTAGTTGTATTATACTTTTAGAAATCAAATAAATTATCATTATTTATAATTACCCATAAATATTTTTTATGGTTAAAGGAGAAAAATTTTATGGATGAAAAAGACTGGCTTATATTAATTACTCTTTACGAAGAAAGAAATATAACAAAAGCAGCACAACGACTATTTATTTCTCAGCCAGCTTTATCCTATCGTATAAAACAGCTGGAGAAAGAATTCAAAACAAATTTAATCTCTAGAGGCAAAAGAGGTGTCGAGTTTACAGTTGAAGGGGAATACCTCGTTCAATACTCGAAGAATATGCGTAAGCAATTAGGAGCTGCAAAAGAACATATTTCAAATTTGGATAAAAAAGTAAAAGGAACTTTGCGCTTGGGTGTATCTGGCTTGTTTGCCCGATATAAACTACCAGTATTATTAAAAGAATTTCTAACCTTATATCCAGAGGTTGAAATCAGTTTGAAAACTGGATGGAGTTCTCAAATTCATCAGATGCTTCAAAAAGAAGAAGCACACCTCGGGATCGTTAGAGGTCCTTACAAATGGCAGGAAAATAAAGTGTTGTTTCAAGAAGAAAAGATTTGCATTGCCTCCAGTAAAAAAATTGAATTAAAAGAACTTCCTTTTCTTCCTAGAGTTAATTATCAGACAGACCAATCGTTAAGAAATACTATTGAAAACTGGTGGCAGGAAACATTTGCGTCACCACCTAAGATTTCAATGGAGGTAGATCGGATTGAAACATGTAAGGAACTGGTTCTTAATGGTTTAGGATATGCCATTTTACCAGAAATCTGTATTAAAGATGATGAACCACTGTATACTTTCCCCATTGTATTAAGCGATAATAGCTTTTTGCTTAGAGAAACTTGGGTTTTTTACCGAGATGTGACTATGGATTTGGCACAAGTAAAAGCATTTATTGATTTTCTTAATGATTCCAAACAATGAAATAAGACGAATCGAAATAAAACTAGTACAAAGGAAGAGAATTAATATGAAAAAGTGGGATTTAAATGATGCAAGCAAGACAATCCAATTTTCAGCTGCACTTCTAACTGCTTTTATTGGAGGCAGCCTTTTCTCTCTTATCAGATTGCCAATCCCCTGGCTTCTAGGTCCAATGGCAGCCCTATTAATTGCATCACGTTTCAAAAACGTTAAATTGATTTGGCCCGTTTCGATGAGAAATACTGGATTAATTATTGTAGGTTATTCAATTGGCATCTCTTTTACCAAGAGCTCACTGTTTGACATGATTAGTCACCTTCCTTCAATGTTGATCCTTACAACCTTAATTGTCCTTGTGTGTGCATGTACAGCTTTTGTTATGTCAAAATATTCCGGCATTGACTACCCTACCTCCTTAACGAGTAGTATACCTGGAGGTTTGTCACAAATTGTTGTGTTTGCAGAAGAAATGAAAGGTATTGATATTACTACCGTAACCTTTTTCCATGTTACAAGAGTGATAATGGTTGTTTTCTTAGTTCCCCTTTTAATTTTCAGTCCCATTTTTGCAGCGAAAAGTACCAATGACTCATCTAAAATAATCTATAACGTTATTCCTGAGTGGAGTGATTTATTTCCTCTTATCTTTCTGTTCGCGCTTATTTGTTTTCTCGCAGCAAGAATAGGTAAAATATTCAAATTACCAGCTCCTTACTTTTTAGGACCAGTAATCGCTGTTGCGGCAGTAGGCCTTTTTGGTTTGCAGGGACCACCACTTCCTCCTTCACTTCTTGATATATCTCAATTTATGGTTGGCGGTTATATCGGTTTACTATTAAAACCGGAACAACTTGACAACAAAAGAAAAACCTTATTATTTGCTTTGATGAACGGACTGATTTTGATCTGCGCAACAATGTTTTTTAGTTTTCTACTGACCCAGTATTATGATTTATCGACTATTACGGGTTTTTTAAGTTTAGCCCCTGGTGGAATGGATCAAATGGGAATCATTGCACAAGAAGTAAATGCTGATGTATCTACTGTTACCAGCTATCAACTATTTCGGATGGCTTTTATTTATGCCGCAGTGCCTCCATTACTAAGATTGGTATTAAAATTAAGTTTAAGAAAAAAAGACAAGAACAGTAACGTTAAAACTAAATGTTAATTAAAAAAGGAGAGAGCTTTGCTCAAGGACACTGAAAAAGTGTGATTTATAAAGAAAAGAAGGTCATCATTCACAATATTTAGATGATGACCTTCTTTTTAAATACTAAAAAAAATAGCATTAAATTTTTAAAAATTTCTTTATTGTATCACTTATCCTTTGCCTTTCTTTGTTCTCCTCCCTCCAATCTTTTTTTTAGAATAAATTATTTTGATACCAACACAAAAAAAATATGTATTTAACTTATTGTTCTCCCTGTATTACCTTTAATAAAGAAAAGCGCATAAGCATAATGTAAAACTTATTAATCTACCAGTTAATTTTTTATGAAGAGTCACGAAATTAATTCTTAGTCATCCAGAGATCAATTGAAAGCGCATTCAATATTTGGGAGGGGATTTAATAATGTTTCTTACAATTTTAGGCATCTCCATGGTTACCGTTTTTACCTATTTAATTATGTCCAAACGTTTATCACCCATTGTTGCTTTAACTTTAGTTCCGATCGTTTTTGCAGGAGTTGGTGGTTTTGGAAGTAAAATTGGCACTATGATGATGGAAGGCATTAAGCTAGTCGCTCCTTCTGCAGCTCTATTATTATTCGCCATATTGTTTTTTGGCATTATGATAGATACGGGCTTATTTGACCCACTTATCAAAAAGTTATTAGAAGTTGTCAAGGGAGATCCTGTCAAAATTTCGATGGGTACCACAATTCTTGCATTACTTGTGGCCCTAGATGGAGACGGTACAACAACGTATATCATTACTGTTTCAGCTATGTATCCACTTTATAAACGAATCGGTATGAATCCATTGGTTTTAGCCACTGTAGCCATGCTGGCTTTAAGTGTTATGAGTGGTATGACCCCCTGGGGAGGACCTGCTACCCGAGCAATAGCAGTATTGGGACTTGATGCATCCGAATTTTTTGTTCCACTTATTCCTACCATGATCGGTGGTGCTCTTTGGGTTATTTTCGTCGCATTTATTTTAGGGAAAAGAGAACGTAAACGACTTGGTGTAATACACATAGAAGAGTTCAAAAATGAAATAGCTGCTACTGTTGAAAATGAAGCCATTGAAACATTTCCTCATATTGACATTAAACGTCCTCGTTTTTTGTGGGTTAACTTATTAATTGTGGCAGGCATTATGGTCATGCTTATTATGGGATTGGTTCCTTCCCCCATTTTATTTTTGGTCGGTTTCGCTATAGCTTTAATGGTTAACTACCCCAATCTGGAAATGCAAAAAAGACGTATCTTAGCACATTCTGGAAACGCTTTGATTGTTGTTCTATTAGTTTTTGCGGCAGGAGTATTTGCAGGAATCTTTTCCGGTACAAAAATGGTTGATGCTATCGCTAATGGACTGGTTGCGATAATACCTGCTTCATTAGGACAGTTTTTTCCCGTCATTGTTGGCATTACAAGTATGCCATTCACTTTTGTTTTATCGAATGATGCCTATTATTTTGGAGTTCTCCCTATTCTTGCAGAAGCAGCATCAGCCTATGGTATTAGCCCATTGGAAATTGCTCGTGCTTCTATATTGGGACAACCCGCTCATTTAATGAGTCCACTTGTTGCATCAACCATTCTATTAGTTGGCATGGTTGATAAAGACCTTGGAGAATATCAGAAATTCGCATACAAATGGGCCATCTTGACAACGTTAATCTTAACAATATTAGCTATTATTAGTGGTGCTATTTCTTTTATGTAATTTATAAAAGTCCTTGTATACTTGTTTGCAAGGACTTTTGTGGCATTTTTCAGCTAGATGGTTTTTTGATACAACTTTGTTGTTAGGTAAAGTTCTATGATTGAAACCATGAAATAAGATTGGAAAACTGAAGTAATTACTGATATTATGTGGATCTATTGGATTAAAGAATGTAAATATTTTTATCATTCATTATGTTAATGTAAAGCATGTCCTTCCTTGACTTACTTAAAGTTCCATTTCTTTTTCAACCGTTCCACAAAACGCTCATTGATATAAGTACGGACAAACTGTCCTTTTTCCAAATCGATGTCTTTTTTAAAAAGGCTGTTTTCACATACTTTGTTGCTATTTACCAGGTAGTGAGTTGTGGTTGATTTCCCCTCCAGATGCTCGCTTTCCGCGGGGCGGGCGGTGAGCCTCCTCGGCGTAAACGCCTGTGGGGTCTCACCTGTCCCGTTGCTCCCGCATGAGTCTCGCACTTCCGCTCCAATCAACCTTAAATAGTTTCGTTTTAAAAACAACAATCTTTACGAAAAGAGCCTCTAAAAAAAACACCCGCTTAAGGCGTTGATCCTCAGGCAAGTTGGACCATGCCTGGTTCGCCTCCTCTTACAGTGAACTTTCAATCTTTCTCTGGATCACCATCGCTTGATAATACTAAAAAAGAGAATATATGGTAATCTACTAGAGTTCAATAGATTCTCATGCATTCTCATGTAATAGACTATATTCGGTTTTTTAATAGCAGATTCTGCTTCTGTGCGGTTGTTACTTGCTTGTAGCACTTTTACCATAGTAATAGCCACCATTTCCATGGTTTCAATTTTTACGGTCAATTGCTGAATGTGATTTTTTACTATAAGATTTTTATTTATGGCGGCAGTTTTTGCAGACTTTGATGGTTTGGGATGTTTCAGTTTTGTGCGGGTAGAGAAGCTTTACTCCTGTTCTTTCACACAGTGGGCATGTCCCTCTGCCATTTGAAGGCAAGTGGCTGATTGATTTTCCTCGGTTTCTTTTTGCCATTCCCCATCATTCCTATTCATAATAATTCTTGTTTCTTTATTAAATGTTGGACTGGCACAAAGGTTGATAGGCATTTGATGGTTTTTAACAATAGAGCCGCAATTCACATGAAATATATTACAACTTTCCTTTTACAAAATTAAACAAACAGCAACAATATTAAACAATATTAAACAATAAAAACAGTTGATTACCAATATACAGTTTATAGGAATTATAACGGAATAAAATCTAGTAATTTTGTACTCCTAAAATTACTGGATTTCGAGTGGCGCAGTACTTTTTAAATAGGAAAAACAGTCTAAAATTCAATCTTCTAAAATAAAGTATTATATTTTCTCAATAAAATTTTTGTATTTTTAACTGCCTCTGATTTTACGACAAGATATTAAGTACATTCAACTTACAATAAGCTTGTATTAAAATTTTTAGCATTTTGGGGGTGCAGTTTTTGACACAACAGAAAAAGCAGAAATGGAAAAGGAATTTAGTGGTGATGACTGCCATAACCGGACTAGGGTTCTCTACATTTTATACAGGCCTAAGTATTCCGGTTGCAGCGGTCGAACAACCTGACCAGCCGATTCCTAAGAAAGAATCGGTCTCAATTGTTCAACTTGTCGTACCAAATGATAAGGCAAAGGACAAGCTTCTTGAGCTTGGAATTGACCTTACCCACAGAATCCAAGCACACGACGGAGTCTATGAAGTGGATGCCGTTGTCACACCAACAGAAATTGCCATGTTAAAGACCTTTGGCATCAATGTAAAAGAGACCCTGATCACCGAAAATCAATGGAGCACACGCGTGGCAGAGCGGCAATCTACTGTCCAGCTGCAAGCCAGTCTGGCAGCTTCCGAGGATACACTTAAAGTCCTTAGGGCAAACCATTTTACCAATCAATCAGGCACCTTCCTATATCTCGAAGTGAAATCAAGCGCCGGTGCGACTGCTAGCACAGCACTTAAAGCAACTTGGACCGAGAACGGTGAGGAAAAATCTGCTACACTTTCTAGATTGGTAGATTACGGTGAATATTTATATCACTATTTGCTTTTACCAGTTAGCGCCATTCCTTCATCTGTTAAAATTGAAAGTAATCTTGGAGGAACAGCTACGAGCACCATTACTGAATGGTTAGGGAAAGAGCCGAAACATCCAAAAACAGATTATGTTACGGATTTTGTTGACCACTATATGGCACCAAATGAATTATATGAACGTGCCGAAAATCTTTCAAAAGAATTCCCAAACTTGGTAGAAATCATTGATATGCCAAATAAAACAAATGGTTACAGACGTCTTGCCCAAGCAACTATCGGCGGCACGACCAATCTCGCAGTTGTTGTTTCCTCAAAAGCATGGGGGCATGAAGGCGGGAATGATGTATCGGTAGAATTCAAGAATCCGGGAACCAATAATGCACCACTAAAAGTGACTGTGGATGGTACCAAGATTTTAGTAGATTTAGCTACTGATTCGTCAGGAAAGGCAACAAGTACTGCCGCACAAGTGGTTAAAGCACTGAATGAGAATGCTAGCCAACTTGTCACTGCGACTACATACCGCGGTAATACTGGTGCTGGTGTTGTCGCACCAACTACAAATGCTGCGATATTAACTGACGGCTTGAAAGCTGGGGCAGACGTTTCCCGTGATCCTTTTACAGTAAAAGCGATCCGAATCGGCAAGCATCGTGACGGTTCTAAACCAGGTGTTCTTGGATATGCTCAGGAGCATGCCCGTGAATGGGTGACCCCACTCGTAACAATCGAAACGGCGGAAAGACTACTGCGAAACTATAGTCAAGATAGTGAGACAAGAAAGCTTGTTGATAATCTTGATATATTCCTTGTACCTTCAGTAAACCCTGATGGTGCTAATTACAGCTTAAATGATTACAATATGCAGCGTAAAAATATGACCAATCACTGTGGTCCCACTGCCTCTGATCCTGGGTACCGAAATAATTGGGGAGTTGACCTTAACCGCAACCATTCTGTTGGTTCCGTTTTTGATGGCTATATTGGCGGAGGTACAAGTTGCACAGGAGATACTTACGCAGGACCAGCTGAAAACTCTGAGCCTGAAGGAAGAAACCTTGTCTGGCTTGCTGACAAAAACCCAAATATTAAGTTTGCAATGAATATTCATAGTTATGGCGGCTACTTCATGTGGTCCCCTGGTGCTTACGATTCAAAACGTACAACACTGCCACGCCCATCAGCTGGTGAAGAAGCTTTTTACTGGGCAGCTTCTGATAACATCTTAAATGATATTCAAGACCACCGCGGAACGGTCATTCTACCTAGCCGTACAGGTCCAATTCCTGACGTACTATACTCTGCTGCAGGTAACTCTGCGGACTACCTATGGTATGAAAAGGGGATTTATGCCTGGAACTTCGAAGTAGGGGCAGATTTATGGAATAAGGATACAAAAAGATGGCAGGCAGTTGGATTCCAGCCAGCCTTTGCAGAAGGTCATGAAGAAGCAATGGAATTTGCCAATGGGTTGATTGGCTTAATGAAAGTAGCCTACAACAGTGCAAAAGACCATCAGCCGCCTTCCTCAAAAGCTACACCTGGAAACGGTAACTACACAGGTCCGGTTGATGTTAAGGTTGAAACAAGTGAGCCAGCCACGATTTATTATACGCTTGACGGCAGCCGCCCTACCTTCCAATCAACTAAAATTAAATTAAGCGGCACCCGTGAATTTGCAGAAACATTAAAAATTGAAAAGACAACAACCATCAATTATTTCACTGTGGACGCCGCAGGAAACATTGAGAAAAACTTCAATCCACTTGGTAATGGGAAAAACTATAATTCTGTAACGCTTACAATAAAATAACAGTTTGCAAGGGGTTGGCCTTACGGGGTCAACCCCTTTTTCATTGGTACATTTGAACTGATAGACTTTCTATTATATTGGGCCTTTTTTTATATTTCAGCCTCTTTAATAGGTGGCCATAAAATCAACAAACCTCTAGCAAATAGTTCTGCTATTCCAAACCCGTTGTCACATAGCTTAATAGGATTAATGGGGATAACCCTAGTACAAATTATCGCACTTTCCAACTGTAATTATATAGAAATACCCTGGTTGCCAAATTTTAAAAAAAGGCTCCTTCTTGAGAGAATGGGCATCCACAATTAAGAAAAGTTATTGAGACCCGGCTAAAAAGGCTTCTAAAAAAAGCAGAAATAGAAAAGAACATTACTCCACACTCATTTAGACATTCGCAAACTTCATTATTGATTGAAGCTGGAGTTGGCATTAAAGAAATACAACAGCGACTTAGACATACAGATATTAATACTACAATGAATATCTATGATCACATGAGCCAATATGGAAGAAAAGGCCTCCCAACAGTTTAGCAAACTGATGAAAGACCTTCTCCTATAGTTAGCTTTTTTGTCACAGGTTGCAGTGTTTTTTAAAAAACGAGGACAAGAATAGCATATTATCATTCTAGACGTTGATATAACAAGGTTTTAACCCCTTATTACATCATGCCGCCCATTCAATTCATAATTTAATAGGAAGTAACAAGGTAATAATATCAACACATTTGGTCAAAGCCACCTAAAATAACTTCACTTAGTGTCATGATATTTCAATGTCAGGTGAGCAAATAGGTGAGCATTTTCAATTATATTCTTATAAGTAACTGGTATGAAGAACCTGAAAGCCCCCTATTACAAGAGGAAGCATAAACCTAATCCTATATTTACCGGAAGGAGAAAAAATTATCATAAAAATGAAAAAATCCTTAAATCGAATTCAAACTGCATTATTAAAGAAACATATAAATGAGTTTGAAGAAACATTATCCTATTATGCGTTCACAACAATCCCAACATGGACAGAAACTAGCCACCAGCACATCATCCCCTGTAAAAGATTGAAAAAAATCCAAAATCGATTTTTTATAATTTATTAAGATAATCTTATTTTGTTCCCTCTAATCAATTTTTAAATATCCCCTTAAAAAATTTCAACAATTTCTTAGATGTTTTAAGAACACTTTCTCCTATTTTCTTTTCCATTAAAAACGAAAATTTTCCTGGAATAAACCATTCAATAAACACCATAAGTGCTAATGACAGGCCAACAGTAAATACAGCTAATACCATTAAGTCATAAGGTATTAAGTATAAATCATCAAAATGATTAAATTCCTTCAAGATTCTAAAATACATGCCTAGAAATATAGTTATTCCACTTATAATAAGGAGAAATTGACTAAAGTTTCTTATATACCTAATACATTCTAGAAATACTCTATAAGTAAAATGGGTATTTAAAATACGATTATACCAAATATAATCCTTATAAAGAGAATTAAAAATAGACCAATACTGTCTCTCAAGATTATTATGGAAGTCTTTTAAACCTTTATAAAACTCCTCTTCAGTCTCTAATCTTTTTTCACTTAGGTTTTGGAACATTTCCCTTATCTTTAGGAACTTTTCTATGAGGGATTTATCACCCAATTTATGAATAGGAACTTCATAAGGCGTGTAGTCATTTAACCATTTGTCCAATTTTAATTCTCTTTCATACTTATCATCTATACTAATTATATCTTTTAATCGAAAGTACATAGGTTCTAATAAATCCTCAATATTTTCTTTAGCTTTACTATGAAAATTAACATAATTATTATTCTTCCTTCCATAAAAGTAAGCTAATGAAGCACCAATAATAACAACTAATAAAGGGGGGAAATACTCATTAAAAATGTCCATTAAATCACCTACTTCCATCCATCCATTAATATATATCTTTTATTCCCAAATTAATGAAAGTAAAAATATGATCCTAAAAAAGGGACCTCTTAAACATTTTGGTCCTATACCCTTTTCCGTCTTAAACTAACACTACCAGGTTAGTTTAAGGATTAATTAGATGATTAAAGAATAACCAATATACTAATTTTTTACAATAACAAACAATCGTAAGTATCAGTCAGCCCAAATACGACTGATATTAGCAAGAATTCTTTGATGTTTGTTTTGTACTTTCATCTGCGACAATCTACATACACAAAACAAAGCGAGGAAATGTCTATGTTGTTAAGTAACAATAAAGTTGTTTAATTTTAAAGTCGTTTAAAAAATAATAAAGTTTGTTTAAAACGCTAGTCATACTATAATCAGGCCATATTGTTGAATAAAACATTTCGTAGAAATTAGAAATTTTACAAAACCATGGAAAAGATTGTGAAGAATTGTACTTAAGCTAAGTAAAAGTATTAATGATCGATAAAGTGTCCCTTCTTTTAATTCAAACTGATCATCACTTTTTTTCTCGGACCAAATTTTTAATTTACTTATCATGTGTTTACAACTAAAATTGATTAGTGCTAATTGACTAGAATATTAACGGAGGAACAAAATGAAGGACAAGGATATTATTAAAGTAATTAAATTGTTGCTTATACTTGGGTGCCTATACTTGTTTATGCTTATATTAGAATGTATTGTAGGTTCAATTTGGAATCTCATATTATTTCTTGCAATTATTCTTACAGTTTTATGGTGCTATTATAGAAAGAAAAAAGAAAAAACATATGCCAAAGGAGTCCTTTTACTAATAATATTATTATTATTTTTAATTTGGTCTATTGGCCCCTGTGTTTACGAACGACATATAGCTGAAATGAAGAAAACAAAGTTAGAAGAAAAACAAAGAGAAATTGAAGGTAAAAAGTACGCAAAAGAAATGGAAGAAGATATGAAGAGAGCTCAAGAAGAAACAGAGGAAGAACATGCTAAAAGAAAAGTAGAAGAAGACGAATCTAAAAAAGCTGAAAAAGCCAATGTCTCATCTACTCCAATTTACAATTTTAAAGAAGATAGGGATTGTTCTGATTTTAGTAACGCTTCTGAAGCAACTGAATTTATGAAAGAATCAAAGGCAGCTGGCTTTGGAGACCATCGCTTGGATAGAAATAGAGACGGTATTGCTTGTAACTAATAGAAAGAATTGAGTGATTTTAGGACTGAGGCAATATTTTTTTAGGTTATTCCATTAAAGGGCACTATTATGGAATAAAAACTAGATATTAAACGACTTTATTGTTGTTTTTTAAGTTCAATGAAGTGTTTTTCATCAAAATTTAAACAACTTTATTTTAACCCTATCCTAATTTTAGGACAGGGTTAGGTGTGTTAAGGTTTTAAAAATAAATAGCTTTATTGTCATTCTACATAAGTATTTTGCAGCCACACTTTTAAAATAGTTAATCATTTATAAAGGTTTCTTACATTTTGATTCTACCTAATTTCACTGAATTGCACCATAGTGTATTCATTAGGTATACAAATTGTTATGCTGGCGGGCAATATAAGTAAAAACATTCAGTTATGCCAGAGGGAAGGGAAGGAATTTTAACATTGTTTTATTTAAGATTGTTCTCTCAACAATTCGGACATCCACTTCGATTACCATTTCTATTGTATATTTGTGCATCCCATTCGTGACTGCACTTTTTACATAACCACCAAACTTTAAAATGAGAGTTTGCAAAGTAAGCTTGAGGACCCTTTTCATTTTTAGTTGGATGCCACTCCTTAACTAGTTCTGGATTTACAGCAGCTAAATTATTATCCGTATGCAACCTTCTATTCCCACAATCTGGACAGTTGTTGCCTCCTTGTGTTCTACTTGCAATTGTAGCAGGCCATTGATGCCCATAAATACAAACCCAATTTACTTTTTCATGACTTGTAACTTTAAAGTTTTCTGGTTTTAAATCAGTATGGGTCTAACATTGGCTAAGGAATTTTCATATTCCCAATGATCCATTAAATCTAAAATTGACACATTATCTCTTTCAATATTTATATCAGGACTTTGTTGAATATGATCAGTAAATATCCTTTCAAGACACGTTTGAAATACTTTCATTGAATGATTTTTAAGATCATAAAAAAATGTATTTGGATTTGGTGATTTATATGTAGGACATTCCGGTTCTCGAATTCTAATGAGCTTTGTATATGGCATTTTTTCTAGTAACGCAATGTCTTTTTTTATATCACGCTTATAATCCTTATGATATAGACCTCCGTCATACTCAATTACTAACTTAATCGAAGAAATGTAAATATCCAAAACCATACGTGTGCCTAAAAGTGGTGTTTCCATCTCAACATCATCAAAATGTTTTTTTAAATAATAAAAGAGTGCATATGATTGTTTTGACACTTTCTTCGTTGTATTACACCTTTGACAGCCTGTTCCACCACTTGTCCGATGTTTTGGAGTGGTTTTCCACTCATGTCCCTTCTTACATCTCCATAAAACCTTGTAAGATGAACCAGGTGTGACATCTTTTGCAGTCTTACTTTTATAATCAATACATTCAACCCATTCATTTGCAATATGCGGATAGAGGTTAGCTAGACTGTTTGTTTCATTCACCCTTAAACCTCGACAGTATGGGCACCCACTACTCCTTCTTTTTCTAGTCATTTGTTTAATTGACATATCAAACGAATGACCTTTATTACAAATCCAATAAATCACAATATTGGATCCAGCAAGTACCTTATCTGGAGTTAATGAACTATTTCTCTCTTTGTCCCACATGGCTACTAGATCTGGTCTTCTTCCTAATAATGAACGTTCAAAACACACTTTTGAACCTTTGCAATATGGGCATCCTGTTCCATTAGATCTAGATGCTAATTTAGCCTCATAACGATGTCCCTCTTTGCATTTCCACCATACATGCTGTCTTCCTTTTGGAGGAACATCACTAGGTTTTATATCTCCGTTTAATTCATAATCCCATTCATTGGCCAATTCTGGAAATTCACTTGCTAGACTTTTCTTCATTAATACCACTCCAAAAAACACAGCCTCTAAGTTTATTCATATCCCAAATTTACAATAATTAGACAAAGGAAGTATTTTCTCACTTTTATTTTTATTTCAACTACTGTAGCTGTGAAAGGAAGCTTGATCAAATTAATACTAATAACCTTGATAAACAAACAAAAAGAAAGAGCCTGTTTTGAAAAAAAAGATTAATCAAAACAGGCTCTTAATATATTCAATTGAAAGTAATACATAAGATAAAGCTACGACCGGCAACGATTCATATCAAAATAAATTATTTTTAAATCAGTGTTTTTAACTGTTATGTTAATAATCAGTATTATGTTAACTAGTTTTGAATGATAACGGCTCCCCGAATTTCAAGAGGCGTTGTCAAAATTTTTTAGGCAATTAGCTACTAATATTCCTCAAACTACTCTAAGAATATACTTTAGAATTTCTTGTACTACATGAATAATCAATGAAACGTCATTTAAGAATATCCGTGTTCGTTTAAATTTTTTTTGGGGGTTTGCCCTAAAACTATTTCAGACTGCAAGTGCATAAGCAGGAAGACAATAAATTCAAGATATCTAAATACTAGACATAATTTCCTTGGCCGGAGTTAAACCCTTATAAAAAGGCATTTCTTTTATAGTGGAATGTGTCATTTTTAGTCCTTCGCAAGAGATGTTCTGATACCAGTAAGTAAAGCGGAATCCAAAATTGTAACAAATAAAGGCAATACTGAACAGGAATCAAAAGATGTATTGAATTAACCCATATGCAAATCCACCCAAAATAAATTTAACACTGCCAAATCTCTTAAAATAATAATATGTGTTCCATCTTCGTGTAACTCTTCAATAGACCAATGATTCGGGGCACATTTATGCAACTGATTTGAAACCAAATGTAGTTCTCTTTCAATTTATTCTACTTATTTTTCAAAAAGGGCTTAGGAACCACTGGGAGGCCAAACCATTGCGCAATTTTGTTGTATTGATCAGCAATATCCTGTGTAATTGATATGCCTCCTTTAATATTTTTGACCGTTTTTCCTAGCAGTGTATCAGGATTTTCTACTTCATCCATAAACCTATTAAATTTTCGTAAGAACCCGGACTGAATGATCTCTTCTTTAGACTTAGCCGTAATAAGTTTATTTACACCCTTTTCTAGTTTATCAAGTTCTTCTCCTAATTCAGGTGCTTTAGATTGAACCTCGTCTCTTAGGTCATTTACAGCACCTTGTAACTCATAAATGGTATATTTTATATCAATAGTATTCTTATTAACATTAACATTCTCATTATTATTATTATTATTATTGTTTGTGGTATTAGTAATAGGTACATTAACAATAACAGAATGAGGATAATCCATAAATTCATCTACCTTTTTAGTTCTTTGTTCAATTGAGGCAATGCCATCAAGAAGAGAAGAAACATCAACATCTTTAAGGGAGGTATTGCAGACAATATGCTTTCTACTATTTTGTTCATATCTTAAAAGCAAATTATAATCATGTAATTGCATGCATTCAGAACTACAATTACATTTAATAAATTCAGTAACTTTTAGTTTCTTCATACTCTCATGTATTTGATCAAAATATAATCTTATCTGCTTAAGTAACTCTTGCTTATTTCTTAGACTATTACCTGTGACACTTATTTCAATTCTTTTATTGGTTAAACTTTCAAGTAATCGTACCCTTGCCACCGCATCTTTATATTTTAGGAACGCTCCTTTTTTCCAACAAGCTTTTTTGTTATTATATTCAATTAAGAAATTATGCGCTTTTACTATAAATCTAGTCATTATACCCGCTGGTAAAAAATCATAGTTGTACTGGAATGTCAAGGTATTATCCAATTTAAATTCTATATCATTTATTTCAAATTCAAGATTCCCCATAAATTCAGGAATTAGGAATACTTTATTTTTCTCAACTTCAAATGACAATTGAAAATTCTCCATTAATCGTAATATTAATAAATACTTATCTTCCGAATAATTTTCCTTGTCTACCCAAATATTCTGTAAGTCCTCATAATATAGGGTTCCATTCCTGTTTTTTAAAATATCATCTTCGGTGTCTAACACCTTATAAACAGCAGTTGTCCCCCAATCAGGACTAAGAATAACTGTATTTTTTAGAATTATATCCTCATGGAAATGTAATATTATTCCTAGATCATGTAAATATTTACTTAAACTTTTAGCTTCTGATTCAGGAACACCATATCTTTCACATATCTCTAAATACTCAGAATACGGAATTAAATTAACTGATTTTGATAACTCTTCAAGATAAGTACGTATTTGTATCCACGACGATAGCCAAACTAGCCCCATTAAAGGAAGATGCTTTGTTTCTTCTTGTATAACATCTCGCAAATCCGCAATACCCATACCATTCTGACAACTTACTTTGTATACTTCGATTATTTGTTGAAAGTTTCTTCGCAAACTTTTTAAATCTATATCTTTTATTATTTTTCTTTCATCACATTTATTAATGACAAGTAAGATAGGGCTATCCCCAGCAAAAGATTCTATTGTATTTAACCAATAGTCAATTCTCCCATACTCGTCTTCCTGTCTGGCATCCCAAACGAGTACATACAAGGATCTGTTTGTAAGAAAAAACTGATGTGTTGAATGATAGATTTCTTGCCCGCCAAAGTCCCAAACGTTTAAAGTGTAATTATTAGAATCCTTATCAAATAACCACTTTTCAATATCTATTCCTTCGGTAGACTCAAGAGTACCAGGCTCTGCAAAATTATCATATACCAATCGATTTAATAAGGTGCTTTTCCCCACTCCACCTTGACCTACAATTAACATTTTAGATTCGTTTAGTGTTACTTTGCTTTGATCCTCTTGGTATCTAATTATATAGTTAATAGTCTCCTGAGGAGTTTGCGCTAATATCTCTGGAGCAATAAATGTTTGAAAATATGTATTATCTAAACCTAGGAGCTTAAGATTAGACAAGTTTCTTATACTTCTAGGCAATGTTTTGATTTTACTATTGTCTAGTCTAAGCACAGTCAGTTTGATTAAGTTACCTATTTCTTCCGGCAAATGTGTTATCTCAGTTTCAATTATGTTTAGAAAATCCAAGTTAACTAATTTATCAATTCCAGCAGGTATCTCTTTAAAATTACTAGGTAATGCAAGTTTGGTTAAATTTCTCAAGTCAAAGATGTGTGTAGGAAAAACTTTAAATTCGTTGCCTGTTAGGAATAAACCATTTAAGTTACAGAGATTGGTTATTTTAGAGGATAACTCCTTAATATTGAGATAATAAAGGTCTAAAAATTCTAAATTCTTAAGTTCAAAGAATTCATCTGGAAGTCTCTCTATATTATTTTTATAAATACTTGTTGAGTTTCTCATAAGGTGAACATTGCCTAAATACAATCTTTTTAGGCTCTTTAATTTGCCGATTTCTTTGGGTAATTCTTTGAGACCAGTACCCGTTAAGTTAAGTATTTCCCATGATTCTGTTTCCGCTTTCTCAATTATGCTTTGAAGCACATCATTTGTAAGGATTTTATTAATAGGGCGGATAGGTTTTTTAAACTTCGTATGACTAATCAGTTGTATTAAGTCATTGTCTAAGAGTTGTGTTTCCATTTAAATATTTCCTCCTTAAATAAATTATATAATAATAATAGCAAACCCTCTGGAAAAATCTACATATTTTATAAATTAAGATGAAAGCATAAAGGATAAATTAAGTAAACAACAAATTTAAAGTTAGTCCTGGAGAATTTAGATTGAACTTGCATTTTATGATAAAGCACTAAATAAGAGGGTAAAAAATTCTAAGAAGAACGGTAAGCTCAAGGGGCGTTACCTTGAAGTAACAGAATCTATGTGAAACAAGCTAGTGATGATATAAAATGGGTAAATCTGTTCAGGGCATCTGTAAATCATAGTTAATCACAGGAACCTTCCTTATCGAGGAAAAGCACCTGTTAGTTGAACAAGTAAAAATACACACTAGAGTCATTTAATGATTTCATAACACAAAACCACAATTACGCAATAACACAATAACACAATGAGAAGTGTAAAAAAAAGACACCTTCCCAAAATTTAAAAATGTCCTTTGATATAATAGATAGTATAGAAGGGTGGAAAAAATGAAAATAGAAAAAAATATACTAATTACACTTATATTTGTTATCGGTTTTATTACAATAATACCTTTTATAATTATTATCGGTATGAAATGGCAATGGACTAGTTTTGCATATGGATCTGCTGATGGTTGGTTAGGTTTTTGGGGTGGCTATATTGGGGCAATTATAGGAGCCTTAGCTGCTGGTTTTATAGCTTATTATGTAGCACATAAACAAATACATCTACAGGTTGATAAAGAAGATCTAAGAGCCAGAAAGTTTTTAGGAACCCAACTTCGTATCGATAAATTTTCGGAGATTTATTCTGTACTTAGTGAAATGGGTAGAAACTTTGCGGAATCTGATATGTTAATTTTTACTTATCACTTCAAGGAACCGATGGAATTGTATGTATTACGTGATAAACAGCGAGAATATCAAGATAAAGATTTATCTTCAATTAGAAACATAAATAGTTTGTTTCCATTTGTACCAGACCTAAAAAATGATATTGATAACATGATGGAGATTTATCATGAAAGGAACAGGTTTATTTATAAGCATTATATTCATCGAAAGGATCCAAGTAAAAAAGTTTCTGATTCAATATATGAAGATTACAGCAGAAAATCTGATGAATTGATGATTGTGCTACACGTTATATTAACTGATATTAGCAATAAACTTAGTCATGAAATAGATAAGTTAGAGAAGGGAATTAATTAATTTTACTTGTTTCTTTGTCATGGGCACCATAGGGATATAAATAATAGATGTTTTATACCACTCAATCGAGTGGTTTTTAATTATAGATAAGATACAAAAAAGAACCTCTAAAGAAATCCCTAAATTATATTTTTAGTTGATTAATTTTAAAAAGGTAAATCATCTTTTATTTTAGGGCGTACCTTTCTTACTAAATCTGTAATGTCATTTTCTCCGTTGTAAACAACACTGATAATTTGAAAGTCGTCTGGATAGCGAACAGAGCTTTTTATCTTTTGTATCCACTCATAAGCTGATACAGCAGCAGTCCATTCCGGTTCTTTTCTAAAGTCAGTTGCTATTACTGAACAACTACCGGACTGTAAGAAATTAGCACCGTTCGCAAACAATTGAACCTCAATCTGAATCTCCATTTGTATACTCCTATATCTCTGTGCCTTTCTTGTTAATTCTTCAAAGACTATAATGCCCTCCTGAATTTTAAGAAGGGCTTTTTTTTAATCCTCAACGATTACATTAATAATTTCATTAAATTTAATTTTCTTAAAGATACTATCTTTCTTCTGAATACTTAACTCCTTCGTGACAGGATCAATATACACACAGTATCCATGCAGATCAATTGGATTTCCATCGTTATGCAATCTAAAACTTATCGGTAAATGATATTCCATCGCATAATGAATGTTGTTTTCAAATTCTTCAACCTGGTATTCATCTAGGACAGGTTTTTTATTTAAGTAATAATCGTCCGTATTATTTTTTTTAGTTAATGCTTTATGTTCTGGTAATATCAATGCTGCTTTCCATTTAATGATTCCTCTATCACGAATTTTACCCATTAGAAAAATCGCTCCTTTATATTTATTATATACGAACAAACGTTCCTTATAAAGGAGAAAAAAATGGCTATTCCTGTATCCAAATGCTTACAATGTAAGTGCTTCGATGCCAGAAACAGCATATTAATAGACTTTGAGGACCCTTATTATATTAAGTGTCCTTTTTTTTGTTCCAATAAAGTACACCCAATTGGCACGTTTTCCTATCCATTTAAATCAAAGTTGCACCCTTATTTTTTATGCATTACGAATATAGGGAAATACATCATTTTTTAAAAATTCCCTAATTTCAGCAACACTATTAAAACGATTTTCTTTATCACCAATTGCTTTTTGAATGAAATTCTTTAATGGTTCATTCCGTTCTCTGTGGTAGTTTGTTTCTCGTCCTGTCAATATAAAATAGATTACTTTTGAAATTGCATATGTCTCGTGTCGTTTTTCGTAATTTTCAAAACCTACTCTATCAAGATCTGAATAATCATTTATTGCACCTTTTATCTCCGTTCCCTGTTTTGTTAAATTACTTTCAGGGCGTTTTACTAAACCAAAATCGGAAACCTTAATAAAATAATTTCCATCTTCATATTTTTTAATTAATATATTTTGATAACTTACATCTCTATGTAAAAGTCCTTTACTATGGATATATTCAAATGCATTAAGTAACTGGATTATTAATTTCCTTCTTGATTCAAAAGTTAGAGAGTTATTATTATTCCTTATAAACTTTTGTATGGTATGATCGGCAAATTCCATCGTATATTCATTTTTTTCTTCGTTATATGTATATGCTTTTATAATAAATGGAGAGTCTAATTGTTTAAGATCATTAAACTCATTTCTAAACCTTTCAAGTTCATCTTCACGTAAGTTATCAAGTGCGCGTTTTATTGCAAATTTCATTTTATAATGTGGGTCCTTATATCTAAACACGTTTGCATACGAACCACCACCAATTAAATCAATGGCCATTTTCCTTGAGTTATCAGGGTTTTCTATTTCAGTACTATTGATTTTTAAAAAAATAGCCTTATGTTCGATTATATCTATTTTAGGGACTCCTTCAGGAATTGTACTACCACCACGTGAAGATAGAAACTTCTTACAACGATTAATAATTTCTAAGTAATATTCATCAACTTTAAAAGGATATTGATTTGTCAGTTTAGCTTGAAGTATTCTTATTTGTTCTATGATATCTAATAGTTGTCTGCTATCTTCTGCATTATAATGACCTCCATTAGCACCGTTTTTAAAATTTAAAAATTCAAATAGATCATTTAAATTACTATGGAGTATTGAAAAAATATCAATTAAATGAGAATGAGCAAAATGAATGTAATATGGCTTAAAAAGGTCGATTTTTTGAGTATCATGACTATTTATAAATTGAGTTAGTTTTATTTTTAAGAAATTATCCAATTCGTAGCTTACCTGATCAAAAGTCATATCATCATTTCCTTTATTGTGATTTTAGTCCTAATTTTATCATATAGGCACAAATTTCTTCTTATTTTAGTGTGTATAATTACAAATTTCCACATTATAAACAATACATTCATACAAATTTATCTGTAAACACAAAGGGGAAGGCAATATCTATACCCTCCCCTTTTTTTAATCTTCTTGATTATTTTATTAATAAGATTGATTATTTTTGTGATCCTTATGAACTAACGCACCCGTTAGTTTAAGTAGATTTCTTCACAAACTTTTTAGTATTTCAGTTAATACAGGAATGCTGCCCCTTTAGTGCCATAAGAAAAGGAGCTGCTGATCAGCTCCTGATAAAGAAGAAGAACCCGTTAGCTTAATAAAAATTATTTATCTAGTTGTTGATTATAAATACTAATTGAATGTACCCTCTCTTTTAACAAGTTATCCATTATTTGCTTTAGTACCCTTGGTTCACGTAGTTCTTCATTATCAAATTTCACAAGGTCATTCACCTTAATCCATCTACTGTCTAAAATTTCATCTTCTTCAAGATTTAATGAACCACCATTAACCTCACCAGTAAAATGAAATAGAATAACTTGATTGTTTGTACTACTGATAAAATTATATACACCCGTTGTACCATTAAGTTTTACATCAAAGCCAGTTTCCTCTTTTACCTCCCTACGAGCTGAATAGAGAATGTCTTCACCATATTCAATGCGTCCACTCGGAAAGTTCCACTTATCAATAGCAGTTGGTTTATTTTCTCTAATTATTAAGACTTCATCATCTCTGAATATTGATACACTAACTACTAAAACTATCCCATTATGAGCCATTCTTTTCGCCTCAGTTATTTAATTTTATATTTATTGCTATCTTTTTCTCTACTTAACACCTGATTACCTTCTTCTACCACTAACCTGCCCCGTTAGTTGCATAAAGAAAAAGCTGCCTTAAAGACAGCTCCGATCTTTAGCTAACCCACCCGATAGTTCTTTAAGAAAAGCGATTCTTAATAAAAAATCTCGCCCTTTAACGGAAAGGTCTGTGGCTTATGGAATTATTTTTGAACAAGATGGAGGTAACTAAAAATTTTCTTTTCACATGTTCTTATTATCTAAAATTGTTTGTACAATTTCTTTTTGTTCCAATAAGTTCATTCTCATAATTACATTCTCCATAACCCCAATTGACACCATAAGCAGTAGCAGTGACGATCCTCCGTAACTTATAAAAGGCAGTGTTATCCCGGTAATAGGAAGAAGCCCGGTAGCGCCCCCGAGATTGATCACTACTTGAATACCAATCATCGAGGAAATACCAAACAATAGTAAGCTTCCAAAAGGATCCTTGCATTTAGCCGATAGTATTAAGCCCCTCAATACAATAAACCCGAGAGTACCCAGTACAAACAAAACTCCGAAAGTGCCAAGTTCCTCGGCGATGATGGCCATGATAAAGTCTGTGTGAGGTTCCGGAAGATAACCGTACTTTTGGACGCTGTCACCGAGCCCGACCCCAGTTATTCCTCCTGAACCTATTGCAAGCAACGAATTGGCTAGCTGATAACCTTCATCCCCATTGTCAAACGGATTGGAAAGTCCGGTAAAACGAGAAATTCGTTCCTCCGAAAAAACATTGGAGAAATTTCCTGTTACGACAATACCAATAAAGAAAATTCCGACCACCAGTAAAAATATCATCAATAATTTCCCCAAGCTTCTCAGGTTCATTCCTGAACAAAGGATAATGGAAGCCGCGATTAACAGAATGATAGCAGCACTTCCATAGTCAGGCTGGAGGACGATTAAAAAACAAATGCCCACCAAAAAGATGATGGGAGGTACGACGGCTTTATCGATATCATTGATGCGGTCCTGCTTTTTTCCGTACATCGCAGACAAATATATGATGATGGCCAGCTTGGAAAATTCAGCAGGCTGGAGGCTCCGTGTACCTATCTGAAACCAGCTTGTTGCATTATTGGCTGTGTGGCCAATGATAGACACAATTATAAGGAGGAGGGCGATCCCCCCCATCATGACCATTAGAAAGGTTTTATGTTTATATAGTTTATACGGCAATATCATTGCGATCACCATCATAATAAATGACAGGATCAGCGCACTTTTTTGATTTTGGAAGAAATAATCTATCGGATATCGGTAATGGGATACTGCCGTAATCATACTTGCACTGTAAACCATAACTAATCCAAATAGGGAAAGTAGTACAACAGCTATGAATATGGGAGAATCATAAGCTTTAAGTATTTTTTTCAAATGGAAAATCACCTCTAAGTAAATACCAAAATTTTCTATAAGACTTTCTTATATATAATAACGGAAAAACATCTCTAATGTAATAAGAATTTCTTTTAATCTAAACTGTTTATTTTAAAAAATTACCTATCAGGAACTTTTTAATATTTAAACAAATCTTAAATGAACTAACCTGCCCCGTTAGTTTCATAAAGAAAGAGCTGTCTTAAAGACAGCCCTGATCTTCACCTAACGCACCTGTTAGTTCATTAAGAAATTCAGTTTATAAGTCCTTTTAAATATGTTTTATGATATTTTTTTAAGAATCCCCAAACAATAATTAGAACCCCAAACACTACAAAGAACAAAATCGGCAGCTGAAAAATATCCATGTAATCTCCTAATGCCCATGAATTATTTGCTTCAATAACATTCTGGTAGGTATCCTTATATTCATATTGAACAATCCAATTATCCTTTGTACTCGCCACTGTTCCTAAATCATAATCATCGCTAACAATTCCTTCTTTATTAAAAATTTCATACGGATCTTCTATCATAAATGTTGCATACTGATATTCAATGGGGTAAGTGGTAGAAGGTTTTTGTGTTATATTAAATTCTTTCAACCAATCTTTTAATTGAGCGTTCTCTTCTGTGTTAAATATTGCAAGATAATTCAAATGATCCTTATGTTCGTCGAAAAGAGTTTGAATATCCTCTTTTTTGGAGTCAGAAATCACATCATCATCACCTACAATGGTTAACACATCGTTCATGATGATGCTTCTTTCTTCCTTGAAATTATATATCTCTAAGGAGGTATTTACAAAAATGATAGCTCCTAGCACAAGTGAAACCAATGAAAATAATAAGATATAACGAGCAAATCTCTTTTGAACACTAAAAAATTCTGATAATCCTTTAATCATGTGTTTTTTATCTCCAAAGTTTTCAATAGCCATTCTGCTCGCTTCTTCTTCTGATACTCCCTTTTCTTTTAACTCATGGGCAGCCTCTAATAAATGCGATTGCATTTCCTCTTTTAATTCCTGAATTTCTTCTTTATCTCCATCAACATTTCGGTAAACCGAATGAACGTATTCTTCAATTTGTTTCATTTTTTATCCCCTTTCCAATAAAACGGAAAAACAGATACCCTACAACATTTAATAAAGCAAAAGCAATAACCCAACCAGCATTCAATCGTCTATGATGATAAGCGTTAATGATTGCCCAAATTGCAAACAGTACCCAATAAATACATACACTTAGGAACAATGCAGTATATGCTGTTTCTACATAACCTTTTGATTCAACCATGACATCCCAATTTTCGTTACCTGTACCATCAGCACGATAAGTAATAAAGTGGTTAAATATTGGTTTTTCTCTAAAACTATATTCTGGTTCTTCGCTTACAGTAGTATAAAATGTCTCATTACCATAATTGGTAACCTCAACAGCACTAATGGTTACTCCTGTAATGTTTTCATTTTCTTGTACAATTTTTTGAATATCCGTTTTAGCTTGCTCGGTTATTGTATTACCTAAACTATCAAGGATTTGTGAACTAAATTGATAACTCTCATTTTGTTGATTCCTTTCAAGTGGAATAAGAATACCATATCCGATAAAACTAATTAAAAGGAATGTTAATGCTGTATAAAGTACCCATTTTGCAAATGTTCTTTGTGCTTTAAACAACTGACCAACAATAGAACGCATTTCTTTTTCTCCGCCGAAACGTTCAATGGAAATTTCAATTGCTTCTTGTTCAGACTTTCCTTCTAATTTCAACTCGTGAACAGCCTCTAATAAATGACCTTTCATTTCATCTTTTAATTCTTGTATTTCTTTTTTATTTCCGCCAACATTTTGATAAACCGAATCAACAAATGCTTCAATTTCTTTCATTTTTTCTCCCCCAATCCAAAAACGAATCAATCACATCTCTTACAAATTCCCATTCCAAACGCTTATCTTTAAATCCTTCTTCACCCATTGATGTAAGTTTGTAATATTTTCTTCTTCCTCCTGGTCCTTTCTCATCCCCCCAGTAAGAAGAAATCCATTCATTCTTTTCTAATCTCTTTAAAGACAGATAAAGCGTACCCTCTTTTAATTCAAATTGGTCATCACTCTTTTCTCGAACAATTTTGGCTAATTCATAGCCGTACATATCCCTCTTATGTAAAAGAGAAAGGATGAGAGTGTCTATATGCCCTTTTAAGACTTCTTTATTAATTTCCAAATTATCCACCTCTTGGTATAAATATATTTTATATTACTATATAATGCAAGGTATTCATCAAAAATTAAACGGGTAGTTCTTAATGAACTATCCTGCCCCTTTAGTTCCATAAGAAAAAGCCGCCTTAGAGACAGCTCCGATCTTCAGCTAACGCACCCGTTAGTTCATTAGCGAAATTTCTTTAAGAATCGCGCCCTTTAGTAGAAGTTACATGACATTCTCTATTTCTTTTTTCTTAAATATGCCTACCAGTAGCATAATAAGTCCTATGATGAAACCGATTGGGAACAAGTACCACATAACCAAAGTTGCCCAAGGATCCTCAACAATAAATGCGTATGATAAACCAATCGCAAAAGATAAGAATGGTGAAATTGCCAACATAAGAGCGATGCCCCAAACAATACATTTTCTTTTTTTCGACTTGCCTTTGCTAAGTTGATAAGCTACAAGTACTCCTATAAATGCAATTCCATACCCTATGGCAAATTCCATCTTTTGTTACTCCCCTTCCTAAATTTCACAGCTGATTTAGATTAATGTATACCCCCCCTTATTTTAACATAAATTCCCAAGCGTCTTTAAGAAGTATCTTTAACAAACTGGCCCAATTGTTGAATAAAAATCAACAGCACTCTTCAACTAAACTGCCCCGATAGTTGCATAAAGAAAAAGCTGCCTTATAGACAGCTCCGATCTTCAGCTAACGCACCCGTTAGTTCATTAAGAAAAAGGTTGCCGCAGCAACCTTTTGTTGAAAAGCACCTGTTAATTGAAGGTCTCATATTCTTGCTTAGTTTCTCAAATATACGACACTGTCGCTTCTTTCTACTTGAAAATTTAAATCATCCTTACTATTAAGCATATAACCAGCATCTTTGTAATTCTCAGATTCAAAAGATATACCATATCCATTATTCTCAGGATAACCATATAAATAGCAGACCACTTTTCTATCGTTCAAAAATACAATCTGATTCATTCCTTCATTTACAGTTTCGCTAATAGTATCCCATTTATAACCTACCGTTTCATATATATCATCTTTCGGAGTATATGGTCCAAAGGAATATACTACATCCCAGTCAAACGGTGTTACATCTAATAAATTTATTGTTTCAACGGAATGTCCAATTGATAACACTTCTTCTTTTAACAACTCTTCGTTCACATCCCATAATTCCTTCTTTAATAGATTTATAACGATAGCTATACATATTATACCGAAAGCAATAATCACTACTGTCTTTTTAGATTTTATATGTAACCAACTTGAACAGCAACCTTCCTAACGAAATTATCCCCTTCATTATAACAATAATTCCCAAAATAAGTATGAACTCTTAATGAACTAAACTGCCCCGTTAGTTCCGGAAGAAAAGGTTTACACAGCAACCTTAAATAAAGCGCTTGTTAGTTTAATATCTATCTCCAAGTAACTTGTTTAACACAGAATTTCAATGCTCAATCCTCCAGGCACTTCTACGTGGGGTCCTACCAACAATACGCTAAGAAAATTTAGACATACGAAAGCAGATTTTCCTGCTAAATCACTGAGTTAAAATTTCGTTAAATTCTTTCTTACAATTCTAGTGGAAAAATAATCTTACATTTGGTACCAAGTTGAGGTTTACTATCTATTTCAATATAACCATCATGAGCTATAACAATTTGTCTTGCAATTGCCATCCCTAAACCAGTACCTGAAATATTAGAGGAAGCACTTATTCCTCTAAAATAACGGTCGAATAAGCGTTCAACTGTTTCATGGTCCATTCCTACCCCATCGTCCTCAATTGTAAGTTGAATTTCTCTTTCAAGCGAATCCTCATGTAATATGATTCTAACTTTAGTATTTGGAGGGTTGTGTTTAATACTATTCGCAATTAAATTTTCAACAGCTCGCTTCAAATATCTTTCATCCATGTTAAAAAGAATTGTATTATTGTTAGGTTCAAAAAAGAAAATCTTATTTTCTGATTCTGGCAATCTTTTCAGTTGTTCCAAAACGTTGTTGATGACTTCTACTAAATTTTTTTCTTCACGTTGTATAGGAAGAGCCTCATTTTTTAATTGAAAAGTTAAGCTAAAGTCTTCAATCAGTTCCTCCATATACTCCACACGTTCTTCCATTGTTTTAGCAAAATGCCGTACTTTTTCTTGTTCCCAATCATATTCAGTTGAAGATAATAGTACAGAATATCCCTTAATAACAGATAGAGGAGTTTTTAAGTCGTGTGAGACACCTGTCATCCATTCTTCCCGTGTCTTTTCTAATAACTCTCTTTCTTCTGTGTTTTTCTGAAGGGTTGATGTAAGTTTAGAAAGAGCCTGCATCAATTCTCGATATGTTTTATATTCGGCTTTATTGAGTCGGCGTTTTTTTGAATGAAACTTCCAATAGTAAAAGGGTTCTTCATATTTTCCTTTAGATAGATTTTCAATCCAGGAAACCATATACAGTAAAGGAGCACCTAATTGTTTCCCGAAAAATAAGGCAATTAGAATTCCTATTACAATGATGGAAAAAATCCACAGATTATTCATCCAATAAAGAAAAGGATTATTGCTTTTCATTGGTTTCCCTAACACCCATGTTAAATCCTGATTGTTTTTGGTTTCATACCATGTAGATAATTGATAACCTTTTTTGGCAGGATATAGGTAATCTGATACTAGTTCCCCAGGAATATAATGATTCGGTATGGTTTTTGGTTTATTAAAGAAGAAAATCTCATTTCCCTGTTCATCTAATACCTGAACCCACATCTGGTTCTTTAATAAATCTTCCTTTGTTTTCGAGTTGATTGAAAGTTGTTGATCCATAACAACCGTATCGGCAACAATTTTGCTAATTGATAAGCGTGGAGTTTCGATTTTGTTATGCCCCAGAAAGAAGCTGAACAAAAGCGTACTAATCACGATGAGTGAACCCCAAATAAGCATGAGCCAAAAAAGTCGTGATACAAAGTAAAATGCCACTCGATTTCTTAATTTCACATTAAATCCTCGCTTGTTGCTGCTTCAAATATATATCCTAATCCCCGAACCGTTTTAATCCATTTAGGTCGGCTTGGATCTGCCTCTAGTTTTTCACGTAATCGGCGCACATGTACCATTACCGTGCTATCCCCGCCATAAAATCCCCCCCAAACATCCTTATAGAGTTGATGTTTGCTCAAAATTTGATTAGGGTGTTTACAAAAATAGAGCAAAAGTTTCATCTCTTGGGTAGGGCACTCTATCCTTTTTCCATTAACAATAAGTCTTCCCATATTGGGATCTATTTTGAAATAGCCATAATCAAACACCTGTTTTCGAGAAGAAGATGAGGAAATTTGAGGAGTTCGCTTTAATTGGGCTTTTACACGAGCTACAACCTCTAATGGGTTAAAGGGTTTCGTAATATAGTCATCTCCACCAAAACTAAACCCTTGCAATTTATCTAAATCTGTTGCTTTTGCTGTTAAAAACAGTATGGGTGCATTTGTATGCGAGCGAATTTTGCTGCATAGAGTAAAGCCATCAATGTCTGGCAGCATAACATCCAACAATATAATGTCCGGATTTTCTTGTGTTGTTTTTAAGAGGGCCTCGGTTCCTGTAATGGCTGTTAAGATATTATGAAACACTTCCTTCTCAAATACAGTTATTAATAAATCTAGGATATGCTGATCGTCATCAACCATCAGGATTTTATGCTCTTCGAGCTTTAAAGTCATATGTATCCTCCCCTTCTATCTTATTATTTTACATGAAAGGGTAGGTTGCAAAGCAGTAAAGAAAAGAATTAAAACTCTGTTTAATATTCTTAATATTCAGATTGTTTTTATCCTTGTGGTTATTGGGGCTCAACATATTAGATATAAATATTCCTAGAAAGTTGTTAAACAAATGTTTAGGAAGAGTTTCGTTCGTGTTTAAAAACTTTCGTTTACGATAGAAGTGAGGTGAGGAGCATATGAATGATCAAATCGTTGTTACGAACGAACTGACCAAAAAGTATAAGAAGCACAAATCCGTAGATGGGTTAAATTTAAGGGTCGAACGTGGGCAAATTTACGGCTTTCTCGGACCAAACGGTGCTGGAAAAACAACAACAATCCGAATGTTACTAGGTTTGATTAAACCAACAAAAGGAAGTATCGAAATCTTTGGCCAGAACCTAATCAAGAATCGTTTGCAAATTTTACAACGAATCGGGTCACTAGTTGAGTCTCCAACGTATTATGGCAACTTAACTGGTTATGAAAACTTAGATGCCGTTCGTAGGTTACGGGATATTCCCGAAAAACGAGTCAATGAAGTTCTGGAAATTGTCAGATTAACTAAAGTAGCTAACCGGCTAACAAAAGAGTATTCCCTTGGAATGAAGCAGCGTCTGGGGATTGCTGCAGCTCTGTTAAGCAGTCCAGATTTATTGATTTTGGATGAACCCACAAACGGTTTGGATCCGTCTGGCATCCAAGAAATGAGAGAGCTGATCAAAGAATTACCTAAGTCAGGAATGAGTGTTCTTGTATCCAGTCATTTGTTGAGTGAAATAGATCAAATGGCTACACAAGTAGGAATCATTAATAACGGAAAAATGATTTTCCAAGATTCGATAGAACGATTACGACAAAAACGTAAACCATTATTAAAAGTCGGGGTAAGCAACGTAATCGAAGCAAAGACAATATTAAAAGGGAAAGGATTAAAGGTTGATATGCAAAAAGACTTTTTGTGGTTGGCCCAAACAGAACCAGAGTTTGTTTCAGAGATCAACTCCATTCTTGTGCATTCGGGAGTATCTGTGTATCGGCTTGAAGAAGTGAAACGGTCGCTCGAAGATATTTTCTTGGAATTAACCGGAACCGAGGGAAGTCTATGAAAAAGATATTATGGGCGGATCAAATAAAGCTAAAACGATCTTCGTTATTTATTGTAGTCTTATTGGTCCCCTTACTGATCTTGGCATATGAATTGGTGAATCTCACATACCGAGTTGAGTATGTGGAAAAACAAGCTGAGATGTTCCATGCCGGCTCTATGTGGATGTATTTATTGTATGATAATAGTTTATTATTCGGCCTTGGTTTTCCGTTAGCCGCCACACTTGCTGCGTCAATAATAGCGAATATCGAACATCAGGCGAACGGTTGGAAACAAACGCTGTCATTACCCATTTCAAGAGTTCGAATTTATTTAAGTAAATTTGTTTGGTTAGTGGTTAGTTTATTCCTTTCCCTTACTATTTTTCTAGTTGGCATGGTGTTTTTAGGAAAGATGTTAGGGTTTGAAGGAAGTTTGCCATGGGTGCTGTTGCTCGGCGATTGTTACGGCATGTTGATTACAGTATTACCTATATTGGCTTTCCAGCTATGGCTATCCATGAATTTTAAAAACCAGGCATTCTCGATTCTTATAGGATCCGTATCAGCAATGATGGGCCTGTTTTTGGCTGCTTCTCAAACGACGAGATGGTTTCCACTTGCTTATCCTAGTCAGTCTTCAACGGTAATTTTACAGTATGAAGGCATAGCGTATAATACCGATTTTTCAGCCTACCTTGTCATCAGTCTTTTGGTAGGAACAATCATTTTGTTTATAGGATCTATTCATTTTGCTAAACGAGATGTTTTGTAAAAAGGGAGGGGAAATACTTGAAAAACATCTTATATGTTGAACGGTTAAAACTGAAGCGCTCAAAGTTATGGATACTTTATTTAATAGGCCCCTTACTAGGTGTTCTCCTAGCCTATACTAATTTCTTTAAAAACTATGATCTTTTTATGAGCCCTGGAGAAAACCCATGGGTAGAAGCTTGGACACAAGTTGCCATATTTATGGGCCCTTTTGTATTGCCAATTATGGTAGGCATTTATGCAGCACTTGTTTGTCGAGGAGAACATGCCGGAGGTGGATGGAAACAACTTTTAGCTTTACCGATCAAACACTCAGACATCTTTTTAGGGAAGTTTTTAACGGTGGTCCGCATGGTAGTCATTACGATGTTAATTTTAATTATCTTATTTGTTGGATTTGGTTATATGAAAGGAATGGAAGGTAGTCTTCCTATCTTTACAATATTGGGGTTCATGATCAGGGGGATTTTAGCTTGTTTGCCTTTGATCTTGCTGCAACTCATTATATCCATCCGAGCTAAAACATTTGGTATACCACTTGCTGTAAGCATTGTTTTTACGCTTCCTGCCATCATTATTGCCAGTACACCACTTGGACAGATATATCCATGGACGCAACCTATGTTAGCCATGTCACCGGAAGATGAATCGCCTATTCAATCTTATTTCTTATTTTACACACTTTTAATTGGATCCTTCATCGTTCTCCTACTTTACGGTGTGAAAAGTTTTACTAAACGTGACACAATTTAATTGTTTCTAGCCGATTTATTGAGATGTAGCTTTGAAATAAAGTTTAATCAAATTAATACTATTAACCTTGATAAACAAAAGAAAAGAGCATGTTTTGAGCAAAGATTAATCAAAACATGCCCTTATAATATTTAATTGGATTATTCTTTTATAAAAAAGATTGATCATTTTTGTGTTCCTTAATCAACTAACGCACCCGTTAGTTCATTAAGAAAAGATGGTAGTTAGGATTCAATAGTTGCCATTGATGTAATTCGTATATAATATCCATCTGGGTCAATTAATCTAAAATCCTCTAATCCCCACGATCTTTTTGTTATCTTAGTCTGTATAGAGTACCCTTTTTCAACTACTTTGTTATAAATATCGTTTATATCTTCAACTTCTAATACTATTTCAACCCCTAATCCTGTTTGTTGACTACTATTAGAAACTTTAAGAGGATGGCTTTCAGGTAAATTTTTCATTTCTCCCAACCCTAATGTAACACTTCCTTTTTTAACTGGAACGTAAGTATGTATAATCTCTTTTGGTGCATTAAATTCTAGTATATCTCTATAAAATCCCACTGATTTTTCTATACTTTCAACAAATAATTCAAGTCTTAAATTCACTTGTACATCTCTCCTTTTAAGAATTATTACATAGATAATTCTTGTTTCTTATTCAACTATCCTGCTCCTATAGTCCCATGCAAAAAGGCTGCCTTAAAGATTGCTCCAATCTTCAGCTAACACACTTGTTTGTTGAATAAACAGTTTAAAATCCATTACCCTGGAATACTATTCTCATTAATTCGACGGCTATAAAGTAAACGAAACCAACGAATATACTAAGACCTAAAGCAAATTTTCTCCAAAGTCCTTTCTCACTAAGAAAAGAAAAAGAGAAAGATATAATGATTCCAAATATCATTAATATACGAAAAGTTGTTACTCCAGGATCAATTACTCGTGTTATATTCGCAGCAAAGAAACAAATAACCAAGATAATTAAAGTAAACGAAATAATCCCTAAATATTTTTTCATGATTCCCCACCCTTCCCTCCAATCAATTTTACCAAAATATAGTAAATATGTATTTTTTATTTGGGTATCTTGTCCTTTAGACCCATAAGAAAAGGGCTGCCGAAGCAACCCCTGTTAATGAACTAAACCAGCTAATAGGATGTCAATATCTTTCTCTAAAATTTTCATTTCCCTTATGATATACTATTTTTGTTCATGACAAATAACCCTCCAAAACCCTTTTGGAAGGATTTTTCTCTGTTTCATAAAACCGTTAATCAGGATAAATCTAGGAATGCTTCTTTTCTCTTTAATAAAGCGTAAACCCAATGAAGAAGCTTATTCATACAGGCAACGATCGCCACTTTGGCTGGCTTTCCTTCCGTTTTTTTCTTATCAAAGAAAGCTTTAAGCTTTTTGTTCCTTGAACTCCTTATGCCGCATAGTACGGCAAGATACAGAGAATGACGTAGTCTGCTCGAACCTCTTTTAGTAATACGATTAATGGTTGCCGTAAACTTACCTGATGAGTGAACACTTGGATCTACTCCAGCGAAGGCAACTAGTTTTTTCGGGTGATTAAACCGATCGATTTCACCAATTTCAGAGATAATCGTGGCTGCGATTTTTTCTCCTATACCGGGAATCGATTGGATGATTTTATATTCTTCCATTTCATTTGCCAGGGACACTATACGATCTTCCAAATCAGAGAGGTGTCCCTGGTAATGAAAAAGCAACTCAATATACATACGAATATTGATTACGTGACTTTGATACACGTTTATTTGAAATGGATTTCGAGACGCGGAGTCCATTATTTTTTTTGCTTTTTCCCATGCCCATTGACCCGATCGGCTAGGACAGAACTCTATAACACTCTCTGCTAGTTTACTTTCCCCGGCTGCTAATACCGCCTCTGAAGTGGGATATTCCTTTAATATCAATAAAGAAACCCTTGAATATAGATCCCCAAAAACCTTTCGGTATTCAGGAAACACTTGATCTAAAATGGTGTGAAACTGAAGTTTAGCTTCCACATACATATTCGTTACGATTTCCTGTTGTCTGGACAAATTCCGAAGGTCTAATAGCTGAATTCCTCTAATTTTATGAGGTTCTAAATCCTCTTTGTAATACAGCACACACAACTGGTACGCATCGATAGCGTCCGTTTTCACCTTCCGTAAGCTGGACTTCTTTGCCTGATAAGAAATAATCGGATTTAGTAAGATATATGGAATCCCTTGTTCCTCCAGGTATTGAATAACAGGAGAATGGTAATGCCCTGTAGATTCTAAAATGACCATAGGCATTTGCCCTGTCACCTCTTCAATTTCTTTTAGAAATTCTAAAAAGTGATCTAACTCCTCTTTGATATGCTTCATTGAAAAGCTCTTCCCATACGGTTTAGATTGATCTAAAAATGCCTGAACTTGGCTCTCTCCTTTTGCCACATCCAGACCAACAACTGGATTCATTGTTTTTTCCTCCTCTACTTACTAACCAGTACCCCTAGTCCTCCATGTAGTGTCATAGCTTCGCTTGTTATACGAGATCTGTGTCCCAACCAGCCTCAAACATGTTTCTACAAGTAGGGGGCGGACAGTTTAGTTCACGGGATCAAGTCCCACGCACCCGTACGTCCTACCCTGGCTACTGATATAATAGATTCTATTAAAAAAAGGTCAACCAGTAAAAACTGGCTAACCTTATAATACGAACGCACCCGTTAGTTCATTAAAGAAAAGGATTGCCACAGCAACCCTCTTGTTAAACTCAAGAATCCGTTACTGAAGCAGAGCAGAATTAATTGTGAGCAGTATTTCTTCTATACCAATCCTCTAATGACATCTCTCCAAAGGATTCCTCAAAGTCCAATCTTAAAGGAGCAATCAATTCAAGAGAATTTCCGTCTGGGTCATTAAAATAAATAGCTGCGTGAGCTTGTGGATTGTTATCAAGAACTAAAGGTTGTTGTTCTTCAGTTAAGTCAAAGGTTGTACGAATTTCGATTCCTTTACTATTTAACCAATCCTTTGCTGATGTCATGTCCTCTATATCGATTTGAAAAGCAACATGTCGTATTGAAGGATGGTACGGAATTTCTACATGATTTGTTTCCCATAGACCAAGCCAACTTTTACCTTTCTCAATCCAGAAGAATGCTAATTTATCATTTTGATAGGCAATTTCTAAATCTAACTTTTTATAAAATTTTATGGAGTTTTCAAGATTACTTACAGGTAAATGTGCCTCATAAAGACCTTTTATCATTTCTCGTCCCACCTCGTTATAATTTCTATAAATTCCTTATATTTACTGTATCATACTAATATTTGGAATCTCCAGATGCTAGTATGAATTGCCACATTTATAATCGTAGTTTTTGAGTTAAATCAGAATTTTGTTGAACTAACCTGCCCCGTTAGTTCATTAAGGAACATTAAGACACTATATAATCGTACTTCCGACATTTTACCTTATTCCTCATATCCGTAACCTGGAAAATCCTTTATAATATCCCTAATTATCCAAAAATTAAAGGAGGATTATATGGAAGATAAATTTGAGAAGAATTTCAAAATTACTTTATTGGTACTTTTGGCAATAATTGCTGTAAGTTTTGTTTACATAGCCTATTGCATAACAATGGGTTTTTCTGAAATTTCAATGAAGTTATTTGAACTTAATGGAACACTAATCAATTTATTAGGAGGCTAATCGCCTCCCTTTTTCCAAACACAACCTATTTTTTAGATCTTCTTCTAAATCCTAAATACAGACACCCTACAATAAAAGCCATAATTAGAATGGCAATCCATGGGCTAAAGGCTGTGAATGGAGTTACATAATCGCTAGTTTCGGATATTCGTTTAACAACTTGGGAAGAACCTAGAATCATAGGTCTCAGCTCCTTAAGAGAAAGTAGATGTAGCTTTGAAACAACGTTTGGTCAAATTAATACAAGAAACCTTGATAAATAAATAGAAGGGAGTATGTCTTGAAAAAAGATTAATCCAACCTGCCCTTATAATATTTAATTGGATTATTCTTTTATAAAAAAGATTGATCATTTTTGTGGCCCTTAAAGAACTAACGCACCCGTTAGTTCTTTAAGAAAAAGCGATTCTTATTAAAGAATCGCTCCCTTATGTGGAATAAGAGATTGCTACTAATAGATTATTCAATATATGTATCCACTTTTTTCATTATTAATGATCGGTTGCGATTGTTTGCGAATAGCAAGTAGATAAATAAAGAAAAAACTAATGCTACAATTCCTCCTAATAATGATTGATTGCTAACGAACACATTGAGAACACTATTACAAAAAGCGTGTGTCATAATACAAAGAAATATACTTTTTGTTTTGTAATAAACAGTTGATAAAAGAAAGGAAAAGGAAATAACACTTATGGAGAATACAGGAATATTCAAATATTCATATTGATAAGTTCCAATTATGAAAAACAATGGCAAATGCCAAACAACCCAAACAATACTTACGAATAATGTGCTTGTTAAAGCAGGTATCTTTTTTGTCAATTCTCGAAGCATAAACCCCCGCCATCCAATTTCCTCTAAACCGCCAATTAAGATAAAAATAGGTATTTGTAAAAGTATATTTTGAACGGGTACAATTTGTTCTCCTCCGACTACGAAATACGGAAGTAAAGAAAAAACTAAAACGATCACGATAATAAATAAATACCAATTTAAATTTTTCGGTGGTTGATAACAACTCTTTAAAAACAGACTAAAATCTTCTTTTGAATCAGACCTTTTGCTAACAGTTATACCAGCGATTGCAGGCCCTATTACACCTAAAATATAAAGAATATATAAAGCAATTGATGAACCAAAAGGAATATTTTTAATTTGCGTAAAAACAGCAATCATTCCCCAAGAAAGAAAAGTGATTAAAAAAGTTGAAAATAGATATTTTTTTAATTTAGACAAATATTTCTCTTCCCCCAATCCTTTATTAATTTTCTATTAAGTTCGCAACAAACTTAATCACAAGAATTATCTTAACATAAAATCCACAATTGGATTAAACTGTAATTTTTTCGAAAAGAATTGCACCCCGAATCTTGAATAACCAAGATAAATTGATTTCCCATTAAGGGTTTAACTTTTATGAAGTTTCTTCAACAATATGGCCAAATGTTGAACAAAGGTCAAACAGCACTCTTCAACTAACCTCCCTCTATAAACATTGATGTATCAACGGTTTGCACCACTCGGTGTATTAGTGAAATTATTTTTTCATTCTGCTATTAAACAGAGTATTGAAATTCTGGCTTTTATTACTAAAATGAGCGTACGCTTCGCTAAAACTAATGGAAATCATTAGCTATTTTCTCCACTATGTGATGCACAATAGATCTCTGCGAAACTTATGATGACGTACCCTCCCATGTCTCTTAGCGTCATTTGCGCTTACATTCCTTCGTTCGGTCTATTCATAAGGCAGAGGCCTGCTAAGCTGCCCCGGGGACTCTTGGTCTTAGTTTAGTAAAGTTGCTGGCTTCTCCGTGTCATCCTTCTTGTTATAAATCGATAGTTTGAAATGCTTACGCTGCCTCTGAGAGGCAGTAGAGATCCTTCATCATATTCTGCTCATTAAAATGGACTTTCTTTTTACAAATACCATGCAATACTTTCAACAATTTACCACAGAGTACCACCATCGATTGCTTTCCACGTAAGGGATTTTGTTGGCGTGTTGTGTAATATTCATGAAGCTGTTTAAACCCCTCGTTGTGACGAATGAGTGGTACTATTACTTTGAAAAGAATATATCTAAGTCGATTTCTTCCTCGTTTGGAGATATGTTTTTGTCCCTTATGTTGACCAGATGAGTTTTCACGTAATGTTAATCCCGCTAGTTTAATCAATTGGCGTGGATTTTCATAAAGTGAAAAGCTTCCAACTTCTGAAAGCAAATCAACAATGGTTGCATCTCCTAATCCAGGAACTGAAGCCAGCAGCTCATATTCCATAGTTGTTTGGGCCATTTCGGATAATTGACTATTCACAGATTCAATTTCGTTTTCTAGTAAGCGATACTGACGCAGGAGCGTGGCAATTTCATGTCGGGCCATCTGTGTCCCTTCTGTCAGTCCAATTGAATTCGTCGCTGCTTCAATGAGTAGCTTTGCTTTTGGTAGCTGTGGGGCTCTCATTCCCTTTACCTTACGGTAAAGAAAGACAAGCTCCTCAGCACTTTTTCCATCGATATCCTGCGGCAACGGAGTCATTTCCAATGTAGCTAGAGCCATCTTTCCGAAAGCCGGAAAGACTGGAGTAAACTCGGGAAAATAACGATCAAGCCAACGAATGATTCGATTTTTAATACTCGCTAAATCTTCCGTTAACTTTGAACGAAGAGTAGATCCGATACGAAGTTCTGCCTCTACTTCTTTTAATAAACGTGGATAGCTAAAACGCCCATCTTTCAATAAACGAGCGATGACTAATGCATCTTTTTTATCGTTCTTTGTCGGTAAATTATCGTCCAGTTCCTTCGATCGTTTGACATGCATTGGATTCACCATGACTAGTGGTATGCCGTAATGATCTAAGAAATTCGCTAGGTTCATCCAGTAGTGGCCTGTTGGCTCAATTCCAACAATTACTTCTGTTTTCTTAGCTTCCTTCATCGTTTGACGAATCTTTTCATACAGGTGTTCAAAGCCCTCTTTTGATTGATGAACTGCGAAGGCTTTTATCACGCGCCCTCGTTCATCAACAAAACAAGCGTAATGAACACGCTTGGCAATATCCATACCAACAACGAGTGTATTTTCAGTAACTTGATTAATTTTTTCATTCCATTTAAACTGCATAGAGAAGTCCTCCTTGTTTGATGCTGGGTCAATGGTCGTTGACACTCATGCATCATACAAGAGGGCTCTTTTTCTTTCAAGACCTCGAACATCCTTCTAACAGGAATGCTGCCCCGTTAGTACCATAAGAAAAAGGCTGCCTCAGCAACCTTCCTTATTAAAGTAATGCACCTGTTAGAAGCTAAATTATTATTTTTGATTTTTTAATTTCCAAACCTCTTCTTCGAGATTACCTATTCTTTGTTGAAGTGCTTTCTTCGGTTCTGAAATCCTTCGAGCCAATATAACGAAGAAACCTATAATAGCAATAATTCCTCCACCAAAAGCAATAATAAATAACAATGCAACATCAAACATATAAACAACTCCTAATTTATCTAGGGATTTCAGGTTGAAATAAATCGTCCTCAGTATGTCACCAGAATCAGCTAAAATAAACAGTTAAAAGACTTTAAAAAGAACGGAGTTTGCCCAGTATGCCACTAGAATAATAATAATTGTAGTAACAATAACAAGCATTTTTTTACTGTGATTTCCAACTTCTTTCTTTTCCCCTATTTCCTCTCTGTATTTCATTTGTACCTTTTTCTTTTTATCATCTAATTTCATTGCAAGTAGACCCCTTAATGAAAATAATTTAAGTTTATTTTACCATAAAAATCCATACTCGTTCTTCAACTAACCTGCCCCGTTAGTGCCATAAGAAAAAGCTGCCTTAAAGACAGCCCCGATCTTCAGCTAAAGCACCCGTTAGTTCAACAAAGGACAACTGGAAAATTAAATACTTTTTAGTATCTTTGCTGGGTTTCCAGCCACTATTGTATTGGCAGGAACATCTTTTGTAACAACAGAGCCAGCAGCAACGATTGAATTATCTCCAATCGTGACTCCAGCCAGGATTATGCAACTTCCACCAATCCATACATCGTTTCCAATTATAATTGGTATTCCATATCCACTCTTGTTCCTATCCTTGGGTTCGATTGAATGACCAGCCGTATATATCCCTACATTGGGGCCTATCATACAGTTGTCACCAACCCTAACTTCTGCCATATCTAAAATAGTGCAGTTATAGCCAGCATAAAAATTATCGCCAACGTGGATATTGTAGCCCAAATCACAATGGAAATTGTGTTCAATACTAGGATCAACACCTACAGTACCAAACAAATTCTTTATTATTTCTTCTCTTTTTGAGAAATCTTCTATAGCACTATTGTTAAATTCTTGAACAAGTTTATGAGCACGAATATTTTTTAATTTTAGTTCCTCCGTTCCTCGTTCATAATAGATTTTCTCTTTATCGTTCATACCTAATTTCCCCCTTTCAGTTAGTACAAATGTTACCATAATCTTCAACTAACCTGCCCCGTTAGTGCCATAAGAAAAAGAGCTGCCTTAAAGACAGCTCCGATCTTCAGCTAACGCACCCGTTAGTTCAACAAGGATTAAAGTTTTTATGAAACCCTTTCAACTTAGAGAAAATATCCATGCTGCTATTACTAATATAAAAAAAATTATAGCAACAATCATCATTTCTAAATTAGTCTCTTTATTATTTGTTTCTTTTCTCATTTTTTTTCTATACTCATGCTGAATTTTATATGTATCTCTTTTATTTTTTTTGCGTCTATCCATATTTGCACCCACCTATTTGTTCCGTTTATTCGGACGGTGTTAAAAATAAGTCTTAATGAACTAAAGCACCCGTTTGTTTAAGAAGAACATCATTAATCAATTAAATGGTTCTTTTCAATTTTCTTTTCTTATTTGAATCCGTAATTATTATTAAAACTAAGATTATTAGGCTTATTCCAAGTATAATAGCACCTACCATACTTACTCCCATTCCTGCAAATCCCCTAATTAACTTCAAACCAACAAAATGCGTTATGATACCTAAATTCACAAGAACCAATGGAGAAATATATCTTTCTCTTGTTCTTGATTACCCAAAACAAACCCCAAATACTTAGTAATGAAATAGCAATAGGAAAATAGATAAATAGAACTGAAGTAAACAAGGCTAACCCTCCCAACATTTGTGAGTTTTATCTTATTATATGTATTATCTACTTACATATTTTAACATGAAATCACATTTCCTTAATGAACTAATCTGCCCCGTTAGTTGAACAAGTAAAAATCCATACTAGAGTTATTTATTGTTTTTATAACACAATGTTACAATAACACAAAAGCACGTTGTAAATTTTGAGTACACTCATAGTAGGCAATTAAAAATACTATTTTAAGTGGTTTTTGTTTGTAAATTTTAAGTTGTATAATAAATGAAGTAGATAAGTAGATTGAAAGTAAAAGTTGGTCGTGAGAAAAGGTAAAAAATCCAATTTACTGTGCAGGAGGAATATTTTCGATGAAAGTTTGCTGTGAAAATTGTTTTAACTATGAACCTTTTAAAAAACATATTCAAGAAAAAGGGATAATTAATAACTGTTCATTTTGTACATCTCAAAACGTTCGAACACTTGATGTTCAAGATATCTTTTTTGATGAAAATCTTCCTTTCACTTTTGCCGATAGATTTAACCCCAATGATTTAGGCTTCGAATTAGAAAGGTTCTTCACCAAACAAATCGACCTGTTGAGTGATTCTTTATCGCCTACATCTACGAAAGATCTATTATACAAATTATTTCGCGAATCCATAGGCAGAGAAAAACTTGATGGGAAATTTAGCGTCACGTTACAGGGAAATATAATCAACATTTGGAATGACTTCAAAGAAAATATTAAACATGGTAATCGGTTCGGTTTCGGAATTGACAATAAATTAAAGGAATCACTTATTGAAATACTCCAAACTAATGAAATGAATTTAAACGCAGGAGAAACTCTTTTTCGTGCGAGACTTGGAAAGGTTGAGAATAGCGACAGTTTACCATATGAAGACGACCAAATCATGAATCCTCCCAAACACTTAGCTTCTGAGGGAAGAATTAATCCAAAAGGAATTCCTTATCTATATTTAGCTGAAAACTTAGAAACTGCAATTGCAGAAGTAAGACCTTATAAAGGAAAGGAGGTTTCCGTTGCTAATGTGAAAATTGAAGACAATATCCGGATCTCTTCATTTAAAAATGCTACATTCCACGGCAAGACGCTTTTTAAGCAATTTGAGCTTTATTCGTTAACCAATAAAGTAAACATGGAACTCTCAAAGCCTGTGGAAGAGGAAACAAAGTATTTTAATTATTTACCTACACAATATGTTGCGGAGTTAGCAAAACATCTTAAATTTGAAGGTCTTGCATACAGTAGTGCATTAGAAAATGGGAAAAATTATTGTTTATTTAATCAAGATAAAGCTTCATGGGTAAGTAGCCGGTTGTATAGAACTAAACAAGTTCATATAGAGCACGAACCTGTAGATAGTGGGGATGACTTATCTAGTTGGAACTTTAACTTTAAATAGTAAAAAGCTAAATAGGGAGTAAATTAAGTAAATTAAGGACTCCCTATTTTAATTATCTTTCTAACGCTGCCCTACTTTTATTTTATTTCTTGCCTTTATCTTTCATTAGTATTACAGCATAATTTTTATCGAGTTATATAGATGGTAAACCCTACACCTTGATGTAATCAAGCTTTTTTATCTTTTATTGTTTTAATGGTATTCCATACTTTTTACTATTTGCAATCCCTTATTTTGCAAGAGCTTTCGTTGTAAGCCCATTTATCACCACGTTTATGGATGTGTGCCATACTTGAAAGTTTAAGAGCTAATTTACCTGATGATGTCTTATTACCTTATGATGAGGATGCTCGTTTTCTTGAATTCGTGAAGCATGACTATGAAAAGGAGCTACCTGAAAAGTCCAGAAAACTCATATATTTTAAAAGGGACAAGGAACGTGATTTTGCAATCTTATCTCTCTTCTTAGGAAGTGGCATCAGGGTGAATGAGTTATCCAACTTAAGGATAAGAGACTTGGATTTCGAGGAAAAACAAATACATGTTTTACGTAAGGGTGGAAAAAAGGATGTAGTGGCAGTCTCTCCTCCGTCTATGCAGGATATAAAAGATTACCTAGCAGTGCGAACTGAACGTTATAGGGGATCAAACGATGATACGGCCTATGTATTCTTGACTAGGGTGAATAATGGAGTCCCCCTCTTCCAACCGCGCCATCTAGGCTTTAGTAAAGAAATACACGAAAGCCTTTAAGTCCAATAATTCCAAGTCCCTACACTAAATTAGGCAAACCTATGGGACGAATATAATGGACCAATCAGGAGATATTCATTTGTTGATGACTCAACTTGGTCATAATTCAACCACAACGGCTGCACTATATACAAACCCTGGGCAGGAGAAGTCTAAAAAGGCCGCAAAACAGATGGGAGAGAGAAGAACAAATTATCGTGAAAAGAATTTAAAAAAGGAGAAGATTTCTAATCTTCGCCTTTTTAGTTTGAGAGCACATAACAATGCCAAGTAAAGTATAGTACTACCTTATAGAGACACCTACCATTCTTCATATTGGTATAATTAAGATGTCCTAACGACTATTATTATGCCCTCACTAAATCCAGTTATTTAATTAGGCCTCCATGGAAAGTTTATATTCACCTTGTAGTTTTACCATTACGAACGCTATACTTTACTCTTCAGCATATTAGGTTTATTTTTTCTCAGAAAATAACAGGGATTTAATCCGGATCCAGGGACGCTCATTCTCCCATTCTACTTTGACTGGGACACGAAAGGTCTTTTCCAATAATGATTCGGTTAATACGTCCCTTTTTTCTCCTTTATCCATAACGTTCCCCGAATTGATTAACATAGCATGGGTTATAGATGGTACGATTTCTTCAATATGATGTGTAACATATAAAATGGTTGGGCCGTTCGGTGCAGCAGTCATATCTTCAATAGATGCTAACAGCTCTTCTTTAGAGTAAATATCCAGTCCATTGCAAGGCTCATCTAAGATTAATAATTGCGGTGAAGACATGAGGGCTCTTGCAATCATTACTTTTCTTTTTTCACCTTGAGAGAGTGTGTGGATAGATTGGTTAGACAAAAGTTTGATTCTGAATTGGTCAAGTAATGCTTTTGCTTTCTTCACATCATCCTCTGTAAATTCCTCATATAATCCAATTGAAGCAAATTTTCCGCTTAAAACTACTTCAAGTGCTGTATCATTTGGGCGAGACTGATATTCCTGATCTAATGAGGAACTGACCCAGCCGATGGATTTCCGCAGTTCAGGAATATTCGTTTTCCCAAAAAGATTTCCTAAAACGGACACTTCACCACTATTCGGCCATTGATAACCTGTAATCATTTTTAAAAGAGATGTTTTCCCTGATCCATTTAGTCCTAGAAGTGCCCAATGTTCCCCTTTTTGGACCTCCCATGAAACCCCATTCAATAACAGCTTTCCATTTCGCTTCCAGGTAATATTTTTAAGTGAAATGATGCTTTTCGTTCGACTCACTTTTTCTCCTCCTTAAGGTATTAAAGCCTTTTACAAACGGTTTTCCCATGTCCAAAATTTTCAAAGTGTTTGCTTGGTCCCTTGCTATGTTAGTAGACAAGAACCAATGTCCCCTAGCAATCAAGGTTAGTGTAAAAACCAAATTAACTGAATAATGTAATTATATTAAAATTTTAACATTTTGTAATTTTTTCCTTAGCATTGTTTTGATTTTTTTTATTTTTTTGTTGATCCACTTCACCCAAGGGGTAAAACTAGTAGACATATATATCATGAATATCCCAACCTAGTCAGAAAGCAAAGACACGTAAATAGCTAAAAAAAAGAAAGAAATGGTGGTAAATGAAATACAAAACAATAAATGAAGATTTAATTCTTATATTTATTGGGGGCGCTTATGTTTGGTTATTGGAATTATGGCACCTTCTCACCGTAAAGATGAAATTCTGTCATGTCTGTGAAGCATTTTGATTTGGCATTGTTGCCTTAAGGCACGCTCGAGAATATTGGACGCTACGAAATTACCAAAACGTTCATTGATATAGTACGGACAAACTGACCCTTTTTTCTCCAAATCGATGTCTTTAAAAAAAACACCCTCTTAAGGCGTGATCCTCCGGCAAGTAAGTTTGCTCTTCCCGATTCTACCTTCAATAACAGATTGTTGAAGGAGTTGCAACAGACACTTTCATCCATACATTATAAAAAAAAGAAGTTGATTATCTACATAATAGTAGGTTATCAACTTCTAAATCTTATTTAAATAGACTTTATAACTGGTCGTAAACCGTCCCCTCGTTTACGGTTTTATGCCTTTATATCCCCCAAAGCGTTTCTTTTATCCTTAGATCGGTCAAACATACTGAAATATATTGCTACTATACTAATGAGAATTATTACTGCTATAGAGATAATTAAGGATGCATCTAATAATAAAATAAACCCTAATCCCGCTACAGAAGTAATAGTGGAAAGTATTGTCCATGTTGAAAACGTTTCCTTCATGCTTAACCCAAAATATTCTTTAATCATCCAAAATCCTGCATCATTAACATGCGAGCAAATTGAGCTGCCTGCCCCAGTTGCAAGAGTTACTAAGGCTAAATTAACATCGTATTGAGCCAACATTGGAATTACTAATCCTGCAGTGGACATAGCTGCAACTGTGGCTGATCCTAAAGATAACCGTAATATCGCAGCAACTAACCAAGCAAGTATGATCGGTGACATTGAAGTTTCTGTAAATAATTCTGCTACATAATCCCCTACACCACCATCAATTAGTACTTGCTTGAAAGCACCCCCACCTCCAATAATTAATAGCATCATACCAATTGCAGCAATTGATGACGTACAAGAATCCATCACTTCTTTTATTGAAGTATTTCTTGCTATTCCCATTGTATAGAATGCAAGAATTAAAGATATCAACATGGCAGAAGAAGGGTTTCCTATAAGTCGAACAATTTCTAATAATGTACTCCCTTCAAATCCAATTGATTTTTGAATCATATCAACAATTGTAGATATAGCCATTAATAAAACGGGGAACATTGCAGTCAATACACTTATACCGAAAGCTGGTGTTTCTTCAAGCTGGAATGTTTTTTGTTCGCCTAAAGAAGCTATATTACCTGTTTTGTTGAATGCATCAGGTACAATCTTTTTAGCCACCTTAGTATATAGAGGGCCTGCTAAAATGACGGTTGGTATTGCGACAATAATACCGTAAAGTAAAACTAATCCAATATCTGCACCATATTCACCAGCTATTACTGTTGGCCCTGGATGTGGAGGTAAGAAACTATGAGTTGCTAATAAGGCTGCAGCCATAGGAATACCTAGGTGCAAAATAGAAACTCTTAATTCTTTCGCAATTGAAAATACAATTGGAATTAATAAAACTAACCCTACTTCAAAAAATAGTGCTATACCCACAATAAACGAAGCAACTACAACAGCCCACTGAATTCTTTTTTCTCCAAATTTATTAATTAAGGTCATTGCAATACGCTGGGCTCCTCCTGCATCAGCAATTAACCTACCAAGCATTGCACCAAGTCCAAATATTAAAGCTATATGACCAAGTGTACCTCCTAATCCACCTTCAATCGATGCAACAACATTTTCAAGCGGCATTCCTAGTGCTAAAGATACAGTAAAAGATACAATAATTAATGAAACAAATGTATTTAATTTGAATCCAGTAATCAAAATTAGCAACAGGATAATCCCAATCGCTACGATAAGTAGTGGCATAATAAACCTCCAAAAAAATAATTAAAATATTTCTATTTGCTCAACTTAAAAAAGACCGAACCTATATTTTAATTAGTAAGTAACTCTAGGGTGCTTATGCTATTTTGTTTACTAGTCATAAAGTGTAGATATTTGAAAAAACGAAATATAGTAATCGCTTTCATTTGAAGCAATTACAAAATTTAGCGTGCACTACTATTTAATAAAATGGGATAATAAACGATTAAGTTTAAAAAGTAAGGTCTTAAATGTGCTTTAAAGTTGCGCAATTATAGATTAATTTTGAACTAGTGTTTTTTCTTCACCTAATGCTTTTACTCCCGCATTTAGAACTTCAATAATTCGATCTGTATCATAGATATTTCCGCGCCAGGTTCCTCCACTTACTGATTGAAGCGCAGCCCATAAACGAGTATCATCTGGAAGACCAGGATCCGGTTTGAGGTCTGGATGAAGGTCACGTTCTTTCAAGACTTTAGTTGCCTTTTCTAAAGAAAGTCTTTCATTCTCAGTTCCAACAAAATTAACGGAGCCCACTAACTGATTGCGGTCAACAATGATTTCAATAACGTCTCCATCACGCAATTTCCCAATTGCTCCCCCAGCCAATGCCTCAGGTCCAATATGTCCAATGCATGCGCCAGTAGAAACACCCGAAAAACGCGCATCTGTAATCAGGGAGACATGTTTGCCAAAAGACAAATGTTTTAATGCCGATGTTAGTTGATATGTTTCCTCCATCCCGGTTCCTGAAGGACCACCGCCCATAACAACCATTATATCTCCTGCTTCAATACCCCCTGTTTTAATAGCTTTTATAGCTGTCTTTTCTGAAGTGAAGACTTTAGCTTTTCCTGTATGTCGATACACTCCGTCTTCTCCTACTACAGATGAATCAATGGATGTTGATTTTATTACTGATCCTTCAGGAGCAATATTTCCTTTCGGGAATGTAACAGTAGAGGTTAGACCTTTTTCTTTTGCTTTGACTGGATCCATGATAACATCATCAGGATTAATTCCATCAATTTCCAATAATTGTTTTTTCATCATTGTACGTCTTTCTGATTTTTCCCACCAATCGAGGTTTGCACCAAGGCTTTCTCCAGTAACGGTTAGTACATCTTCATGCAACACACCTAATTTTCTTAGATGGAGCATAACCTCTGGAACCCCACCTGCTAGGAATACCTTAACGGTTGTGTGACCAACAGGACCATTTGGTAGTACATCGACCAAGCGAGGAACTTTCTTATTGATTCTAGTCCAATCTTCAACAGTGGGTATCTTACAATTAGCTGCATGAGCAATTGCTGGGATATGAAGTAATAAATTTGTTGAACCTCCGAAAGCTGCGTGAATCACCATAGCATTTTCTATCGCTTTATCCGTAATAATATCTTTGGTATAGATCTTTTTCTTCTCCAACTCTAAAGCTGCACGTGCTGATTGCCTAGCCATCTCCATCCATATTGGCTGACCTGAAGGTGCTAGTGCCGAGTGAGGTAAGGCCATTCCAATAGCTTCAGCAACTACTTGGGAGGTGCCAGCTGTACCAAGAAATTGACATCCTCCTCCCGGTGTAGCACAAGCACGACATCCGAGATCAGCAGCTTCTTGTAAAGTAATTTCGTTGTTTGCGTATCTTGCCCCAATTGTTTGAATCTTTCCTGCGTCTTCTCCATTTGTAGGTGGAAGAGTAACACCTCCAGGGACAATGATTGTTGGCAAGTTGTGCATTGACGCTAGAGCTACCATCATGGCTGGAAGACCTTTATCACACGTAGCTACCCCAATAATTGCACGACGCGTAGGCAATGATCGAATTAATCTTCGATAAACTATAGCTGCATCGTTTCGAAAAGGAAGGGAATCAAACATACCGGTAGTTCCTTGAGAACGACCATCACATGGATCACTTACGAATCCTGCAAAAGGAACCCCTCCTTGTCTACTAATCTCTTCAGCTGACGCCTTCATTAATAAACCTATTTCCCAATGGCCAGTATGATACCCTAACGCAATTGGAGTACCATCATGATTCCTAATTCCACCTTGAGTACCGAGGATTAGAACTTGTTTTCCAAGGAGGTTTGAAGGTGCCCATCCCATTCCAACATTTTGGGATAATCCAAAAAGGTCACCACTTGGTGAATCTAGCAACATTTCTGATGTAAGTGGGAGTGAACCATCTGCCCCTTTTGAATGAGTTTGAACTTTGTAAAAAGATACATCCTCTTCGCCAAATATCGATTGTAATGACATATGTATTCCTCCGTTAATAAGATTTTTTTATTTCAAAAAAAGAAATATAATTATGTTGCTCACATATTAACTGCTAATTTTTGACCTATATTTATAGCACTTACTATCATGCTTGCCTACTGCTATTTCGATTTTTATAATCTGAAATATTGAATATTCTTAGGACTGTTTATCTTGTATACTCTATAAAAACCTCTCCTTTAGTTTTATAATATAAAACACAGTTCATCTATATTGAACTTTGGTTGCCATTTAAAATAATCACATTTTTTCTGAAAAGTCAATCAACTTTCCGAAGCTAATTATAGAGTAGGATTTCATGTTATTTACAATAAACCTCTATATTTTACTCATATCTACGTAAGGAATCTAAAACAACAGAGGGTATAATTCTAAAAAAATACTAGTTTTTGTACAGATATTAACTCCTATAAATCTTACGTAGATAATTGTATGACTTAATAACTTCGCTTTGTAGAATGAGAATGATAAATGAATTCTTTATAATTTTTCTTTGGATAAAGGAAATCCATGTATTTAATTATGTTTCTTGACATTTTTAAAAAACTAGTATTATATTTGAATTGTAAGAATGTTTGTAATAATAAAAACAAGTTTTATAATTTAAAACAAGTAGGTGAAATCCATGCCTGTTATTCAATCGGTAGATCGTGCTCTTCGTATTCTTGATTTGTTTGACGAACATACAGCAGAATTGAAAATAACAGATATAAGTAATCAGTTAGGACTTCATAAGAGCACTGTTCATTCTTTATTGAAAACGCTTTTAAATCATGGCTATATCAGTCAAAATCCTGAGAATGGGAAGTATGGTTTGGGAATGAAGCTCTTTGAAAGAGGAAACTATGTTATTCAGTCTTTAGACGTTAGAGATTTATCAAAAAAATACTTAATGGATTTATCGGTAAAAACCGGACAGACTGCCCACTTGGTTATACTAGACGGCAAAGAGGGAGTTTATATTGATAAAGTTGAAGGCCCTATGGCTGTTATTCTTTATTCAAAAATAGGGAAAAGAATTCCACTTCACTGCTCCGCTGTTGGTAAAGCTTTAATAGCTTTTAAAGATCAGGAAGAAATTAAAAAAATTCTAAATGAATATGTCTATTTTAAACAAACTGAATATACCATTACAGGTGAATCTGAATTTTTGCGTGAGCTTCAACAAGTTCAATCTCAAGGGTACGCAGTTGATAATCAGGAAAACGAGCCAGGTGTTCGCTGTATTGCAGCACCTATTCGAAATCATGAGAATAAAGTTATTGCAGCTATTAGCCTTTCTACACTTATAGCTCGTATAGATGAGGCTCAGCTAGAAACTTTTATTGAACAACTGGAACAGGCGGCTTTCCAATTATCAGAACAAATGGGAAATGGGATACCAATTTCATAGAGATGGTTCCCTTCTCTTTTGTCTATATATGAAAACTCAGTTTTATAATATAAAACATTAGGAGGCTATTTTTATGCGTATTATCCGATATTTAAATGAGCATTCAAAAGCAACTCTAGCAGCTGTTACAAATGAGGGAAAAGTATACCCTCTTCCTCAAGAAGGATTGATTGAATTAATCCAACAGGCAAACGAACAAAATGTTTCTCCCCTCTCTTTTGTAGAATTTACTATTTCCAAGTCAAAGCCTATTCCATACTCTGTAGAAGATTTATCGTTACTTGTTCCTATTGAAGCTGAAGAAGTATGGGCTTCCGGTGTTACATATGAGCGTAGTCGCGATGCACGTAATTATGAAGCAACAGGTGGAAAGCTTGATGCAACTACTTTCTATGACAAGATATATGAGGCTGAACGGCCAGAAATTTTCTTTAAGTCTACGGCTGCTCGTACGGTTGGTCCAGGACAGGACGTTTACATACGTAGTGATTCTAATTGGCAAATTCCTGAGCCAGAAGTGGGCATTGTTATTAATCGAGATGGTGAAATCCTTGGATATACGATTGGAAATGATATGAGTTGTCGTGACATTGAAGGAGAGAACCCTCTTTATCTACCACAAGCAAAAATGTGGAAAAATTCTTGTTCCATTGGACCGGCAATTATCCTTGCAGAGTCCGTGGAAGATCCCTACAATTTTGACATCACATGTCGAATCTACCGCAATGACGAGCTTAAAGTAGGGGGAAAAGCGAATACTAGCCAGTTAAAAAGAAAATTTGATGAATTAATATCTTTCCTCATACGCGACAACGAAATTTTTGACGGTACTGTATTATTGACTGGTACATGTATAATTCCACCAAATGACTTTACCTTATTAGATGGCGATGAGATTGAAATTGAAGTCTCTAGTATTGGTGTCTTGAAAAATTGTGTAAAGTTACCAAAACACATATTAGTTTGAGCAAAACCGATAACACACTAATCATGCAGAAAAATACTCATTGAATTCTTGGAAAAACACTAGTTAACGAGAGTTCTCCAACTAAACCATAAAATTAACTACAATAAAGACTTTGGCATTCAATGTTTCAGGATTAAGCAAACTGTTTCAAGGAATATGGGGGTATATAAGGTGAACGTAAAAACTGACGTAAAAACGTATTTAAACTATATCAATGGTAAATGGGTAACTGCTTCTATTCAAAAGGTTGATACTAGTATCAATCCAGCCAATCGTCATGAAATCATCGGTTTTGTACAACAGTCTGAAAAAGAAGATTTAGATAACGCTGTTCTTGCTGCGAAGGATGCTCAAGTTTTCTGGGGGAAGCTATCTGGTGCTGCCCGTGGAGAGTATTTGTATAAGGTCGCAAATGCACTCGAGCAACGTATTGATGAAATTGCGGAAACGATGACTCGTGAAATGGGAAAAACATTTCTGGAAGCAAAAGGGGAAACAGCTAGAGGTGTCGCTATCCTTCGTTATTATGCAGGAGAAGGAATGAGAAAAATAGGTGATGTGATTCCCTCATCGGATTCTGAAGCACTGATGTTCACTACTCGTGCTCCCCTTGGAGTTGTAGGCGTTATCACACCTTGGAATTTCCCAGTGGCAATCCCCATCTGGAAAATAGCGCCTGCACTCATCTATGGAAATACTGTTATTCTTAAACCAGCTCAAGAAGCCGCAGTAACCGCAGCCAAAGTAATAGAATGCTTTGACGAGGCAGGGCTTCCAATGGGTACTATTAATATGGTGACAGGCCCTGGGTCTGTCATTGGTCAGGCGATTACTAACCACCCGGATATTAATGGAATTACATTCACAGGATCTGATGCGGTTGGTAAATTAATTGGGCTAGGAGCTCTAAAGCGTGGTGCAAAGTATCAGTTAGAAATGGGTGGGAAGAATCCTGTCATTGTAGCCAATGACGCCGATTTAGAAGAGGCAGTAGAAGCAACTATTAGTGGAGGCCTCCGTTCTACGGGACAGAAATGTACAGCTACAAGCCGTGTAATCGTACAAAGTGAAGTTTACGAGCAGTTCAAAAATAAACTTATTGAAAAGATAAAGGAAATAAAAATTGGGAATGGTTTAAAAGAAGATATATGGATGGGGCCATGTGCAAGTGAGAACCAGTTGAATACAGTACTTTCTTACGTAAAGAAAGGAATTGAAGAGGGCGCGACATTGATTTATGGCGGTAAACGTTTGGAGGAAGATGAATTAGTCAATGGATTCTTTATGGAACCTACTGTCTTTGAAAATGTAAGTAATAGAATGTCTATTGCCCAAGAGGAAATTTTCGGACCAGTGCTTGCCCTTATCAAGGTTGAGACTTTAGAAGAAGCATTACAAATTGCAAACGACGTGAAATTTGGACTAAGTGCTTCTATTTTCACTAAAAATATTGGTCACATGCTTTCTTTTATTAATGAGATGGATGCTGGTCTCGTACGTATTAATGCTGAATCTGCTGGAGTTGAACTCCAAGCCCCATTCGGGGGAATGAAACAATCTAGCTCCCACTCTCGTGAGCAAGGAGAAGCTGCAATTGAGTTTTTCACTTCTATTAAAACCGTATTTGTAAAGCCATAAATGGATTTTTCAGAAGAATATATACCAGATATGTTTTCTAATAATTATGTTCTCTTGAAATAAACCTTATAAGAACTAACCCTCAAAAACTTATAATTGATACTTAAAAAGTGCATAAAAGCTATTGCTTTTATGCACTTTTTATAGTACAGAACAAAGCTTGATAAATCAAGGATGAATAAAAACCTCCATAAATAAAAAAAATAAGGCGCATAAGTATTAATAAATTCATCCCCTTTATATTCATTCCCTTCCAATATTATTGAATTAATAGGATTATATGGTGTGAATTCAGAAAAAGAATATTCCTCTTCTTAGGCAGCGGCATCCGGGTGAATGAGTTATCCAATTTAAGGTTACGAAACTTGGATTTTGAGGAAAAACAGATACACGTTTTACGTAAGGGTGGTAAAAAGGATGTAGTGGCAGTCTCTCCTCCAAGGGATTGCCCTTTTCGTAGTTTACAATTTCAATAGTCAACATAAGATAAATTATAGGAAGTTATAAAAATACAAAATTCACTGTCTCAAAATGACAAGTAATCTTTTTGTAGTGAGACAGAATTAAAGTGTGCAAAAAAAGCACACATCTTAAACGTATCATTCCACAGAATATTCATACGTGTTCATTGTATAATATAGGTACCCCTTATTTGGATCTCTGAATACGATTGTCCAGGACCAGTCGCATTCAGAGAAAAAAACTTTGGGCTCATTTCCTTAGAGGTTTTTATCGTATCTCATTGCAACGAGAAATCTTATATTTTGAGACAAAATAAGAAATTTTACATTAATTGATATCCTTATTTTTGTATTTCTTCTTTTGATGGTGTATCCGCTTTATCTATTATAGTGATTTCTACTTTCTTCCTTGGTCATCGGTTCAGCTGCCTCAGTTATACACTGTCTTTATCGTCTTTAAATACAACAGCTATTTCAAATCTTTTCTTTCCTTTTAGCTTAGCGTTACCAGTCACTTTAATTTCTTCTATGTTGTCTTCAACATAGTTCTTCTCATTGATTAAGTATTTATGGACATCCCATTTTAATTGTTCAGAGTAGTCTATTTCTGCACTTGTGGGTTGTGTGGAAAAATAGAGAATACTTCCCCCTATAATTAAAACGGCCACAATCCCTAAGAATATTAAAATATTTTTCATTTCTTTATATACCTTGCTAATAAGTAAATTCCCCCTATTATTATTACTGCCCAAAACACTAAAGGAGTTATTTGCATTAAGTTTTCCATATTCATTCTCCTTTCTTCATAAAGGTTTTTCTTAAGCTCCTTATCTTTGGTTTAGCATTGCAACTAAAGCTTGAACAATTTCAGGTAACCAACGATATTGCTGATAAGCAATAACAAAGAGACTCCCCGCACAAACAACTAAAGCAACTACTTTGATTTGCTCCAGTACCGCGGGATCAATATTAAATTTCTTCAATAAAACCATCTCCTTATTTACTTTCTTTATACATTTTAGCAAATATTAGATAATTTAAGCAGTGCGTTAAAAAAGAGATTGGGGGGAGCATCCCGGCTTGCTTATGAATTCATAAATTATGGTAAAATCAACCTTGAGATAGGGCACGTCCTTATTAATAAAATAGTTTTATATAGCTCCTTATGATATGATTAAAAAGGAATATTTTTCATAAAAATAAGTAAATTATGACTATGTATAAGGAGCTATGAAAATGAAAAAAATGATTTCGCTTTTGGTAGGTGCTTGTTTGCTGATGTTATGTGTAGCATCCAACTCGGCTGAATCTCAAGCCCCAAGCTACGACAAATCTTATGCAAAAACAACTCTTACCGTAAAATCTTCACCTGGGACTTCGTATAAAACATTAGGGACAATTAAAGAAGGTACAATAGTAAATGTATATGGTGGTGTACCTATCGGTAAGGATCAGGGTAAATGGATTTCTGCTAAACAATATGGTTGGTCCAAAATCAAATACAAAGGCAAATATGCCTATGTAAAAACATACGAATTACACTTTGCTGATCCATATCAATGGTCACCAGGAGTATATACAAAAACTATTAATGAAATTAAGAAAAATTATGTAGGAAAAAAAGATAAAACAAAATTAGAAAAAGGCGGACTAGGCCAGTACATTATGTATATACAAATCAATGGAAAAGGCAAATGGCAACAGCTTGTAGCTATTGATAATAAAACAGGTTGGTATCACGGTTAATTAATAAGTTCAATAAATAAGAAAAGGGTCATATCTATTAGAAATATAATAGGTATGACCCTTTTCTCCTAATAGGTAGGTCACAGTTAATAAAGATAAATATACAATTTTTTCCAATACGGAATTCTAGTATTAAAAGCTTCTTTCAGAAGAGATACATTAACCTTTTTCAGGTATTTGTACTCGATATGTAACCGTGCGATAGGTATCAATTCTGATAAAACGACCAACATTGCTTCCATTGTCTTATTAACAATTATTAATTTAATTGCTATTAACGATATTATTCATTTTGTTTTCCGGCTTCATTCACCTAAGATGCCATCGTGGCGAAAATCATTCCAAAACCTATAGAAAAAGCCGAGGAGTTAACCTCGACTTGTGTATACACCATTTAATGTTTTACCACTGTAATCGTTCTCTTAGAACTAGTATTTCCTGCTCTTTCTTTTGCAGTTATGAAAGTGTCGTTCCTTTTTTCTGTGCTTTAATGTTAACTGAGTAGACCCCTTTAGAACTAGCTTTTGCTGAACCAATGGATTTACTTCCTACTTTAACAGTTACAGTTGAGTTTGCTTCAGCTTTCCCTTTTACAACTTTATCGTTATCATCTACTTTATTTACTGTTGGCTTGCTTGGGGCGACAACATCAGCAACAGTTACCGATACACTTGAACTCACATTGCCGGCACTATCTTTAACTGTGACTGTCAATTTAATTCCTGCTTTTTGAACAGGTATTTTAATAGAGAACGTACCTTTTGATGTTGCTTTTGCTGAACCTAACACCTTACTTCCATTTTTAACAGTAACAGTAGAACTAGCCTCTGCTTTTCCAGTTAATACTTTGTCATTATTATCAATCTTATAAACTGTTGGCTTAGATGGTTTAACATTGTCTACAAATCCAGTTCCGATAGCGTATATGTCTTCTGTTGTATTATCGTCATTATATTCGTTGTCAAGGTCTATGACACCACATAGTATGTGCCTTTCTTACTTGATACGCTTGCATCTCTGGATTTAGAACAACTAGATTGTTGTCATCACATACTAGTGAGTTTGAGCAATGCCGACATCCACGTGTTTGACGTGCAACTACTCTATTTGGAAACTCGTGACCTTTCTCTTTACACTTCCACCAAACTTTATGTCCGGAACCAAAAACAACATCGTAAGGAGTTAAATCACCGTTCTTAGTTGGATGCCATTCAGCTGCTAAACTAGGATTAACTACCGATAAATTATTAGTTTCACAAACTTTTCTATTCGTACAATAAGGACATCTTCTACCATCGTTTCTATCAGTAATGCGGGCTGGCCATTCGTGTTTTGGATGTTTGGAACAACGCCACCATACTTTTTTACCTGCACCAGGTACAACTTGTTCAGGAGTTAGTTCACCGTTCTTCGTCGGGTGCCATTCAGCTGCAAGTTCAGGATTCAAAACAGCAAGGTTATTTTCTTTGGATACCCGTTGATTTGTGCAAAAAGGGCATTTAGCTCCTTTGTTACGAAGTCTTATCTCAAGTGTCCATCGATGTTCGCTATTTTTAGAATAAATCCAATGAGCCTTATAATGAGAACCAGGGACATAATCTTTGGGCTCTTTTGCGTTTCTCTCATCCCATTCTTTTAAAATATCTGTATTCCAAGTTAAAGTATTCTTTTTCGTTATCGTCAACGTAATTTCTCCTTATATATTAAGTTTTGCAATTAATAATTGGAATGTACGTTCTTAATTATAAGTAACCATAAGTTTTTAGTCTATTTAGCAACAATCCTTGAGAAAACAGCCTATATGTAAAAAAGCAACCCGGAATTAAGGTTGCTTTGGATTTTTATCATTGCCCTCCGGCCATTTCTATATCGATATATATCTGACTAGCTTCTTCTTCGGTAATTCCAAATTTTTTACTAGCCAATTCAGCGATTTGGGGATCGTGTACTTCTGGAACATAAGTCTCCCCATAATTTGTTAACTCTTCATAGGTTGCTTTCATATATGCATAAACGGCATCGGTATCTATAGAGGGTGTTACTTCTGTTGCATCTTCTTCGGTTGTATCTTCCTCTGTGGATGTAGCCTCTTGTGTTTCTGTTTCTTCCTTTGGACGGACATCATCTAAACTGTATGAATCTCCGTTAATTGTAATGGTTTTCAGAAAATTATCTTGTGGACTTACTTCATAAATATCGTCATTGTATTGAAATGTGAATTTTCCTATTGTACATTGTGATTCATCTCCACAATCAAACTCACCATCATATTGATCAGATAAGGAGATTATGAAGTTATATTGTTCTTCCATTGATAAATTGTTGAAAAAATCATCATTTAGCTCTGCACCGACCGTATATATATAGCGGGTGTTTGATTCATTCTTTTCCTCATTGTCCTTAGTAATCGTTATGTCTCCTTTTATATAATCCTTAAAACCAGAATCATTAAGACTAGTCGTTACGTAAGTGTTTAATCTTTCAGCGGATTGTTTATCATCATTTGAACATCCAGCTAATAATAAAATTATGAGTGCGAACATCAGTGGTTTCAATCTATTCCCTCCAACATTAAGTTGGATTAATTTTATCATAATAAATACTTAAATTTACTGAAAAAGGAAAACAATACTTGGAATACTTTAAATATATTTATATCCGACCTTTCTGGTTAAGCATAGTTTTCTCAGCATCATTTTGTAAGCAAAATCGCACGATCACCAATGAGTTATTTTACTACCGTTTATCGAGTATTAAAGCAAAAAAGACAAGAAATGAGACCTTGTCTTTTTACATCTTACCATCATTCCATAACGGATATTTTAAAGGGAACGTTTAACATCATTTAAGATTTAATCATTTTTATATTATCAAGACCTAAATCTTAAAAAGTCATAAAAATTAAAAGGTGATACATATTAGTCATGTATAATATGTATCACTCTTTTAATTTTTGTTCAACAATCGCGTCCTTTAATGGAATAACTATAATAAGTTCTCAATCCTAAAATCACTTATTTCCTCTTTAATTAACGCTACCCGTTACTTTAAGTACAATAGTTCACATTCTCCCCTTGTAAATCAAAAAAATTTACACTGTTATTAATAAGTTTTTTATTTATTCCTTACCAGTAAATTGTCTAATTCCCCTTCCTATTTTGTCTGAATCCATATGAAGTATTTTATGAATTGTTTCGATATATCTATAAAAGGCGTATATTAGTTGTAACCCACCAATAATATTCCTATCCAACTTTTTCCGATTAAAAGCAAGCTCTTTTCTTATCGTTTCCTCGTCTATTTTCATTTTGTTCCGGTATTGGTTTACATTAGACATTTCGTCAAAACCATTTTTTGTAAACAGTAATTTCTCGTAATACTGTAATTCTTTAACTCGCCAAGTTATACTTCTAAATTCTCTTAACTCAAATCGATAATTTGCAAACCAGAAAGCAAACATCTCATTCTCCGAATTATTCATTTCTTCAAGGATTTTAATCAAATCATTTAATGCTGCAATATCCTCAAATAAAAAATCTTTATCATCAAAGTGTATTTCGAAATCTATGAACAATTTTTCATATTCTGCAGGAAGTGTGTTAAATTTTTTTAATGTCCAAAACTCATAAATTAAATCATAACAATTCAAAGCATAGTCTAGATTCTTTGACCCTTCAACAACAATATCAAGTACTGGTTTTTCAATTTTCCTAAATAATTGAACAACTTCTTCTAATTTCTTTTTATTTGCCTGAGCGATTGCCCTTCTTGTAACACCCTTACTACTCACAAAGTACCATAAAAAAATTATTAAAATAAATATAACAATTGCGGATAGTTTCGAAAATACGTTATTCCAAAGTGAAAAAAATAAATTATACCATTGGTATTTTATTGTTTCTATACCAACCTGTATGTAAGAGTAATCCAATGTGAAAATTGTCAAGACAGCTGCTAATATCGAACCAATAGATATAAAAAACAAGAAAAAGGTTTTTATCCACTCAGTTAATCTAGGAGCCGTAAGATAATGACAAAGATTGTGGTCATCCCTAAAAATTCCAGTCCGAATAGTACCTTTTCTAAGGTAATGATAAATCTTTTGAAAACCATAATAAAATCGTATTAACTTTATAAGTATCCTTTTTTTCCTAATAAACCGTACTGTTAACTCGGTATAAATAGAATATATAACTATATTGAGACTTGAGAGTACTAAGCTCCACAAAAGGGTAATGATAAAGATTTCAATTAAATATATTGCATACAGTCCAACCCATTTCTTTGACCATGGCAGGCTGGAATTAAACTCTTTAATTATAGAAGCAATTTCTGTCGGGGAATGAATAACAAACAGCCATATCAACACAAATAAGAATAGGCAAATTACAACAAGATTAAATATTAGCGTACCTTCTATTTTCCTCATAAACTTTTTTGACATCCTCTCATCTTAAAACAGTTAAATACATATTCTGTATATTTTCAGGAAATCCCTCCTGTGCTAAACTACCCCATTAGTTTAAGTACAGTTCTTCACAATCTCTATTTTCTTGTTCATCAATATGGCACTTAAATGATGATAAACGCTGTTCCTTGTTACAGAAAAGCGCCCGTTTGTTGAATAACATTTATTGAAGATATTATTAATTTTCTTCTTTGTACTTTTTGGATAACTGAAAATAATAGTTTTCAGTCCATTCCCAATGCATTTCAAAACCAGAGCTAAAAATATCCATAATAGTATTATATAAATCTTGCTCTTCAAGATAAGATTGAACGTCAATATCCTTTATTTCTCCATTAGCTCTTTTCCATTCAGTCTTAAAGTAGATTCTAAGAAAATCTTTTAATACATTAACCTGATCAATTAATTCAGGGATTTTATTATCGTCATAATAACCATCTTTATTCGTTATCCTACTAAGCAGATTGGAAACTAAATATAAAATAAAGTCATTATTTTTATTTGAGTCAGGACCAAAATATAAAATCAATAAAGTTCCATTTTTTTCAATTTCATTTTTTAACTTGGATACTTCTGCTTCATCACTTGTTGCTGAATCAGATTTGATAAATTCAAATAGTGAGTAACAAGCAGAAATAAAGTCAACACTTTTCTTTCTCACTTCTTGGATCCATTCTATTCTAGCTTTAGCCACCACGTTTCCTTTCAACGACTTTTTGGTGTTATGTACTGAAATCCAAGCACTAATGATACTACCAAAAAAAGCGACAAATGCTGCAATGCTAGCCCATTGAAAATTTCCATTTACATCAAAAAAAATATTTGCAAAATCCACCTTTGAAATCACTCCTTAACTAAATCTTAGCAAATAAAATACCGAAGGGTGTGATTTCTTTTCATTCACAAGTTAATCCACTTCCGCTTCCGCCTTTTCATATTGTGCTTCACTATGATGTGAATCTACAATTTTAAGAATTTTCTTCTGCTTTGCATAATGATAGACCGTTGCTTTGGAAATCCCTAGTAAATCGGCTACCTCATGTTGCGTATACCATTCCACTTTATCCACTCTTTCTACCTGGATTTCCTATTCATTTCATTCATCATTTACCCATGATTGTTACAGCATGATTTTCTCATGATACAAATCGGCTTCATCTTGTCCAAATCTTACGCGATATTGTAGATGTGGATAATCATATCCTTGAATGTGTTGACAATAATTGGATACTCGGTCCCCTTCTACCCTCTTGAAAGAGGCTTATTGACATATATATGTTTCGTGGTCAAAATGTGGTCAACAAAACTAATGGCACCCAACAATAAAAGTTGAGTGCCACTTTACTTAAAAATCCAACAAAGAAAGAAGCTTTTTAAATAAAATATGTTTCCAATAAAAATTGGCTTTTTGGTAAATGTGCTTTAGATTTTACATAATATGATTGATTTTATTCCTGGACAACATGGTAAATAAAGATGGCATCTTTTATATATAAATGGTCCTCTTTGTTGTCAAACCAGTAAATCTCACACTTAACATTTATACTAGGAATGATTTCACATTCTATTCTAAGCTTTTGCCATATGTTCGAAATCCTTATTCTTCCTGTTCCATATGATACTGGTCCTGAACCACCAGGATAATTCTTTTTTAAGTCCCAAACAACTACGTTTACCTCTCGTCCTATATCTTCGTTTGTTTTAACAAATGCCTCAAATATGACCTTATATTTTCTTATAGAGTTTGGCCAAATATATAAATGTTGGGATATACTTGGATCGCCGTGGGTGCCAGCTGCATCGTTAGCTTTAATATACTGTGTTTCCATATGTTCATCTGAAAGTACATGCATTAGATTTATATGACTACACCTACTCCTTTCCCATGCAATAGGATGAAGCATAGGTAATGTCTCAAGGGGCAGCTTATATTCTCTCTTACTAAAATCTATGGATGCTTTAGATACAAGCATGTCACTCTCGTCGTTATCGAACCAAAAAACTACGAAATCTAAAACCGAATTATCTTGTTTCTTATCTATTGATATATTAAGTTCAATCCAAGAATTTTGTAATGTAAATCGTTCACGTTTCTCGTTTACAACGGTATTGCTTATCTGGTCAGTTTCTATTATAGCGAGTTCAACTTCTCTGCTGGGGTTAAGGGTCTTTGCATTTACCCTAAATGTCATGGTGGTATTAGGATATAGCCCAGACACTCTTTTGTAAAAATTTGGATTATTTTCTGTACCATCCTTATTATTTACAGCTAAAACCTGTCTTCCGTTATCATCCTTTAAAGCACGATTAGTACATTTAATTGAATAACCGCCAAACTCTGTTTTCTCATCGTTAACATTGAATAAAAATTTTGAATTTAAATTTTTTAAATACAAATATCTATTTTGTTCAGTTTCCATCCGATATTTTTGTATGTTCTTAAAATCTTTTTGTTGCGGATGGTAAGGATGGGTTATATTTACAATCATACTAGGCGCTTGTGGGTGCGCAACAGGATTTAAGAATAAATACTTTTCTACACTAAAAGATGTTTCCATGTTAGAATTCAACAATTTAACGATTTCCTCATAAGCTAGATAATAATCAAATCTTGTTGCTCTTTGACTAAATACTGTAATAGCAAGCGCTATTGCATCACAGTAGATGGTGTAAGCACCAGTTGCTAATGTTACATCCTCTACTTTTGCATAGTTTTCTAATGTATAAATTAATGGTCTCAAGTTATCAGTTAGTTCTTCAAAGCTCTTCCGAAGGGCTTTGATTTGCTCTTCTCTATCGTTATTATCATTGCCGTAATAGATGCTCTCATCATGTTCTCGCATTTTTGTTTCAAGTTCTTGAGAAAAAGCTTTAAGATCGCCCTTTGCTTCAGCTAATGCTAAGCTTTCAATTATGTCCTCAATATGTTGCTGGAGTTGGTGACAAGCAGATATTATTTTGTTTGCAAGATCCTTTCTTGCTTGATCTTCTTTTTGTTTTTCCATATATTCATTAGCCCATCCAATCACGGCGGCCGCAATTTCAAACGGTTCCAAACCTGATAACACACCTTTCTGTTATGTACTATTTCTTGTGGTATTTTTTTATTTACAAAAAAGAAAATGAAATAATATAACGTTCTATATGTGATGTGGTCAAAATGTGGTCAAAAAAAGCAGTAGCACCTGACTAAAATAGTTGGTGCTATAACCATTTGCATTTTATCAATAAACCCCCTAGTCGTCTGCTTCTTTTCCATTACCCAAAAAACTGCTGAATGAAATTATAGACGCTGAGAATGCGGACTGAAGAAAAGTATGAAATCATAGATATTGTAATAAAAAGATAAGGTTAAAATCTTCTCCTTTTTTATTCAAATATTGCTAAAGAGATAACAGAATCTATTACTTAGGAAGATAATTAATGATTTTCTCAAAAACCGCAACATAATCTGAGAAAAATGACTTCAAGAATCCCTCAATAAGTTTATCTTTTTCTTTCTCAATCTTTTCCTGAATCATTTCTTGTAAACGCGCCTCTAATCTATCCTTATTAAATGTGAATTGTACATGTACATCAGGTATTTTTAGTTTAGTTATACTTTGCTTTAAGTCAGTTGTTAATACAGCTATAGCATTTGTGCCAGCATCTTTGTCTTTATCATCTAACAGTAAAAAATAAATATATACTTCTACTCTAATCTCGGTCGTTTGTAAATCTAACTTCACATCTGGTACTGCTGCTAATTGAATAGCTTCAACAAGAGGTTGAATTTTATTTGTCAGATATTCCTCACTTAGTTGTTCAGCCTTATCAAGCAGCTTTCGTTTCAAAGCATCAATATTAGCCAATTCAATTAAGTTCTGTATTTCATCTTGGATTTGTTTTACAAATTTCTGTCCTTCTTCAGTAAACTTTTCTACATCTCCAACTACTGAGTTGAGAGTCTGCTGAATTTGATCTTTTACAACAGCTTCTGCTTGTTTTTTAAGTTCATCTGCTGCTTTTTGGGCTGCTTCTATAGCTAAACGCGCTGCTTCTTCCTCTGCTGCTTTTATAGCTTCTGCTGCTTTTTTTGCTTCTTCTTCAACTTTTCTGGCCTGTTCAGCCAAAGCTTCAGCTTTTCTTTTTGCTTCTTCTTCAGCTTGACGAGCTAATTCTTCTGCTGCTTTCTGTGCTTCCTCAGCTTGTTTTCTTGCTTCTTCTGCTGCCTTTTCAGCAGCCTGTCTTGCTTGTTCCTCAGTCTTCTTCGCGGCTTCTCTTAAATGATCTACTGTACTTGATGCAGATCGAGTTATCCTTCTCATGGAAAGTGACATATGAATCAACCTTTCGTCTTTAATAATTTTGCTGTGTTTTAATTCTTTTAGCTTGTGATACATACGATTTTTCATACTGCTAAATTACGTTCTACTTTAGTTGTTGGGACATCCTTAGATCCATCATTGTTTAACAGAGCCTATAATAAAAGCCCCTCTCGGAGAAGAAGGGCAAATTAATTACGTTCTTTCATTTATATACCAAATATGAAGAAACTAGGAATAAAATAAAGGTTCTACTGGATTCTAAGGACTTTTTTATATTCATTTTAAATGATGATCGTTATGCCAATTAAAAAACTTCTCTGAATTGCTATTCCAATAAACACATCTGTTCCCTCTAATACTATTAATGTAATTTTCCAAATGAATACTAGAAATAGATCTATGCGAAACAACTAACCCATTTTGGACGGTTATATAACCTTTTTCATATAAATCATCACAACCGAATTTACACATTGGCATTACAATATTTTTAAAGTCTGCTTTTTCATCATCTGTGCATTCCGACCGCTTTTTGATATGTGCTGCAACAAGAAATTCCACAGGCATTTCTTTTAAACAAACCCCACAAGTTCCTAGTTTTTTATTAGCAAATAAATATTTCCTCAAAAAAGCTTGTTCTGTTCTTCTATACGTTACACTTTTAGTATCCAAAGGTTTCGATGTATCCAAAGGTTTCGATGTATCCAATTCTAAAATGGATTCTTTATATTCTTCCTTAGAAACCGATGGTTGATAAACTTCACTTTGAAAGTTAAATGTATCCAACAATATATTGTTTTTTCTCGTCATTTAAAACTGTAAATCCCATTACCGCCTTATTTGTAGAATAGCCTATTGCTTCATTCAACAGTTGAATAGGTACATTTCGTTCTTCAATTTCATCAAGGATATAGATATACTCCCATGTCACTCCTTCTTCTTTCCAACCCCATAGTTCCAGAGCAAGTTCCTGGCTATGAAACTTATGAGTTACTGTTCCAGATGCGAAAATTTTCATATTAGCTGTAAATAAGGCGATGTCACCTGTATGTATTCTATCCCACTTATTTCGGTTAGTATCACTTGCACCAGGGGTAACACCCCAGACAGGTACTAACCCATTTTCATAATAAGAGGAGACCGCTTGAACATCCTTCTCGTCCAAGAAAGGAATAATTTTTTCTAAAGGAACCGGACTTTTTATAGTATTATCAAAGTTAGCCTTCCCTGCTCCGCCTGAAGGTTGTAATATCACATGGTTCATTATTCTCTCTCCCTATTTATAACTCTGAATATTTTTTCTTCGAGTTAAAGACTTTATCTACCGGATACTTTAATCCATTTTTTTGATCTTTTGTAGTATTGCTTCTTTCGGATCAATCCCCAGTTCATTGGCTAACAATATGCTATAGATCATAACATCAGCTAATTCACCTTTAATATCACTCATTCGCTCTTCAATAGCCTCTTCACTAGTTTTCCATTGAAAATTCTCTAGTAATTCACTTGCTTCCAATGAAAGCGAAATAGCCAAGTCCTTTGGATTATGAAACTGTGACCCGTTCCTCTCATTACGAAACTGTAAAACCTTTTCTGTAAGTTCTTTCATCTTTAGGCACCTTCTTTCGATAACTTTCTCTTACTATGCAAAATTATTATCAAAATTCAACCTGATTCCTCAATACACCCATTAACTAGCCTTAACATAACCTTCATCTTATCAGTCTCTTTTCCCATAGAATCAATCGCTCTTAATAACAAAAACCAAAAGGCAACAAAAGTTATAGTACTTAAAAAAATGGTTGAATTTTTTAATGAGAAATTTATCATAGTAAGAATAGAAGGAATAATGATAGCTATTAATATTGTTTGTGTAGATTTAAATATTGCATTGAATTTAGAACTTTCATTTCTAGTTTCTAGATAGAATTTCAAACCTTTTAACTGATTATTAGTGGGGAAATATTCTTTGATTTTATTCTTTACCATCATATAGTTTTTATAAAAATCTTCATGATTAAACGTTTTTATATTTGATAAATCATCAAACAAGTCAAGGGATACATTAGTATCTCCTAGCCATGTAAGCAAAGAATAATTTTTTTGCCTTCTTTTCTCTAACCAATTATCTATTTTACGTTGTGCAAAACCAGCAATCCAAATCAACAAATTGATTAATAGTAGCACCATTATCAATGGTCTAATTAATTCCACGATACTCTCATTTTGTGACTTTGTTAGTAAGAAATTCAAAATTGACATTACAATCATTAGTAGATTTATTCCAATATATGATAATTCAGGCATAATAGTCTTCCTCCTAAAGTTCTTCCCCCTCATCAAACTTAACGCGTTTAATCTTCCCCTGATGAGTGACAATTTTCGTCTCCCCATGCAGTGCTCAGGCAACTGTGCAAGCTTTGCCTTGTCATCACAAACCACTATTGGACAAAGGAAAGAATATTAGAACACGCAAGAGTTATTGGGTTAAGGGAAGAAACTAAAATTCCGCATTTTAATGCTGCCAAATTCATTAGCATTACTTAAAATTACTTTTAGAAATAAGAATATCCCCTTTAACAAAAACAAAAGTAGCCATCTCTTATTGAATCATTGGCTACTTATTGTCTCCTAACCACTTTATGATTATTGGCTCTGTTCAAAAGCTATGCTGATAGTTCAAGAAGAAAAGCGAACCTTTTTTAAGAATCGCGCCCGTTTGTTTAAAAATGAAAATATAAATTATTGTTGGTTGCTTGCTACAAAACGTCAACTAGACTTCAATAAATTTAGGTTTAAAATAATTAATGATACGGTTCTCAGTGATATATCTAATTGGGTTATGTTTTTATAGAATACCAAAACTATGCATACGTAATTTCATATTTTATATGTTCCCTTTCTATATCACAACCGAATAAAGAAGGTAAATAATAAAATTTATTTGTAAGTGCAGTTTTTACAAAATAAATATATTCATTACATTCAGCATTAAAAATAAATTTGTCTTCTGTAAGACTGCTCCTAACTTTTATTTGAGCATGACCTTCTTTTATAAAACCAAATGACACACCAATATTTGGGGTTGGAAAACTATAATTATCAGTCAGTTTATTTGTATTTGTGTTATATAGAAAATAATTTGTAGTATTTTTGTGTAAGACTATATTTTGTGTTGCATTTACAAACAATTTTGCAATTTCAATAGCCTCTCTTACTTCCTCTTCATTCGGTAAAATATAATTATGTTCCATTTTATTTCTTATCTCACGTATTTTTGATATTAAAAATGTAGGAGCAATTTCTAAAGCTTGAATAAATCTTAATTTAAATGAGCAATTTATATATGGATTTAATTCAGCTTCGAATTCTTCGATTGCTTTCTTCAAATATGGATACTTTTCTTCTTTAAAATTCATATAATCATATCCTAGGTACGAAATAATCCAATCAACTTGACAATCAATTGCTCGTTTAGCGTTACTTAGCGCATCAATTAAACCATTTCTAGTCTTTTCTTTATACCTACTTTCAGAGAAAATTAAAAAATCATCTGATGTTATTTCAAAAATCCCATCATCTGTATAGGAATTACCATCTATACAAATCTCAAAAGAATTCCATTTAATCTCTTTCTTTAATTCAATCAACACTGTCCCTCCTTCTCATTCTTATTTTATATTTAGATTAGGAAACTAGTGATAAATAGCCGTAATAAGTTTTTTATATGAGTTACACCTAAATATCTTATTTGCTAAAACCTCAATTACTAATGGTACGGTTCTCCGAGCTTAATAGTACTCTTGTCCAAAAAACAAAATTACTCCAACCTTTATTCAAGGTGTTTACGTCCCCGCATGAGGATAAGCTTCTTGTAATCTAGCGATCTGCAAGCGTTCAGGGAACGGCTGCTGAACTTCTTTTTTACCCCGTTTGGCCACGTTTTAACGATGGTATCTATCACTTTTTGTTCGGTTTGAGATAGTTCCTTTTGCTTTTCCCTTTTATCCTTCAACCTTCTCCAGGCATCGAGATCAAACCCTGTTGTTTATTCATCAATTCCCTGAAATTATTGAACGAATAAATCAATCCTTCATGGAATTCGACGACATTCTCGAATGTATCGGACGAATATTTGTTGTTGATCGTGCCAGGCACCCGCGTCTTTTCCCATTGGAAATAGGAAAGAGCATTCGCTTAGGATCGAAAACATATAATTGGGCGAATAAGTTTTGTGAAAGGTGATTATACTCTTAAAATAGGGTATTGAAAAAATACTTACCAATAGGTTTTAAGAATGTGTATGAAACGTGTATAAAAATAGGTATTGAAAAAATGCTTACCAATATGTTTTAAAAATGTGTATGAAACGTCTATAAAAATAGGTATTGAAAAAATGCTTACCAATATGTTTTAAAAATGTGTATGAAACGTGTATAACTTTTTTGCGCTGAATGTTGAAAAAAATACTGAACTACGATATGATTGTCTAGAAAGTAAACATTAACATTAACATTAACATTAACATTTATTGATAAAACTCCCCCCCGATCCCTGCCAGGAACGAGAGGAAAAATCATCATTGAAAATTAAGCTTGTAGTTCTTCTTTTACTGTTTTAATAAATTTCTTCCAAAGAAGTCTGCCAACTTTTCTGGAAAGAATAAGCAACCCTGTGAATACTAAACCGATTACGGCCCAGTGCACAGTGAATCCAAAAAGGATTAAGATTGGGCTAAAATAAGCACCGACCACTAATCCGAGAAACAAATCAAATAGTCTGTTCATAGAGATTCAGTCTCCTTTCTAACTGAAAGAAGCTGTAAGAGTATTAAATTGAAACAAACATCCAATAAAACCAACTACCTTTCAATCGATTTTTTTAAACTTAACCATTTGGGTCAGTTGGTGTCAATACATATTTTTCTATATTAACAGTATTGACAATACTCACCCTGTAATTACAAAATACACAGCAAAAAAAAGCCATTGAAGGCTATTTTTTTGGCATTTTTCAATAATCCAAAAAATACCAACCCTTAAATAGGGTATATACCTAATTATCATAACATATTAGTAGAGTTACAGTCACCCCTTAAATCTATCCAAAACCACATTTTTTTACCGTTTTCGAGATAATAGTAAGAAAGCAAAAGCCCCCAGGGAACCACATTGGGGGCTTTTTGGTCTCTACTATGTATGTCTTTACTATCGTCTTTTGTAAACCTACATAAATGCAAGAAAGATGTCGTGGAAGAAGGAGAGGGTACAAAAACAAATGTTTACCAACAAATTCAATACGTATATTTTTACAAGTCGATTCATACTGTACATCGTCAGGAGAAAGGGAGGATTTGCAAACTGTACAGATTTACGAGATACATATCCAAACGGCGTTCCAGCTGGACATCCTGCTTATGTACCTCGTATGGACCGCGATAAAGACAACTATGCTTGTGAAAGGTAATAGGCTCTGTTTTATAGAGCCCAATTTTCCCAAAAAGGTTTCGGAAAGTTTTCATACCGAACCTTTTTGGATTTTTTAATGGATTTGAAGCGGATACATACCGCCATTTTCTAGACTAATGTCTTACAATTAAGTTGCTTTTCATCATAATTACCTTGTTGAATATAAAGTTTTGTTTTAGTTTCGATAATAAAATAATTTTTTTATAGTTATTTTATTATCGACGATAATTTGTTCTCAACCCATTTACTGATACTAATCCCTTCTTGTTCAGCTAAATCTGAAATTGTTTCTAACAATTCGATAGGTAATTCAAAACTAGTTTTTCTATTTGGACTACGTAATATCAAAGTATCATCTTCATGATGCATTTCTCCTTTGAATAAGAACGGCAAAATATCAGCAATACCAAACCCTCAGATATTAACGGCTTTTCCCCTGCCCTGATGAAGAGTAAAACTGAACTATCTTGTTCTCTCATTCTTATGTTTTCCACACCTCAGGTTTTATATAAATAGTCAATGAAAGGATAAAATACAACTTCATTTTTTGGCACCTGAAGCTCAACATAGCCTTTATAATCCAAAGTAGGTTGGTGGTTCGAATATGATGGCTTTAAAGTATAAATTTTATTTCCTTCTTCATACGTCAACCACTTTTGGATATTGGGTAGGTAGAAACCAAATACATTTTCTTCATTACGAACCACACGTGCCTCTGGTATTTTAGATGAATGAAATCTTTGATACAAAGCAATGTCATTTTTCGAATCATAATATTCATATTTTTTTGGTCGCTGTATTTCAGATGGTTTGAGTGATTTCTCAGCTTCATGATAGGCTGTTTCCGAAATTACATAAGTAATTCTTTCATCACCATAAGGGAAGGCATCAGCTTTTATTGAACCATCTTGTATATACTTATAAACACTTTGAACAGATAACCCCAATCTCCTTGCAACATCATTTGGACTCATACCAGTAGGGAAAGATTGCTTTTCATATACTAGTCGATCCACTTCCGCTTTTTCATAACGGGCCTCTTTATGTAATCGATGGGGGTCCCGAATTTTAATGATTTTCTTCTGCTTTCCATAATGGTAGACCGTTGCCTTGGATACGCCTAATAAATCAGCTACTTCCTTGTGTATACCATTCCACTTTGTCCCCCTCCCATCCTTCTTGATTATCCGTTCCTGTTATTGGAACATTCCGTTGGTTCCCATTCGTCAATTCCTCATGATACAAGATTGCTTCCGCCTGGCCAAATTTTACACGATATTGGAGACGTGGGTGATCGATCACTTCCAAAATCACGCCTTCTTTTTTTCAAATTGTTTAAAGAATGGCGCGCTCTTAAATGAACCAGTTTTGTGGTTAAAGATTAAGGATTTGAAAAATAGTCCAGATTTAATAAAAGATAATATTACACCTACATTTAATTCATGATGTTTTCTTCTTTTTATAAAGAAAATGATAAAAGAGGGAGAACAAATCTTCTGGATGACTTCTTCCCCCTCTTTTTTAGAATCCCTTAGAAAGGCATGACGAAGGAATGAAAGGACAGGTGAGGGAATGCCTCAAAGGGCGGCGTTGGTAAATGTTCATAACATAGTAAAAAATAAAGTTATTTCACGATGCTTTAATGTCCCTAACTTACTTCGTTTATTCGTAACATACATCAAAATGAAACCTATGGAAAATCGGGTATTGGCGAGAAACTGAGGAAGTTCAATAAGGTGAGGAGCCTGGCGACGAAAATAGGAGATATAGTTTAAAAAGAATCACAAGTAGATGAAATCTATATTGTGATTCTTTTTAAGTTAAAAAACTCATATTCAAATATTTAATTCTTCTCCCCGAACTCTTTTCCTGCTGATTTTTGATCCTTTATTTTAAAAGAAATGAGGAAGCTAATTAACGAAAGTACAGCGATGACAATAAATGAGATTTGCGCGCCATACATATCAGGATGGACTATCTCGGGACGCTGCTGAGCATTTTCGGTAGCTGATGTCATCACAGTAACAAGTATTGCCGTACCTACAGATGCGGCAATCATTTTCATCGTATTATCCATTGCTGCACCATGGGCGATTAACCGTTTAGGCAGCTGGTTTAAGGCGGCCGTTGAAACAGGCATCATAACCATGGCTAATCCGAACATCCGAATACTGTACATGACCATAATAAATGTAAAACTTGTCGATGGACCAACATCGATAAAAGTAAAGGAGGAAGCGGTTATGAGGAGTAATCCGCCAATAACCAGCCACCTGGCCCCAACCCGGTCAAAAATACGTCCAATGAACGGGGACATTATTCCGGTAATAAGTGCTCCAGGAAGTATCGCTAATCCAGCTTCAAACGCAGTAAATCCTCGCATGTTTTGCATAAATAGCGGGATGAGCGTTTCGGCGCCGATCAGACCCATAAATGTAATGGCTCCAATAATGATAGCAATCGGGAATAATGAATACGTGAACACACGGAACTCCAGCATTGGATGCTTCAATCGCAATTGCCTGTTTATGAACCAAACAAGTGAAATTGTTCCAATGCCTAGGGATATGATGGTACTCCCGTCTGTCCAGCCATAATTACCTGCAGCTGTAAATCCATACAATAATCCACCGAAACCTACGGAAGATAAAACAATCGAAAGCACATCCACTTTAGGCCGTGTAACTTCTGTTACATTTTTTAAAGCGAAGAACGCAACTATGATATCAATAATAGCAATTGGAAGAATGATAAAGAATAACACCCTCCATGAGTAGGTCTCCGTAACCCAGCCAGATAAAGCGGGACCAATAGCCGGCGCGAAGGAAATGACCAGCCCGACCAGTCCCATCGCTGCACCCCGTTTATGAACAGGGAAAATCATTAGGAAGACTGTTTGCATTAACGGGAGCATGATTCCTGCTCCGCTCGACTGAATCATCCTTCCTAGCAGCAGCATTCCAAAATTTGGAGCCAGCCCCGCTACCAATGTACCAATAGCAAATATCCCCATCGCGGAAAGGAAAAGCTGTCTGGTGGTAAAGCGCTCCAGTAAAAACGCGCTAACAGGGATCATGATCCCATTAACCAGCATAAAAACGGTTGTTAGCCACTGTGCACTATTTGCCGTAACATTCATCTCCTCCATTACAGGAGGAATGGCGGTAATCATTAAAGTTTGATTCAAGATCGCAATGAATGTACCCGCAAGCAAAAGAGCAACAATTGTTGTCTGTTTACGATTTGTTGAACTCAATTATGGTCCCCCTTTACGATTTGGAAAAAAACATACTTTTGTAGATTACACGACTTTACATCAGATTTCCAGTAATTTGCTGTTAAAAATAAAAGCAATAAAGTCGGCATTAAATCATTACTTCCCCTACAACTAAAATGGGATTTCGTTTGATGAACAGGTTGCGATTGATGCGTATTAGCCTAGTCAAAGGGTAGCTGTTGAGCCAAACACGGAAGCACCTTCAAAAGTCACTCCCCTATAAGAGCGGATCAAATAGCTGCAGCAGAAATCAAAACAATCTTATTAAGTGATAGAGCTTATACAATAATCACCATTGCAATTACGTTGCCGATATTTAGTATATTTCCGCGTTTTGATACCATGGTCCCTATGATCTAAAAGCGAATGATACTTTTTTGTTTTTTATAAATAATATAGAGGAAAGTCGTCATTTTCAGGGTAGTTTTGCTGTATTTTGGATTCTATTGAATGGAGGTCACTTAAAAGATCCATAAATGGTTTAAAATTAAAGATATGAAAAGTAGTCCAGATTTATAGATATTTCCACACCTAATCCTGCAAATATAAAAAGCACCCAATTTAATGGATGCTTAGATTTCCTTTCTTTCGTAATCTTATTTCAAATTTATCACTGAAAAATTCATTTGCATTAAAAATAGTACTAATGTCTGAAATATCACCTATGTTCACAATTAAGGCTTCATCAACTTCTTGATCTGTGAGAACTATGCGATATTCATATTGATTTTCAAAGTATCTATCTTTCCAAAAATAAATATCAGTCCCTTGATTTTTATAAGAGCTCATCCTTGCTGAGGAATTGATGTTATAATCATCGTATTTTACCAAGCCCCCTCTGTAAGCATAACCTTTTTCATTGAGTGTTCTAGTAATTCTGTCAATAAATTGCGAAGGGGTAACAAAAATCAAGCTGTCTCCGAACTCCCTGATCATTTTATCGATTTGTTCATTAGGTAAATCAAATTTGGTATAGTAATATTTTTCATCCTCGTTAACCACTTTTAACATATCGCCAATAATTGCAAACATACAATATAATGGTCTTTTTTCATTTATATTTTTTCTGAAATTCAATTTTTTAGTTCGCCCCGACATTATTAATTCATTGGTATCTTGAGTAAAGAAATTCATGGTTAATTCCGTAAAAACATGTGCTGCTTCAAATTTGTCTCCTACACCTTTTTCTCCTGAAGCACTTTCTATATCAATATACTTTTTGAAATTATTCATATATAAATCTCCAGACAAAAAACTTTCCACAAAAGGTGTGAACTTTATAAATCCAAAAACTTGACCTTTAAATCCAACGTCTGACATTTTCATACGCTTCATTCCCTCCTATTTAACTACTAAATTCACAAAAGGGACTATTCACCGGTATTTATTCCAAGACTATTATGAACGTTTACTGTTAGTGAACATGTAAAAATGTATGCCTAGTTTACAAAGAATATACTTCAGTAAAAAACGCTTATCCAATGGTATACAGTCTTTCTTCTTTACAGTCTTCTCTTTAGCCTCTCCTGAATTAATCTCTCCCCAAAAAAGCAACCAATTTATCACGTGCATTTTATCAAAAAAATCCTTGTAGAGACGAATCAAAATTAATGTTTAGAAATAACGCTTTCCATTTTATTGTTGGGTCCAATATTCTTTTTTTAAAGCAGGAATCGTGAATATACCGAATATCCTGGGACAGCGGTACTGTATAATGGAAGTATAAGTTTACTTATTTTTAATGCTGATTAATTGGCGTTCAGCTTATTAACTAATCTATCGGCAGAAAGGTTGGTAACTATTTTGAGTATAAATCCAAATATGGTGGAGATAGCCTCCCTCCTTGGGGAAACGTCACGTGCAACAATACTTGCAAGTCTCCTGGATGGGCGTTTTCATACGGCAGGTGAATTAGCGTTGATGGCTGCAATAACCCCTCAAACTGCCAGCTTTCACCTTTCTAAGTTAGTGGAAGGAAACCTTGTTATTGTTGAAAAACAGGGACGACATCGCTATTATCAGCTAGCAAATGGAGAAATTGCGCACATTTTGGAATCGCTTCTTGCCATTTCCCCACCTCCTGAAGTTCGGTCGTTAAAACAATCAAGTCAGGTCAAAATGCTTCAGGAAGCCAGAACTTGCTATGATCATTTGGCAGGAAAACTAGGCGTCCAATTAACTGAATCGATGTTGAAAGCCGGATATTTGAAAAAAGAAGAGAGAGAGTTTACAGTTACACCCAAAGGAGATCATTTTTTTTCAGAATTCGGCGTCGATTTACTTGATTTAAGAAGAAAACGCCGTTCATTTTCCCACTCATGTTTAGACTGGAGTGAACGTCACCATCATCTTGGCGGAGCTTTAGGAAATGGGCTTCTTACACATTTATTTGATTTAGGCTGGATAGTCCGTGTTCCATCTATTCGCGCAGTAAAAGTCACACCGAAAGGGAAAGAAGGATTTAAAGAAGTTTTTTGCATAGAGGTATAATTTAATCCCTCATGATGAAAAAGAAAGATTCTTTTTCACCATGAGGGAATTTCTGTCTTTAGCGGCTTAGATCTACGATTACTATAAAGCTCTTTTAACTAATTTATTTTCCTTTTGGAAATTGCTATTTACAAGATAGATGCCAATGATGATAAACAGTCCGCCAATCAAGAGTGTAGTGTATATCTGTTCACCTAATAGTGCCCACCCTGATAATACACCGAAGAAAGGTGCCAAAAATAAAAAGGCACTTGTTTTTCCGGGATCACTCTTTTGTAAAAGGTAATACCAAACAGCAAATTGCACGATCGATGACATGATACTTAACCATAATAAAATGAACAACGAATTGCCATTCAGTATGAAAAATGGTTTTTCAAGAATAAAGCTGCCAAGTAAAAGCAGTAAACCGCCAAAAAGCATCTGATAGGCAGATAATACCCATGTATCGGAAATCGCCCCCCATTTTTTCGCCAATAAAGTGGAAATCGCCCAGAAAACAGAAGAAAGAATGCCGAAAAGAATACCAACCTTGAATTCAAGTTGCGCGCCCATCGTTATAATTACTCCGACTAATCCTAATAAAACACCAATCCATTGATATAGTTTATAGCGTGTTTGTGAAAAAATCGTACCGAAAACAACAACAAGCAACGGGTTCGTGAATGTAAGAATGGAGGATTCACTTGCTGTAATCGTGCGTAAACTCAGGAAAATGCACCCCATTACTCCGGCTGTTTGAAAAGTGCCGATAATGAGCATTTTTATCCAATCCCCTTTAGAGTTTGGGTGCGGTCTTTTTAAAAAGATTACGATTATCGCCATTATGAGTCCGGCAAGTGTGAAGCGTAATGCTGCTAATAATAATGGGGATGAATACGGTAGACCAATTTTAACTACTGCAAAAGAAGAACCCATCAAAAATGTCGTTAAAAGTATCAACACTGTAAATTTGTAAACATTCATTTTTTTATCTCCTGACATATTTAAATGATCAATCTACAGATAGTATAGCCGGTGATTATTTCAGCTCTCATCGAAATATGGAATACAAGTTGATCAAACTTAATGGTATCGACATATCATAGGGAATCTTCATAGTTTAATTGATATAAGTAACCTCTTTAAATCATCGTATTCATCTTTGAAATCAACTTAAGAAATAGAGGTAACCTCATCCTATTTTTCATATATTTCAAGAGGCAAATCATCCGGATCACTAAAAAAAGTGAACCTTTTTCCTGTTAACTCATCAACACGGATTGGTTCGACTGGAATGTTTTCTTTTTCTAAATCTTCAATCGCTTGATTAATATCTTCCACTTCAAAAGCAAGATGTCTAAGCCCCCTAGCTTCAGGATAACTAGGACGATGCGGGGGATCAGGAAATGAGAACAATTCCAGCTGATATTCCCCTCCAACGATTAAGTCCAATTTATAAGATTTCCTTTCTGACCGATATGTTTCCTTCTCGATATCACACCCTAAAATATTTACATAGAAGTTCTTTGACTTTTCATAATCAGAACAAATTATTGCAACATGATGTATTTTATTTACTTTCATTTGCTTCCTCCCTAAAAACATTGGTTATTTTCAATCTGTTTTTACCAAATTTATACATTAATAAAAACTTAGAATTTTAGTGCTTCCCTCGGACTCTACTGAACGATACTGGTATATTCATTTCCCTTTCACAGGTCCACCACTTAGATTAATTGCAGACATTAGAAAAGTTATATATTCATCATGGAAAATGCCAGGGCCATACTGTTTGATTAATATTATTGCTAATGGCGTATAAAAAAATAAAAAGCCCTGTTAGCTGAAATTCAGTAACATCAGGCTTTCAAGATCTAACCGGTAGAGTTTTTGCACTATCTATATATGATTTCGAACAAACTTTTATAAATCATACCCACTTTTTCCTGCATTGTTTTCAAACTATTTTACAGCAGGAATTGTTTGTGGATGTTCAGTCATGAAATTTTCCTTACCCGATTTCAAGGTCATGAAAGCGATAAAACAAACGACTCCGAATGAAACCAATAACCAAGCAGCTCCATTAAACGATCCATCGAAAGCGTCTATGACAAAACCAATCGTTAAAGGAGCGATGAAGCCAGCCAGCCAATTGCATCTCTAAATTGACCACCCCCACTGCAACCTCCATTGGGGTGCAGTTCACTTCACGTATGCTTTTCTTTACCAGTTATCCGTTTTATCTAATAATTGATCAATATCAAATGCATCGAGATGAAATGGAATTGACTCTTCGGCAAGTTCTTCAGTAGCAAAAAGCAATTGGTCAATATCTATTATAGTCAAAAACAATTCCCCTCCTTTTTAATCACTTTACCCTCAAACATTACTTTAGTAGTTAATTCTTTTGAGGGCATCTTTATTCAGGAATTTTTAGGATCCTTTTTAATTCTAGAATTTGAAGAATGAATAGCTCTCTAAATGTAAATATTCATACACCAGAATACATTTCTAATAATTTCCATTATATCGCAAATGAAACCGTATAATTTTACAATTGTATAACAATTATCGTGAAAACCTCATGGGACTTTTTATTTTTGTAAGAATGCTAATAATATAATTCTATAAGTAAAGCGATTCTCAATAAAAGATCGCTCCCTATTGCGGAACATTAACCGGTTGAAATAAAGCTAATTTCAGGAAATTCAAACCATATTCTTTTTCGGTATTTACTGGTATAATATGGATGATTTTGTTAGTGAGAGGGGAGAAAACATGAATCAACTTGTATTTAAGCAATTTGAGATGACGAGAGAATACTTCATCAAGAATGTAGAGTCCATTTCTAAGGAACTAAACGATGTGCAGCCAGATGGCTTTAATAACACAATTCATTGGCATACTGGTCACGTTTTGACAATTACAGAACAAACTATGTTTGGTTTCCCGAATGCAACAACCCATCTTCCCACGAATTATATAAAGTTATTTGGGAATGGCACAAAACCAGCCGATTGGACAGGGAATATACCTGCTATGGATCAGCTGGTTGTACAGTTGAAAGATCAAATAACTCGTTTAAAGCAAATTCCTCCTGAACAGCTAGATCAAGATTTGGATACACCATTCCTAGGATGTAAGACTGTTGGAGAACTTGCAGGTTTAACATTAATGCATGAAGCGACTCATATGGGGCAAATTCAGGCAATGAAGCGTATGATTGAGCATGTAAGTCTCAAAAACCGAATTTAACAAAGTGTTATATTAAGATGAAAAAGCCAGTCTAATAAAACTGGTTTTTTCTTTTGTTTGTTATATTTTATACATCATTATTCTACATAACACTCTCTATTTTCATTACTCCACAAACTATTCCTTCTTGAACACACTTAATCTACCTATTTTTATTAAGCTATTCTGCCCTTAGCCATAATTTATCTAAATAAGGTTTTCTATTATGTCAAAAAACAATCAACAGCAAAAAAAAATGGACACTCAACTATCTGTAGCAACCTTTACTGGTATTGAATTAGGACAAGAGCTTGCAAATATTCATCAAGAAGTTTCTCAATTAATTTAATTCGTATCTCCATTTCAAAATTCCCCACAAGGTGGCCCAGCAAATCTAGCTTCAAACTCATTAAAAAAACAGATAGTATCATATAGTTCTCAAGCTCAACAACAAATGAAGAAAGCAGATCAACAAGAAGAAACTCCAATAGAAAAACACAATATATGAGATTATGTAGGGCATGGGAAGATGACAGTCTTTAATAAAGTGCATTTTCCTTTAATTCTTTTTACTCTTTTCCTTTCACTAAAAAGGAGATGCCGATCAGCTCCTGATAATGAAGTAAAGCACCTGTCAGCCATATCCATTAAGCGCAAAAATCAACGCTCCACCACAGAGAATGAAAATCGTGGAAAATCGTCCATACTCATTCTATGGCTGGGTGAGTAAGCGATGAACTATGGTGTCAATAGAGCCCATTCGTTAGTCTGACTCCAACGGCCTCGGTGCATCACAGACTGTCGCTCCCTTAAGGGGGTGACAATAAATAATGGATGATAACAATACCACCAGGCTCGGACCTTTTTTGGTGGATCTCATTAACTAGCTCACCTCGACAATATACCCATGAGCTAGCCTGTTTTGTCCCTGATGATGTAATGTACAAGAGTTCCCTGATTATCCTCTGAGGTTATTGTTTACTTTAAGGTATCCAATCCAACTTTAAAGAATGAGTTTAATCCATAAGCCACTGATTGAACCGTATTCGCATTATCCAATAGTGACTGTTTATTCTCCCCAGTTGGATTCTCTTTTGCACGTATGAAGGAGGCTTCCAGAGCTGACAACTTTTGTTTCAACTCATTGATTTGCTCTTGGACTGAACCCTTAATTGCAGTAGCTTCCCTGAAGCACTGTTTACCTTTTGGACTTATCGTTGCTCTGCTTATCTTCCCAGTTGTACTCTTTTTGATAGCTATGAGCTTCTTGTTCGCAAGTATTACTAACTCAGCCCTTACCACTTCAAGATTTTTATCGTACTTTTCAGCAATTTTACTTACACATCTTTCTCTATTGCATTCCTCAAGGAAAGAAAGTATTTGCTTTTGTAGATGATTCATATTGGTTTCTCCTCTTAAGTTTGTTTCCATTTGCAAGAATTATAAAGTTTCTTTCTACCGTTTCTTTAAAGTTTGCATACCATAAAACCCCAAAACACATATATTGTTTTTTTCGTATTTTCTCTTACAAAAACACCTTAAATTTATCACAGGAACCACAGAATCTAATATAAAACTACAGAAACTAACAAATGTTTTTTAAATATTCAATTAATCGCACAAAAATTGGAAGTATACGCATTCATAACGTAAGGGAAAGAACGAGACAAGCATTGTTTAAGGATATAGGGACAAGAGGATCAAAGCCATTCGATTGCGGGAAGTTTTAGGCTCAACAACTCGAAGAGTAAGAAAAACAGCTGCTATGTTAACCGAAATCGATGAATATAGTAAAAGGATCTAAGATCATCTCACCAAGAAAAGCTGGTGCCAGAAATTATGAAAGTAAATTAAAATTTCCATATGGATTATACCAAGATAAAATTCTCTGGCACCCGTTAAGAAAACAGGTTTTTTCTGAAGTATATATCAATTAGGATTTTCCATCCTTTTCCCAAACAATAGTTAGCTCGGATTTTGAAGATATTTCTTCTATAAATTCTTCATCACGATTTCTCTATCCCTTTTCTCGGTCTGAAGTAAGTCATTCACCTTGTGAAATCATATTTCCACTCAAATGCTTTACTATTACCGCAACAGACTCGTTATTATGAGTTCAATGTATTTTCCTTTCGAAAAATGACTTACCGCTTTATCTTCAAGGCTAAATCTTTCGATTAATCTTTAAATATTCGTTTCCAATACCATAGTAAGTTCCTTCCAAAAATAGTATTTTCTTAAAATTAACTTGAAATTTTTACCACAACCATTAAAATAAAGTTTTCTTCAACTACTGCCCATTTAGTTCATTAAGAAAAACCGAAATCAGGTCACTTCGGTTTTTCTTTTCTATAAACAGTACAACTTTTTTTCTAATCCACAATTTCGATTCTTATCGCAGTTAAAACATCTATTAATAACCGATAAAACTTAACAACTTGCATTTTCTTTTCATTTGTATATTCCTCAAAACCTTTGCCCTTTTTAAGACATTAAAAACCCCTCAAGATAGTAGTTGTAACATCGTTTGTTCGTGATCTTGTTACACTGCCTACCTTAAGGAGATAATATGACTAGAAAATCCAAGTAGTCTAACTCTCTCGTGTCTATCTTAGTCCATATTGATTTGAACTTGCCCAAAACTTTCGAACTTCTTATTAAAATCACTTGAAGTAAGGTCAGATATATGAACACCAGTATTCCTTGTTGTATGAATAAAACGACCATCCCCTAGATAAATACCGACGTGGGTTATCTCTTGACTTAAGTCTGTATCTCTAAAAAATACTAAGTCGCCCGCCTTTGGATCTCTGAGTTTCGGCAGCAAGGAATAGTAGTCCGCTGCCGAACCCCGTTTAAGGGAAATGCCCTGCTCCTTCATGGCCCAATAGATAAAACCGCTGCAATCCATTCCAATCATCGGATCATATTCTCCGAAAACATAGGTAAA